>JBOGRO010000036.1:0-25397 GCA_050749465.1 Thermoplasmata archaeon | reverse complement strand
GCTGGAGCTTCTGTCCTTCCTCGACGGTTAATTCGCGGACCCGCAGGACCATGACTCCGGGATAGGTTTACCCCGGATAGTACCTCCGGTCCAGATGCCGGTCAACTTTGCCGGCCGGGTCACTAGGACCGGACCCACGCACCGGCACCAACGTTCTGCATGACACCCTGGCTGGCGTCCTCGATCATCTTCTGGAACCGGAACGGCCTCGGAATCCCCTTCCAGTCCTCGTTGCCGACTCCCGTGTTCCCCTCCGAGCTCACGCGGACGCTGCCGTACCCGAGCATCCGCTGGAAGAGCGACTGGTGCACGTCAACCCCGCGGACCTGCGTCACGGGGATCTCGTGGAAGTCCTTCCCCAAGATGCCGGTCTGTACGATAACGCGGTGCGACGTGACCGCGTAGACCGTGCGGATCCAGCGCAGCCCGCGAACGAGGATCCAGAGCAGCCCCACCAGGACGAGGAACAGGAAGAGGTAGAGGATCCACGTCGGGAAGTTCGAGTTGACACTTTGGTGGAGATGCGTCAAGACCGTGTTCCACTCGCCGACCTGAAGCCCCGTCCAGCCCTCAACGTTCGCGGCGGTGATCAGGGCGATGAAGCCCACGATCACCGTGAAGACGATCGGCCCGGGAAAGTAGAACAACTTCGTGGCCCGAGTCTCCTCGAGGAGGGACTCCTGGTCGGCCAGGTACGTCGCCTTGAGCAGTCGCGGCATGGGGCGCGATTGCGCCATCGGTGCGGTAGTCGAGCGGGGAACGCCGGAGGGCGGCGCGGCGGGTCCGGACATCAGGCGTCCCTGGGCGAGGGGGAGGTGATAAACTCTCGCCCCGGCCGGCGGCGCCGGGCGCTCGGGGCTTATATCGCCCGGGGGGTGCCCGGGCCGGATGGGCGTCACGGACTGCCACGTTCACATCAACCCGCTCTGGGAGATGCGGCCGGACGCGGCAGGGCTGCTCACGCACGCGGACCCGGCCGGAGAACGGTACCTGAAGGAGCCGAAGGCGTTCCTCGAGTACCTCGACCGGTGCGGCGTCGAGCGCGCGGTACTGGTCAACTACGTGGCTCCCGAGGTCATCGGATACACGGAGCGCTCGAACGACTTCGTCAGCGAGTACGTCCGAGCCGACCCCGAGCGGCTGATCGCGGTCGGGGGGATCCGGCCCGACCACCCCGACCCCGAGCGAGAGATCGCGCGCCTCGCGACCCAGCTCGGGATCCGCGGCATCAAGCTCCACCCTCCTCACCAGTTGTTCCGTCCGAACGGGTACGTCGACGGCAGTGCCCCCGCCCTCCGAGCGATCTACGGCGCCTGTGAGCGTCACCGACTGCCCGTGATCGTGCACACGGGGACGTCGGTCTTCCCTCGGGCTCGCAACAAGTTTGGCAACCCCCTCGACCTCGAGGACGTCGCGCTCGACTTCCCCGAGCTCACGATCGTCCTCGCGCACGGCGGGCGGCCCCTCTGGATGGAAACCGCGACGTTCCTCACCCGCCGGTTCCCGAACGTCTGGCTCGAGGTGTCAGGGATCCCTCCGGTGCGGTTGCTCGACTACTTCCCGAAACTGGCGACCCTCGCGAGCAAGGTCCTGTTCGGCACCGACTGGCCTGGGCCGGGGGTCAAGGACATCCGCGCGAACCTGGACGCCTTCCGCGCGCTCCCGCTCCCGGCCGACGCGCGGAACCAGATCCTCGAAGAAAATCCGCTCCGCGTTTTCCCCCGAGGGAAGTCCTCCTGAAATAGGTGGGCTCGCTCGCCCCGGCGTGCCCGAACCCCCGAAATCCCCCGCCGAAGGCGAGGCAGCCGCTCCGGCGCCGGTCGTCGAGGGGCCGGCACCGACCGTCGAGGTCGTGGAGGGAGGGGAAGAGGTTGGACGGCTGCCGCTCCCGCGCCGCGAGCGGGGCGAGGTCTTCGGGATCGCGAACCAACTGCTCGGCGCCGCGCGGATCCGGGTGATGTGCGAGGACTCCGTCTCCCGAATGGGTCGGATCACGGGAAAGATGAAGAAGAAAATGTGGATCCGGGAGGGCGACCTCCTGATCCTTCGCCCGTGGGGGTTCCAGGAAGGGAAGGCGGACATCCTGTTCCGCTACAGCCGCACGCAGTCCCAGTACCTCGCCCGGAAGAACCTCCTCCCCGCGTCCGTGAATCTCTTCTCCACCGAAGCGCGCGCGGACACGCCGCCGACGTAGGGGCGACCGTGGGGCCCCTCACCGGCCGCCCGCTGACGTCGCTCGAGATGGCGGTCATCGAGGCGAACGCGGTCGCGCTTGGCTCCACCGTCGACTTCCTGATGGAGAACGCGGGCCGGGCGGTCGCCGAGGAGGCGACCCGCCACCTTCCGCCCCCTCCGTCGCGCGTCGCGGTCGTCGCCGGTAACGGGAACAATGGCGGCGACGCGACCTGCGCCGCGTTCTACCTCCACCAATGGGGCTACTCGCCGGAGATCTGGCTCGTCCGCCCGCCGGCCGAGATCTCCTCCCGCGCGGCGCGCCGGTGCTTCGAGCGGGTCGAGCGCCGGTGCACGATCCACCTCGGTGTCCCTCGGGTCAGCGAGCTCGCTTCGATGCCGCTGGTCCTCGACGGCCTCCTCGGGACCGGTCAGGGGGGCCGACTCCGTGCGCCCGTGCGTGACGCGGTCGCGGCGATTCGGGAGAGCCAGTCGCCCGTGCTGTCCATCGACGTGCCGACCGGCGTGAGCGACCCCGACGGGCTTCGCCCCCCGTGGACGGTCACCATGACGTGCCCGAAGGAGGAGATGCGACCGGGGACCTCGGGCGAGGTCACGGTCCGCGACATCGGGATCCCGGCGGACGCCTGGCGACGCACCGGTCCCGGTGAGTTCCTCTTCTTCCCCCGCCCGACCGGTAACGCCGACCGGGGCCGGACCGGACGCGTGCTCGTCGTGGGGGGCGGGCCGTACGCGGGCGCTCCCGCGCTCGCGGCGATGGCGGCACTGCGCTCGGGCGCCGAGCGCGCGACCGTACTGGCCCCCCGGGGCTCGGCGGAGCGGATCCAGGGGTTCAGCCCCAATCTCGTCGTCCGCGCCTTCGGCGTCGACCGGTTCCGGTCGACCGACGTGCCGGAGATCCTCGAATTCGTCCGCGCCGCTCGACCCCGCGCGGTCGCGCTCGGCATGGGGGCGGGGGCACACCCCGAGACGATCGAGGCGCTGCGCGAACTGGAACGGGCTCTGGTCGGGACCGTTCCCCTCCTCGTCGACGCGGACGGCCTCGCCGCGCTGCCGACCGCGGAGGAGATCTCGGGGAGCGCCGAGTCGCCGGTCCTGGTCGCGACCCCGAACGCGGGCGAGTACGAGCGGTACTTCGGCGTGGCACCGTCCGACGCGGCGGCCGACCGGTCGGACCGGGCGCGGGCGACCGCGGCCCGCCACCGCGTCACGTTGATCGCGAAGGGGCACCCCGACCTTGTCTCCGACGGGGTCGACGTCTTCGAGAACGCGCACCACGACCCCGCGATGACGGTCGGGGGCGTGGGCGACGTACTCGGAGGCGTCGTCGCGAGCCTCCTCGCCCAGGGGATTTACCCGGCGCACGCCGCGCGGCTCGGCACGTGGTGGGTGGGCGAGGCGGGGACCCGCGTCGCCGCGCGGAAGAGCTTCGGCCTCCTCGCGACGGACATCATCGAGGAACTGCCGCCGGTCCTCGTCTCCGCGCTCGAGCGGGTTCACCCGAGCAGCTGAGGGAGCTCACGCGTACCGGACGCGGCCCCGGATCGCTTTCGCACGGGCTCGGACCTCTTTCGCTCCGGAAGGATTCCCGACGGCGTAACCCTCGTGGAACGACCGCACGAGCGCGTCGGACCTCGCGTGGAGGGCCTTCAGGTCTTCCTCGACGAGGTGAAGGTCGATCCCGAGCTCCTCGAGCCCGGGGCTGCGCGAGCCCATCGAGAGGTCGAGGAACGCCGGCGCCCCGTCCGGGCCCAGCGGAAAGAGGACGTTCGAGCTCGTGAGGTCGCCGTGCGAGATCCCGCCAGCGTGGAGGCGGCCCAGCGCCTCACCGAAGCGCTGAACCGCTCCCGCGAGCGCATCCGGGGCGAGGGTCGCGTCCTCGAGCATCTCCCTCAGGGTCGGGCCCGCGAGCTGCTCGAGGACGATCCGGTGCTTCGCGAGGTCGACGTCGTAAACGATCGGGGTGCGGACGCCGAGCTTCCGCGCGTCCACCAAGAGGCGGACCTCCGTGCGGGTGCGCTCTCGGCGCAGTCGGTCGTCGAGCGCCTTGGGACGATACGCCTTCTCGTCGCGTTCCTTGAGCAGCGCGGGGAGGCCCATCCACTCCACCGCGCGCAACGACGCCTCCGCGCCGCGGGAGACCGTGGGTCCTTCGGACGACATCTCGTACATCCCCGCGCGTGACCACCGGGTCCCGCGGCCCAGCGGTCGCCCGCTATTTGACCGTGCCCCCGATTATCGGGGGCCACTCGGCAGCGGCGGGCCCACCGGGGCTGCCGCTCCGGGGGTCTTCGAACGCGAGTAGTCCGCCTCGATCGCGGTCACGTAGCTCGCGAACGAGCGGACCCGGTCCTCGCGGATCGATCGACGGGCCAACGACAGAAGGAATCGCCACATTACGGTCCGCCCCTGGAACTCGAACCGGGCTCGCACGACGCTCCCGGCCGGGTCCGGCGCCACGGAGTACGAGGTCCGCAGGGTCGACGCGACGTTGACGCCCGAGGTGACGTTCGCGAGCAGCTGCCAACTGAACGGGCCGGTCCGGGTCACGATGCCGACCGTCTTCCGTTCTCGGCCGCCCATCTCCGAATAGGTGGTGAGCTGGACCGTCCGGTCGGTAAGGTGCTCGACCTCCCGCCGGATCATGCCGGGCGTGATCGCGGCGTCGTCCGACGAGAAGTCCCACCACCAGTCGACGACGAATTGGGGCGGGGCCTTCACCTCCATCTCGACGTCAAAGGCCAGCATCGACGGTCCCCCCAGATTGAGCCGGCTACATGACGAGAACGGGGGGGCTCGATCCTCCGGTCGTCTCGACCGGGGGACGCCGCACCCGGGCGCGGATCCCCAGCTCCCCGTAAAGCGCCTCCATCAGGATCAGGGAGATCACGGTCGTGGCGATCGCCATCACGAACAGCCCGGCGTACCCGAAGAACTCGATCGCGACGGCCCCGACGAGCGGTCCGACGGACCAGAGGGAGGAGTTGATCAACGCGAAGACGCCGAGGTACTCCGCGCGGTGGCCTTCGGGCGCGGCGCGGGCGACCCACGCCTGCATCCCGGGACCCACGAGCGAGAGCCCGGCGTTGCGGACCGATTGGGCGGGGATCGTCTCGGTCCACGTGTTCGCGAAGAGGAAGATCCCGTACGACCCGAGCGCGAGCGCGGTCCCGTACCAGATCCCTCGGATCTCCCCGCGCCGGTCGATCATCCGTCCGAGCGGCAGCCCGACGAGCGCGGCGGTCAGGAGCCCGGCGACCGCGACCACGCTCACCTCGAGCGTGTTCGCGCCGAGCGTGACTGCGAGGTAGCCGTAGAACGTCGCGACCGCGCCGCTCCCGATCGCGCGGATCGAGACCGCGAAGGAGAACGTGACGACCGGCTTCATGTCACGCAGCGGACGCGGCTTCGGGGTCGGCGGGACGCGGAGGTCCGGGATGAGAAAGATCACGACCGAGAGCGTGCCGACCATGACGGCGACGACGAACGGGAAGAGCGCCCCCAGGCCGAACTCGAGGGTGACGACGCCGGCGATGATCACGCCGACGACCGCGCCGGCGTTCGACGTGGCGTTGAGGAGCCCGTAACCGGCGCCCCGCTCGTTCGACCGGGTGACGTCCGCGACGTAGGCCGTGTATGCGGGTCCTCCGGTCGCGAGCGCGAGCTCGGCGCCGATGAAGAGCCCGCCGGCCAGCACGTACCCCGGCGCGAAGGCGATAGCGAGAAAGAGCGGGAACGCCATCGCCTCTCCGAGGAGAAGGAACGGGCGCCGTCGGCCCATCCGGTCGGAGAGCCGGCCGACCACCGGACCGATCAGGCTCGCGGGAACGTAGGCGAGGGTGAGGACCGCGAGCGCGATCGGGAGGCTCGCGCCCTTCACTTCGACGAGGTACAGTGGCAGGAAGACGACGAAGAGGCCCCCCCGGTTGCTGGCGAGCAAGGAGTAGAGCGACAGCGACAGGAGGGCGCGGTTGACCACGGACCCCTCCCGACGGTCCCCGGCTTATCAGGAGTGGGGGACCGCGGCCGGCCGGCAGAAAATCGAGTAGGTTGGGTTAATGAAGTTCCGTCTCCCTCGACCTCCCGGAGGGATCGATGCCCGACGGGGAAGGGGTGGACCGCCACAGCGAGGCGGACGGCGTCGAGGTCCTCGTGCTCCGTCACCCGCCGGTGAACGCGCTCAGCACGGGTCTCCTCGCGACGCTCGACCAGCGGGTCGGGGAGCTCGCGAGTGAGTCCAAGGTCCGCGCGGTGGTCCTTACGGGCGACGGTCAGTACTTCAGCGCCGGCGCCGACGTGAAGGAGATGGCCACGCTCGACCTTTCGAGCGCTCCCGAGGTCGCGCGCCGCGGTCTCGCCGTCTACGGCCACCTCGCCGGGCTCCCGGTCCCGGTCATCGCTGCGGTCAACGGCCTCGCGCTCGGCGGTGGTCTCGAGCTCGCGCTCGCCTGCGACCTGCGGATCGCCGGTGAGTCGGCGAAGTTCGGTGCGCCCGAGGTGACGCTCGGGCTGATCCCCGCCTACGGCGGGACCCAGCGCCTGCCCCGGCTCGTGGGCGCGGCGAAGGCGAAGGAGCTGATCTTCACGGGGGCAATGATCCCCGCCGCCGAGGCCCTGCGGATCGGTCTCGTCAACAAGACCGTCCCGGCCGGCCAGGAATTGCGGGCGGCCCGGGACCTCGCTCACACGATCGCGCAGCGGTCCCCGAAGGCGGTCCGCGCGGCGAAGCGAGCGATCGTGGAGGGGCTCGAGGGACCACTTGGAGCCGGGATCGAGAACGAGACGAAGCTGTTCGAGACCGAGGTCCTCCCGTCGGAGGACCTGGGAGAGGGGATCGCGGCGTTCGTCGAGCGCCGACCGCCGCGTTTCCGGGGAGCGTAGCCGTGTCGATCGACCTCTCGTTCACGCCGGACCAGGAGGCGTTCCGCACCGCCGCACGCGCGTTCCTCCAGAAGGAGGTCGCGCCGATCGTCGCCGAGATGGACGAGACCGAAGAGTTCCCCCGAGCGAGCGTAGCGAAACTACGGTCCGAGGGGTACTTCGGCGTCCCCATCCCGGAAGAGTACGGAGGGCTCGGCCTTGGGAAGGTCGGCTACTGCATCTTCCTCCAGGAGATGGGCCGGGTCGACGCCTCCCACGGCACGATCATCGGCGCGCACACCTCGCTCGGGACCACTCCGCTCCTCTACTACGGCACCGAGGAGCAGAAACGTCGCTGGCTCGTGCCGGCGGCGAAGGGCGGGAAGCTCCTCGCCTTCAGCCTCACCGAATCCGAGTCCGGCAGCGACTCGGGGGCGCTCCGCACGGTCGCCGAGCGGGACGGGGACGGTTGGCTCCTCACGGGCAACAAGATCTACGTCTCGAACGGGCGGGAGGCGGACACGGTCATCCTGATGGCGGCGAACGACCCGAAACTTGGTCCGAACGGCGGCGTGACCGCCTTCCTCGTCGACACGAATCTCCCCGGCTTCTCGGTCGGACGCTCCGAGAAGAAGATGGGCCTCCACGGCACGTCGACCGCCCAGTTGATCCTCGACCACGTCCCCCTCGGCCCCGAACATGTCCTCGGCGAGGTCGGGAAGGGGTTCCCGGTCGCGATGACCGCGCTCGACGTCGGGCGGGTGTCCCTCGGGGCGGCGTCGCTGGGCGGCATGGAGGCGGCGACCGAGGGCGCGCTCGAGTTCGCGAAGAACCGGACCCAGTTCGGCCTCCCGATCAGCGAGTACGAGGCGATCCAGTTCAAGCTCGCCGACATGGCGATGAAGGTCCACGCGCTGCGACCGATGGTCTACCACGCTGCGGAGCGCCAGGACCGGCTCGGCACCGACCCCAAGAAGTGGACGCGGCTCGAGCGCGCGGAGAAGACGCGCGAGGCGGCGACCGTGAAGTGCCTCGCGTCGGAGTGGGCGGGCGAAGTGATCGACGAGGCGCTCCAGATCCACGGCGGACTCGGCTACATCCGGGGGACGCCGATCGAGCGGGCCTACCGCGACACGCGGATCACCGAGATCTTCGAGGGGACGAACGAGATCCAGCGGCTCGTGATCGCGCGGGACCTCATCTCGCGGGGACTGTAGGCGGCGTCGCCGGCGCGGGTCCGCGCAGGACCCGACGCAGGACCTTCTGCACTCCGCTCCGCGGCAGCTCGGGGAGGAACTCGATCGAGCGCGGCGCCTTGAAGTGCGCGATCCGCTCCCGAACGAACGCGATCAGCTCCTCCGGCGTCGGGTTCGTCCCCGGCTTCGGGACGACGAACGCCTTCACGACCTCGCCGTGCGCCTCGTCGGGGACGCCGATGACCGCCGCGTCCCGGACCGCCGGGTGCTGGAAGAGGACCTCCTCGACCTCGCGGGGCCAGACCTTCATCCCACCGACGTTGATCATGTCCTTCTTCCGGTCGACGACGAAGGCGTAGCCGTCCGCGTCGACGTGGGCGACGTCCCCGGTCCGGAACCACCCGTCGCGCAGGGCCGCGGCGGTCTCCTCGGGGTGGCCGTAGTAGCCGAGCATCACCTGAGGGCCCCGGACGGCGAGCTCGCCGTCCTCGCCGGGCCCCAGCGCCCGCGCTCCGGTTTCGAGGTCGAAGACGCACTGGTCGGTGTTGGGAAGGGGGAGGCCGATCGAGCCGACGCGACGCTCCCCGTGGACCGGGTTCGCGTGGGTCGCGGGCGACGTCTCGCTGAGGCCGTACCCCTCGACGAGGTTCGCGCCGGTCGCCGCCTCGAACTTCCGCGCGACCTCGACCGGGAGCGGCGCCGAGCCCGAGAGGCAGAACCGGATCGAGCGGATGCGGTAGCGAGCGAGGTCCGGCTGCTGGAGCAACGCGTTGTAGAGCGCGGGGACGCCCGGGAACTGCGTCGGCTGGTAGCGATCGACGAGCTTCAGGAGCTCGGGGATATCCGGGCGCGTCTGGATCACGATCTCCGCGCCGTCGGCGAGCCCCTGCAGGAGCGCGACCGTGAGCCCGTAGATGTGGAAGAACGGGATCGAGGCGAGGACCACCTCGGGGCGACCGTCGCGGGCCGTGTTCCACGCGATCATCTGCGTGACGTTCGCGACGAGGTTCCGGTGGGTGAGCATCGCGGCCCGGGGCATCCCGGTCGTGCCCGAGGTGTACTGGTAGAGCGCGACCGTCTGCGCGGGGTCCGCCCGGTGGAGGTCGACCGACCCCTCGGTCCGAAGCGCCGTCGTGTACGGATGCACCCAGGGTTCGTGCGGCACCGCCGTCGGCAGGTTCCGGCGACGGAGGACGGAGTTGACGAACGGTCGCAGGTACCAGGGGTAGAACTGTCGCATCCGCGCGACGAAGACGACCGGAACGAGGTAGTCGGGCCGCACCTTCGCGATGTTCGGGAAGAGGATCTCGAGCGTGACCAGCGCCTTCGGCCCCGAGTCGCGGAGCACGCGGGTGAGGTCCTGGCCGAGGTAGAGCGGGCTCACCTGCACGACGATCGCGCCGAGACGCAGCGTCGCCAGGACCGCGATCGGGTAGAGCGGGCAGTTCGGCAGGTAGACCGCGACGCGATCCCCGGGCCCGACGCCGTTCATCCGCAGGGCGGAAGCGAACCGCTCCGACTCCGCCCAGAGTCGGCGGTACGACCAACGCGCGCCGTAGTAGACCAATGCGATGCGGTCGGGCCACTTGTCGACCGCTTTCTCGATGAGCTCGGTCAGGAGGAGGTTCGGGATCTCGACGCGCGGCGGTACGTCCTGGGGGTAGCTCTTGAGCCAGGGTCGGTCGATCTTGGTCGTCGGCGAGGCGGTCACGCCGAACTCTCCGGGCCCGCGCCCGCCGGCTCCTTGGCGAACTGGACGCCCGGCTTGTAACCGGGGACGAAGCGGACGCGCTCCCCGACCGCGAGGTCCTTCTCGGAGCGCACCGACGGCATCCAGCCGGTGACGCGACCCCCCCCGTCCAGCTCTACGACGACGTAGGCGTACGGGGCGTCGTTCAGGAATTCATCGCCGGGGACGTGAAGGATCGAGAACGCCGCGACCGTCCCGGCCGGGGCAAGCTCGGCCTCCACGAGCCCCTCGCGGCCACACCGGGTGCAGGCGAGCCCCCAGGTCGCGCAGACCAGCCCACAGTGCGGGCAACGGAATCCGCGCAGACGCCGGTCCGTCTCGTAACCCCGGACGAACTCCTCGACCGAGTGGGGCGCCGCGGGAAGTTCGTCGGACGCGTTCCCGCCCCCTACCGCCGCGAGAAGATGTGGACCGAGCACGACCCGCCGGTCGCGCCGACGTTGTGGGTGAGGGCGGTCTCGGCCTTCGGGACCTCGCGTCCCGGCGCGAGCCCGTTGAACTGCTCGAAGACCTCGACGACCTGGCTCGCGCCGGTGGCGCTCACCGGATGCCCCTTCGCCTTGAGCCCGCCCGAGGGGTTGACCGGCAAGCGGCCCGTCCGCGCGGTGACGCCTTCGACCTCAGCCTTCCCCGCGCTCCCGCGGGGGAAGAACCCGAGGTCCTCGAGGGCGAGGACCTCCGCGATCGTGAAGCAGTCGTGGACCTCGACGAAGTCGATCTGGTTCCGGTCGAGATGGGCCTGGCGGAACGCCTTCTCGGCCGCGGTCCGCGTCGCCGGGAGGCCGAGGAGGTCCGGCCGGTCCTGCATTTCGGTCACCGAACCGGCTCGGGCTGAGGCCCGGATGACGAGCGGCTCGCTGACCGGTCTCGGAACGAACTCCTTCGCCGCCACGACGACCGCGGCGGCCCCGTCGGAGAACGGGCAGCAGTCGTAGAGCCGCAGCGGGCTCGCGATCATCGGCGAGTGGAGGTAGGTCTCCATCGAGATCTCCTTCTGGAAGTGGGCGTGCGGGTTCCGGGCGGCGTTCGCGTGATTCTTGATCGCGACCGACCCGAGGACCTCGGGCGCCATCGGGAACGCGCGTTGGTACGCGCTCGCGAGGGTGGCGTAGAGCCCGGGGAAGGTCGCCCCGTTCTTCGTCTCGTACGGGTAGTCCGCGGCCTCCGCGAAGTAGCTCGTGGCGGTGAGCGTGTCCAGGTGCGACAATTTCTCGACTCCGACGACGAGCGCCGCGTCGGCGAACCCGCCCGCCACGTGGACGAACGCCTCGTGGAGGCCCGCGCTCGACGACGAACACGCGGACTCGATCGTGCACGACGGGACCTCCGGGATCCCGAGACCGCCGTTGATGAGGGGTCCGACGTGCCCCTGCCGCTCGGCGAGCCCGAAGCAATTCGAGACGAACGTGTAACCGAGGTCCTTCGGCTCGAGCCCCGCCCGGTGGATCGCGGCGAGCGCCACGCGCGTGGCGGCCTCGCGGCCCGACTCCTTCATCTTGCCGAAACGGGTCGAGGCGGCCCCGACCACCCACGCCTCGCGCATGTCGCTCTCCGCCGGTGAGAGCGCGGGGACGGACTTTAGGCTATGCCGCCCCGGTCGAGGACGGCGTCGTCGTCGGCGGTTCCCGGCAGGTCAAGGAGCGCCCGAAGGCGCTGAAAACCGAGCTCCGCGGCGACGGGGTCCCGGGTCTTGAACAGGAGGCGACCGGTGCGGCTGATCGTCACCTCGGGGTCGAGCGCGGCGACGAGCATCACCCGGGCGTCGACGACCGCGACGCCCTCCTCCTCGAGCGCGTGCCGGGCTTTCGCGAGGTCGAGGCGGATGGGAGGCTCGGGGATTGCCTCGTATCCTCCGTGGTTGGAACAGAGGCGCAATTTCCGATACACCGCGGCGGACCCCTCCGCTCCCAGACCTCGCGAGTTCTTACATCGTCGCCCGGCCGGGTCTAAACCACGCCCACCGCGGACCCGCGCTCAGAGGTACTGCTGGTCGTCGTAGCAGTAGAATCGGCCGTATTGCGGAATGTAGGTCCCCGGCTTGCCGCACGTGGGGCAGAACGGGGCCCGCGGCAGGGCCGGCGGCGGGGGCGGCGAAGGGGCGACCGCCGGAGCCGGCGCGACCGGGGGAGGGGCGGCCGGAGAGTACGCGGTGGGCGGCGGAGCGGCGTACGCCGACGGGGTCCCGTACCCCGGAGCCGGTGCCCAGGCAGAGACCGCACCGCTGGGCTTCCACAGCAGCGCGAGGATCCCACCGAGGAGCGCGAGGATCGAGCCGATGTAGACCGCGTCACCGAGGAAACTGATGACGGAGAAGATGATGATCAGGATCGCGGTCGACTGGGTCTGCGCCGGGTTCCGCTTCAGTCGGAGGGCGAAGATCAGGAGGAGGAGACCGAAGACCAGCGTGACGATCCCGAATCCGATCAGGAGGACGAAGAGCCCGCCGACGAGACCGAAGAACGCAATCTCAACGATCCCTCCCAGGATGATGAGGAGCGCCCCGATCAGGGTCAGCAGGTAGGCGAGGTTCGCATGACTCCCTCCCGTCAGGCTGAGGTCTCCGAGTGCGCTGGATTGGGCCATCGAAATTCGAGAGCTGGGCCTACTATTTCAAACGCCGTCCGCCCACTCGTCCCGGCCCGGACGGCGGGTCGGCCAGGATTCCGCGGTCCCGGGGGGTCGCCGCTACAGGATCACGGCCTTTCGGACGCAATCGTCGATGATCTGCTCGACGTCGACCATCTCCTCCTCGCGAAGGATCTGGAGAAGATTCGAACGGGTCGCCGGCTTGTCCGGGACCGCCTGGCAGCAAACCCCGGGACGGGTGGAGATCCCGTAGGTGCCGATCTCCTTCGCCACGGCTTCGATCTCCTGCTTGTCGAAGCCGATCAGCGGCCGGACGATCGGAAGACGCACGGCGCAGGTCGCGTTGTGCATGTTGGAGAGCGTTTGCGAGGCGACCTGGCCGAGTGCCTCCCCGGTGACGAGGAAGCTCGCCGCCTCCCGCTCGGCGATCCGCTCGGCCGAGCGCCACATGAACCGACGGCAGAGTACACAGCCGACGTGCCGGTCGGTGTTCCGCATGAGGGTCGTCTGGGTCGAGCCGTGCGGCACGACATAGAGCGGGATCGGTTGGTGGTACCGTTCCCGGAGCATCGTTAGGTGGTCGACGACCTTCTCGAGCGGCGAATCGTCGGTGAAGGGGCGGTTGTCCATGTGGACCGCGATGATCTCGTGCCCCTGGCGGAGCATGTAGTGGATCGCGACGGGCGAGTCGATGCCGCCGCTCATGAGCATTACCCCACGCGCCATGGCGAGGCACTTAGTCGGGCCGGACTATTTAGGCGTGGTCGCTCGCGCCGCGCGGGTCAGGCGGAGGTAAATACCGAGCCCGGGTCGCCGGAACGTGGCGGAGGAAGCTCTTCCCCCAGTTCCGCTCCACTTCCGGGAGGAAGGGAAAGGACCGGTGGTTGTGCTCCTTCACGGGGTCGGACTCAGCCACGCAATCTGGAATCACGTCGTTCCCGGCCTCGCCGCGGAGTTCCGGGTCCTCGCCCCGGATCTGAGGGGCCACGGGGCCTCGCCGTGCCCGAAGGGGTCCCATTTCACGTTCTCGGAGCTCGGGGGCGACGTCCTGGCGCTGTTGGATGCCCTGGCCGTCGACTCCGCCTACTTCGTCGGTCTCTCCGGAGGGGCGCTCCTCGCGATTCGACTCACGCTCGACCACGCGGAGCGGGTGCGCGGTCTCGTGACGATCAGTGGCGCGGCGTACACGGACACGCACACCCGTTCGATCGCCCAGCGTTGGATCGACACCTACGACCAGGAAGGACCCGATGCCTTCGGGTTACGGGTCCTCAAGGACCTCTACTACCCCGACTGGATCGAGGCGCATCTCGACTTCGCCGACCAGGTCCGGGAGCACGTCAAGCGCCAGGACTTCGGCCCGGCCAACCGTTGGAACGCCGCGATGTCGACGTTCGACGAGAAGGGTCGGGTCGCGGGCATCAAGGTACCCACGTTGATCATCCAAGCGATGGACGACCAGGTCGTCGACGCCTCCCACGGGCGGATCCTCCGCCAGTCGATTCCGGGCGCGCAGATCCGGATCCTGGCCGAGACCGGTCACATGGTCCCGCTCGAACGCCCGAAGGAGACCGTCGAAGCGATCGCGACGTTCGTTCGGGCGGCCGAGGCGGCGCGCGGCGGGGCCGCGTCGGCACCGTAAGGTCGGGCGCGGACTTATCAATGGGCGCGCCGATTCCAGTGTGATGCCTCCGGACGACGCGGCCCAGATGGCGGCAAGGCTCGCCCAGCTCGAGAAGGACCTGCGCGAACTGCGCCTGCGTCTCGCGACCCTCGAGAAACAGCTCGACCCCCGCAGCGAGAATCCCTCGGACCGTACCGTCGTCCGAGAGAAAGTCGCGTACGATTGGCAGGCGTGACCGCGCCGTCGAGCCCCCCGAGCCCGGTCGGTACCGCCCCGCTCTCTCTCGCCGAACTCCTCGGTCGATACCCGGTGACCGCGCCGCCGGTTGGGTCGGCGGGGGCCGCGGTGACGATCCTTCTCCGCGACGGACAGTCGGAGGTCGAGACCCTGCTGATCGAGCGGACCGAGCGACCCACCGACCCCGCGTCCGGCCAGGTCGCGTTCCCCGGCGGCCGCGCGGAGGAGTCCGACGGGTCGTTGGCCGTCACCGCGCTCCGCGAGCTCGAGGAAGAGGTCGGGACCGTCGCGGTGGACCTGGCAGGCCCTCCCCGATACGTCAGCACGGAACACGCTCGTCGGTTCGGCATCACGGTCGCGGTCTTCGCGGCGACCCTCGGCCCGGGCGGTCACGCCCCCTCTGCGCTCAGCGCGGACGAGGTCGCTCACGTCTTCTGGCTACCCCGCTCCGCGCTCGGGGTCGCTCGAAAGGTCCATCGGGACTCGGGCCGCGGGGAGATCGAGGTGCCGGCCACCGTCTTCGAGGGGCACGTTCTCTGGGGGTTCACCCGCCGCGTGCTACGGAGTTTCTTCGGGCTTCCCCTCGAGGACGAGTCGGGCGGGCCGGCGTTCGCTCCGGACCCCGCGCGGGATCGCACCGGCGATGCCGATTCGAGCCGTCGCCAGGGCTGACCCGACGCGCGCCGCACGGTTCAGCTCGCGTCGGGCGGCACTCCCGCGGGGGGGCCTCCCCCGAGAGCGTCTGCGGAGCCCCGGGGGCGGAAACCGCGTTGCCAAGCTTTTAAATACCACCTTAAATAGTCACCGCGCCGGGGATAACAATGGTCAAGATCCGCATCGAGAACGTCGTGGCATCGACCTCCCTCGGGGACGAACTCGACCTGCAGTCGATCGCACTCGGCCTCGACGGAGCCGAGTACGAACCCGAGCAGTTCCCCGGTCTCATCTACCGGTTGAAGCAGCCGAAGACCGCGATCCTCCTATTCCGCTCGGGCAAGGTCGTCTGCACGGGCGCGAAGAGCATGCACGAGGTCGAGGAGTCGATCCACACGGTCGCCGCCCAGATCAAGAAGGGCGGTCAGAAGATCAACATGAAGCCGAAGATCGAGGTCCAGAACATCGTCGCGAGCTCGGACCTCGAGAGCGAGATCAACCTCAACGCCATCGCGGTCACGTTGGGACTCGACCGGGTCGAGTACGAGCCCGAGCAGTTCCCCGGTCTCGTGTGCCGCATCGAAGAGCCGAAGGTCGTCGTCCTGCTCTTCGGGAGCGGGAAGCTGGTCTGCACGGGTGCCCGCAAGCCGTCGGATGTTGAAGTCGCCGTCAAGAAGATCACGAAGGAGCTCCAGGGCGCGGGTCTCCTGCGCTGAGCCGGAGCCCCGGACCCCGGTGTGCCGCTCCCACGCGGACTGCCGATCGTGGACCACCACTGCCATCTCTCGCCGTCCGGGGAGGGTGTCGAGGCCGCCCGCCGGTTCCGCGCGGCCGGGGGAACGCACCTCTTTCTCGCGACCCAGAATTACACTGGCGTCGTGCCCCGTACCGTGGACGACTACCGGGATCAGTTCGAGACCACCGAGGCGCTCGGGCGGAGAGTGCGGGAGGAGACCGGGGTCGTCGCCTATCCGGTGGTCGCACCCTACCCGATCGACCTGGTCGGCGCGATCCCAGTCCTCGGTGTCGAGCCGGCCCTCGCACTCCACCGGGCGGCGCTGGACCTGGCCGGTCAATGGGTCCGCGAGCACCGCGCGGTCGCGCTCGGCGAGGTCGGCCGAGCACACTTTCCGGTGCCCCCGGAAGAGAGCTCCGCGGTCGATGCGGCATTCCGACACGCCTTCGAGGTCGCGCGGGAGGTGGGTTGCCCCCTCGTCGTTCACTCCGCGGACCTGGATGCCTCGGGCTTCCGCGAGCTCGCGGAGCGGGCACGGGAGTGGGGGCTCGCGCCGACCCGCGTCGTGAAGCACTACGCTCGGGTCCGACTTCCCCCGACGGAGCGGTACGGGGTGGTCCCCTCCTACCTCGCGCGCCGGGAGCTCGTGCGAGCGGTCCGTCCGGACGGTGCTCCGTGGTTCCTCGAGACCGACTTCCTGGATGACCCGAAGCGACCGGGCGCGGTGCTCGACCTGGCGACGGTCCCCCGACGCGCTCTCGCGATCGCCGAGTCCGACGACGGCGGCGGGGACCGGCTCTTCGTGCCCTTCGTGGAGTCCGTGGAGAAGGTCTACGGGTGGCGACCCGAACCGCCAGCGGGGTCGTCGGCATGACGCCCGGGAGCCGTCCTCGGGGCCGGCTGATCGCCCTGGAGGGGATCGACGGGTCAGGAAAGTCGACCGTCACCCCTGCGCTAGGGCAAGCCCTGCGAAAGGAGGGCTGGACGGTGGCGTTGCGCCACGAACCGGCCGACCGGTCGCTCGGGTTACTGGCCCAGTCCGCGAGCGCCCGCGACCCGTGGACGGGAGCGATCTACTTCACGATCGTTCGGCACCTCGCCCGATCGGCCCTCGATCGCGACCTCGCGACCCACGACGTCGTCCTCACCGACCGTTCGTTCTTCTCGACGCTCGCGTACCAGGGGAGCGCGCTCCGTCCCCGAGACCGGCGCCGACTGGAACGGCTGCAGCGCCGGGTGACGGTCGCCCCGGACCGAGTCGTACTGCTCGACCTCGACCCGGCCGAGGCGCTTCGACGTATAGGAGTACGGAGGGAACGCCGGACGCCGCTCGAGCGCCGGGCCGTGCTCGGTCGGGTGGCGGAGGCGTATCGCGCGCTCGCCCGACGGCCGGGCTGGGTCGTCGTCGACGCTCGACTCCCTCGAGAGGAGCTCGTCCGCGCGCTCGTCGCTCGGCTCCGTCGGACCCTCCCGGAGCCGCGCCGCCGCCCGTCGCTCGGGCCGCGGCGACGGCGAAGGTGATATTGCCGAGCCCGGTCCACGGGGGCGAGCCATGAGTCCGTCCGCCCGGATCCTCCTCAAAGAGGAGGCGTTCGACCCGTCGTTCGTCCCCCCTCGGCTCGTCCACCGTGAGTCCGAGCTCGGTCTCCTCGGGAAGCGGTTCCGGGAGGGACTCGCGAAGGGCCTCGCCTACCACTGCCTCGTCACCGGCGGCGTCGGGAGCGGAAAGACAGCGCTCGTCCGTCGGCTCGGCCCCGACCTCGAGAGAGGGGGTCGGCTGGGAGATCTACCCGTCCGTGTCCCCTACGTGAACTGCTGGCGGCGCGCCAGCGACCGAACCGTGATGCTCGACCTTCTCCGGCACGTCAAGGTCTCGCTGCCGGACCGCGGCTACAGCCTCTCCGAGATGCTCGACGTCTTCGAGCAGGGGATCCGACGCACCCCCCAGCACCTCGTCATCGTCCTCGACGAGGCGGGCGCGCTCGTCAAGCAGGAGACGAAGCTCGTCTACCTCCTGTCTCGGTCGCGAGAGGTCGAGCTCGGGTCGATCTCGCTCGTCCTCGTCGCCTCCGAGGACCTCTTCCCGTACCTGGACGCCCCGAGCCGCTCGAGCTTCGGCGTCACGCACCGCCTTGCGCTCGCGCCGTACGACCGCGAGGCGCTCACCGACATCCTCGAGGATCGCGCGCGCCTCGCGCTTCGGCCGGGAAGCGTCGATCGCGACGTCTTGGGCCAGGTCGCGCGGATCGCCGCCCCGAACGGCGACGCCCGGTTCGCGCTCGAGGTCCTGCTCGGTGCCGCGCACGCCGCCGAGGACGCCGGGGCCGACACCGTCTCCCCGGAGCACGTTCGACGCGCGAAAGGTTCGCTGCTACCGAGCGTGACCGAGTCGCACCTGGACGCCCTTTCGGTGAACCAGCTCGGCGTCCTTCTCGCGCTCTCGCGCACCCTCCGGCGCCGGGGCGCCCTGGTCCCGAGCCAGAAGCTCCGCGCCGCCCACGCGGCGCTCGTCGAGGAGCTCGGCGCGCCGCCGATGAGCCGCACGACGTTCTGGCGCACGTTGAAGGAGCTCGAGCGGGACGGCCTCGTCACGCTGGACCCCGGGGCGACCGGTGAGTCGAGCCAGATCGGAATGGACGAGCTGCCGGCCAGTCTCCTCACGACGCTCCTCGAGGAGCGGACCGGCGGTTCGCGCGCTCGCAAAGCCTAAAGCGAGCGCACCGGTCGGACGGACGTGGCCAGCAGCACGACCTCGATCCTCGCGGCTCCCCCGACGCACGGGCTCCCCGAGTGGATCCGCACTCGTCCCCCGCACGGGAGCCAGTACCCCGAGGTCCGGGAACTTCTGGCTCGCCTCGGGCTGGGGACAGTCTGCCGAGAGGCGCGCTGCCCGAACCTGTCCGAATGCTGGTCGGCCGGTACCGCGACCCTGATGCTCCTCGGGACGGACTGCACCCGCCGTTGCGGCTTCTGCGCGGTCACGACCCGCTCGCCGCACGGGGTCGTCGACGCGACCGAGCCCTCCCGCGTCGCGGAGGCGGTCCGGGACTGGGGGCTGCGGTACGTCGTACTGACCCAGGTCTGCCGCGACGACCTCGCGGACGGGGGCGCCGCGATCCTCGCCGAGACCGTCCGACTCATCCGAGAGTCCGCCCCCTCCGTGCGAGTGGAGCTCCTGATCGGGGACCTGGGCGGGAACGTACCGGCCCTCGAGCTCCTCCTCGCGACCCCCCCCGACGTCCTGGCCCACAATCTCGAGACCGTCCGGTCGCTCTCGGCCGGAGTGCGTGATCGTCGCGCCGGCTACGACCGATCGCTCGCGGTCCTGGCCCGGGCCCGGGAGCTCGGACCCCCGGGACTGGTAACGAAGAGCTCGATCATGCTCGGGCTCGGAGAGTCCGACCCCGAACTGGCAACGGCGTTCTCCGACCTCCGGGCGGCCGGGGTCGACCTCCTGACCCTCGGACAGTACCTGCGGCCGAGCCCCGCGCACCTCCCGGTGCAGCGCTACCCGACGCCCGACGAGTTCGAGCGCTGGAAACGCCACGCCCTCGCCACCGGCTTCTCCGGCGTCGAGGCGGGACCGCTCGTGCGCAGCTCGTACCACGCGGAGGAGCTCTTCTGCCGCGCCCGCGCCGACCGGGGGGAGTGACCGATGGCGAAGAAGGCGCGACGGAAGCTCGAGGACGAGGAGGAGCAAGCCTTTGAGTTCCCGGCTTTCGACGAGGACGCGTTCGCGAAGAAGGAGTTCGAACTGGGCGCCGGCCTTCTCCTCGCCGGGATCGTCACGATCGCGATCGCGCTCCTCTCCTGGGCGATATCGACCGCGGGGATCACGGTCTGGGTGCCGCTCGCGCTCGGGCTCTTCATCCTAATCCTGAGCCCGTTCCTGATCCAGCGGATGCGCACGCTCTCGTCGCTGTACACCAAGGGCGACTGGGCCGGGCTCATCGCGATGGAGTTCTTCGGCTGGTTCGCGCTCTGGTTCGTGTTGATCAACCTCGCCCCGAACACGATCTAGCGACCCTCGAGCCAGGGCAGCCGTTTTCCGAGGAGCTCGCGCAACGCCGCGCCGAGCGCGGGGGATTCGGGAGCCCCCGCGAGCGGATGCACCTCGACCCGTCCGGACTCGGGCGGCGTGAGGTCCTTCCCGAGCGCGAGCCGGGGAAGTACCGAGCGGACGACCGCTTCCGCGTCCCGGTCGACGCGACGGGTCTCGACCCCGAGGCTCCCGTCCGCCCGAACGTACGGGCCCTGCAGCACGGGCGCGTCCCCCGCGGTCCACTTCCCGAGGAAGTGGCCTACCCGGTCGAGCCCGGGGGGCGGCCCGTCCTGCTGTCGGACCGCCGAGCGATGAGAGTGCGTCACCTCCAGGAGCACGACGACGCGTTCGGGCTCGACCGCGCTCGCCGAACCGAGCACCTCGAAGTCGGACCGCGTCACCTCCTCCGCGAGCGCCCGTTCCGCCTTGCGGACCTGCGGGTAGAGCGTGTCGTCAACGAGGTCCGGTCGGGGGAGGCGAACCACCACGACATGGCTCGACCGCGCCTCGAGCCGGGTGAGCGCCTCCGCCCGGGCGAGGGGCGGGACCGGCCGCGGCTCGAACCACGTCTCGGACGGGTGCTCGAGGTAGGCCCCGGCGGCCAGGATGACGAGCGCGAGGTTCCGACGCGAGAGCGCGGTCGCGACGTTGCGGTTCGGGTCGACGGGGTCCGCGAGGATGAGCGCCACGTCTGCGGGAAGTCGGGGAGGCTCTTCGCCCGGCTTCGCGAGGCGCACGGGCAACCGCCACGAGCGCGCCGCCCGGAGGAGGCCGCGCAGCGACCCGAACTCGAGCACCAGGAGCTCGACCAGGTACCCCGAGACCCCCTCGGTCCGGGCCTCCGACCCGTAGACGCCGAGCGTCCGGAAGAACTGCTTCGCGAGCCGGACCTGGCTGACGCGCGCGGGACTCTCCCGCCGGGAGAGGTACTCTTGATGGAACGGGGTCCGGTCCACGGGGGAGAGGGGGTGCGAGGGGTCGGTGATCGCGAAACCGGGGACCGCATCGACCCGGAACCCGTCGAACTCGCCTCGCAGATACGGGTGCTCGGCGTACCGGGTTTCGGGGTTCTCTAGGACCGCGCGCCCCAGCGCAAGCCCTTCCTCGCGCAAGCGGTCCCGCGCGAGATCCGGAGGGAAGAGCAGGAACAGGTCGATGTCGAGCCGGTCCGAGAGAAAGGTGCCGCGGGCCGCGCTCCCCGCGACGAGCGCGCGGACGAGTGGGCTCGAGCGCGCCTGGGCGGCCTCCGTGACCCGACGGACCAGCTCGTCGCGAGTCCGCGCCAGCTTTTCCAGGAATTCGGGAGTCGGCGCGACCCGCGCGGCGACGGCGGCCTCGACCCGGTCCGCCTCGGCGGTGGGCTCAGGGTTGTGGGAACCGTCGGCCATCAGGACAGGGGACGCGGACCGGCAGATGAACCTTCGGCCCGCGCCCGGAGAGGGGCCAGTCTTCTTGGTCCCTCGCGCCCTATCTCCTCCGGAGCTCCATCGTGTCCGGTCCGGCCCACACCGCCTCGCTCTTTGAGCCCTTGGACGGAAACAAGGTGCGCTGCACCGCGTGCGCGCGGTACTGCACGATCCCGGAGGGCTCCCACGGCTTCTGCTTCGTTCGTAAGAACGAAGGGGGGCGGCTCGTCCTGCTCTCCTACGGCCGCGCGGCCGCGATCCAGATCGACCCGGTAGAGAAGAAACCGCTCTCTCACTTCCATCCCGGAGCCCGGGTCTATTCGATCGGCACGGTCGGCTGCAACTGGCGATGCCTGTACTGCCAGAACGCGGAGATCTCCCAGGAGCGCGAAGTCTCGGGCCGGCCGCTCTCGCCGCGGGCCGCGGTCGAGGGCGCCCAGCGTTATGGGTGCGACGGGATCACGTTCACCTACAACGAGCCGACGATCTTCATCGAGTACGCGCTGGACGTGATCCGGGAGGCCCGCGCGGCGGGGCTCTTTGCGAACTTCGTGACGAACGGCTACATGACGCCCGAGGCGGTCGAGGTCCTCGGGTCGTCGCTCGACGCGGTGAGCGTCGACTTCAAGGGGAGCGGAGAGCCCGGGTTCCTGCGGCGGTACATCACCGCGAAAGGTCCGGAGCCGATCCTCTCCACGATGCGGGACCTCCAAAAGCGGGGGGTCCACGTAGAAGTGACCGACCTCATCGTGCCCGAGGTCGGGGACTCGATCGATGCGACGCGGAAGCTGGCCCGCTACGTGGTCGACGAGCTCGGGCCCGAGACCCCGTTCCACCTGCTCCGGTTCCACCCGGACTACAAGATGATGGACCTACCCGAGACTCCCATCGCGACGCTCGAGAAGCTCCATGCCGTCCTGAAGGAGGAGGGGCTCGAGTACGCTTACCTCGGGAATGTCTGGGGCCATCCGCTCGAGCACACCTACTGTCCCGCCTGCGGCGCGGTCGCGGTCCAACGCTACGGCTTCACGATCCAGCACTGGAACCTCGACGGCCGGAACCGATGCCGAGCGTGCGGGCACGCGATCCCGATCGTCGGTCGTTTCTCCGAGCGGTACGTCCCGACCTTCGCGACCCCCGTAGCCTGACGGGGCGCGCCGACGGTGCGGGCCTTCCCCCGCGAGCCCCTCGGCCCGGTGCTCGACGCGAGGTCCGTCCGTATCAGCCCGTGAAGGTCCCGGGCGCCTTCCAGCACGTCTCCGAGTCGACCCGTCCCGTGGCCCCGTCCACGGTGGCCAGGACCCCACCGGCCCGGCCGAAAACGACCATCTCGAGAGAGTACCAGTGAACTTCGAAGCCTCCCGGGCGCTTTCGGGCCTCACCGAAGTGATGAGTCTCCCCGAGGACCCACGACGCCTTTACCGAGGCGCCGTAGCTCCGCTGGAGGGCGTCGGTCTCGTCGCGAACCGGCCCGGAGTCGGGCGGCCCGGGGGGAATCGAGTGGCGCTTCGCGGGCGCGAGGAATCCCCTCCGCAGGTGGTACTGAGCGTACCGGATCGATAGCCCCTGCTCGCCGGTCCGCTCGTCCACCAGCAGGAAGACGAGCGGATTGACCTGAGGGATCACGTCGGGGAATCCCTCCCGCTTCGCCGCGACGCCGGCCCTCCAACGAGCGAGCAGACGCACTCCGATGTAGACCGAAGCGAGAGCCAGGAGGACCCAGGAGGTCGCGTCCCAGACCCAGACCGGCTCCCGGCCTCGCTCGTAGAGCAACGCGGCGTAGGCGACGACCGTGAAGACCATCGCACCGAGATCGAAGATCCGGTCAGCGTCGAAGTGATACTCCTGCTTGGAGAAGGGAGCGAAAACGGGGACCGACCAGTGGTCCAACGCGTCGAGGAGAACGTGGGTCGACCCCCCGATCTCCATCGCTACCAAGTACAGGATCGGTGAGCCGCCCGCGAACGACGCGCCGAACGCCCCGACGAGCAGCCGAGGCATCACGGCGGCGCCGACCGCGGCGATCACCGTCACCCCCACGATCGAGTGGGAGATCCCACGATGGCGCAGGAGCGGGAACCGGCGCGAGATCGGGAAGAAGATCACGTCCCCGTCGGGGAGGCCACCGGCGATCGCCCCCGCGACCACGTAGGGGAGCCCGTTCGAACCGAAGACCCCGAAAGTGACCGGGTACGCGAGTAGCAGATGACTGAAGGGGTCCATCGGGTTCGCCCGGCGCGAGACTCGGCCGTCCTCTATTAAGTTGAAGCGCCGTCGCCGATCTCGCGCTCGAAGAAGAGAGCGTTCGCCACCGGGTGGGGCCAAAAGGCGGGGATGGGACGAAATCCCAACTCCCGGTAGAACTCGATCGCAGCCTGCATCGTCGGGAGAGTGTCGGCTCGCAGACTCTCATACCCGAGCCCGCGAGCTTGGTCGATGAGTGCCCGAACGAAGGGATGCCCGAACTCCTTCCCACGATAGTCCGCTCGCACGTAGACTCGTTTGATCTCTCCGACCTTTGGCTCCAGCTGACGCAGCGCCCCACAAGCCACGACGCTCTGGTCCTCGAACCAGAGAAGGATGTCGCCACGGGGTGGTCCGTAGGCGCCGGGCAGCTCCGCGATAAGTTGGTCGATGAGCGCGAGCCCGGACTCTACCCTCGGTTCCGACGATGCGACAGTGTCCCGATGGTCGGTGAGCCACGCGCGATAGTCGTGGAAGAAGCGACGGACGATGTCGAGGTCCTCGGGCCAGCGTGCTCTTCGAAAGGTTGCCCGATGCGGGCCACCGCGATCGTGCCGCCTTGCCGCGCCCATGAGGCTTCCGCCCTCCCATCGACCGGGCGGGATATGTGTTGCACCCCGGCCGCACTGGGGCAGAACCGCGCCTGTACCCGGCGGATCAGTTGGACGTGGGGGGCAACGGTCGAATAACATCGAGCAGCCCACCTAACCGCTTCGCTTTGCTGGTCACAGACTACGGCGGACGAGCTCGAGCGGATCATGGAACCCACCCGTACGCCGAAACTGGCACCGTACCTTGCCGTAAGGGATGCGGCCGGCCTCGTTCGATTCATCGAGCAAGGGATCGGTGGGCAGCTGACATACCGGGAGACGAGCTCCGAGGGCAACGTCCAACACGCCGAAGTGCGAGTCGAGGACGCGGTCGTCGTGATCGGGGCCTCTCCCCCCGGCCGCCCGCTCTTCCCCGCGATGTTGCACCTCTACGTGACCGACGCGGACCGGGGCTACCATCGTGCGCTCCAGGCGGGCGCGACGTCCGTACGCGAGCCCACGGACGCGGCCGATGGGGACCGGAGGGGTGGGGTCCGAGATGCGTGGGGCAACGCGTGGTGGTTCACTCGCGCTCGCGCAGGGCACTGAGCCTCTCGAGTCACTGCGGCAAGAGGGCCCGAGCGCCTTCCCG
This sequence comes from Thermoplasmata archaeon, assembly GCA_050749465.1. Taxonomy (GTDB): domain Archaea; phylum Thermoplasmatota; class Thermoplasmata; order Lutacidiplasmatales; family UBA184; genus Lutacidiplasma. The sequence goes on along the minus strand of JBOGRO010000036.1, from coordinate 687 downwards.
CGACTCCGGGACCGACCGCGAGCTTCGACCGGATGCCGGGCGCTAGGCTGTCGGCCGAGGCGACGGCACCGCACCGAAGACCATCAGCAGAATCGCACCCAAGATCGCGACGACGGCCAGAGCCTGCATGGCGTCGAGCGCGATGGGGCTTGAACCCCCCAGAAGAAAGACCGTACCGCTGACGGTCGCCCCGAGCGTGGTGATGAAGGTGAGCCCGGCAGCGGCCCGGGCCGATGCTTTGGAGCGGCGCAGGGAGAGAATCAGCGCATACCCCGAGAACACCACGATCAGGAGTGCGAGTCCGATGTGGGTCCCGAGGTAGGCGAGGTTGTAGGGGTTCGTGTTGGACAGCAAGCTCCCGACGAGGGCCTCCACGATCAGCCCAACGAGGAGGGGAATCGCACGGCGCCGCAAGGTCGAGTCGATCGACATCGCGCTGGCCGCAGCGGTCGTTGCCGGAGTAGTTACGTTCGTCACGACTCACTCACCCTGGCTGCGAGGCCAGGCTCGAGGGGCCGAGCCGATTCGGGAACACTACTTGAGTCGTTCCCCCTTCGGTGCTAGTGTCCCGTACCAGCCAGACCTACGTTTAACCGGTTCCGGGTGACCTTGACGAGGATCTCATCGGCGGTCGCCCGCCACTGGAACGGCCGGGGGACCTCGTTGTACCGCTCGATGTAGAGCTTC
>JBOGRO010000035.1:0-8217 GCA_050749465.1 Thermoplasmata archaeon | reverse complement strand
AGAGGTGGCCACCTCCCAGTAGTCGTGGCGATCCACCGTTCGACAGGTGAGGATCACACGTCGCCCATAGTCTGACAATACATAAACAGTTGGGTCCATTCACTACAGAGGATTCAGAAGGATGGGCCGAGAATACTACGATCGCTCCCACCGGGTCGGCCGAGGAGGAGTGACGAAGCCCGCAGCGACCCAGGATCGGGCTCCGCTCGGGCCGTAGTATTTAAACTACCAAACTCACGACTAGATGTGGGGCGCCCCCGTTCGATGACTTGACCGCTGTGAGCGCAAGTGCCCATTCGGAGGTCCAGGCTCCCGCAACTCCGCCCACACCCAATCGAGTCGTGACCGTCTTTGGTGCGTACGGGCACACTGGACGTTTCATTGTCTCAGAGCTGCTAACACGCGGATGGACGCCCATCCTCTCCGGTCGCGACCCGGGCAAGATGAAGGAAGTGGGCCGTGCGCATCCGGGGCTGGAGGTGCGCGTGGCGTCCGTGACCAGCCCGGCATCGCTCGACAACGCGATGTCGGGTGCCTCGGCGGTCATCAACTGCGCCGGGCCGTTCATCGACACCACCGCGCCGGTCCTTGAGGCCGCCCTCCGTTCTGGCATCCACTACCTGGACGTGGCGGCGGAGCAGGCGGCGGTCCACGCTGTATTCACGAGATATGTGGACGCCGCACGGCACGCTGGCGTTGTGGTCGCCCCCGCGATGGGCTTCTTCGGAGGACTGAGCGATCTCCTGGCGACCGTGGCCATCGGGGACTGGGATGCGGCGGACGAGATCTGCGTCGCGGTCGCGCTCGACAGTTGGAAGCCGACGCGGGGAACTCGATTGACGGGCGAACGTAACCCGGGCCAGCGGTTCATCTTCACGAACAACAGGTTGGAACTCGCCGACGCCCCGCCTCCTCGGACGTGGAGTTTTCCTTCCCCGTTCGGCGAGCAAGGCGTCGTGGGCCTCCTTCTGGCCGAAACCATCCTCATCTCGCGGCATCTAAACGTGCCCGATATCCGACCGTACATCAACCTCACACCGATCACAGACCTTTCCAACCCTGACACGCCGCCACCGACCGCGGCGGACGCGAGCGGACGCTCGTCCCAGGTCTTCCTCGTGGATGCGATCGCGCGCAGGGGAGCCGAGCGGCGACGGGCGGTCGTGCGCGGGCGGGATATCTACGCGGTGACCGCACCGATCGTGGTGGAGGCGACGCAGCGCGTGGTCAACGGCGCCGCCAAGGTGACGGGCGTCGTCGCGCCCGGGGAGGTGTTCGACGCGAGGGATTTCCTAAAGTCCCTGAGCCCGAAGCATCTCTCCCTTGAGATTCCGTAGTGGGACTCAAGTCAGTCCGACTCGACTCCGGCTCGCAGCGAGCAGAGTGTCGGAGACGCGAGTCCGCGTCTTCATGTTCGCTGCGCGGGCGGCCGGGCTGGCTCAATGAAGGACGCGCGCGTTCGATGACGGGCCGCGGGGGGGGGCGCGTGACCGAGAGAGGGATACATCTCGCGTAAGTCGGGGGCGGTCCCGAAACCTACCTGAGGGAATCCCACCCCCTTCTCCCATCCCCGTGAGTGGGAGCACACGCCAATGCGTACAACGTCCGGGCGTTCTCGTCCCGGCCCCGACACGGAAAGAACTTTCCGATTCGATAGATGCCGGGGCCAGGATTCGAACCTGGGAACTCCTGCGAGAGCAGATCTTGAGTCTGCCGCCTTTGGCCGCTCGGCCACCCCGGCGCGGGAGAAACAGGAGAGGCCAGCGCTTATTCTACTTCCGACTCGTCGTCGGTCGGCTCCTCGGACTCCTCGCCGAGGGCGATCTCGACCGGCGCACCCTCCTCGCGGAGGACGCGCCGAGACTCGAGTTCGACCGGGGCGCTGACTCCGCGCGTCCGAGTACCCAGCGGTGTGCGGCGCTCCCGACCGCACGCGAGACAGGTGCGGACCCGCCGACCCGACCGGAGCCGGGTCCGCACCGACCGACCTTCGACCCAGAACACCGAGCACCCCCGACAGTACAGTTCCCGGTATTCGGGGAGCAACCGAACGTTGTAACGCGTTCCGATCTTCCGCGCGAGCACCACGTAGCGATTCGCGAGCTCCCCGCGACCTCCCGCGGCCTCGCGCTCGGCGAGCGCGAAGAGGGCCGAGACCCGCTCGCGCGCGATCCGGACCATTCCCGCGGTGCGGCGGCCGCGCCGGCCGCCGCGTCTCACGGAGTTTGCGGTTGCTGGCATACGGGGCAATAGACCGCAGCTCGCGAGATGATCGTGCGGCATCGGATGCAGTACTTTCCCGAGGGGGGCGGAGCGATCGGACCGGTGAAGCCGCTCGCGTCGATTCCCGGAGCGACCGGGTACGCCGCCGACGCGGGGGAGGTCACTCGGACCATCGGCGGCGCCGTTCCGGGCGCGACGACGCTCACCGGCGGCGCGGCCCGCGCGAGCGGCGGCGCGGCGGCATCGACCTGCGGGAGCGTGAAACCGCATTTCGAGCAGAAGAGGGCTCCGTCCTCGCCCAACGTCCCGCAGTGGAGACAGACCGGCACGTTCGGGGGCAAGGTTAATGCCGTATATCACCGTCAGGTGTCTCGTTGAGACATCGATCGGTCGCACTCGTCACACGAGACCCGGCTCTCTACGGAGAGCTGGCGGGTTTCCTGCGGGAGCGCCGGTTGCCCTCCGTGAGTTTGCTGCCGGGTCAGCGGATCCCGAGCCGAGTGGCGGTCGTCCTTACCTCACCGGCCGAGGCCGGCGAGATCTCGCATCCCCACGTGCTCGTCGTCGCGGAGAACGGCGACCGGCGCGCGCTCGGGGCCGCCGTGGCGAACGCGCTCGAGTCGGGCGACCCGGACGGCGACCTGGTCGTCGGGATCGACCCCGGGCCACGTCCGGGCTACGCGGTTTTAGCGGGATCGCGCTGCATCGCAGAGGGAAACCTCGAGTCGCCCGAAGCGGCCGCGACGTTTTCGAGCCAGCTCCGCCACCGGTTCCCCTCGCGGCACGTGCTCTTTCGCGTCGGGATGGGTGACCCGCCGAGCCGCAATCGCGTCGTGAACGCCCTGCTCGAGCACCACCGGGCGATCGAACTCGTCGACGAGCAAGGGACGACGCCGCGGGGCCACCGCCGGCCGCGGGATGCCGCCGCCGCGCGGTCGATCGCCCACGGGGTCGGCCGCTCGGTCCGGGAGCCGTTGCCGACCACCCCCACCCCGGGGGAGATCGCGAACACCCAACGGCTCAGCCGAGAGGGCAGCGGGGGGCTCGTGACGATCTCGCGCTCGTCGGCCCACCGCGTCCTCCGCGGTGAGATCACGATGGCCGAGGCGGTCGCCCAGACGATCCGGCCCCCGGCGAGCACCGTCCCCGAGTCCTCGGGCCGGCCCTCCCGGCGGGAACGCCTTTAATCCGAACCGGGGTCCGGAGGGGCGTGCCGCTCTCTCCCGATATCGCGCAGCGGGCTCGCCGTGCGGCGATCGAGAACGCACTCTCGCACGACGGCGCCCCGCGGCCGGGGCCGGTGGTCGCCCGCCTGCTCGCCACCGAACCCACGCTACGAGCGCAGTCGGGGGAGGTCCGCGCCGCCGTGGAGGTGATCATCGACGAGATCGCCCGCATTCCTCGGGCGGACCTGGAGGCTCAGCTGGCCGCGCTCGGTGGCCCCGGGCCCGAGCGTCACCGAGAGGAACGGAGCGAGGGTGGTGAGTTTCCGGACCTGCCGGGCGCGGTGCCGGGAAAGGTCGTACTGCGCATGGCCCCGTTCCCGAACGGGGTCCTCCACGTCGGCCACAGCCGTCTGCTCTACGTGCACCAGCATTACCGGGAGAAGTACAACGGCCGCATTCTCCTCGTGTTCGACGACACGATCGGTTCGGAGGACAAGCGGGTCAACCCCGAGTTCTTTGACCTGATCCTCGGTGACTGCGAGCTCGCCGGCGTCAAACCGGACCAGGTCGTCTACAAGTCGGACCGGGTCCCGCTCTTCTACCCGTGGGCGCGCCGCGTGATCGAGAAGGGGGCCGCCTACGTCTGCCGCTGCCCCGCGGAGCTGCTGCGCGCGAACCGGGCGCAGGGACTCGCTTGCCCGGAGCGCGCGCAGTCTCCGCCCGAGGCGACGGCGGAATGGGCGCGGATGCTGACGGGCGCCTACGAGCCCGGTGGCGCCGTCCTGCGACTGAAGACCGACCTCGCGGACCCGGACCCCGCGTTCCGGGACCGAGTACTCTTCCGCGTCAGCGACGTCGAACATCCGCGGGTCGGCCACAGATACCGGGTCTGGCCTCTCCTCGAGTTCTCGTGGGCGGTCGACGACATCGAGCTCGGGATCACCCACGTGCTGCGGGGGAAGGACCTCGTGATCGAGGACCGGATGCAGCGGTACATCTGGGACGTCCTCGGGATCCAGGGACCGCCGTTCCTGCACTGGGGGATCCTGCGCGTGCGCGAGGCGAAGGTCGCGAAGAGCAAGTCCTACCGCGAGGTGACCGAGGGGGTCTACGACGGTTGGGCCGACCCGCGAACGTGGTCGCTGCGCTCGCTCGACCGACGGGGAATCTCCATGGACGCCCTGCGCGCGTTCGTCCTGTCGTTCGGAATGTCGCTCGCGGACATCGAGGTACCGGCGGAGACCCTCTACGCCGAGAACCGCAAGAGGATCGACGCCTCGACGGTACGACGGGCGTTCGTCCCCGAGCCGGTCCGGGTCGAGGTCGACGGGTACCCCGAGGGCCTCGCGTCGGTCGACCTCTGGAACCACCCCGAGCACCAAGAGCTCGGCAAGCGCGCGGCCCCGGCCGGCCCCACCTTCTTCCTCCCGCACCGCGACCTCGCCGCTCGTCCCGGCGAGGAGGTCCGACTGAAGGACCTTCTCAACCTTCGGCTTCCCGCGACGATCCCAGGCCCGGGCGGAACGCTGCGGGCGACGTTCACGAGCCGCGAGAATCAGAAACTCCCCCGGCTCCAGTGGGTCGGTGGGACCGGTGCGGTGCCGGTCGACCTCCTGGACGTCGAGGGTCACCACTCGACCGGGGTCGGCGAGGCCGCGCTCGCCGAGGCTCGCCCGCGTGACATCCTCCAGTTCGAACGGGTCGGGTTCGTCCGGGTCGAGGGCGACTGGCAGCCCGGATCCCGGCCGCTGCGCGTCGTGTACGGTCACCCCTGACGTCCGCACGAAGGTTTAGAAGGGCACACACGCCTGCTACCACCGAGGGCAGATGCGCTTCCTCCACACGTCGATCACGGTGCGCCACATGGACGAGAGTCTCCGATTCTACACCGAGGTCCTGGGCCTCGAGTTCGAGCGGCGCCGCACGATCCCCGAGAACCACGCCGAGATCGCGTTCGTGAAGGACCCGCAGTCCGGTGCGCGAGTCGAGCTCACCCACTGGGACGGGAAGGAGGAGTTCGAGGCGGGCGAGCAGCTCGACCACCTCGCGTTCGAGGTGACGGACCTCGATCGGTTCCTCCTGAAGGTGCGGGGCCAGAACATCCGCATCGCGAAGGAACCGTACCGGCTTTCCGGCGGAACTTCCCGCATCGCGTTCATCCTCGACCCCAACGACGTCTGGATCGAGCTCATCGAGCACGCGCCGACGGCCGGCTAGTCCGAAGACCGTGGCGGAGGCGCTGGGCGACCCCACGGGAAGCGTCCACGCCCGCTCGCTCCTCGCCGTCTTCGGCGCGACGTTCTTCGTCCGGTTCGCGTTCGGGATCACCCTCGCGGTCTTCGCGAGCTACATCCTCGGACGGTTGACGAGCCTCGGCGGCGGCGACGAGGGGACGGTCGGCCTCGTCGCCGCGATGGCCCCGATCGGCGAGTTCACGACCGTGCTCCTCTCGGGGGTCCTGACCGACCGCGTCGGGCGCTTTCCCGTTCTGTTCGCGGGGACGCTCGGTGCCGCGTTCCTCTTCGGGCTCGTCGCGCTGACGCGGTCGATCGTGGCGCTCGGGGCGTTGAACTTCTTCTTCGGGATCGCGAGCGGCGCGATCCTCGCTTCGAGCCTCGCCGTCGTCGCCGACCGTTCCGGGGAGGAGGAGCGGGGCCTCGAGATGGGACGGTTCGACGCGATGAACCTCGCGGGCTGGCTGGGCGGGTTCGCCTTCGGGATCGGGATCCTCGGGTTCCTTCAGGACGGCCGGCTCGCGGTCGGGTTCCTGCCGTTCGTCTTCGTCATCGGCGCGGCGATCCTGCTCGCCGGCTTCGGGTTTGCCTGGTACCTCGTTCGGGGGGTGCCCCGCATCGTCCCCGTCCAGGGGTTCCCGCTCGCCCAGATCCTCCGCCACGCGTTCCGGCGCGGCGTGCTCCTCGTCACGCTCCCGTGGCTCGTGATCTACATGCTGATCGGCTACGCGCTCGTCTTCGTCGGGACCGCCTCGGCGGGGGTCGGCTTTCCCGACACGTACCTCGCCGCTGGGATCGGGGCGGGGGGGGCCGTCCTCGTCCTGACCCAGCCCCAGTTCGGAAAGCTCGCGGACCGCCACGGCCGGACCCGGATGATGAACGTGGGGGTGCTCGGGTTCGTCGGCGTGATGCTCTTCGCGTCGCTCGTGATCGCCTACGGCGCGCTGCCGGAACTCCTCGCCGGGCTCGCCGTCAGCGTGATCGCGGCGCTCGGATACGGGCCCGCGGCGCTCGCCGCCTTGGCCGACCTCGCGCTCGCGCTCAGCCGGGGGACGACGATGGCGATCTACTCGCTCACGATCTCGCTCGGAATGATCCTCGGGCTCGTGGTCGGCACCCAGCTGGTCGCCGCGTTCGGCAACACGGGCTACTACCTCTTCTTCGGGGGAGTTGCGACCGCGTTGGTCGCCCTCACCGCTGCACGCACCCGCGACCCGTCCGTCGAGGCCGCGGCGCCCTCTACGATTCCGGCTCGATGATGACGTGGCGGAGGACGGGATACGCCTGGCGGAGCGCGCCCGTCACCTGGTCGATCGCCGTCTCGAGTTGATCGGTCGTCATCCCGTCCTGGAAGTTGATCCGCAGCGCGAGGAGCGCGTCGTCGGGCCCCAGCAACATCGATTGGAGGCTGCGTACCTTCGCGACGGACGCGTTCCGCTCGACGATCAGCAGCATCGCGCGCGCGTCCTCGGGCGCAAGGGCCCGGCCGACGAGGTACTCGCGGCTCTCCGCGGTCAGGACGAAGCCGGTCGCGATCATCAGGACCCCCTCCAGCGCGGCGGCGATCCCATCCGCCTCGGGGTGTCCGGTCTGGTAGACGATCAGGAGGCCGAGGAAGGCGACCAGGCTCGCCGCGATCGAGACGAAATCCTGGTAGAAGATCGCCTTCAGTCCCTGGTTCGCGGACTCGAGCAGGCTGGTGAGCGTCTGGCGGGAGAGACGCAACTCGCGCAGCGTCACGACGATCCCGAGGAGGCTCACGATGATCGTGGCCCCGACGACGAGGATGCCTTCTCCGATGTGCGTCAGGGCCACGGGGCTGAGGATCTGGCCGATCCCCTCGACCAGGGCGACCACCCCCGCGACCGTGAACGTGACGACGATCGAGACGAACGCCCAGAAGAACCGCTCCTTTCCGCGGCCGAAGGGGTACTCGTGGGAGGCCGGCCGGCGCGAGAGATAGAGCCCCCACAGGAGGAGGCCGCTGCCGACCAGGTCGGTGAGGGTGAAGATCGCCTGGGCCAGGATCGCGCGACTCCCCGAGGCGACCGCGACGACCAGGTTGACGACGAACAGCGTGGCGTTCAGGAGCAGCGTCGCGACGATGATGACCTGAGGACGCATCGAACTCCCGGGGACTCCTCCGGGATACCCGGGTACCGAGCCCGGCCGATTAAGCGTTCCGACGGGCGTGGACGGTGTCTCGCCGCCGGCGGGAAGAGGCCTTGGGACGTAATTCAGTGAGCGGCCGGTTGTAGCGCGAGGCGGTCCTCGGCAGTCGGCTGGATCACCCGTACTTCGACCGAGGCCCCAAACTCGGTGAGCACCTGTCGGACCGCCGCCAGGTCCGACTCCCGCAGTATGACCACGCCCCGCAACAGTTTGCGGTGGGGAATCCCGTCGAGCACCCCCGTCCGACGATAGCGGTACTTCCCACCCCACGAACTCACCGCCTGGCCGTAGAGGCGCTGGCAGAACTTCGTCGCCACGAGGTTCGGCACCTTCGGCGGGAGTCGGAAGACCACGATCACCACGGACATTGTTGAGGCGCCTCAGACGATTGCGTTCACTATTGAACGCACCCTTATCTACTT
>JBOGRO010000034.1:0-15963 GCA_050749465.1 Thermoplasmata archaeon | reverse complement strand
CCCCGGGGCCGCCGCGACCTGGGGCGGCGGCTCGGGAGCCGCGGGCGCTGCGGCGGGGGCGAGCTCGACGGGGACCGCAGGGGCGGCGGGGGCGGATTCTTGGGGCGAGGAGGCGTCTTCGTCGGTCGTCGGCGACGCGGGAGCGTCCGGGTCCGTGGCGGGTTCCTCGCCCTTGGCCGGCGAGCCCTTGTCCTTACGGAGTCTCCGGAAGAACGACATCCGACCTCCCGCAGCTTACCCCGCGGCTTTAGCGATAACGGCCCGGCGGCACCGCATCGTTTTCCGCCCGCATCGTTAGCGGGGCCATGGCTCCCACTCCCACCGAGCGGCTGCGCGCCCTGGGCATCGAGCTCCCTCCGCCGCCGAAGCCGGCCGGGGCGTACTCCCCCGTCGTTACGCACGGCGGACTCGCGTGGGTCTCGGGCCAGATCGTGGTCGAGTCCGGGAAGGTCGTCCACCCCGGGTGGGTCGACCGGGACGTGCCGGTCGATGTGGCGCGGGACCTCGCGCGCCGGGCGGCACTCCAGGCGCTCAGCGCGCTCGGGGCGTCGCTCGGTTCGATCGACCGCGTTGAGCGGTTCCTGCGCGTGGCGGTGTACGTCGCGACGTCCCCGGGGTTCGACCGACCGCACGAGGTCGCGAACGGCGCGACCGAGCTCCTCATCGACCTCTTCGGCGACCACGGACGGCCGGCCCGGGTCGCGATCGGCGTCGCGAGCCTCCCGCTGAACGCGGCGGTCGAGGTTGAGTTCCTCGCCGCCGTCCGGTAGGGACCGCGCCGATGGACCCGACGGCGTGGCCGGGGGTGTTCCGCGAGGGACGGGAGCTCTACACCCGGAACGCCCGGCCCGGCGAACGGGTCTACGGCGAGGAGTTGCGCGTCGCGGGAGGAGTCGAGTACCGCCTCTGGGACCCGTTCCGGTCCAAGCTCGCCGCCCTGCTCCTGAAGGGGGCGCCCGCCGACCTCTGGGGGGAGGTGCGTCGAGTCCTCTACCTCGGTGCGGCTCACGGCACGACCGCGAGCCATCTCTCCGACCTGTGGCCCGCCGCCGACGTCTTCGTGGTCGAGAAGAGCCCGACGTCGTTCGCGCCGCTGCTCGCACTCGCGCGGCGCCGCGAGAACCTCCTGCCGCTCCTCGCCGACGCGCAGCTGCCGGAGCGGTATCGCGCGGACGTGGGCGTCGTCGACCTCCTTTACCAGGACGTGGCCCAGCGCAACCAGGCGGCGATCTTCGTCGAGAACGCGAGGGCGTGCCTCGCACCGGCGGGGATAGGGGTCCTCATGCTCAAGGTACGGTCGGTCACCCAGCGCCGCGCGGGACCGGTCGTCGTCCGCGAGGCGCGGGCCGAGCTCGAGCGAGAGGGCTTCGCAGTCCGGGCCGAGGTCGCACTCGCCCCGTTCTCTCGGGAGCACGTCGCCCTCCTCGTCCGTCCGGCGCCGGCACCTTCCACCGTTCGCTGAGCCGCCTCGCCGCAAATAGGGCGAGCCCGTCCGCCGCCCTGAGGCGGAAATGCGCGGCGCGGTCGGTCCGGCTCGGGCTTGCCCCTTCATCGGAGTGGCGACCGGCGCGCTGCTCGCGGTGCTCCTGCTGAGCTCGCCGGGGACCTCCGCCGCCCCCCCGGTCGCGTCCGTGCCGCCGGCCCCCTCGTCCGTCCGGCTCTTGGTGGACCCGACGTCGTGGTGGACCCCGGTCGGCAACGTCACCCCGTTCACGGCGACGTGGGTCGGCACCCCCGCGGCCTGCTCGCTCGAGCCCGAGTGGTTCCGGTGGTCGGTCGCCGGCGGAGAGGGGTCGGTCGCGCCCGCGACCGGAGCGACCGTTAACTTCACGGCCACCGCAGTGGCCGCGGGCGTCGCGGTCGTGGCGGTGCGCGCGGCCGCGGTACTCGACTGCGCCACCGCGGCGACCGCGATCCTGGCGACGGCGGGGGCGAACGTGACCGTCGTGCCGCAGATCTCCGTCCAGAACCTGTCGGTCGACCCGGAACCCGTCGAGCCGGGGGAGACCGCGACCCTCCGCGGGAACGTGAGCGGCGGGGAGCCGCCCCTCACGGTCCGGGTCGCCTGGGGGGACGGGAGCTCCTCGACCACTAACCTCTCGGCCGACGCGGGGTTCGCACTCTCGCACTCGTTTTCCGCCGGCACGTACGTGCCGGAGGTCTTCGTCTCCGACTCCGACGGTCTCTTCGCCCAAGCGAGCGCGCCGGAGCCGGTCTACGTCAGCGGCAGCCTGGTCGTCGGGATCGTTGCCAACCGATCCGCGGTCGACGTCGCGATGCCGGTCCACCTGAACGTGACCGTGCTCAATGCGCCCATGGGACCCATCGTCACCTCGACGTGCACCTCGGTCCCCGCGACCGCCGTTCCGGCGCTGAACCGGTCGGAGCCGCTCGTGTGCACGTTCCTCGCGCCCGGTACCGGCTACGTCGGCGTGCAGGCCCTCACGCCTTCCTCTCCCGACACGGTGACCGCCACCCTCACTATCCCGGTCGCGCCGAGGCCGACGCTCGAGATCGACCTCTCGTCCGTGGCGACGGAGGTGGGGGTGTCGGGGTTCCTCTCGTTCCGGGTCGCCGCTGGCGTGGGACCGTTCCGCATCGCGTGGGTCGAGGGGGGTGGCGCCGACTCCGGCGTCCTCTCGCTCGCGACGGACGGGACGGCGCTCGTGCCGATCGCCGCGCCCGAAGCGGGGAGGTTCGAGTTCTCCGCCGCGCTCGTCGATGCGGACGGCGCCAATGCGTCGAACGTCTCGACACCCTGGTGGGTCGACTCGCCCCTGAACGACTCGATCGCCACCGGCACGAGCGAGACCCCGACGGGGGCGAACCTCTCGATGTCGGTGAGCGTCGGGTCGGGGGTTCCCCCGTTCCTCTGGTTCGTCGCGCCGGGGTCGGTCCCGGTCGAGAGCTCGGCGGGCGTCGGACTGCTCGACGCGATCGGGTCGTTCCACTGGTGGGCGGTCTTCTCGCTCGAGGGGACTGCCGTCGTGACCGTCGTCGTGATCGACGCGGCGGGCGCGGTCACCGCGACGACGGTCGACCTTCCGATGGTTCCGGCGTTCTCGGGAGCGGCGTCGTTCCTGGCGGCGAGCCCGCCGGTCCCGGGCGAGTTCGACCTGGGGGTTTCGCTGGCGGGCGGCCTCCCCCCGTTCGCGGTGAATCTGACGGCGGCCGACGGGGAGCGTTGGAACCGAAGCGTCGCCGCGGACGGGGACGTCACGTGGAGCTTCCCGGCCCGGCAGAACGGGTCCCTCTCCCTCACGGTCGTCGCCACCGACGCGCTCGGGGTCACGCTGGAGTGGAACGGGACGGTGGGGGTGCCGGCCTCGACAGGGACACCGCCCCCGACCAACTCCTCGTCCCCTTCGCCGCCACCCTCGCCGACCCCTGCCGCCGCTTCACCATCCTCGGAGTCGGACCTTGCGTCGATCGCGGGGGCGCTCGCGATCGGGGCGACGGTACTGGGTGGGTTCCTCTACCTCGCCCGACGGCGGCGGGCCCGGACCTCGGCCCCGCCTCCCCCTGATCCGGTGGGGGTCCTGCGCCGGATCATCGAGCCGGCCGACGGGGCCGACCGGTCGACGGTCGAACTGCTCGCCGAGGAGGCCGGGGTCGCTCTCGACATCGCGCGTTCGACGATCGACCGCCTCGTCGTTGACGGCACCGTTCGTACGGAGACCGGCGACGACGGCGAGGAGGTGCTCTCGTGGTCCGCGACTCCCCGCGCGTGATCCGGCGGGTGATCGGCGGCCGGGCGGTCGCCATCGTCCTCGCGCTCGCGCTCTCACTCCTCGTCGTCGGAGCGCTCCCACCGACCGGTACGGCACCGGCACGGGCCCCGCGCGTCGTGAGCACGACCGCCCCGGCCGAGAACTCGTCGCCCGTCACGAACTTCTCGGCGTCCATCGGGCGGCTGGTCGACCTCCTCGGCGTCGCGGGCAGTGGTCTCCTCGCGCTCGTCTGGGCCCGCGTCGCGCTGAGCTGGTTCTCGAACGATGTGACGAAAAAGGTCCAGGCCAAGGACCGCGCACGGGACGCGCTGGTCGGGACGCTGCTGTTCGTCGCGGCGATAACGGGTCTCGTCTGGGGACTCGCCCACTGGGTCCTGACCGGGACGTAGCGGAGGGCGAGACTCCGTGTTCGGGCTGGACCTCGGGAGCCTCCTCCAGTACCTCCTCTTCCTCCTCTTCGCCGGCCTCACCGCCCTGATCACCGCGGTGATCGGCCCGACGTACGACCAGTTGCTCGTCCCCGAGCTCGCCCGGACCGCCCTCTACCCGGCGCTCTCGGCGGGGGGGGCGCACCCGTCGAACTACCTCGCCGCCGCCGCGGCGTTCTCGACCTACACGATCGCGAATCTCGTCGACCCCGCGATCGCGCTGGTCGCGGTCGGGGTGGCGGTCCTGTACCTTTCCCGGGCGTTCGTCTCCCGATGGGCGCAGCTGTTCGACGGGCTCCTTCCGCGGCTCGTGCTCGCGGTCGTCGCCGCGAACTTCACCGTCCCGATCGCGGGGGCGGTGCTGCAGCTGGGCGGAGGGGTCTATCCAATCTTCGCGGGCTGGGACGGTGGCGCGTGGCAGCACTGGGTCAACCTCGCCGGCTACGCCCAGATCGAGTTCTCCTGGGACAACGGCGCGGTCGCGTTCGTCCTCTCCTTCGTCGAGTTCGCGCTCGTCTTCGGGCTCGTGCTCGCCCTCGGTCTGCGGGACGCGCTCCTCGCCGTGCTGCTCGTCCTCTTGCCGGTGTTCACCCTGCTCTGGCCGATCCGGCCGCTCGCTCCGCTCGCCCGCCGGGCGTGGTTCCTGTTCGCCGAGCTCGTCTTCCTGCCGTGCGTGGTCGTCGTGCCGCTCGAGCTCGCGGTCAGCAGCCCCAGCGCCATCCTCCTGGTCGGGTACCTCGGTTGCGCGCTCGCCTCACCGTACCTCCTTTCGCTCGCCGGCACGCAGCTGTCCGCCTTCGGCATCGCCGCGAGCGCGGGCACCATCTCTGCGGGCACCCAGCGCGGGCTCTCGGCCGCGCCGTCGGCGGCGAGTGGCTACGTGGCCCCCGCCTCCGCCGTGGGATCCACGGGAGCCGCGGCGAAGACGGGGACGCTCGGCCGGGCCCTCGGCGGCACGGCCCGCGCGGCGGGGAGCGCGACCGCTCCGGCGGCGGTCCCCCTCGCCGCGGCGCAGCTGGTCGGGCACGGGGCCGTGCATCTCGTCCGGCACCTCCGCAGCGGCGCCGAGGGGGGGTCGGGTCCGGGTCGCTGGCCCCCGATCCGGGGCGGGGGGTCCGGATGAGATGGCCGACCTCGCGGACGGTCCGCCGATCGTGGGCCTCCCCGAGCGGCTCGACCGACGGCTGCGCCTCGGCCCGTTCGCGTCGGCGCGCGACGCGCTCAAGTTCGTCAGCTATGCGGCCGCGGGGGCGGTCCTGGTCCCGTTCACGTCCCCCTGGCTGTGGCCGGCGGTCGCCGCCGCCGGCTTCGGCCTCACGGTCGTCCGGCCGGACGGCCGTGGGCTCGACGAGGAGGCGGCGTCGTTCTGCCGGTGGAAGTGGCGGCGTTGGGCCGGGGGCGGGACGGTGACCGGGCCGGCGTCCGGCGCGCGGGTGCGGCGCGGGCTGCTCCCGCTCAGCGACGGGCGCCACCTCGCGATCGTCCGCGCCGCGGGCACCCCGCTCGCGTACCTGCCTCCCGACGAGCTCGCGGCGCGCTTCGAGCGGTTCCGCGACCTATTGCGCGCGCTCCGTGGACCGGTCGGGCTCTTGGTCGCCTCGACGCCGATGCGCTCCGCCCCGGTCGTTCCGGGTCCGATCGACCCGGAGCGCGCGGACGGCCCAGCGGCCGCTGGCTACTCGGAGTTGGTCACCCTGCTCTGTCGGCGACGGCTCGTGCGGCGGGTCGACCTCGTTCTCGCCACCGACGGGCCCGGAGCGGGGGCCCTCTCGGACCTGGAGGGGCGCGTCGCGACCCTGGGCGCAGGCTTGTCCGCGCTCGGTCTGCGGATCTGTCGGCTTCGAGACCGACGACTCGAGGACGCGGCGCGGTCGTGGGGGGGTCCGTGGACGCGCTCCGTGCCGTGAGATCCCCAAACCCCTACCTCGTCGCGGTCGAGTTCGACGCGTTTCGCGTCGCGGTCGGCCTCGCCCTGATCGCCGGAGGGTTGTCGCTCGTCGCGTCGTACCTCGACGCGCTCACGCTGACGCTCACGGCGCTCGCCGCGGCCGGGTGGGCGGCGGCCCATGCCTCGGAGCGAGCGGCGGGCACCGCGGGGCTCGGTGTCGGCGAAAGGTTGGGGCTCGCCTCCGCGGTCGCGGGCGCCGCACTGTACTTCCTGCTGCCCCCGCCTCTCTCGGTCGTCCGGGGCCTCCTTCTCGCCGCCTCGCTCCTGCCGCTCTGGTGGGCCGGGCGTCCGCACCGCGCCCCGTGGGCGCGCCGGACGGAGGGAGCCCCGTGACGGACCGGCCGGAGGAGATCGAGGCGGCGACCTGGCTGCGGCTCGGGCGATGCTACCGCGCCCCGCTCCTAGTGCGGCAGTTCCCGTCCGAGGTACCGTTCGGCTTCCTCGGGCGCGTCCTCCCGACCACCGAGCCCGTCGAGCTTTCGCTCGAGCTCTATCGGATCCCGCCCCCGCGCGCGCTCGAGATCCTGCACGGCGCGCGTGCGGTCGCGGAGGCGGAGCTCGCGTCCGGGGACCCCGGGGCTCGAACGCCTGAGCTCGAGGCCGAGCGCGAGACGGCGGAGTCGGTCGGTCGGGCGGTCGCCCGCCGGACACAGGAGCTGTGGAAAGTCGGCCTCCGCTTCGTCGCGGCGGGCCCGTCGCGCCCCCGCTGCGAGGCGGTGCGCGCCCGGCTCGGCGAGCGCCTCGCCGCGCTCGGGTTCCGGACCCGTGTTCCCCGGTACGAGGTCCGATCCGCACTGGGTCCTCCCGCGCTCGCCGGCACCGAGCCGCGACCCGGGGGCTACTGGCACACCCTCCCGACCGACGGGGTCGCCGCCCTCTTTCCGTTCGCGGACGAGAGCGTCGTCGAGCCGGGCGGGATCCTGGTCGGCCTCGCGCTCTCGGACGCCAGCCCGGTCTTCCTCAACCGCTGGGAGCACGCGAGCCACTCGTGGGGCCTCTTCGGCACGACCGGCTCCGGTAAGTCGTTCGCCGCGGCCCTCCTCGCGCTGCGGAGCCGCTGGATGCGGCCCGACGTGGAGGTCACGATCCTCGACCCGCTCGGGGAGTTCGGCTCGTTCGTCCGGGCGCTCGGCGGGTCGGTGATCGGAGTCGCACGGGGGGAGGGGGGTCGCCTCAATCCGCTCGACCCGGTCACGACCGGGGGCGACCGGCGCGAGAAGGCGGCCCGGGTCGGCACGATGCTCCGCGCACTCTTCCCGTCGCTCGACGACGTCGAGGCGGCGACGCTCGACACCGCGGTCTCGGGCCTCTACGCGAGCGGGCCCGGGACCCCGACCTGGGACGACCTCCTCGCCGAGCTCGAGCACGACGGGACACCCGTCGGCCGCCTCGGGTCGCTGCTGGACATCTTCCGCTCGGGTTCGTTGCGCTCGGTCAACGGGCCGACGACCGTCCCGGACGGCCCCGGGCCGACCGCTGTCGACTTCCGCGGGGTCACGGACGACCGGCTGCCGTTCCACCTCTCGTACGTGCTCGACTGGGCGTACGGCCGACTCCGCGACCGACCGGGGCCGAAGCTCCTGATCGTCGACGAGGCCCACCTGCTTCTTCGCCACTCCGCGACCGCCGAGTTCCTCGACCGCGTCGTCCGCCACGTGCGCCACTTCGACGGCGGGATCCTCCTCGTCAGCCAGTCCCCGGACGACTTCCTCGGCCGTCCCGAGGGGCGGGCCGTGCTTCGCAACCTGTACGCGACCGGGTTCCTGCGTCTCCCGGAGGTCTCGGCCGAGGCGCGGGCGTTCTTCGGCCTGACCCCGGCCGAGTCCGAGTGGCTGCCGAAGGCGCGGCTCCCCCGCGAGGCTGGCTACTCGGAGTCGCTCTGGAGGATCGGCGCGTTCCACCTCCCGCTCGCGCTCATCGCATCGACCCCCGAGTACGACTTCCTCACGGGCACGCTCGGACGCCCGGACAGGGGGTCCGGTGATGCCCCTCGAGCGGGGGTTTTATGAGGGCGCGGCGAGAGGAGGCGGCGTGGACGCCGAGGCGACGGCCGACGGGCCTCCCCGCCGCCGCACGAGTTGGAACCTGAAGTCGATCGTGGAGGGCGTCGCCGGCCGCCCGATCGCGGATCTCCAGGACCCGGAACGCCCGGCCCACCCGTATCCAGAAGCGAGATCCGGGTCCGCCGAGCGTACGGAGCGCCCCCCGTGGGCGTCCCCGCCGAGACGGGTCCCGGTCGAGTACGACCCGATCGGCCACGTCTACCCGCCGCTCATCGGGCCCGAGGGTCGCGCCTACCACGGGGCGGAGCACGAGCACCACCAGGAGACGCTCGACCGGCACCGCCCCGAAGGAGGGGAGACGCCAGGGAACCCCACCCGACCGACCGGCCCGTCCCACCGGCCCGAGCGGATCTACCTCCACTATCTCTTGCTGCACATGGACCGGCTCAGCCCGTCCGCGCTCCAGTACCTCAAGCTCGCCGTCGACGAGGAGGTCGCGCACCGCGCGCGGCCGCCGCTCCCTCCGTCGGAGTGACGACGCGCGCGCCGAACGACGCCGCCCGTTCGACGAGCCGCGCGTAGACCGCCGGGTCCCACTCCACGCCCACCGCGTGGCGCCCGCATCGGACGGCCGCCGCGAGCGTCGTGCCGGTCCCGGCGAACGGGTCGAGGACCGTGTCGCCGACGACCGAGAACATCCGGACGAGCCGCTCGGGGATCGCGCTCGGGAACGCGGCGCTCCGCGCGCCGTGGGCGCCCTGCGGCGCGCCGCGGACGTCCGACCAGACCTGGCTGAACCAGCAGTCCCGCTCGGCCCGGGAGAGGCGGCTCGCTTCCCGACGCGCGTCGTGGGGCGGCAGCCGCCGCAGGCTACCTTTCCGGAAGAGGAGGAGGAACTCGCAGTCGAGGGTGACGTAGGCGTTCGGCGGCAGGAACCCCGAGCCGAGGAACGCGTTCGGTTTGTTCGTTGGCTTCTTCCACAGCACATATGGCAGCGGCCGAAAGCCGACCCGCCCGGCCGCGACGAGCGTCTCGGCGTGGTTCGGCCAGAGGCGGAACTCCCCGTCCACCCTCCGCAGCGCGTCGCCGATATCGACCGCGAGGATCCCGCCCGGGACGAGGACGCGGTGGCACGCCCGCCACGCTTCCTCGAGGACGGAAAGCATCCCGGGGTAGGTCGTTGCCCCGAGTCGCGCGAAGAGGTCGTCCCACTGCGGGATCATCGGGTACGGCGGCGAGGTCACGACCAAGTGGACGGACTCCGCGGCGATCCCGTCGAGCCGGCGCGCGTCCCCGAGCGCGAGGCGGACCGACCCGGGTGGGAGCGACGGCACCGGCCCGCGCCACGGCGCGACCGTTAATACGCCGTCACTGCCTTCGAACGGTCATGCGGCTCGAGCGGCCGGTTCTTCAGGTCGCCCTTGACTTCGAGAACCTCTCGCGGGCCCTCACCGCGGCCCGCGAGGCGGTCGACGGCGGCGCCGATTGGGTCGAGGCCGGGACCCCGCTCATCAAGAGCGAGGGGTTGGACGCGGTCCGGCAGCTCAAGAAGACATTCCCCGACCGGCGGATCGTCGCCGACATGAAGGTCATGGACACCGGCGCCTTCGAGGTCGAGATCGCCGCCAAGGCCGGGGCGGACCTCGTGACGATCCTCGGTGCGGCGGACGACGACACGATCGCGGACGGGGTGCGCGGTGGCGAGCTCTACGGCGCGGAGGTCGTCGTCGACCTCCTCGGCGTCGCCGACCCGGTGGCGCGGGCGAAGCGGGCCGCCGAGCTCGGGGCGGCCGCGGTCTGCTGGCACGTCGGGATCGACATGCAGATGCAGGCGAAGACCCCGTTCGCCGTGCTCGCCGAGCTCGCGAAGGCGTGCCCGGTTCCGGTCGCGGTCGCCGGTGGCCTCAACTCGGAGACGGTCGCGGAGGCCGTGCGCGCCGGGGCTCAGATCCTCATCGTGGGCGGGGCGATCACGAAGAGCCCGAAGATGACCGAGGCGACGCGGCAGATCCTCGCGGCGATCTCGACCCGGCGCGAGATCGCCTCCGAGCATTTCCGCCGGTACGGCGGCGAGGAGGTCCGCGCCGCGTTCCTGAAGGTCTCCGCGCCGAACGTGACCGACGCGATGCAGCGTCGGGGCGCGATGCACGGGATCGTGCCACACCTGAAGGACCCGTCGGTCAAGATCGCCGGCCCGGCCGTGACGGTCGTCACTCGCGACGGCGACTGGGCGAAGCCGATCGAGGCGATCGACCGCGCCGGCCCGGGGGACGTGATCGTCGTCGACGCGGGCGGCGGCTCGACCGGCATGTGGGGGGAGCTCGCGAGCTGGAGCGCTCTCGGTCGGGGGGTCGCCGGCGTCGTCATCGACGGCGCGGCCCGCGACCTCGATTCGATCCTCGAGATGGGCTTCCCCGTCTTCAGCCGGAACGTGAGTCCGGACGCGGGCGAACCGAAGGGCCTCGGCGAGATCGGGGTCGAAGTCGTGGTCGGGGGCCAGCGGGTCCGGCCCGGCGACTGGATCGTCGGCGACCTCTCGGGGGTCGTGGTCGTCCCGCGGGAGCGCGCGCAGGAGATCGCGAACCGCGCGCTCGACGTCCTCGAGCACGAGAACCGGGTCCGGGAAGAGATCCGACGCGGCTCGACGCTGAGCGCGGTCCAGAAGCTGGAGCGCTGGGAGCGGGTCGGCTAAGCGTCGGGGTCGACTCGGAGCGACCCGAGGACCTCGAGCAGCCGGGCGCGGACCCATCCGCCCTGGCGGCGTCGTAGTTCGGCCGTGGCCTGGGCGCGGTTGGGCCCGGCCCAGAGAACGGTCCACGGGACGCCGTGCTCGACTTCCCACAGGATGAGCGCCTCGGGCTCGGCGAGAGGCAGCGACAGACGGGCGGCCCCCGCGAGGGCAGCGTGGAGCCGCGGGAGGGGGAGACGACCCGCGTCCACCTCTCGGAGGGCCGCGATGACCTTCCGTACCATCCCCCAGACGAACGACGGGGCGCGGACCTCGACGACCGTCCCGCCCGGAACCTCTCGGACGGTGACCGACTCGACCGGACGCCACACCGGCGCGGCCGGCGGGACCCCCCGGCCGAACGAGCGCACGTCCACCCGCCCGGCGAAGAGCGCGGCGGCCTCGCGCTGCCGGGGGAGGTCGTGGGTCGGGACGGCGTCGAAGTAGCGGTACGTCCGCCGTACCGCCCGGCGAACCCGAAAGTCATCCGGGACGGGGGCCGCGGCGGTGAAGTAGACGTCGGGGTCGGCGCCGTTGAGCTGCCGCAGGAGGCTCGGGCCCGGGAGCGGCGAGCGGACGGTCAACGCGTTCGCCCGCGCGCTCACCCCCCGATCGGTACGGCTCGCGACCTCGAGCTCGACCTCGCTCCCCGCCGTCGCGGTCCGGGCGCGCCCGAGGGCCCGGCGGAGCTCGCCCTCCACGGTTCGGTGACCGGGTTGGCGCGCCCACCCGTGGAACGTGGAACCCTCGTACCCAAAGCGGACCAGCCATCGCGCCGTGGTCCGCGGTAGTCACGAGGGACTAAGACGCGCCGGCCGAGGGGACTCCGGGTCCCGATTCTCCATGAGGTACGATGGTAACTGTATATCTATTGTATAATATACATTCTACATTCAGTTTCTATATATCATCTCTTGGGGTCAATGTCGTCGATGTCGAACCCACGGAGCGCCCGATGAGCGCCGCCTCACCCGGAACGCCGCCGCCGACCGAGTCCCTGTCCAGCCCCGTTCGCCGCCGAACCGGAACGATCGGAGTCGGAATCGCGATCGCGATCGCGGTCCTCCTCCTCCTCGTCGGCATCGGGGCGGGCTACTCTGCCGGCAACTCGCTCTCGAAGACCCGGACCTCGAGCTCGACGACCCTCCAGCTGACCGAGACCGGCTCGAGTCTCCTCTACCCGCTGATGGTCTCCTGGGGACCGAACTACACGGCCTATAACTCCCAAGTCGTCCTCGCGCCCGAGTCGACGGGGAGCGGGACCGGGCAGAGCTACGCCGAGAGTGGGCTGGTCAACATCGGAGCGTCGGACGCGTTCCTCTCGAACGCGAGCGTGACGAACCTGATCAACTTCCCCGTGGCGATCTCCGCCCAGCTGATCTACTACAACCTGCCCGGCATCACGGCGCACCTGAACCTGAACGGGACCGTGATCGCGATGATCTACGGCGGGGCGATCACCACGTGGGACAACCCCCTGATCCTCGCCGCGCAGGCCCCCGGCGTCCAGACCCAGCTCAAGGCGCTCGCGAGCGAGACGATCGTCCCGCTCAAGCGCTCGGACTCGAGCGGGGACACGTTCCTGTTCAGCTCGCTCTGCTACCTGTCGTGGACCGGCTGGCCGTACAAGTTCTCGACCGGCGCGCTCTCGGGCTCCCCGTGGACCGGCGAGACCGGCAACTCCGGGATGGTCAAGGGCCTCCAGACGACCGTCGACTCGATCGGCTACGTCGGGATCAGTTACGAGAACGGGGCGACCGGGATCACTTACGCGGCGGTCGGGGACAACTCGACCCTCGCGAACGGGACGTATGCGGCGGCCGCCGCTAACTACATCCTGCCGTCGGCCGCGAACATCTCGGAGGACGCGAACCTCGGCCTGACGCACCTCCAGTTCTCGCACTACCAGCTCGCGGTCAGCCTCATCCTCGGCGGCAGCCCGGCCGGGGCGGTCAACCGGACCGCTGGCGCGGGCGGCACTGCGCCCGGCAGTGAGTGCCCGTACCCGATCGTGAACCTCGAGTACGCTCTGATCAAGACCTCCCCCACTGGCACGACCGTCACCGCGACCGCACTGCAGGCGACGGTGCTGTTCCTCCAGTGGGCGATCTCGCACGGCAACTACGCGCCGAGCGGAGCCGCGTCGTCGTACATTGACCTGGTCAACTTCATCCCGCTGACCCCCGAAGTGATCGGGTACGACCAGCAGGAGCTGGCGTCGATCCAAGGGTGAGGCGAAGCTCGGACAGGAACCATCGTGAGCACTCCTGAGACGGTCCCGGACCGGCAACCCCTTCCTCCGCGCGGCCCGACGACGGGCTTCGGGACGATCGTCGCGAGGTGGGGGGCGGCCCTGCTGGCGCTGGTCCCGCTCGCGATCCTCGCGGCGATCGTGATCGCGTTGCTCTCCGCGTCCGGCTTCGTGAACTTCGGGCTCGAGTTCTTCTCGCTGCGCTGGAACCCCGCGGGCAACGAGTGGGGGATCGGGGTCTTCGTCGCGGGGTCGTTCCTGACCGCCATCCCGGCCCTGTTCTTCTCGATGGTCATCGGAATCGGGATCGCGGTCGCCTCTACCACCTACGTCCCCCGCCCGCTGGCGCCCGCGCTCGACGCGTTCGTCGACCTCCTCGCCGGGATCCCGAGCGTCGTCTACGGGATTTGGGCGTTTCTGGTGATCGCGCCGATCTTCGGTAGCATCCTCGAGCCCTGGCTCGTCACCCACGTCTCCTTCGTCCCGGGGTTCGGGCCCCCGCTCGGCGCGTCGTCCGGCATCGGGATCCTCCTCGCGATGTTCGTGCTGACGCTGATGGCCCTGCCGATCACCACCCTGCTCATTCGCGATGCGCTGCGGTCCGTCCCGACCGACCTCTGGGAGAGCGGGCTCGCGCTCGGCGCCACGCGCTGGGAGGTCGTCCGCCGGGTGGCGATCCCGTACGGTCGGCGGGGGATCTGGAGCGCGGGGTTCCTCGGGTTCGGGCGCGCCTTCGGCGAGACAGTAGCGGTCGCCATGGTCATCGGTACCGCGACCAACCTGCCGCGGAACGCCTACGACATCGGCAACACGATGGCGGCGACGATGTTCGAGCTCCTCGACTCCGCGCTCGGCGGCACCGGCCACGTCCAGTTCCTCGCCGCGCTCGCGGAGATGGGGCTCGTCCTCCTCGCGATCTCGCTCTTCGTCAACATCGTCGGACGCCGACTGATCTCGTCGCTCGCGGGCCGCCAGATCCCGGGGCTGTGAGCCATGGCGACCGCCCTCGCGCACGCCGACCGCCCCGCCGTCGCGGACGAAGTGCTCTACGACCGGTCCGCGCGCACCCGCTGGCGGATTGGGGTCGACCGGTGGATCGGTTGGCTGCTCCCGCTGCTCTTTCTGGTCGCGATCGTCCCGATCGTGTCGCTCGTCTACTTTGTCGCGGACCACGCGGTCCCGACCATTACCTGGACGGTCCTCACGAGCACGAGCCCGTACCGCATCGACGCGATGGGCACCGCGATCATCGGAACCTTTGAGTTGATGACGATCGCGACGGTCCTCTCGGTCGCACTCGGCCTTTTCGGTGGGATCGCGACCGCGGAGTTCCTCTCGGAACGCGCCGCCGGATGGCTTCGGCTCTCCGCGAACCTCGTCGTCGGCACTCCGTCGATCATCGTCGGCTACTTCGGCTACTTCGCGTTCTGCCTCTACTTCGGCTGGGGGCTCTCGCTGATCGCGGGCGCGCTCACGCTGGCGTTCTTCATGACGCCGTACGTCTTCCGGACCGCGGACCTCGCGTTCACCTCGGTCCCGTCGCACCTCAGGGAGGCCGCGCTGGGGTCGGGGGCGCGCCCGCACCAGTATCTGTCGCGCGTCGGCGCCCCGATCGCGTTCCCCCAGATCCTCACGGGCATCTTCCTCGCGATGGCGATCGGCGTCGGGGAGACCGCCCCGATCGTCCTCACGACGGCCGCGAGCCGGATCCCGCCCCAGACGCTCTTCTCGCCGGTCTCGTGGATGGCCGCGCTGGTCTGGGAGAACTACGCCCAGGCGCCGAGCACCGGACTCCCTACGGTCGCGTTCCAGGCCGCCTTCCTCCTCCTCGTGGTCGTGGTGGCCCTCAACCTCGTCGTCCGAGCAATCTCGAGCCGATACCGCCGGCGCCTGCGAGGTCTTTACGTATGAGCGCCCTCGCGCCGGCCGAGATCGGACCACCGGTCCTCGCGGTTCGAGAGCTCAGCGTCCGGGCGAAGGACCGCTCGATCCTCGAGAAGGTCTCGCTCGACTTTCCCCCCGCGAGCCTCACGGCGGTCGTGGGGCCCTCAGGCTGCGGCAAGACGACGTTGGTCCGAGCGCTCAACCGGATGGTCGAGCTCACCGGTGGTCTGACGGTCGAGGGGTCGGTCCAGTACCTCGGCCAAGACCTCTACGCGCGCGGGGTCAACCCGGTCCTCGTGCGGCGTCGGATCGGGATGGTCTTCCAGCGCCCGACGGTCTTCCCGATGTCGGTCTTCGAGAACGTCGCCTTCGGCCTTCGGCTCACCCACGAGCCCGATGACGAGGTCGACCGGGCCGTCACCGAGGCGCTCGAACGCGCAGGGCTCTGGGAGGAGGTCCAACACGACCTCGATCGTTCCGCGCTCTCCCTCTCCGGCGGGCAGCAGCAGCGCCTGTGCATCGCACGCGCGCTCGCGGTGCGCCCGCGCGTCCTCCTGCTCGACGAGCCGACCTCCGCGCTCGACCCTGCGGCGACCCAGCGGGTCGAGATGACGATGCGCTCGCTGAAGGCGCAGATCGTCCTGGTCCTTGTGACGCACAACGTCGGACAGGCCGCACGGGTCTCGGACCGGGTCGCCTTCCTGCACAACGGCCGGCTCGTCGAGATCGGGCCGA
This sequence comes from Thermoplasmata archaeon, assembly GCA_050749465.1. GTDB lineage: Archaea > Thermoplasmatota > Thermoplasmata > Lutacidiplasmatales > UBA184 > Lutacidiplasma. Next base: position 255 of record JBOGRO010000034.1, on the reverse strand, counting down.
CGGCGGAGGTCCTCGAGCGGCCGCGTGACCCGTTGACCCAGCAGTTCATCACCGGACGGTTTACATGAGCACCAACGATCCCCCGACCAACCCGCCGCACCGGACCGACCCGATCGAGACCCTGAAGGGCACTACTTTGGCGGAATTCGACGCGGCCCTCACCCGCGGCTGATCGGTTCCGCTGGACCTCGGGTCTAAAGGCCGGCCTCTCGACGTCCCGGAGGGCATGGGTCCCCTCCTCCCCTGCGCAAAGAA
>JBOGRO010000033.1:0-5296 GCA_050749465.1 Thermoplasmata archaeon | reverse complement strand
GGCCCGAGGAGTGGGAGCGTGGAGCGCGATGGTCTTCGATCAGTTCCACCGTCGGAGGGAGTTCGCCGGTCGGTATCGACGACGGGCGGTCATCGAAGGAGTGTTCGGGGCGTTCAAGGACCGCTTCGGCGCCTGGGTGCGGTCTCGACTGTGGAATGCCCAGGTGGTTGAGATCCTCGCCCGAACCGTCGTCTGGAACGCCCTCGCCGTCAGCTACCACCTCGGCGAGGCATAGGGTTCTCAGTCAACCTCGGGCCGCGCCCCTGCTTCGGCGAGGAAGCTCGTCACGATCCCCATCGACTGGGGTCGCGCCTCGGTGCGCGGGAAACCCGCGCGGACGAGCGCCTCGCAAAAGCGCGCGCGCGACGGGAGGCGCCGCAGCGACTCCGGCAGGTACCGGTACGGCCCCGCGCTATCGACTGCGGCGCCCAGCCACGGGACGACGTGGTCGAAGTAGGCGTGGAAGACCGAGCCGAAGGCCGGCGAAACGGGCTCGGTGATCTCGAGCACGAGGAGCACGCCGCCGGGTCGGAGGACCCGGCGCATCTCGGCGAGCGCCGTGTCGAGGTTGGCCAGGTTCCGCGCGAGGAAGGCATTGGTCGCGAGGTCGAACACGCCGTCGCGGAACGGAAGCCGCATCGCGGTGCCGCGGCCGTAGCCGACCCGCGCCGAGACGCCCGTTCTCCGCCGCGCGACCGCGAGCATCGCCGCGGTGAAGTCGAGGCCCACGACCCGCGCCGCAGGGAAGTGGTGGGCGGCGAGCCGCGTCAGTTCGCCGGTGCCGCAGCCGAGGTCGAGGATCCGCTCGACGGGGCCGGTCGGTCGGAACCGGTCGAGGTCCCAGAGCGCGCGCGGACGCCAGAGGAGGTCGTTCCCCATCGACGCGACGTGGTCGAACCACTCGTAGCGCTGCGCGATGTGCGTGAACATCCGGCGGACGTCCCGCTCGAAATTCGGGTCCTGCCGTTCGGGATGCGGCGAACCGTCGTCGACCGAGCGGCCGGAAGGGGCGCCCATCGCGCGAGCGACCCGCGCTCCCGCCTTAACGGTAGGGGGGGTCAGCCCTCGCGGCCGAGCGCGTGGTCGAGCTCCGCGACCCGGGCCGCGAGGTCGCCCCGCGTCGTGGTGAGCCCGGCGGCGCGGGCCTCGGCGAGCCGGGCGCGGGCCGCGGGGAGGTCGTGACGCCCAAAGGCGACGTGCGCGAGCCGGAAGAGCATCTCGGACACCTCGGGCTCCGCGTTGAGCTCGCGGGCCAGGGCGAGCGCATCTCGCAGGTGGGACTCGGCGGCGTCCCAGTCGCGCTCCGACTCGGCGAGGAGGCCGCGGGCGAGGGCGAGCTGCTCCGGGACGAGCCGGTCCCCGAGCGGAAGGAGGAGCGCCGCGGCGTGCTCGAGCGCGGGCCGAGCCCCGGCGGGCTGCCCGAGCTCCGCGAGCATCAGCGCCCGGTTGAGGTAGCAATAGCCGATCCAGATCGGAGAGCGCGAGCGCTCCGCAGCCTCGATGGCCTGCGCGAGTCCCGCGAGCGCCTCGGTCTCCCGGCCCGACGAGTAGAGCAGAACGGCCCGGTTCATCAGGACCCGCGCCCGCGCCGAGAGGTCCTGGCCGGTGCCGAAGAGTTCCGCGGCGCGCTCGTAGAGCTCGAGCGCCCGGGCGAACGACGCCCGGTCGTCGAGGAGGGTCGCGTTAGCGACGTCGACGAGCGCGTGACCCTGCTCGCTCGGCGTCCCCTCGCTCGTGGCGATCTCGAGGGCGAGCCGGAGATGGGTCTCCGCGTCCGTGAGCTGACCGAGACGCCAGTAGACGACCCCGAGAACGCGATGCGCCGTCATCACCTCCCTCGGGGTCGCGCCCCGCTCCAGCCGGCCGTACGCCTCCCGCGCGAGCGCCTCCGCGGACGGGTACTCGCTCTGGTCCTGCCGGGTCTGAGCGAGACGGAGAAGCGCGCGGCCGAGCTGGACGTCGAGCTCGGGGTCGCGACGGGCGAGCGAGACCGCCTCGGCGAGGACGACCTCGGAGCGTCGGAGGTCCCCGAGCTCGTCGAGCGCGCGCCCGAGGTCGTTCAGGAGGTGGATCTCCCGGGCGGGGAGGCGGTCGGCGCGACGACGCTCCGCCTCCAGCGCGCGGTCGAGGTGGGGGACCGCGGTCTCGAAGGCGAAGGCGCGCATCGCCGTGACCGCAGCCCGCGCGTTGTACTCCGCCGCCTTCGCGTCGTCTCGGCCGAGGTAGAACTGGCGCGCGAGATCCGTCTCGCTCCCGAGTCCGTGGGCCTCGAGCGCCCGTCCGACACGCCGGTGCAGGAGCCGGCGTCGGGTCTCGGTGAGTTCCGCATAGACGCCCGCGCGGACCCCCTCCGTGACGAACTCGCAGACCTCGTTCCCCTTCTCGCGGAGGAGGCCGAGGCCGACGAGGCGGTCGAGACTCTCGGTCACGCGCTCCTCGCTCATCTCCGAGACCGCGGCGAGGTTCGAGAACGCGAACTCGCGGCCGAGGAGCGCGCCGTAGGTGAGGAGGCGGTGCTCGACCTCGCCGAGCGCGTGGACCTGCGCGAGGAGGAGCTCGTTCAGGTCGGCGGAGCGGCCGGCGGCCGCGGGGGCCGGCCGCACGTCGGCCCCGGTCGAGGATCGGACGAGCTGCTCGATGAACAACGGATTCCCGTCGGTCTGGGCGTGCCAGCGCAGCACGTCCGCGGGGTCCGGCGGCCGACCGCGCCGGATCCACGTGGCGAACTCGGCGACCTCGGCGTTCGTGAGGGGACGCACGGGGACCGCACGGACGGTCGTCGACCGGGCGAGTGACTCGAGGGTCTCGCGAGCGCGGGTCGGGATCCGGCTCCCCGTCGCGAGTGTCGCGACGACCGCGACCGCGCGGGGTCCGAGCTCGGGCACGAGGCGACCCAGGAACTCGATCGACGACGGGTCGGCGAAATGCAGGTCGTCGATCGCAACCAGGAGCGGCTCCTTCTCCGCGAGGTCGAGGAGGTACTGCGTGAGGCTCGCGAAGAGCTCGTTGCGCCGGGTGCCGAGCCACTCGCCCGGGGCGTCGAGCGGAGCGAGCAGGGATTCGATCCCCGCCCGATCTTCCGTCAACACGTCCGGGGCGACCGGGACCCCGACGCGCGACACCGCGTCGTCGGGGAACGGGGCGAGGAAGACCGGCATCACCGGTCCAACCTCCCCCTCGTCCCGGCCGGGGCGGAGGTCGGCTCCGACGGAGCGGATGAGGTCCCGCACGAGCGAGAACGGAGGCGGCAGCTCCTGCGGGAGCGCGCGTCCCTCGAGCGTCCGGAAGCGCTTTTCCCGGGCGCGCTGCAGGGTCGTACGGAGGAAGAGGCTCTTGCCCGAGCCGTCGTCCCCCGACAGCAGGAGCGCCCCGCCCGAGCCGGCGCGCGCCCGCTCGAGGGTCCGCTCGATCTCGGCCAGCACCTCCGTGCGTCCGACGATCGGGGCCGCCCCGGACCCTCTTCCCGTCTCGGGCCCGGACACGAATGGCTTCGACGGTGCCTCAGGTAGATAATCCCGTACGGTCGCGCTACGGGGGCGGGCGGGCGTCGGGAGCGACCGCGGCCGGGGCGGCCCGCTCCGCCTCCGCGAGCTGGCGCACGAGGTCGGCGTACCCCGGTGCGAGCCGCGGCTGCATCTCCGCGATCCCGAGGGTCTCGGCGGCGCGCAGCGCGTGCCGCGCGCCGGCCAGGTTTCGGGTCTTGAAGCGAAGCCGAGCGAGGTAGTAGTACACCTCGGACTCGTCCGCTGGGAGCCGGAACCGCCGGCAGACCTCGAGCGCCGTTTCGTAGGCGCGCTCCGCGTCCTCCCACTGACCCTGCTTCTCGGCGATGAGGCCCCGGTTCACCTCGACCTGTTCGAGGCCGAGGTCGTCCGAGAGCCGCTCGAGCAGTCGCCCCGCCTGCTCGTTGTCGCGGGTCGCCTCCTCGAGCTGGCCGAGCGCGAGACGGAACTCGACGCCCGAGAGGAGCGCACGCCCCATCGAGCGGGTATCGTGGGCACGGTCCCCCATCTCGCGCGCCCGTTCGAGCTGCTCGAGGCCGTCCTGGGGTTGCGTCTCGCCGACCGCGACCCCCAGGTTGTGGTACGCGCGGGAAAGCTCGAGCCAGTCGCCGACCTGCGTCAGCCGATCGATCGCCCGCGCGTACCAGTCGAGCGCATCCGGGCGGACGTCCGGCCCGAGGAGCGCGAACGAGTTCCCGATGTCGATGGAGAGCTCCCCGAGGAAGCGCGGGTCGCGTCGGTCCCCCGTCGCCTCGAGCGAGCGCATGCTCTCGTCGAGCGCCTCGCGGTAAGCGCCTCGGTGGAACGCGACCCGGCCGAGGAGCCGGTACGTCTGGGCCCGCCCGAGCCGGTCGTCGGCCGCCTCGAACAGCTTCTGCGCCTCGAGGGCTTGCCGGGTCGCGGTCTCGATGTCGAGGTTTTCCCGCGCGATCTCGGCGCGGGCGAGCAGGAGCCGCGCGCGGATCCGCGGCTCGTCGCTGCCGAGCCGGCCGAGCGCCTCGGTAAAGTACCGGTCGGCGGCGGCAAAGTTCCCGACCGAGTAATAGAGCTCTCCGAGCGCCTCGTCGATCTCGGGAACCTCGTGCCGGCCGAGGGGGGTCGACTCGAGGTCGACCCGGACCCGCTCCAAGTACTGCGCCGCGGACTCGGGGTCGTCCGCCGCGCGCGCGTCCTCCGACGCCCGGCGGTTGTAGAGGAGCGACTTCTCGGGGACCTTCCCGAGGAAGAAGTGCCGCCCCAGCTCGGCGACGACCGCGGGCGATGGGGTCGGGTACATCCGCTCCATCGACTCCGCGATCTTGCGGTGGAGCACGCGCAGGCGGCTCTCGGTCAGGGAGCGGTAGACCCGGGCGCGAAACTCCTCCGCGACGAAGGCGAACCGGTCGCCGCCGGTCCGCTCGCGCAGGACGCCGAGGTGGACGAGCCGTTCGAGCTGCTCGGCGAGCGGCTCCTCCCCGACCCCCATCGCGGCAACCAGGAGCGCGAAGTCGAACTCAGAGCCGATCGAACTCGCATAGGCGAGGAGGCGGTGCTGCTCGGGGGTGAGGTGCTCGAAGCGCCCCGACTCGGCGTCTGTGGCGGTAGGCGGCGCGTCGGCCATCGGGGCGGTTCTAATCCGGGATATCGGTTAAATCTGTGGGCCCGTCGGCGCCGGGCCGGCTTCCGGTGCTGTGCCAAGGATTGTTGATAGCGGGAGTCTCGCCCCAGTAGGGGACCACCACGGAACCCAACTGGGGGCGAGACCAACGGAAGCAGAGGAGATCGCGCAGATAGACCTTGCCAACCTGTTCGAC
>JBOGRO010000032.1:0-7178 GCA_050749465.1 Thermoplasmata archaeon | reverse complement strand
CGGCGAGCTTGCACTCTCGCCGACGACGCGCCGCGCCGTGAAGGCCCGGCGGGTCGAGAAGGGCGACGCGATCGCCGCGGGGGAGCTCGCGGGCCTCCTCGCGATGAAGCGGACCCCCGAGCTGATCCCGCATTGCCACGCCGTGCCCCTCACGACGAGCCGCGTCGAGATCGCCGTGTCGACGCGGGGGGTCCGGGTGCGGGCGGAGGCGGAAACGGTCGACCGGACGGGCGTCGAGATGGAGGCGCTCGTCGGCGCGAGCATCGCGCTCCTCACCGTCTGGGACATGGTGAAGTACCTCGAAAAGGACGACCGCGGACTTTATCCGCGAACATCTCTCGGGCCTGTTCGCGTCGTGACGAAGGAGAAGGAGACGACGGAGCGACCGTGACCGAGAGCACCCCCTCCGCGACCGCGGCGAGCCGCCACCACCTCGGCGGCTCGCGCTCGCTCGGCTTCGCGATCCTCTCGGTCTCCGACACCCACACCGAGGACGACGACCCGTCCGGGCATCTCGCCCGGGACCTTCTCGCGACGGCCGGCCACAAGGTGGTCCACTACGCCCTCGTCGCGAACTCGATCGCGGACGCACGGGAGCGGCTCGAGCCGTGGCTCGCCGAGCACCCGGTCGAGTGCGTCGTGACGGTCGGCGGAACCGGGGTGAGCTCGCGGGACCTCACGGTCAACGCGCTCGAGGCGATGGGCGGCCGCAAGCTCGAGGGGTTCGGCGAGATCTACCGCTCGATCAGCTTCCAGGAGGTCGGGCCGCTCGCGGTCATCAGCCGGGCCGCGCTCTACCTGATCCACGGGAAACCGGTCTTCGCGCTGCCGGGCAGCGAGCGGGCGGTCCGGACCGCGATCGAGAAGCTGATCCTGCCGGCGTCGATCCACTTGGTCGAAGAGCTCGAGCGCTAAGCGCGCGCGAGGTCGTCCCCGCCCCGCCGGACGCCGAGGGCGCCCATCGGCGGGGGGCCCGGGTCGAAGACCTGGGGGGAAAGCCCCTGGAGCTGACAGAGTTCCTTCCACGCGACGCTCGAGTCGATGTGGTGCGCGAGGAGGATGCCGGTCGCCGAGAGCACCTCCCACGCCGCACGGAGCTCGAAGCGGGCGCGTCCGACCTCCGGCCCGTTGTCGTAGAAGAACAGGTCGACCGGTCGGGCGGAGCCGAGGAGCTCGCGGAGCCGGTCGGGGGTGTTCCCGAGGGCGAGCGTCCAGCGGGAGCGCAGCGCGGGGGGGACGAACTGACCGACCCCGACCTCGTGAACCCCGCTCGTTCGGCCCGCGATCGGGCCGGGGCCGAGCGACGTGAGCTCGCCGGTCCCGTTCGCCGCGAGCGCGGCAAGGATCCACGCGGTCGAGTAGCCCGGCCGCACGCCGGTCTCGATGACCACCCGGGGGCGAGCCGACCGGACGAGGAGGTAGAGGAGCGCTCCCTGCGGCAGCTCCCGCGTGAAGGCGATCCCGGCGCCGCGTTCGAGGAGCGTGTCCGGGAGGTCGCTCGCGCGCAGGTCGCGCCGGTACCGCTGCAACTCGCCGGGCGCGACGCGCGTCAGCTGTACGATCCGGTCGAGGGCCGCCTGTCGGAGGAGGAGCATCCGCTGACGGATCCCCTTCCGGGCCGCCGGTGACAGCAGCGAGGGGAGGCGCGCCGGTCGGGAGAGGTAGGCGGGCACCGCGTCGCCAGCGGGTCCGTGCAGCTCACTGGTCGGTATCGAAGCGGGCGCCCCCGACGAGAAAGGCGTCACACCCTCCCATACGCGTCGGAAGGTAAGAACATGATGGGGGCGGACCGGCGCAGCCCGGCGTCCGGAGCCAAGGGAAGTCACCCGGACGACCCTTGGTGACGAGCGAGGGACGAACAATTTAATAGCCGTCTGCCCTCAAACTTTCCGGTCATCTCCATGTCGGTTCAGGAAGTTGGTGGACCCACGTTCGACAAGTTCGCGCAGGAGCACACCGCGGCCGTCGTGGACGTCTGGGCCCCCTGGTGCGGGCCGTGCCGGATGGTCTCGCCGATCGTCGACCGGCTCAGCGAGAAGTACAAGGGCCAGGTCAGCTTCGGCAAGATGAACTCCGACGACAACGGCGAGAAGGCGGGCGCGCTCGGGATCATGAGCATCCCGACCCTGCTCTTCTACAAGCAAGGGAAGCTCGTGGACCGGATCGTGGGAGCGTACCCCGAAGAGGTCATCGACGAGCACGTCCGCCGGCTCCTCTGACTCTCCCGCCCCGGGGACGGGCGCCGCGGCTCCGCGGCGCAGGAGTTCGGTCGGGGCGCTCCTAGTACTCGGGCCGTAGGCAGGGTCGCGTGAGCGCCCCCGCCAGCGACCCGCAGCTCGCGCGCTACTCCTTCCAGCGGAAGATGGACGAGATCGCGGCCGTCCGGGGTCGGGCGACCGAGCTCGTCAGCCTGTACGTCTCCCCCGGCAAGCAGGTCTCGGACGTCATGGCGTACCTCCGGAACGAGTACGCCCAGAGCTCGAACATCAAGAGCCGGACGACCCGCAAGAACGTGATGTGGGCGATCGAATCGCTCATGGGCCGGGTCCGCCAGTACAAGGAACCCCCGAAGAACGGGGTCGCGTTCTTCGTGGGCTCGAAGGCGGTCGGCGCCGACAAGTCCGAAGCGGTCACGTTCATCGTCGAGCCGCCCGAGCCGCTGAACACGTACCTCTACCGGTGCGACTCGACGTTCTTCCTGGACCCCTTGCTCGCGATGGTCCACGAGCCCGACGTCTGGGGGTTGATCGTCATGGACCGCGCGGAGGTGACGCTCGGCCTACTCAGCGGCAAGCGGGTCGAGACGCTCCGCACGCGCCAGTCGCTCGTCCCGAGCAAGCACGGCCGCGGCGGGCAGTCCGCCCACCGCTTCGAGCGGATGATCGAGCACGCCGCGCACGAGTTCTTCGTGAAGATCGCCGAGATGGCCTCCGAGCTGTTCCTCCCGCGGAAGGAGTCGCTGCGCGGGATCCTTCTCGGCGGACCCGGCGCCACGAAGGAGTTCTTCTACAAGGAGGGGTTCCTCCAGTACGAGCTCCAGCAGAAGGTCGTCCAACCGCTCTTCGACACCGGCTACACCGAGGAGCACGGGTTGAAGGAGCTCGTCGAGAAGGCGACCCACACGCTTCACGGCCTCGACATCACCGAGGAGAAGCGCCTCGTTCAGCGCCTCCTGCTCGAGATCCGCAAGGCCGAGGCCGGCCTCGCGGCCTACGGCGAGGCGGACGTGCAGCGGGCGCTCGAGCTCGGGTCGGTCGACACGCTCCTCGTGTCGGAGGGGCTTCGACGGCGGCGCGTCACCTTCCGCTGCAGCGCCTGCCAGCAGGAGTTCACTCGCACGCTGCCCGACGGAGAGATCGACGCCGTCCTCGACGGCGCGTGCCCGAACTGCGGGCAGCGAACGCTCTCGGAGACCTCGTCCGAGGATTACGTCGAGGGCCTCTTCCGCCGGGCGGTCGCGTCGAGCGCGAGCGTCCGCCTCGTTTCGACCGAGAGCGAGGAGGGAGAGATGCTCGCCAAGGGGTTCCAGGGGATCGCGGCGATCCTGCGCTATCCCTTGCCGCCGCGGGCTCCGCCGGCGCCGCCGTCGGCGTAGGGAGCCCGACTACCAGAGATTGGAGAGCGGGTCGTCCTCGGTCGACGGCCCGTCGCGTCGCGACCCCGCCGGGCGCGCGAGGTCGCGCGGCTTCTCCGCGGAGGGACCCCCTGGCGGGTAGAGCTTCGCGTTCGGGTACGAGGGGGGCGGGATCCGGCGCCGTTCGGTGATCACGACCGTGACCAAAACGGCGACCACCATGGCCGTGCCCGCGGCGAGGAGGAGACCGGAGAACGGCGCGCCGAGCGCCGCCGGGCCGCAGTCGGTCGACGCGACGAGGCAGCCCTGGTACCCCTGCGCCTGATCGACCGGGATCGGGACCCCCTGGACGGAGGTCGCGCCGACGTCGTCGGAGTCCGAAGTGATCTCGACCGGCCCCTCGAGGCCGCTCGTCAAGGCGCTCGCCGAGCTCGGGTTGAGGGCACTCCCCGAGTAGAGCCACTCCGACGCATCGATCCCGAGGTGGTCACCGCCGGGCTGGACGTCCAAGGAGGTCATCTCCGCCGAGGCCCCGCCGGTCGCGTTCGCGCTCCAGGGGGACGTCGTCCCCGCGCCGAACAGATTCGCCTGGGTCGGCACGAGCATGAACCCTTCCCGGACGGCGAACGGCCCGATCACGCTCAGCGAGACGGAGAGGTACGACGCCTTGTCCAGCGTGACCCAGGAGCTGGCCCCGGGCCCGGTCGCGCCGAGGACGGTGAGGTTGCCCGAACGGGCCACGGAGCCGCCGGCGTTGAGCGGTCCCACCATCGAATGGACGTGCGGGCCGCTGAACTGGTAGGTGTAGTTGAGCGCGTACGCGCCCGAGGCTACGAACGCCGCGGTCGACGTCCAGTTCATCCCCGGCGCGAGGTCATCCGGAAAGAGCCCGAGCGGCGTCGCGAAGCTCACGTTGGAGGACGCCGAGACGTTGCCGCTCAGGTAGCTCGAGCGGAGCGGTCCCTGCGCGGAGTCGGCCAGGCTGCCCGCGACCGTGCTGTGGGAATTGACGAGGGCGACGGCCGGGACACTGGCTCCGTCGACGAGAACCGTCCCGTTGGTCGTGAAGTTCGCCCACGCGTCCACCGCCTCCCAGACGTGGTAGTAGATCGTCGCGGTCATGGTCGGGGTGCCGCAACTGGGAGAACAGTACTCGACGGACAGCAGGGCTCCCATCGTGCGATTGGAAGAAAGTTCGAAGGTCGTGCTCGAAAGGTTCGTCTGGTTCAGGACGACCGAGAACCCGTAGGTCGCGGTCCCCTCGTAGTCGGACCGGTTGGCGCTCGCGCCGCCGAAGTGGACCGTCCGGACCCCGCCGTACGCCCAGAGCGTGGTCGAAGTGCCGGGGGTCAGGGCCGAGCCGCTCGTAGCTGCGGCCGCCGCCGGGACCACGAATACCATCAAGAAGGCCGAGGCTAGTGCGACGGTGACCGTGGCCGCCCGAAGCCGACGCTGCATCGTGCTCCCGCGCTGCCCCCCCGCTTCCGCCGAAATCATGACGGATGCGGCTCTTAAACGCGAGTGTCGCGCCGTTCGAGAGGCGTTGGACGGCGTGCTATACCGTGGCAATCGGGAGGGTCCCGCGCGTTGCGGGCGCTGACGGACTCCGAGGCCCGCGTGATCGCGGTGCTACTCGCCGCCCGGCCGGACCGCGAACGCGAGCGTCTCCATCAGGTCGCGATCCCTCGCTCGACGTACCACGCCGTCCGCCGGCGAGCCTACGAGGAGGGGTGGCTCCGCGACCGATACCTCCCGCACCCGGTGGTGCTCGGCCGACCGTTCGCGACGTTCCTGGTGGCGCGACCGTACGCCGACCGGGCCGCCGACTTCGCCCGGACCGTGAGCGGTGACGGCGGGAACGTCGTCCTCTGGTCCGCGAGCCACCTCGCCCTCGCCGTCTTCCTGCACCGCACGTCCACGGACGGCACGCGCGTCGTGGAGCGGCTCGAGAAGGACCGGTCGACCGCTCCCCCGCTGCGGATCACCGTCTCGATGGATGGGCCGACGGTGCCGGTCTACTTCGACTTCGAGGGGCTCTGGTGCCACCTCGCCGGTCTCGACGGGACGCTCGCGTACCCGCACGGTCTGGGGGGAGCGCTCGTCGAGCGCTCGGTCGACGCGCCGACCGAGATCCCCCCGCTCTCCGCCCACCAGACCTGGGCGATGGGAGAATTGCTCCGACGCCCGTTCTCGGCGATCGAGCAGGGGCGAGGCGGGCACCTGGTCGGTCCGTTCGGACTTCCGTTCTCCCAGCGGCGGATGCTGACGAAGGGGTGGGTCACGCACCGGACCCTCCTCGAGCCGGCGCGGCTCGCCCCGTATCAAGGCCGCGCGGCGGATCAGGTCGTGCTGATTTCGGGCACGCCGAAAGAGGGAGCCCGACCCGAGCAGCTGTTCGCGACCCTGACCCGGGACTGCCGCGTCTTCCCGTTCCTGTTCGTCGTGGGCGCGGAACGGTGGCTCCTCGGAGCGCTCGGCTCGTCCGGCGCCCAATCCGCCGCCGACCCCGAGCGCCAGCCCGTCCTTCCGACCCTCCGCGGGGCGCTCGAAGGGATCGAAGTGCTCCAGGAGCCCGCGGCCGACTTCACCTCGCCCGTCGACCATCGGTACGTGACGCTCTTGCCCCCGGCCGGCGGGAACGGGGCTGGGAAGCCCTGATATCTCGAGCCGACGCTGGCATGCCCGGGCGCGTGGCTTAGCCTGGATAGAGCATCGGGTTCCTAACCCGGCGATCGAGGGTTCGAATCCCTCCGCGCCCGCCTCGTCAGAGCCCGGCCCCTCTAAAGCCCGAGATCGGCCCGGAGCCATTCGACCCGGTCGTCGACCCGCCCTTCGTCGATCTCGCTCTTCGGCTCGCCGAACGCAAGCGGTCCTCTCTCTCCTCCACCGACCGCGAAGTTGAGCCAACCCCTTCGGTCCCCGGGCAACCGGGGACCCTTTGTTTTGACCACTGCTGCTGCCCCTCCCATCGCCCCCGGGCCGTCCGAACCACAGAGGAGGGAGTCTGATGGCCCCGAAAACCGCGCGCGGGTCCCAGGAGGGTCTCAAGCCATGCCCCGATCCGAGGACCTCTCCGTCAGAGCCGACCCTCCCCGGACCCGACCCGGCCCTCCTCCACCCCCTCCGCCGGACCCGAATTACCTCCCCTAACTCCCCACTTACCTCCCCTAACTCCCCACGCCTCCGAACCCGAGAACCTCGATTCAGGCTGACCGACGCTGAGTTTCAGCTGCTACAGGATGAAGCCCGCCGATGGGCCGATCGACACCTTCCCACGTCAGGAAAGCGGGGAAGGCCCCCGGTTCTTGGCGCTTACGTCGAGTGGCTCGTGCGGGAGCGGGAGAGACTCTCCGCCGCCCCGCGCGCGGTTTCCGAGCGGGAGTCCAAACGACGGGTGCGGTTCGCGCGTGCCGTCGCGCCGTGGAGTCCGAGACCCCACCGCTACGACGGGCCTCCGAGGGTCCCGCGGGCTGAACTTTGCCTGCACCGCTCCCTGGTGGCCGAGTTCCCCAAGGACGGCGACGACGCGTGCCGCAAGAAGGCGCTTCAGTCGTTGCAGCTCGGGGTAGTCTCCGCAGTCTACGACGATGAGATGCTCGAACCG
>JBOGRO010000031.1:0-55953 GCA_050749465.1 Thermoplasmata archaeon | reverse complement strand
CCCTACGGCCTCGGCACCTACGCGAGCCGCTCCACTCCCGTGGCGGGAGCCGCCGCCGCCATGGCCTCGCGCAAGATCCTGGACAAGGCGCGCAAGATCGCCGCGCACCTCCTCGAGGCCGCGCCCGAGGATCTCGTCTACGAGCCGGGCAAGTTCTCGGTGAAGGGCGCGCCCAACCGGTCGAAGACGATCCAGGACGTCGCGTTCGCGGCCTACACCAACCATCCGCAGGGGATGGAGGCGGGACTCGAGGCGGTCGACTACTACGACCCGCCGAACCTGACGTTCCCGTTCGGGAGCTACATCTGCGCGGTCGACGTCGACAAGGAGACCGGACAGGTGAAGGTCCGGCGCTTTGTCGCGGTCGACGATTGCGGGGTGATCATCAACCCGATGATCGTCGATGGCCAGATCCACGGCGGGCTCACCATGGGGTTCGCCCCCGCGATGCTGGAGGAGATGCCGTACGACGCCGAGGGGAACAACCGGGCGGGCTCGTTCCTCGAGTACCTGCTCCCCACCGCGGTCGAGACGCCGAAATGGGAGACCGGGAAGACGACGACCCCGTCGCCGCACCACCCGTTCGGGGCGAAGGGCGTCGGGGAGTCGGCGACGGTCGGAGCCCCCGCCGCGATCGTCAACGCGGTCCTGGACGCGCTCGAACCGTACGGGGTGACCAACATCGACATCCCGCTCTCCGCGCACAAGGTCTGGAAGGCGATCCACTCGAAGGACGCGCGCTGAGCGGCGGGACCGCACCGTGCACATCGAAGGCGACTTCCGGGTGCGTTCGGAGGCGGCGCGGGTCTTCGCGTTCTTCCTCGACCCGGTCGCGTTCACCGATTGCCTCGACGATCCTCACGAGATCCGTGCGGTCCCACCGGACCGCTTCGAAGGGACCGTTACGAGCGGGATCTCGTTCCTCCGGGGAACGTTCCGCATCCGAGGCGCCTACTCCTCCACGACACCGTCCTCGGAGCTTCGGGTCCACCTTCAGGGCCAGGGGCTGGGGAGCGGCGTGGACGCCGACCTCGTGCTCGCTTTCTCCGAAGCGGGCGCCGACACGGCCCTCCACTGGCAGGGAGAGGTCCACCTCTCCGGTCCGGTCGCGACGATCGGCGAGCGGATGGTGAAGGGGACCGTCGAGAAGAAAGCCGCCGGCCTCTTCGAGAACGCGCGGAAGAAGCTCGAGACGGCCTAAGCGAGGAACGACGCGGGCGCCTTCGCGAACTTCCGACGGCACGACTCCGAACAGAAGTAGTAGACCGTCCCCGCGTGCGTCCGCTTCCGCGGGCTCGTTCGCTCGACCTCCATGTGGCAGACCGGGTCGACCGCGACCGACCCCTCCGGCGCGGGGGATGCGGCCGCCGGGGCGCTCGGCGGCGGGGCCGAGCGACGGGCCCGCGTGACCTCCGCCACGATGCTGACCGCGATCTCCTCCGGTGTGGAGGCGGCGATGTCGAGGCCGACCGGGTTGCGCACCCGGACGAGCTGAGCGGCCGTCAATCCCTCCTCGCGGAGCGCCGCGAACACCGACTCCGCGCGCTTGCGGCTCGCGACCAGCCCGACGAACGCGAGGTCGGCGCGGGCGAGCGACGCGAGCGCGCTCTCGTCGTACTTGCCCATACTGGCCACGACCGCGTAGGTATCCGGGGTGAGATGGCCCTCGATCCCTTCGAGCTCGGGGACGAAGACGTCGACGTCGGGGAGCTCGGTCGGGTCGGCGCCCGGGGCGACCAGGATCACGCGGTATCCGAGGAGCGGCCCTAGCGCCGCGAGGCTCGCCGCGACCGGCGAGTCGCCGACGATCAGGAGGTTCGGCTTCGGCAGGTTCGGTTCGATGAAGATCTCCACGGTTCCTCCGCTCTGGCACGTCATGGTGCGCTGGAGGACGCCCTCCTCGGCCGGACGGGCGTCCGGGTCGGGCGTCACTCTCAGGATGCGCGGCACGCCCGTCGTGAGGGCGGCCCGCGCTTCGGAGACGAGCAGGTCCGCGGTGCACGCCCCTCCGATCCAGCCGACCGGGCTCCCGTCCTCCCGGACGATCGCCTGGTAGCCCGGCCGGCTCGAGCTCGGACGGACCACCCGCACGACCGTGGCCAGCGCGAACGGCACTCGACGGACCCTCAGTTCTTGCGCGACCGCGGCAATGTCCGGCCTCCGTCCGAGATGCTTCGGGACCGGGTGCTCCTTCGGCGAGGCGTGCAGCGACCAACGGGGCTCGGAGAGACGGTCGAGCACGTCGCGCAGAGGTCGCCCTCGGCCGATCGCCGTCTCCAGGGTACGGAGCTCCGCCTCGGTGTCGATGTCGACGAGGATCCCCGGGTCGTCCACCGGGACCTCCCGGATCTCGGAGGTGTGCCGCGGGAACATGGCCCGGCAGCCCACGTCGCCCTTGAGCGAGGCGAGCTCCGGCGCGAGCCGCGTGTCGAACAGGACCGGATTTCCCCCGACCTCCCGGTAGGTCGGAATGAAGATCGAGCCGTCCCCCTCCTCCGCCCGACGCACGAGCTCCCGGTAGGTCTCGGGGGCGACGAACGGCTGGTCCGGAAGCACCACCATCACCCGACGTGCGTGAGGACCCGCCGCACGGACCCCCGCCCGCAGCGAGCTCGAAAGCCCGTCCGCGTACGCGGGGTTCTCCACGACGGTGACGGAGTCGAGGGGGACCGAGCGGCGGACCTCGGCGGCCCGGTGACCGAGCACGACAATGACGGGTCCGACTCCCGCGGCGCTGAGGCTCCCCAACGTCCGCTCGAGCATACGCTCTCCGCCCACCGTGACGAGCGCCTTCGGCCGCCCCATCCGGGAGGAGAAGCCCGCCGCGAGCACGACCGCCGTCGTGTTGCCTGCGGACGGGCGACGCGCCGCGGCCCGCCTCGCTCGAGCGGCCATCGAGCTCCGCATCGGCGACCGGACTGTAACCGTTGCGGAGCGCGGTTTCCTCCCCCTCGAGTCTCGGAGCGTGGCGCTCGAGCGAAGTCGATGCGCACACGGGAAACCGTACGGCGTCGGTCCGGTCTCGCTCAGAGGATTAATCCGCTCCGTGAGATTGCGTGGACTGCTTGTCCGCGTCGGCGTCGGTGGAGAGCCTGCCTACCCCGCCGGGGACTCGACCCGATCCACTCCCGGGCGACGCGTTTCGGGTGGTCGACCTTCTGGAAGGGGAGACCGTCCTCTACGGCGGGCGGACCTCCCAGGGCTTCCTGGTGGTCACGAACCTGGGGTGCCTCTCGATCGGGCAGCGGATGCGGTTGCTCCTCCCGCACGTAGGGCACTCCGGCCCCGAGTTCCCCTTCTACAACCTTAAGCCGCCCCGGGTGGAGCTCGGCCAGTTCGTCGTGCTCCAAGAGGAGTACGAGGAGAACGGGTGGACCGGTCGCTTCCTCGTCCAGAACCCGAACGATGTCGCGGCCTCGATCACGGAGACGATGGCCGGGGGCCGGGCCGCGTGGGCCATGCGACGTCCGCACGCCGAAGCGGCCGCTCGCGTCCGCGAGCACGCGCCGAGGGGAGCCGGCGACGTCGCACCCCCGGTCCTCGTCCGGTGCGCGTACTGCGGGAACCTGACCGATGAGCGCCGAGCACGGTGTACGAGCGGCGGCGCGCCGCTCGCGTGAGGACCGATGGCCCTGTTCTACCTGCCCGCCTTGGTGGTCGCGTTCCTGATCACCCTCCTCGAGCTCACGGAGGTCGTCGCGCTCGTCTTCGCTCTCGGCGCGGACCGGCCCTCGGTCCGGCCGGTCGCGTGGGGGGCGGTCGGAGGGACGTCGGTGATCGCCGTCGTGGCGCTCGCATCCGGGGCGACGCTCGCGGCACTGCCTCGGACCTACCTCCTCTGGTTCTCGGCCGTCCTTCTCGCCGCGTTCGGAGTCTTTCTCTTCCGCAGCACGCTCCGGTCGTATCGCCGTCAATCCCTTCCCGCGACCGCCGCGGCCCACCCTCGAGCGGAGATCGTCGCCTTCGGGGGAGGATTCTGGGTCGGGGCGATCGAGACGACGGAGGCCGCGATCGTGCTCGTCGCGCTCGCGGCGGCCGGATACGGCTTCTCGGCGCTGGTGGGGGCCGTGGTGGGCGGGGTGGTGCTCGTCGCACTGGCCGCCGTCTTGCACGATCGCATCCGCCGCATCAAGGTCCCCTGGCTCAAGCTCGGCGGGACCTCGCTCTTGTTCGCGTTCGCGACCTTCTGGGCCGGCGAAGCCGCCGGCGTCTCCTGGCCGGGCGGGGACCTCATCCTGATCCCTCTCGTGGCGGTGGCGATCCTCGGGGTCCGGGGCGGGGTAGCGGCCGAGATGCGCGGGACGCGACCGCCGTCCCCGACCTGACGGCGGCGGGCTCCCGGCGCCGGGGGTGGTTTAAGTTTGTGAATTCATAAGTGGATAAACTCCGGTGGCGTTCTCCCCTCCGATGACCGCGGCCGAGCCCTCGGCGGCGCCAAGGGGGTTCTCCTCGGCGAAGCGGGAACTCTTGCTCCTCCTCAAGCAGCGACCCGGCCTCTCCCTTTCGGAGATCGCCGCCGCGCGGGGTGTCTCGAAGGTCGCGGCCCTCCACCACCTCGCCGAGCTCGAGGACCAGGGCCTGGCCGAGCGGTCGTACGAGCGCCGGGCGCTCGGACGCCCCGCGGTCCACTTCCGCTTGAGCTCGAAGTCCGCGGACCTCTTCCCGCAGGCGTACACCCCGATGTCGATCGCCGCGCTCGAATACATCGAACGGCACCTCGGGCGCGACGGGGTCGTGCAGATGCTCCGGGAGCGCTCGCACGAGGTCGCCGACCGGAACCGCTCCCGGCTCGCCGCGCCCGAGCTCCGGCGCCGGGTCGAGGAGCTGGCGCGCCTCCGCTCGGAGGGCGGCTACATGGCCGAGGTTGCGGGTAGAAAGGGCGCGACCGTGGAGATGCAGGAGCACAACTGCCCGATCCTCGCGATCGCGGGACGCTATCCCGAGGCGTGCGAGGTCGAGCGCCGGAGGTTCGAGTCGATGCTGGGGGCGAAGGTCGAGACCAGCCATCGCGTCGTCGCCGGCGACCCGGTCTGTCGGTTCCTCATCCGCCCGCGTCGGGAGGCACCGTGACGGCCTCCCCGGGGTCGGAACGCGCCGGCGGACGGCCGTCGTCACGGGAGCCAGCCAAGGCCTCGGCGCGGTCGGTGCGCGGTGGCTAGCGGGCGAGGGCTACGACCTCGTCGTCACCGCACGGCATCCCGGCCCGCTTCGCACCGTGGGAGGCGCGCTGCGGGCCCTGGGAGGCTCGGTCGTGGAGATCGCGGGGGACGGGGCGGACCCCGCCCATCGGGCCGAGGTCCGACGCGCCGTGGACCGCTGGGGCGCTCTCGACCTCCTCGTGAACAACGCCTCCGAGCTCGGGGTCTCCCCGCTCCCGCCTCTCCTGGAATACCCGCTCGCGGAGCTCGAGCGGGTCTACCGCATCAACGTCGTCGCTCCCCGGGCGCTCCTCCCGGCGCTCGCGCCGGCGCTCTCGCAACGCCACGGCCTCGTGGTCGACCTCTCCAGCGACGCGGCGGTCGGCGGGTACCCGGGTGGGGGGGCGTACGGCGCGAGCAAGGCCGCGCTCGACCTCGTCTCGCGGACGCTCGCTCACGAACTCGGGGAGGCGGGCATCTCGGCGGTCGCGGTCGATCCCGGTGACCTGCGGACCGCCCTGCACCAGGCTGCGTTCGCGGGTCAGGACATCTCGGACCGACCGTTGCCCGAGGCGACGATCCCCTTCTGGGCCTGGTTGCTCGGCCCGCCGGGCTCGGAAATCTCGGGTCCGCGACTCCGGGCCCCGGCGGACCATGGGGGGCGTCCGGCATGAACCTCCCCGCCTTGGTCTTCGATCGGCCGGTCGCGCAACAAGGCCACAGGCCCCCCCGAAACGCGGGGCGTCGCCCGAGACGAGGTGAGACTCCTCGTCTCTCGACCGTCGGGTTCGCTCCACCGGAGCTTCCGCGAGCTCCCGGAGCTCCTCCAGCCCGGGGACCTCCGGGTCGTCAACGAGAGCGCCACCCTCCCGGCGAGCCTCTCGGCCCACGGGCCTTCCGGTTCCTTCCCCTTGAACCTCTCGACCTACTACGGCGGCGACATCTGGCTCGCCGAGCCGCGCTGGGACATCGGACGACCCGGGCCGGTCCCGCTCGGCTCCGTGCGGTCGGACCCTACCCGGGGATCGACCGGCTCGGGTTCTTCCGCGCGGAGGGGGACGTCACCCGCTCGATGAGCGAGTGCGGGCGGCCGATCCGCTATGGCTACGTTGCCGGATCCTACCCGCTCGACGCGTACCCGACGATCTTCGCCCGCGTTCCCGGGAGCGCCGAGATGCCCTCGGCCGCTCGGCCGTTCACGTCCCGGACCCTTCGGGCGCTCGCGGAACGAGGGGTCGAGATCGCGCCGATCGTGCTCCACGCCGGCGTCTCCAGTCTGGAAGGCGAGCCGGACGTCCTGCCGGTCTACCCCGAGCCGTTCGACGTCCCGGCCGCCACGGCCGAGCGTGTGAACGCCACGCGGGCCGCCGGCCACCGGGTGATCGCCGTCGGAACGACCGTCGTCCGCGCGCTCGAGACGGCCTGGACCGACGGCGGCGCGGCCCCCCGCCGCGGCTTCACCCGGCTCGTGCTGGCACCGGGTCGTCCGATCCGGTCCGTGGACGCTCTCCTAACGGGATTCCACGACCCCCGCACGTCGCACCTCGCGCTGCTCCTCGCGCTCGCGGGAGAGGACCGCGTCCGCGACGCGTACGAAGAGGCCGTCCGGACCGGGTACTTCTGGCACGAGTTCGGGGACAGCCACCTTTTCGGGGCGCGTTAGACCCGACAGGAACCGCTCCGAAACGAGCGGAGCGAGGACCGGGCGGGGTACCCCCCCGGATCGTTGCCAGAAAAGGAAAGGGAGGAAAGGGTTCTCTTTCGGTCCGTCAGACCGCGCTGCCCGTCAGAACGGCAGGACCTTCCGTCCGTCGTGGTGGGCCGCGGTCAGGATCCCCGTCGCGACGTACCAGGCCACCGCCCCGTCGAGGAAGGTGATGATCCCCGTAGCGGAGAGCAGCCCGTTCGACGGCGTGTGTCCGGCGCCGATCGTCCCGAAGACAATCGCGAGCAGGATATAGGCGATCTCCAACAGTAGGAACACGCCCACGATTCCCCAGCCGTGCTTATACGAGCTGATCAGGAAGCTGAACGTCCACATCGCCCACACGACCATGAACCAAGCAATGCCGTAGGCTCCCGGTCCACCCAGGCTGCCACCGAGCAGTCCGCTCGCGAGGAACGTGAAGGCCCACCAAAAGGCCCCGTATCCCACGAACGCCGAGCCGGCGAAGATCTCGCCCCGTCGGAGCATGATGATCCCTGCGACGAACTGCGCCGTCCCACCGAAGGCCATCGCCATCGGGAAGACCGCCCCGTTCGCCACTCCCCAATTCGTTCCACTGGTCGCCAACGACGCGACGGAGATACCCGCCAGCATCGTTGTCGTGCCGAATCCCGCTAACCCGATCACGCTTGCCGGAGCCCAAAACGGGTCCTTGCTTTGGGCCTGCGCGAACGGGGCCTCTGCCGTGGCTGATGTTGCCATGGGGCACGGGACAACGATTAGATATTTAAACCGTTCCTTTTCTCCGAGAGAAGTCGAAGTTTTTGGCGAGTGTCCGCCCCCATCGGAGCCGCGGCGGCGGAGAGCGACCCTCTCCGCGCTCGTCGAGCAGCGACGTCGGCGGACGGCGCGAACGTCCCCGCTTCGGCCACGGTCTTAAGTTCCCGGCCCTCTCCCCTCCGCGATGGAGGACCGGTCCCAGCTTTCCCGTATCGTCTTCGGGGAGACGGTGGTGATCTTGACGCGAGACCTTTCGGTGATGAACCCCAACCTCGTGGCCGGATCGCAGGGCCTCGTAGTGGGAAAGCTCGCGAGCTACACGCTCAAGGTCTCGTTCCCTCAAGTGACGGTGGGGGTCAACTGGAAGGACTGTGACATCGTCGAGGGAAAGAAGGGGATGCCGAGCCTCGCCGATCAGCCCCGAGTCATCCCGAAGCCACGGACGATGGGCGAGGAGTAGCCGGCCGCTCCCGGTCGGGGTCGCCCGACAGAATCTGGTCCACGAGCGGGACGACCTCGAGCAATCGCTCCGCTCGAAAGCGAGGGGGAAGCGCGTCGCCGTCCGACGGGCCGAAGAGTGCGCGGTACGCGGGGCCGTATTCCTGGAGCCCGGTGAACAGGATCGCACCGGCCATTCCGGCCCGACGCGCTCCCTCGAGGTCCGACCGCCCGTCTCCGACGTGGACCGCGGACGCCGCCGAGCACCCCAAGGCCCGCAGGGCGTGCGCGAAGATCTCGGGAGCCGGCTTCGCCCAGGGTAGCTCGTCGCTGAACACCCACGCCGTCACAAAGGCGTCGAGACCGATACGGGTCACCATCGGCCGCAACATGCGTCCCGGCTCTCCGATCGTGTTCGAGATCACCGCGATCCGGTACCCTCGCCGGTTCAGCGCGTCGAGCATCGGAATCACTTCCGGCGCTGCTCGGAACGGCGTCTGCTGAACCATCTCCTCCAGCGCGGTCAGGTACCGCTCGGGCCGAGCGACACGACCGGCCGCCTCCGCCGCCCGCGACCACTGGACCTCGGGGCTGATCGAGCGGCCCTCCTGCGCCGCGGCGATCGCCGCCGAGTACTCTCGCTGGAAGGCGGCCCGGAGTCCGGACGGAGGGAGCTCCGTCACTCCCGGACGCGCCGGAGCTTCTTGGAGGGCCTTGACCGCGACATCGAACTGGCGCTGCATGTACCGCTCCTCCTCCGCGGGCGTAAGGTAGACGAGGGTGTGCCACAGGTCGAGGGTAACGGCGGCCGGTGCGGTCGGCATCCGGTCCGACCCAGGTCGGACCGATATAACCGCCCGCCCCCCCGAGGGCCGCCGACGGACCCCGCGAACCCTCGGCGTCCGGTTCCGGCGCAGAGAGGAACCCGAGCCGGTTCCCGAACGGGTCCCGCGTGTAGCACCGGCGCCGACCCGGGAACTTCTCGTCCTCCCAGGTCTCGATGCCCACGTGCAGTGGGGTGTCGCCGAAGTCGAGCCAGATCCCGCCCCGGGAGGCGAGGTTCGCCGGCTTCCGCACCTCGGTCATCCCGACGACGTCCGCGAAGAACGCCCGAGCCTGGGCTTCGGAGCCGGGCGGGGCCGCGATCTGGACGTGGTGTAAACGAAACCGCAAGGGACCGCGAACCGCTCACGCTTCGCGAAATGGAAGAGTCTGCCCCCGCTGCCGGGCGACTCCGTTCGCGGCTCCCGACCCGGAACGAGATGAGGGGTAACGGAGTGGGGCCGCTGTGCCCGATCCGCTCCCCCGACTCCTGGTCACCGTACGGCGTCGCGAGGACGTCGGCGCCGAGATCTCCCGCGCGATCCCCGGTCTCCCGTGGGATTACCTTGCGGCGACACCCTCGGATCGCCGGAGGAACGTCGAGGCGCTGCTCGTGGGGGCGTTCGAGCGGGAGCTCGCGGACCTCGACCCGGCCGCCCTGCCGCGGCTCGAGTTCGTGCAGCGGATCTACACCGGTGTGGACGGGTTCCCGTTCGAGCGATTTCCTCCCCCGATCCGCGTCGCGGGGAACGTGGGGGCGTACGCTCCGTTCGTCTCGGAGCACGCGGTCCTGCTAGCCCTCGCGGCGGGCCACGACCTCTCGACCGCGCGGGCGATGGTCGCGGAGGGCCAGCTCCGACCGCCTCCCGAGCCGCGGCTCCTCTACGGCTCGACCGCGGTGATCCTCGGGTACGGCGAGATCGGCCGGGACATCGCGCGGCGCCTCGCCCCTTTCGAGACCCACTTGGTCGGGGTCAACCGGACCGGCTCGCCGGCACCGGAGTGCGAGCGCATGTTCGCGGCGGACCAGCTCGGGGAGGCGCTCCCGCTCGGTGACTTCGTCTTCGATGTCCGTCCGCTCACCGACCGGACCGCGGGCACGATCGGGCCGGCGGAGTTCGCCGCGATGCGCCCGGGGGCGGTGTACGTCAACGTCGGTCGGGCCGGGACGGTCGACGAAGAAGCCCTCTACCGGCACCTCGAGTCCCATCCGACGTTCCGCGCCGCGATCGACGTTTGGTGGGACGAGGACTTCGAGTCGGGGAAGATCCGCAGTCGGTTCCCGTTCGCTCGCCTCCCGAACTTCGTCGGGACGCCCCACTCGGCCGGCGTCGGCTCGGGGTCGCCTTCCCGAGTCCTACGGCTCGCGGTCGAGAACCTCGCGCGCTTCTTTCAGAACGGGCGGCCCTTGCACGTCGTGGACCCGGCCGAATACCGCCGGTAGCCCGTCGGTCAGCGGATCCGCTCGAGCGCGAACGAGCCGACGATCAGCGCGCGCTTCGTCGCGCGGCACTCGACCCAGTCGCGGGTCTGCACTTCGCCGAGTCCCTTCACCGACAGGAACGTCTTGTCGCGGTCCTGCCGGAAGAGGATCGCTCCGTCCATCCGGCTGAGGAGGGTCTCGACCTGGGCGTCCGAGAGCGCGCCCCCCTCGAGCGAGTACGTCGCGAGGGCATTCCGCGGCTTCAGGATCCCGACGACGTTCTGGAGGAACGAGAAGCTCGCCCGCTCGTCGCCGTGGGCGAGGACCGCGGCGAGTCCCAGGAACCCGACCCGGATCGGCCGCGGTTTCGTCCCTTCCGTCGCTTTGGCGGCTTTGACGAGGAGGGAGAGGATCCCGGCGCGGTCGTCCGAGCCTTTCGCGACGAGCCGATGCGCGTCCGCGGCGGCGGCCCCGGTCCCCGACGCATCGATCCAGGTGACCATCCCCATCTGCTCGTATTCTCGGAACTGCGGCAGCACGACCCCGAGCGTCTCGGCGACCTCCGACGGGGCCCGCGTCGCGGTGATCAGGATCGCCGGCTCGCCCCGGTTCAGGCCCTCCGCGATGAACGAGTAGAGCACGACCTCCTTCCCGACGAACGCGTCGCCGACCAGGACGAGGTGGGTCTTCGGCGGGAGCCCGCCGAGGAGGAGGTCGTCGAGTCGCGGCGTGCCCGTCGGCAACCGGTCCGCGAGGCGGCGTACCGCGTGGGAAGTGAGCGTCTCGTCCGTCGGCCGGGACTCCTCCGCCAGGTCCCGCACTCCCGTGCCCCGGGGCGCGGTCGAGGAGGCGACGACGGCCCCGGCTCCCCCGAGACCGCCCGCGATGGCGATCTCGCCGCCGCGGGCGATCTCCTGGCGCCGGAGCGAAACCTCGGCCTCGTTCGCCGAGAGGGCCCGCTCCCGGGTGATCACCGCCCGTTCTCGTTGCTCGATGTCGGCCGTGGCCGCACCCGTGCGCTTCTCGCGCTCGGTGATCGCGGCCGCCTTCTGGGACAGCGTCTTCGCCACCCGGTCGAGCTCGCCCGTCCGTTGGAGGGTCTCCGCCTGGGTCTTCGCGATCTCCGCGAGACGCGCTTCGTAGTCGCGCGCCGCGGTGTCGTACTGGCCTTTGCGCTCGTCGGCGACCTTGAGGCGGTCGGCGAGGTCGGCTTCTCGTTGCCGCACCGCGGCCTCCCGGCTCGCGAGCTCGGCTTCCTTCGTGGCGGAGGCTTCGAGCGCCGTCGCGGCGATCTTGGCCCGCTCGGTCGCCTCGCGCGACTTGCGCCCGAGCGTGACGTTCTGCTCGTCGAGGACGACCTTCAGCTGCTGGAGCTTGGTTTCACGGTCCACGAGGTCCTGGGCGGCCGAAGCCGCGGGCGCATCGGGGGCGCCCTTGGTCTCGCGGGCGGAGATCTCGCCTTCGCGACGAAGGAGGTCGTTGGTCTTTTGGTCGAGCTCCTTGCGCCGGGCGTCCAGGCGGGTCTCGGTCTCGGGCATCGCGGCGGCGCGCTGGTCGAGGCCCTGCTGGCGTTGGGTCAGTTCGACCTCCCGCTTCGTGAGCTCCCCTTCGCGCTCGACGAGTCGCTGCTCCCGGGCGGAGACGAGCGGCAGGGTCCGGGCGAGCTCCTGCTCGCGGAGCTCGACCGCCTTCACCTTATCGTCGGCCACGCGGCCGCGTCCGTCCATCTCGGCGAGCTTGGTCGCCCACTCGCGCTCCTTCTGGACGACCGCGTCCGAGCGGGTCCGGTAATCCTCCTCGTGGCCCTCCAGCTGTGCCCGCCCGTCCGCGAGGGAGTTCTGTTGGCGCTTGATCGACATCTCGTCGTTCTCGGCGTCCGCCTCCCGCTTGATCAGGGCGGTTTCCCGGAAGTGGAGGGCCTCCTCCTTGGCACGGACCTCCTCGGCGAGGCGGAACATACGCGTCTGACCCGACGTGATGAGCTCGCGCTCGTGGGAGCGCGTTCCGGAACTGATCAGGTGCAGGAACGAGCCCGACGTTTGGTAGAAGATCGCGGAGAGGAACAGGCTGATCGCGAGCGCCGAGTCGCGGCTGGTCGCGCCGGCGGGCGGAAAGAAGACGACGAGCGCGGTCGCGACCGGCAGGACGGCACAGATTGCGCTCGCCCACTGTCGGGTCGTCCACCCGCTCCAGGTGAGGACGAGCGCCACCATCGCGGCGCTGATGCCGGCGAGCGCGATCGGGTAGAAGGCGGGCCAGATCGCGAGGGCCGCGAAAGGTCCGTAGCCCGCGAGGTGGCCGAGGAAGACGATCAGGATGAGGACGTTCGCCGCGAGGGCGCCGACGGACGCCGAGAAGTGGGCCTCCCACGGCCACAGGTTGTACTCTTCCCACTTCGAGGCGAGGCCGACGGCCCCGATCATCACGCCCGCGGCGATCGGCAGCAGGAGGAAGAACGCCGGCCCCCAGTCCCCGCGCCCCAAGGGGCTGAGCGTCGGCTGAAAGTACAGCAGCAAGATCCCGTCGAGCGCGAGCGCCGCCGAGATCACGACCGCGTAGGAGTGGGCGTATCGCCCGATGCGTAGCTGAAGCAGCGCGTCGTCCTTCGCGTGCTCCAGATCCTCGGGGGCCGGAACCGTGACGGTTCTCGTCGCCGCCACGGGGGCCTTCTCCTTGGCCACGATTCCCCCGTGGAATTCAGGGTGGGGCGGGTTACTTTATCCTTCGCTTTCGGCGACCGGCGCGTTCGGCGCCTCCTCGTCGGGCCGAGGGCGCTCCGCGGCGACGAGCACCGCGGCCGCTGAGCCCCAGCGCTCCGGTGACCGGCCGAGGACCTCCTCGACCTCCAAGAGGTTCCCCCAGGCCTTGGGGTCGCGGCCGACGGCGTCGAGACGGGCCTCGTCCGGACCCAACGCGGGGGCGACCGCGACGGTCTCGCGGACGCGGAAGCCTCGCGCCTCCAGCCAGGCTCTAAGCTCCGTTGGGTCGACCCGGCGAAACGCACCCTCGCGCGTGCGGCGAGGCGGATCCGCGACGTAGCCCTCCCGCGCGATCCGTGGCACGGCCGCGCGCGGCGGCACGCGCAGCAACCGAGCGACGCTGCCGGGAGGGAGGCGATGGAGGTATCGGCTTCTCTCCCCGGGCCCCGGGGCGATCTCGAGCAGCAGGGACCCTCCGGGACCCACCAGCGTCGTCAAGCTGTCGAGCAGTCGAGGCGTGTCCGCTCCGGCAGACCCGAGCAGGTTGCCGAGCGCCGCGACGAGGCCGAATCGCTCGGCGGCGAACGGGGGTCGGAAGGCATCCGCCAGGACCCGATGGGGCGCGGGAGAGTTCGGAGCGAGTTCCGCCCGGTGTTCCCAGAGTTCCCGCAGCATCTCGCGGCCGATGTCGAGCGCCACCGGTCGCACGCCCCGATGACCCCCGAGAATCGGAGTGAATCGACCCGGTCCGGAACCGGCGTCGAGCACCCAGGACGAGGCGGACGGGTGACGCAGGACGAAGCGCTCCCGCAGCGCCCGAAAGAGGTCGCGTTGCGCGGTGCCCTCGTACCGCAACCACTCTCGATGCGCTCGATATCGGTCGTTCGTCCGGAATCGCTCCCGCGGCGGTACCGTCGCTCGGGGATCCGTGAGGCGCACGCCAGCGCCCCGGACGCGCAGGGGCCCCGACCTCGCACGAACCAACTGGACCACCGGCTCCGTGGGGCCGCGCCCGGAGGGTTCGGATGCCCCCGCGTCCCTTTATAGGGGTCGACTCCTCGCCACGGCGGAGACTCCCATGCCGTACTACGAGTGCCCGAAGTGCGGTGGGGGGTACGTCATCGACGTTCCTCCGAGCGCACGGCCGGTCTGTGACCGTGACGGAGCCCGCCTCAAGCGGGCGAGCGACGCGTCCTACGAACGGAACGCCCGTCGCGACTGACGGCGTTCCGATGGCCGCGGTCGACGAGGCACCGCGCGCGCCCACCGCTCGGTACGGTCCGCTCGTCCACCGCTCGGTCCATCACGCGGCGATCCTCTACATCGTGGGGGTCGTCCAGTTCCTCGTCGGCATGGCGGTGACCCAGCTGCTCTACGGGCCTCCGACGTACAGCCTCCTCGGCAACTACATCAGCGACCTGGGGGCGGTCCACTGCGGGCTGTGGGAGGGTCACACCGTCTGCTCTCCGGGCCACGAGGTCTTCAACGTCTCGATCATAGTCCTCGGGCTCTTCCTGATCTTCGGCACCCTCCTGATCCGCACCGCGTTCCCGGCCCGCGCCACCCGGACGGTGGGCCTCGCGTTCCTCGTCATCGCCGGCATCGGGGCGATCGGGGTAGGCCTCTCCCCCGAGGACGTGAACCTCACGATCCACTCGATCTCCGCGGGGGCCGCGTTCTTCGGCGCCGGGCTCGCCCTCGTGATCCTCGCGCTCGCGATGTTCCGCGACACCCGCTGGGACGGGTTCCGGACCTACACCCTGGTCTCGGGGCTGGTCGACCTGATCGCGTTCTTCCTCTTTGTCGGGAAGGTCTACGGTCCCCTGCAGGTCGGGGGCATGGAGCGGTTGATCGTCGCCCCGGTCCTCCTGTGGGCCGTCGTGGTCGGGGTCCACCTCCTGGGGATGCGCACGTACGTCCCCGCGGGCGTGCACGCGTCAAAGTCGTAGGTTCCGGAACCGCGGGGGCCGACCGCGAGGCCTATGTGGAGTGCGTCCGTGCTTCGACTCCGAGGAGCGTTTCGACTCCGATGGGCCCGTCGCGGGGCCGGAGGATGAGAGGGCGATTCCGACGTCGACTCACCGCACCGCCCGCGCCAAACTCCCGGATCCTGCTCGATCGGGCTCCGAGGGGGCCCGCCCCATGAGCCCGAGCCGAAGGGGTGCCGGCGGGGCCGGAGGTCGGCGTCGTTTCGACTTCCACGCGCATACCTACCTCACCGATGGCCGCGCCTCCGCGACCGACAGGTGGACGAGCGGGCGGGGGATGGCGCACCGCGCACTCGCGGTCACCGACCACGTCGCCCTCGAGGACCCGCGTCCCCTCATCGATCGACTTCGCGCCGAGCGCAAAGCGTTCGAGGGGGGTCCGATGGTTACCCCGGTCGGGGTCGAACTCACGATGGTGCCCCCGCGTCGGATCGCCGACGCCGTCCGGGCCGCGCGTCGCGCGGGCGCCGAGATCGTGGTCGTCCACGGCGAGACCCGGGCCCCGCCGCCGGTTCCCCCGGGAACGAACCACGCCGCCGTGGAGTGCGGCGACGTCGACGTTCTGGCTCACCCCGGATTCCTGACCGAGCGCGACGCGGAACTCGCCCGGGCGCACGGCACCGCGATCGAGCTCAGCGGACGGGGGTTTCACGGCCTGACCAACGGGCACGTCGCCCGGGTGGCGCTTGCCGTAGGGGCCGACCTCGTGGTCGACTCGGACGCGCACGACCCGACCCAACTCCTCCCGTACGCCCGGGCGCGGGACGTCGCGCGGGGCGCCGGGCTGAGCGCCACGGCGGTACTCGCGGCGCGGGAAGTCGCTCCGGCGCGGCTGATAAAGCGCGGTTCGCCCCGCTGACGGTTGATCTTCCGAGAGGACGTCAACGCGACGGAAGGTCGGGAGAGTCCAGCTCGAAGCGGGCGCCGCACTTCCCGCACTCGACGTAACAGTGGAGGTCGCCGCTGATCGGCTCGGAGAGCGGACCGCCGCAGCTCGGGCACACGCGCGGGGTGGTCCCCGGCGTTGAGTGTGCCGTGGTCCCCGACTCGGCCATAGAACGAGAGGCGGCCGCCGGGCTCCCGGCGACCGCCGTGGAAACGGTTCTAGGTGTCCTTGCCGAACGCTTTGATGTCGTCGGGGCCCGCCTTCTTCTCGACCGGGCCCGCGCCCTGGACCATCACGCGGATCTGCTCGACGATCTCGGGGTTGGCGAGCGTCGTGATGTCCCCGTAGTCCATATGGTTGGAGATCGCCGCGAGGACCCGCCGCATGATCTTCCCCGACCGGGTCTTCGGCATGTCGGGAACAATGCGGACCACTTTCGGTCGGGCGATCTTGCCGATCGTCGTTTCGATCGCTTTACTGACCTTGTCCGCGACCGCCTGGTCGGCCTTGACGCCCGGCTTCAGCGCGACGTACACCTCGGGCACGCGACCGCGCTCGGGGTCCACGATCGGAACGACCGCTGCTTCGGCGACCTCCGGCACGGTGAGGCACGCCGACTCGAGCTCCTTCGTCCCGAGGCGGTGACCCGCGACGTTGATGACGTCGTCCACGCGGCCGAGGATGCGGATGTACCCGTCGGGGGCCCAGACCGCGCCGTCGCCGGCGAAGTAGGGCCAGTCGCGCCAGTCGGTGCTGCCGGCCTTGTGGTTGTACTTTGCGTAGTAGGTCTTCACGAACCGGTCCGGATCGCCCCAGATCGTCTGGAAGATTCCCGGCCACGGGTTGCGGATGCAGATGTTCCCGGCGCGACCCTCGCCGGGGGGAATCTCCTTCCCGGTCTCGTCGTAGATCACCGGGTAGATCCCGATCATCGGCGGTCCGGCGCTCCCGGGCTTCATCGGATCGATTCCGGGCTTCGTGGAGCAGAGGAACCCACCGTTCTCGGTCTGCCACCAGGTGTCGGTGATGACCGCCTGGCCCCGGCCGACCGTCTCGTAGTACCAGCGCCACGCTTCCGGCTCGATCGGCTCGCCGACCGTGGTCATGCACTTGAAGTGCAGATCGTACTTCTTCGGCTCGTCGGGGCCTACCTTCCGCAGCGAGCGGATCGCGGTCGGCGACGTGTGGAAGATGTTCACGCCGAGGCGCTCGGCGATCCGCCACGGACGACCGGCGTCCGGAAACGTCGGGACCCCTTCGTACATGACCGAAGTCGCGGCCAGCGCGAGCGGTCCGTAGACGATGTAGGAATGCCCGGTGATCCAGCCGATGTCGGCCATGCACCAGTAGACGTCCGTCGGGTGGATGTCCTGAATGTACTTCGACGTCCCCGAGACGTACGACAGGTAGCCGCCCGTAGAGTGCTGGCACCCCTTCGGCTTCCCCGTCGACCCGCTCGTGTACATCAGGAAGAGTGGCGCCTCGGCCGGCATCGAGACCGGGTCGACCTTCTTACCCTGGAATTTCTTCAGCACGTCGTTGACGAAGTAGTCACGGCCCTCGACCATCGGGGTGGGCGACGCCGACTTGTCGCGGAATCGCTTCCAGACGAGTACCTTGTCGACCTTCCCGCCCTCCGACTCGGCCTTCTTGACCGCGATGTCGTGGTTGATCTTGTGGTCAAGTATCTTGCCGCTGCGATAGTAGCCGTCCATCCCGATGAGGACCTTGCTACCGGAGTCGACGATGCGGGACCCGCACGCCTCCCCGCTGAACCCGCCGAAGACGACCGAGTGGATGACCCCGATCCGAGCGCACGCGAGCATCGTGATCGGGAGCTCGGGTACCATCGGCATATGGATCGTGACCCGGTCGCCGGCCTTCAGGCCACAGAAGTCGCGCAGCAGCGCGGCCATCTCGTTGACCCGGTGGTACAGTTCCTGGTACGTGAGGACCTGGTCGGGCTCGTTCTCGTCCTCCGAGACCCAGACGATCGCAGCCTTGTTCCGGTGCTGCTCGAGGTGCCGGTCGACGCAGTTGTAGCTCGCGTTGAGCCGCCCTCCGACGAACCACTTCCAGAACGGCGCCTTGCTCGTGTCGAGCGTGGTCGTCCAGTACTTGTCCCACGTGAGAAGGTCCGCGTACTCTCGGAAGCACTCGGGGAAATTCTTCTCCGCGAAGCGTTCGTTCACCGCGGGGTCGGTCAGGTTCGCCTGACCCACGAACCGCGGATTCGGCCGATAGAGCGTTTCCTCTTTCCAGTGGACCGCGATCTCGGCCTCCGAAAGTCGGGACTCGTCCTCTTGTCGCGCGGACTCACTGCGAGCTTCTGCCATTTGGGAAACTCCCGTGGCGCGGGCGAGGAGTGTCCGGGATATACGCGTTACGCTGTGGCAGGGTGGGGATTCACGACCGACGGACGGCGACGAACGTTCTGACCTCGCGCGCAGCGCTCGGGGCAGAAAACTCGGAGCGACTCACGGGTCTCGACGACGCCCCGGGCGCGGTCGCACCCTTTTAGACCCCGCTCCCCTACCCCTCTACCTCGGTGCTTCATGGTCGGTACGGGTCACTCGCCCGGGCGGCCGGAGAAGACGGTGCACCTTCGGATCGATCCGAATGACGAATCGACGACGCTCGAGGACGTCCTCAGCCGCATCGCGGAGCTCCAGCGAAAGCATCCGGACCGCGAGGTCTTCTTCGATGGCGACGAGTACGCGATCTGCTCTCGCCCGAAACGGACCCGTGCCGCCCCCGCCCACTGAGCGGCCCCGTTTGGGGCGGCCGCTTCTCCTCCTCAACCTGAAGGCGTACCCCGGCGCGCTGGGACCCGGAGCGGAACGACTGGCGCGGACGTTCGAGACGCTCGCGAAGGAGGCCGGCGTCGCGGTCGCGATCGCGCCGGCGATGCCCGACCTCGGTCGGATCGCCGCGGCGGTCTCGATCCCGGTCCTCGCCCAGCACGTCGACGCGATCGACGCGGGAGCCTGCACCGGTTTCGTGCCGGTCGAGGCGGTCGAGAAGGCCGGCGGCTGGGGAAGTCTCGTGAACCATTCCGAGCACCCGCTCTCCGCGCACGAGACCGGGGAGACCGTCCGCCGGCTCCATGGGCTCGGGCTGACCGCGGTCGTCTGCGCCCGGGATGCGCGCACGGCGGGGGGGCTCGCGGCGAGCCGACCGGACTTTCTCGCGGTGGAACCCCCGGAATTGATTGGGGGAAAGCGGTCGGTCTCGACCGCCCGCCCCGAGGTCGTGAGCCGGACCGTCGAGGCGGTCCGCCGCGTCGCTCCCGCGACGCTCGTGCTCTGCGGCGCGGGGGTCCACGACCGACGCGACGTCGCGCGTGCGCTCGAGCTGGGCAGTCACGGGGTCCTCGTGGCGAGCGCCGTGGCGCGAGCCTCCGACCCTCGGGCGGCCATCGGCGAGCTCCTCCTCGGGTTCTGACCCCGACCGGCCGTCGCGTCCCGCCTCCTTCAAGTGGGCCGCCGGATTGCCGGGGCGGACCCGGGGACCCCCCGGACCGGGAGGCGACCGAATGCCCGAGTCGACGGAATCACACGCGAAACGCTCCGGCTCGCGTCGGGCCCGGCCCCGTCGGACCGAGAAGGGGCGCGGCAAGCCGCGGGTCCGTCGAGAGCGGCGCGACGTCCCGGCGGCCGGTCCGCTGGACGAGTTCGGGGGGGGCGCGCCCGCGCGTCGCGTACTGGCGCACCCGTCGGGTATCGTGCGTTCGGTCCCCGCGCGTCAGTCCCTCCACATCGTCATGGTCGGCTGGGAGTGGCCGCCGAGTCACTCGGGCGGGCTCGGGGTGCACTGCTTCGAGATCTCGAAAGAGCTCACTCGACTCGGGCACCGGATCACCTTCCTCAGCCCGTTCTCGGGCCCGTTCACGGAGGTCCCGGGGGTGACGTTCCGCTATCCGGGCGAACCGCGAGCGTCCCCGAAGGTCGACTATCCGCCGGCGTACTGGGCGGGGGGAACGGCCGACAGCCCGTTCGCGGACGCGACGGACGGCTACAACAGCTGGATCCCGCTGCTCGACGACCTCGGCGAGGTGGACGTCGTCCACGTCCATGACTGGTTTGGCACGGTCGGCGGCGACGCGCTCGCCCGACGTCTCCACGTCCCGCTCGTCATGAGCGTCCACTCCACGGAGTACGACCGATCCCTCGGCCACCCCTGGGATCACATCCTCGCGCGTGAACAGGCCGGGATCGACGCCGCCGCGCGCGTGATCGCGGTCAGTCGACACCTGCGCCAGCAACTGATCGACCGGTACCATGCCGATCCCGCGAGGGTCCGCGTGATCTACAACGCGGTACGGCCGAGCCAACGGCTCCAGCGAATCGACCCGTCGAAACGCGTCGTGCTCTACGTGGGCCGGCTCGCCGCGATGAAGGGGGTGGACACGTACCTGCGGGCGGCGGCCCGCCTCGTCGGGGCGTTCCCCGACGTCCTCTTCGTGGTCGCGGGGGAGGGCCCCGAGTATTCGCGCCTCGTCCAGCTCGCGGCCGCGATCGGCGTCGGCGACCACGTGATGTTCCTCGGCAAGGTGACGGACGAAGAGCGCGAACTCCTCCTCGCCGGGAGCTCGGTCTTCGTGCTTCCCTCCGTGGTCGAGCCGTTCGGGATCGCCGCGCTCGAGGCGATGGTGGCCGGCGTGCCGACGATCGTCTCGAAGACGAGCGGGATCGCCGAGATCAGTTCGGGGGCGTTCCAGGTCGACTTCTGGGACGCGGAGGAGTTCGCGAGCCGGATCGCGGAGCTCCTCGAGTACCCGACGCTCCGCGCGGCGATGGGGGAGCAGGGACGTTGGGAGGCGCTGCGGGAGGGTTGGCCCGAGCGCGCGCGGGAGACGGTCGGCGTCTACCTCGAAGCGATGGCGACGAAGGACCGGACCCCGTGAAGGTCGTCCTCTACCTCCACATGCACCAGCCCTGGCGTCTCGCGCGGTTCCGCTACCTCGACCTGGGCTCGGGGCGCCCGTACTTCGACCTCGAGCGGAACCTCGGGATCTTCCGAGGGATCGCCGAGCGCTGCTACCGACCGACCCTCGACCGTCTGCTCCGAGCACTGGAGGCCCACCCCGAGTTCCACTTCAGCCTCTCGGTGACGGGGACGTTCGTCGAGCAGGCGCACGCGGCAGCTCCGGACGTCCTCGACCGGATCCGGGCGCTCGTGGCGACCGGTCGCGTCGCGCTCCTCGCCGAGACGTACTACCACTCCCTCGCGTTCCTCTTGCCGCCGCCCGAGCTCGCCGAGGAGGTCGCCCTCCACCGCGCGATGCTGCGGCGCGAGTTCGGCGCCGACCCGAAGGTCCTCCGGATGACCGAGCTCGCGTATTCGGACGACCTCGCCCGGTTCGCCGAGGCGGAACGGTTCCACGGTATGCTCGCGGAGGGCTGGGAGGGCCTCTTGCGCGGCGCCCCGCCGACGTATCGGTACTGCGCGACGCCGGCGCCGACCGTCATGCTGCTCCTTCGCCACTATCCGCTCAGCGACGACGTCGGGTTCCGATTCTCGTCGCGGGAGTGGAGCGAGTACCCGCTCTCGGCGGACAAGTACGCGCGCTGGCTCGCCGCGACGCCGGGCGAGTTCCTCGGCCTCTTCATGGACTTCGAGACGTTCGGGGAGCACCACGCGGCGTCGACGGGGATCCTCGATTTCCTGAGCGCGCTCCCCGATGCGGTCGGCCGCGAGCCGAGCCTCGGGTGGGCGAGTGTCGACGAGGCGATCCAGGGAGCCCCGCGGGAGAGCCTGAGCGTCCCGTACACGATGAGCTGGGCCGACCAGAACCGGGACCTCGGCGCGTGGCTCGGCAACGATCTCCAGCGCTCGGCGTTCGAGGCGGTGAAGAAGGTCGGAATCGTCGTCCGGCAGGCGAACGACCCGGCGATCCTCACCGACTGGCGGAAGCTCCTGACGTCCGACCACTTCTACTACATGTACGTGAGCGGGCACGGCGCCGACCAGGGCGTCCACCAGTACTTCTCGAGCTACGACAGCCCGTACGACGCCTACGCGAACTACATGAACGCGCTCTCGGACCTTCGGCGCCGGGCGCTCGAGCGCCTGGGCGTTCCGATCCTCAAGTGAGCGCGGCGGGCCGCTCCGGCGGGGGGAGCGCGGCGCTAGAAAAAGTGGCGGCTGACGGCGAGCAGGTAAAGGAACAGGACCAGCGACAGGATGAAACCGATCGTGACGAACTGTCCCGCGAGCCCGTAGACGACCATCTCGAAGACGAGGAAGAGGATCGTGAGGACGAGGGCCCACATCCTTAGGTGCCAGAGGCCCACCGCGAGACCGAGAATGATGAGCCCGACGATCAGGAGGATGATGCCGGCGACCGTGAGGTCCGTGATGCCGAGTCCGTGGAGGGGATCGGCCCCGCCCAGGCTCCCGACGACCGACGAGGCGACCGCGACCAAGAGGCCCAGCAAGAACAGGACGAACCCGTAGATCCCGATCAGCACCGCAAGGATCGCGACGCCGAGCGGTCGGCTCGGGGTCGGAGCGGCGTACGTGGTCGTAGTAGTAGTGGTCACTTTGGTAACGAGCCTGCCAAAGGGCAGGTTCGCAGGAAATTAGATTTCGCTCATGGGATATGAAGGTACGTATGGCGTGGGGGCCCGGTAGGGCGCCCGATAGCCGGACCGACCCCGGGAGGCGGAGGGAGGGTGAACCGGCCCCTACCGGGACGACACGGGAAGATCGCTCGAGCCCCCGCTCGCGGACGGAGCTGGGGCGGGAATGGTGATGCCGTGGGACGCTCGCGCGAGCAGCGCGCAGACGGCGAAGGAGACCAGGAAGACGAACGCGAGCACGGCGACGATGCCGAGGAGCTCGACGCCGAGCTGGTGGACGGCCGCGAAGCCGCCCCCGAAGAAGAGACCGTTCGGGAGCCCCGGGTAGCCGGAGCCGGTCGCGAACGCCGTTTGCGCGAAGAACGGGATCATCACGACCCCGAAGAGACCTCCGACCAGGTGGCCGGGGAGCAGGCCGACGGGGTCCGAGAGCCAACGGAGCCGCGCGAACCGGCCTTCGGCGAGGGCGAAGAGCGGCCCGCTGGCGAGCCCAATGATCAGCGCGCTGGCGGGGCTCACAAATCCGGCGAGGGGCGTGATCACGATCAGGCCCATGAGCGTGCCATTCACTCCCGCGGCGAGGTCCGCGAGCGAGCGACCCCGGTAGAGCTGGACCGCGAGGAAGGAGAGCATCGAGGCCGACGCCGCGAGGAAGGTCGTGAGGACGACGACGATCGCTTCGGCGTTGAACTGGAGTACGCTGCCCGGATTGAAGCCGAACCAGCCCATCCAGAGCAGGAGGATCGCGAGCGTGAGCCAGCCCGGACGCAGCGAGATCGGCGTGGGCGTCGATCGGGTCAGGCCCCGCGCCCGTTCCTCGCGCCACCCCTGCACGAGGATCCCGAGCCCCGCGGCGCCCGCCGCGCCGTGGACGACGAGCCCGCCGGCGAAGTCGACCATCCCGAGCTGGGCGAGCCAGCCGGACGGATTCCAGATCCACGAAGCGGGGACGGTCCAGATCACGAGGAAGTAGACGGCGGAATACGCGGCGAAGGACGTGAGCTTGACCTTTCGGAGCACGACGACGCCGACGAGCGCGAGCGTGACCGACGCGAACGCGGCCTCGAACAGGAAGTACGTTCCCGAGTACAGGCCGGTGTTGAAGTACGCCGGGGTCATCGACCACCCGGCGGTGCCGTACGCCGTTGCGTAGTTCGGGTTGAATCCGCCGAGGAAGAATCCCGGGGAGTAGAACGGGTTCCCGATCACCCCGCCGAGCGAGGGAGCAAAGCCGATGTTGAATCCGACGACGGCCATTACGACGACCGCAAGACCGCTCACCAGGAGGGTCTTCCGCAGGCTTCGGTAGACCGATTCGCCGAGCTCCCCGACCTCGAGGAAACCGACCGCCAAGGTCATGGCGAAGACGAGCAGCGCCGCGAGGAGCACCCAGAGGTTGTTCCGGAGGACATGATCCGTCATCCGGGTCGAACTCGACTCCGCGGAAGCCGGTATTAATGGCCGCGCTCGACCGGCCGAGCGACTCGGAGAGGTCTCGCCGAGCCGGACCCCCGGTACGTCGACCACTTCGCTCGGGCCACCGCGGCGGGCACACGACGGTTTGACTCGGCCGTGCCACGCGAGCGTCTCGCTCCCCGGGAGGCCGGGCAGCTCCTGGATGACGCGGGCCGGGCCTTCGGTAGGAACCGAGGGGTTATACGCCGCGGCGACCCCGCTCCTCCCCAGATGGGGACTGAGTCCGTCCGTTATCTCGGGGCCGCCACGTGATCACTCAGGTCACGGGGAACTCGCGGGTCCTCCTCACGGTCAACGAGAACGGCGAGTGGAACCAGCTCTTCTACCCGTTCCCGGGCCAGTTCCAGCACTTGCGTGAGATGCGCCTCGGCGTCTTCGATGTCGGCGGCGGCAAGTTCGCGTGGCTTCGACGCGGGAACGGCTACGAGATCCGACAGTCGCCGTACGGGGGAGGCCACCTGCCCGAGTCGATCTGGACCGGCCACGGTCTTTCGCTCGCGGTCCGTGACCACGTCCACCCGAACCACGACCTCATCGCGCGGGTGTTCCGGGTCCGCGCGACCCCGGCCCGCCCGATCCGCCTCTTCGCGTACCACGCGTTCCAGATCGCCGAGTCGATGTACCAGGACACGGCGTACGTCGACCCGGTGGTCCCCTCCCTCGTTCACTATAAGCGCGGATACTTCTTCGAGTTCTTCGCCGACCCGCCGTACTCGCGGGCCGTCTGCGGCGAGCATACGCTGAAGGGCCTCAAGGGGACCTATGTCGACGCGGAGGACGGTCGGCTCGAGGGGCGGCAGGTCGCGCACGGCGCGGCGGACAGCGTGATGGAATGGGACCTCACGCCCGGTCCCGACCGTGACACGGAGGTCCGTCTCTTCCTCGCGGCGGGTCGAAGCCTTCCGGCGGTCCACCAGGTCCGCGACTACGTCCGCAACGGCGGCTACGTCCGGTTCATCCGAGAGTCGGAGGCGTTCTGGGATACGTGGGTCCAGCGGCGGCTTCCCCGGCCCCCGCGCGGGCTCAGCGATCTCGCGCGCCAGGTCTACCGCGCGAGCATCCTCATGATGCGGCACTCGACCGGGGCGAACGGCGCGATCATCGCTTCCCCGGACACGAGCTCGCTCGTCGCCGCGGGGGATACCTACAACTTCTGCTGGTGGCGGGACGGCGGCTACATCTCGAAGGCGATGGACGAGGCGGGACTGTACGAGAACGCGTCGCGGTTCCTCGACTTTGCTCGCGCCTGCCAGGAGCCGAACGGCTCGTTCTTTCACCGTCACTTCCCGGACGGGGCGATGGGGAGCACCTGGCATCCGCCGCCGTCGCTGCAGATCGACCAAACGGCCAGTGTCATCGCCGCGGTGTGGCATCACTTCAAACGCGGCGCCGACCCGGACGTCCTGCTCGATGTCTGGCCGCTGGTGAAGGGCGCGGCGTCGTTCCTCGCCTCGTTCCGCGACGTCGCGACCGGGCTGCCCGCCCCGAGCTTCGATTTGTGGGAGGAGCGGCTCGGCATCCACCTCTACTCGACCGCGGCGGTGGCCCACGCGCTCGAGCGCGCGGCCCGCGTCGCCGAGGAGATCGGGAAGGACCCGACCGCTTGGCGGGCGGCGGGGCGGGAGATCGCGGACGCGGCCCGTCGCGAATTCTGGGTGGAGGGCCAAAGCCGATTCGTCCGCTCCCTCTCGCCCCGGGACGAGCGGGTCGACGCGTCGATCCTCCTCGCGCTCAAGCTCGGTCTCCTCCCGTGGGAGGACGCCCGCACGCGGGCGGCGGTCGACGCGGTCGAGCGTCGACTCTGGAGCCCCGAGGTCGGGGGCCTCGCGCGGTACGAGGGCGACGACTACTACGGCCACGAGAATCCCTGGATCATCTGTACGCTCTGGCTCGCCGAAGCTCGACTGCGCCTCGGGGACCCGCCGCGTTGCCGGGAGCTGATCGAGTGGGTCGCTTCCCACGCGACCCCGACGCTGTTGTTGCCGGAGCAGATCGACCGGACGACCGGCGAGGCGCGCAGCGCCACGCCGCTCACCTGGTCCCACTCCACGTTCGTCGACGTCGTCCACAAGTATGCCGAGTCCGAGGTCGCGGGCACCGTCCCCGAAGAGTGAGTCGGCGCGCGGGGTCGGCGGTCCGCCCCTCGCGCTCGGGGTCGACCTGGGCGCGACGAAGGTCGTGAGCGTGCTCACCGACCCTTCGGGCCGGGTCGTCTTTCAAGGAGACCGGCTCCGCCACGGGAACGAGGGTCCGAGCGGGGTCCACGCGGTGGTCGTGCGGAGCGCGCGGCAGTGCCTGGACGGGCTCGCGTCCCCCCCCCGCGCGATGGGGATCTCGATCGCGGCCCAGGTCGATCCGGACCGGGGAACCGTACGGTCCTCGCCGAACCTCGGTTGGCGCGACCTGGCGTGGGGCGCCTCGCTGCGCGACGAGCTCGGCTACCCCGTCCGTCTCGTCAACGACGCGCGCGCGGCGACGTACGCGGAGTGGCGATTCGGCGCCGGTCGGGGGGAGACCGACCTCTTCGGCCTCGTCCTCGGTACGGGGGTCGGTGGCTCCGCGGTCGTCGGCGGCGTCCTGCTCGACGGCGGGAGCCACGCCCTCGGCGAGGTCGGGCATCTCACGATCCGCTCCGGGGGCCGGAAGTGCAGCTGCCCCAATTCCGGCTGCTTCGAAGCGTACGTCGGCGGCTGGGCGATCGCCGCGCGCGCGCGCGAGGCCGTCGCCGCCTCCGGCGCGGAGGGGGCCGCGCTCGCCGTGCGGAAGGACCCCGTCGAAGGAATCACCGCGGAGACCGTCTTCGAGGCCGCCCGCACCGGCGACCCGCTCGCCGTCCGACTCGTGCGGGAGACCGATGAGTGGCTGTGCGACGGAGCGGTGACCGTCGTGAACGCGTTCAACCCCTCCGTGCTCGTCCTGGCCGGTGGCCTCCTCGAGGGACGCCCGGAGTGGGTCCCGCGGGTCCAGCGCGCGGTTCGCGACCGCTGCCCGCCGGCGGCCGCCGGCGCTCGGGTCGTCGCCGCGGAGTTCGGACCCCTCGCGGGCGCGGTCGGTGCGGCCGAGCTGGCGCGCGCCCAAGTCGGGCGCCGAACACCGCGAGCGCGGGCCTAGTCCAGCCTGCCGTTAGTTCCTGAGGGGTATCGCCTTGATCGCTGCGAGTGGAGTCCGTTCGACTTATTCGGCGAGGATTCGCCATGCGGGATGCTGCCATCCCCGCCGCGCGGACCTCGCGCCCGTGTGTTCGTTCGCCTGAACTCCGGTGATCGACTCCGGCTGACCCAGATCCTGCGGTGCCGAACGGCGCCCCTGCGCGAGGTCCAGCGGGCGCAGATCGTGCTCCTCGCCCATCGCGGTTGGCCGAACGCTGCCATCGCCCGTCATCTCCATCTCGCCGAGAACACTGTCCGCCTCTGGCGGCGTCGATCCGTCGAGGACCCGGAGCATGGCCTGGAGGATCGACCCCGTCCGGGTCGACCTCGCCGCTACACCGACCTCGACCGAGCCACGGTCATCGCCTTCGCCTGCGAACTGCCCGCCCGACGTGGACTCCCCTTGAGCCGACTCTCCCATGCCGACATCGCCCGAGAGATCCGAGCGGAGATCCCCTCCGCCCCCAGCCGCTCGACCATCGCCCGATGGTTGCGAGCGAACTCGCTGCGGCCCTGGCACTACCGCTACTGGAAGTTCCCCCGCGACCCTCACTTCCAGGAGCAAGCCGAACAGGTGATCGACCTCTACCATCGTCGATGGGAGGGTCGACACCTCGGCCCCAACGAGTATGTCCTGTCCGCCGATGAGAAGACCTGCATCCAGGTCCTCCACCGGACGCATCCCACGGCGGCTCCCTCCCCCGGCCACGCGATCCGAGTGGAGCACGAATACTCCCGCGGCGAGCCGGTCCTCTATCTCGCCGCGGTCGATGTCGCTCGGGGGAAGGTCATCGGCGACCTCCCCGAGGCGAACACGAAAGTGACCTTCTACCGATTCGTCGACCGCGTGATGGCGCGCGAGCCCTATCGCTCGGCCCATCGGGTCTACTGGGTGCTCGACCACGGCCACTCGCACCATCCCGCGACCTTCGGGGAGTGGATGGCCCAACGGCACCCGAACGCGCTCCCGGTGTACACCCCGACGCACTCGAGCTGGCTCAATGTGATCGAGAACTACTTCTCGGCGCTCACTCGCAAGGCGCTGACCCCCAACGACTTCCCGACCCGGGAGGCGCTCCGAGAGCGGATCCAAGGCTTCGAACGATGGCGCAATCGGGCGGCCCGTCCGATCCGCTGGCGCTTCGACCGACCGGACCTGGACCACCTGATGGAGCGGTGGGCGAGCGAAGGGATAACTTTCGAGGAGTCCTCGGTCGCGGCGTGAGTTCCTCGCACCGACCGCAGATCCCGGGCCGGGTGGTCCAGCAGGTCACGGAGCGGCTCCGGGACCTCGCCCAGAAGGAGTATGGGGACGTCTGCCGGGAACTGATCTTCCGAGTTCGGGGCCGATCGCTCTACATCGACGCGCACCGGGTAGGGGAGGACGGCGAAGCGACCCATCTCTGCCGACTCGACTGGCTTGGACGGTCGGACGAGTGGAGCTTCTGGTTCTATCGGTACACCCGTCGGAAGTACGAGCAGAACGTCACCTTCAGCGGGAACTGGACGGGCCCGGCCGAAGACTGCTTCGCAGCGGCGGCGTTCTGCTACTTCGGGTTCTATCGGGCGGGGCGGAACCCCTCAATCATTAACGGCAGGGTGGACTAGCGCGCTCGCTCGTGGCCGCCGGGCCCGGCGGACGCTCCGTCCTGCCCGAAATCCTGCAGGGTCGCGAGGAGGACCCGGAGCCCCCGGTTGGCCCCGGGCTCCCCGAGCTGCCGGAGCAGACCGAGCACGCCGACCCGCGGGCCCGGCGGCCCGACCTTCGAGGCCCGGTCGAGCCCTTCGGTCAGGCCGTTCACCACTTGCTCGAGACGGTCGGGGTCGACCCGCTCGAGCGCGGAGAGGAGGACCTTCAGGTTCTGGAGCGTCCGCACGTTCTCCGCTCGAGAGAGCCAGTCTACGAGGAACCGGACCAACGCCTCGTTCGAGGAGAGGAAGTCGTTCGCCAGGCGCAGGACCCCCTGGTCCTCGAGCACCTTCAATAGGTTGAGGAACTTCGCCAACGCCTCGCCGGCCCCCGCGAGCTCCTCGCCGAGGTCGCCCACCGGCGGGAGGACATCGCCCCCGGGGGTCGATGCGATCGCGTGGATCGGTTTCGCCATCGCGCTACGTCTCGAGCGGAACGTAGTCGCTCTGCGCCCATTTCCGCTCGACCTCGACGCCGATCTGGGGAGAGCGCGTGGCGAACCGAGGGTTCGTCCGCGGGAGCGGCGACTCCGGCTCGCCCGCCCGGCCCGTCGGGATCTTCTCGAGCTTCACGGGGAGTTCCTTGTACGCCGGGGTCGTCGTCGGCGGGTCCCGGCGGTCGCCGGTGAGTTGATTGAC
The DNA here is from genome assembly GCA_050749465.1 of Thermoplasmata archaeon. Lineage (GTDB taxonomy): Archaea > Thermoplasmatota > Thermoplasmata > Lutacidiplasmatales > UBA184 > Lutacidiplasma. The sequence goes on along the minus strand of JBOGRO010000031.1, from coordinate 26,576 downwards.
CGCGAGCTCCCGCGAGTTGTGGAGCGCGAGGAAGATCGTCTTGCCCGAGACCCGCGACGTCACGAGCGCCTTCCCGCGGAGCGCGCCGACGCGCGACGCGATCCGGACGAGGTCCCCGTCCTGGAGGTCCCGCGCCTGGGCCAGCTCGGGCGAGACCTCGATGAAGATCTCCGGGACCTTCGCTTCGAGGCCGGGGCTGAGGGCCGTCATGTTCCCCCAATGGAAGTGCTCGAGCATGCGCCCGTTGTCCATCGAGAGGTCGTACTCGGCGTCCGGCGCTTCGGGCTCGGTCCAGGCGGTCGGGAAGAAGTGGGCCTTCCCGTCCGGGAACGCGAACCGGTCCTTGTAGAGGAACGGCGAGTCCTCGCCACTCTCCGCCACCGGCCAGAGGAGGCTCTTGAACCCCTCGAGGCGCTCCCACGTCGCCCCCGCGAATGCCGGGGTGAGCGACGCGCACTCCGCCAGGACCTCTTGCGGGCCCGCGTAGTTCCAGTCCGCGCCCATCGCGCGGGCGATGGCCTGCACGATGTCGAAGTCGGTCCGCGTCCCCGCGAGGGGTTCCATCACGCGATAGAGGCGCTGGAGGCGCCGCTCGGTGCTGACGAACGTTCCTTCCTTCTCGAGGCTCGCGGCGACGGGGAGGATGACGTCCGCGAACTCTGCGGTGCGGGTCAGGAAGAGCTCCTGAACGACCATGAAGTCGAGCTTCGAGAAACCGCTCGCGACCTTCGACTGGTTCGCGTCGGCGAGGAGCTTGTCCTCCCCCAGGATGTAGAGCGCCTTCAGGCGGCCGTCCCCCATCGCGTCGGTCATCTCGACGCTCGTCAATCCCTTCTTCTTTGGGAGGGCGACACCCCATGCCTTTTCGAATCGCGCGACGACCTCGGGGGCGTCCCACTTTTGGTACCCGGGGAGGGTCGCCGGGAGGGCCCCGAAGTCGCTCGCTCCTTGAACGTTGCAGTGGCCCCTCAGGGGGTAGCCTCCGGTGCCGGGACGCCCGAAGTTCCCCGTGAGAAGAAGGAGGTTGCAGAACGCCGTGCAGGTGTCGCTGCCCCCGCCGTGCTGGGTGATCCCCATCGCCCAGAGGATGCAGACCCGCTTCGCGGCGTGGACCATCTCGGCGATCTGGACAATCCGCGCTTGCGGGATGCCGCTCGCCTTCTCCGCGAACTCGAGCGTGAACGGCTCAAGGCTCTTGGTGAACGCCTCAAAGTTCGTGCACCGGCTCGCGATGAACGACTTGTCCTCCCAACCCCGGTCGAGGACGTACTTCGCGATCGCGTTCACGATCGCGAGGTCCGAGCCCGGTTTCGGATTGATCCACTCGTTCGCCCGCTCGGCCATCTCGTGCCGCCGAACGTCGAAGACGACGACCTTCGTCCCGCGCAGCTTCTGCGACCGCTTGATCTTCCCCGCGAGCACCGGGTGCGCTTCCGCGGTGTTGGTGCCCATGAGCATCAGGAGGTCCGCCTGCTCGATCTGATCGAAGTTCCCGGAGTCGGCCCCGATCCCGACGGTCCGGGCGAGGCCCATGCTCGCCGGCGCCTGGCAGTACCGGGCGCAGTTGTCGACGTTATGGGTCCCGATGACCTGCCGCGCGAACTTCTGGGTGAGATACGCTTCCTCGTCGGTGCCGGTGCACGTCGCGATCACGCCGATCGAGTCGGGTCCGTACTGCGCTTTGATCTCGGTGAGCCGCTTCGCGATGTAGGAGATCGCTTCCTCCCAGCTCACCGGGGCGAACGTTTCTCCCCGGCGGATGAGCGGCTGCGTCAACCGCTCGGGGCTGTTGACGAAGCTCCAGCCGAACTTTCCCTTGATGCAGGTGGCCATCCCGTTCGCCGGCGAGTCCTCTCGCGGAAGGACCTTGAGGATCTGTCGGCCCCGGGTCCAGACCTCGAAGCTGCAGCCGACGCCGCAGAACGTGCAGACTGTTTTCGTCCGGGTGATCGACGACTGCCGCGCCTTCGCTTCGAGCTCGCTGACCGCCCAGAGGTCCTCCATCGGCACGAGCGCCTGGCTCAGCTGAACGAGCTTCTGCTTGGTCGGCGCCCCGATGCGGGAGAAGTGGCTCGCCTCGCCCACGATCGTCTTTTCGAGCAGCGCATCGACCGGGCATACCGAGGAGCACGTCCCGCACGAGACGCACGAGGAATGGTTCGCGTCCTTGCCATGATCGAAGACGACGCGGGGCGGTTTCAGCGACCAGTCGACCGAGAGGACCTCGTTGACGACGAGGTCCTGGCACGCCTCGACGCACCGGCCACACAGGATGCATTGGTCCGGATTGTACTGAAAGAACGGGTTCGAGTCGTCAATGGGGTACGGCTTCGGACGGTACTCATGCGTCTCGACCCCCATCCGGAGCGCGGTGTTGTGGAGGATGCAATCGCCGTTGTTCTTCTCGCAGACCGTACAGTAGAGGTTGTGGTTCTGGAGCAGTCGTTTCATCCGCTGCATACGGGCCGCCACCAACGAAGGGGTCGCGACGGCCACCTTCATCCCGTCCGTGAGCGGCGTGGAGCATGCGCGGACCTGCTTTCCACCGACCTCGACGAGGCAGGTGTCGCACGTCTGCAACGGGCCGAGTCGCGGATGGTAGCAGATGTGAGGATGTTCGATCCCGTTGCCGAGCAGTGCCTGGAGGACGGTGTCACCCGAGTTCGCGGAGAGCGACCTTCCATCGACGGAGATGGTGACCACGAACACCTCCGACGAGCGACCCCGCGACCAAGGGCGGATTGTATTTACGGTTGGCGCGAGAACGGAGCACGACCATCGGGAATCGGGCACCGCGGGCGCGCGAGCGCGCGGAGGGCCCGCGATTATCGGGTCGCATCCGCGAGGACGAACCGGTCGCCCCGCATCAGCTCCCACTGACGCGAGTACTCCATGATCCGCGCGACGGTCGAGACGAATTTCTCGTCGTACCCGTGCCGCTCGAGTAGGTAAAAACCGAGCTCCATGCCGCTCGTGATACCGCCCGCGGTGATGACCCGCCCCGTGTCGACGACTCGTGCCCGGTTCAGGTCGACCTTCGGCGCGTAGGTTTTGAGTCGATCGAGCGGAGTCATCGGTTCACTCGGGTCGGCTTCCTTCCGCGAGGTCGCCGGGAGTCCATCGAGCAGTCCGGCGCGTCCGAGTACCCACGACCCGGTGCAAACGGAGCACACTAGGACGTCCGGCGGCAACGCGCGAACGTAGTCGAGGAGCCGACCGTTGTGGATCTCGGTTCGAGTTCCGATGCCGCCCGGAATGACGAATGCGCTCACGGACGGACGATCGTCGAGCGAGTAACGAACCGCCACGGGTAGGTTGCCCGTGGCGACGACCGTCGTGCCGGAGTCGCCGAGGAGGAACACGTCGATCTCGGGATCGAGGCGCCTCGCGACCGCCATCACTCCGAACGGCGCCGCCCAGTCCACGACCTCGGCGCCGTTGAAGACGTAGATGCCGATGCGCGGTTTGGATGGGGCCATCGTAGGACGAAGGGGGACCTGAAGTGGAGTCCGAATATTTTACCGATGCGGTCGGGTGGGATTCTCGGGGGCTCGCCGCGGAGCGGAAGCGGGCCGCCCCCGAACTCGCACGGAGCGGGCCAAAATTAACTACGTTCTAATACCGGAAATCCATGCTCGCTTGGGGCGACTGAATGGTAGGGGCACTGGCTCCGCTTGCGCTCGGGTTCTTCGGACTGGGAACGGGGTACGTGTTCAGCCCCTGACGGGCGAGCGGTCAGGTGAGGGCTGCGTAGAGCTTCGTCGCGGGATTCTCCCCGCGTAGCTTCCATGTCCCGAAGACGCTCATCAGTCGAGCGAACGCGTCGGCCCCTTTCCAGTTCCGCAGGGTCCCGATGATCTTCCGGATCACGATCGCTTCCCTCAGTCCCCTCTCGCCTCGGTTGTTCGTGGCGTCCATCCCCGGGTGCTTCAGGAACGTCAGCCACCACGGCCTCCCGTTCCGCAGATACCCCACGGCCTTCGCTACCGCCGGGGACCGACTGCGACCATACCGACGGAGCAACTTCGTCAGTGCCTTCGCTCCCACGGTGAGTCGCCGAGCCCGAGCTCTCGGGCTGGCCTTCTCCAGCTCTCGGGTCATCTGCCTATACAGTGCGCTCAACGCCGCGTCGAGCGCCTTCCCCTCCTCGCTCTCCTTCGCCGCCGCCTCCCCATACCGTAGCCGGTGCGCCCAGCATCGCTGCAGTACCCAACCGAGGTAGCCCTTCCATCCATCACAGACGATCTGGCCGGCGTAGTCCTTCCCCAGGACCTCCTCCACCACCTCGCGGCCTCGACTCGGTCGGATCACCAACAGGAGATCTTGGTCGGTGCAGAAGACCCAGATCCACACCTTCCGGCCATCGATCCGATACAACGATTCGTCCGCGTGCACCCATGGGGAGGCGCGGAGTCGCTGGATGATCGCGGCCTCCTCTCCCCCCAAACGACCGCTGGCGTTCCACACCACCGCCTGCAGGGTAGCGGGACAGCTCGGAACCCCCTCTCGCGCGAGGCGCTCTTCGAGCTTCCGATACGGGAGTCGCTCCTCGATCTTGCCCCAGACGATCTCGGTCTGGAGTTGCGGTCCGTAGCCGGCGGGCGAGCGCCCGCCGGGAAGTGTCGCCCGCACCTCCTCGCCACAGTCGAGGCATTCGTAGATGGCCACAGTGTGTTCGGTGACCTTCCGCCTCCGCTCCACCTCGATCTCTTGTTGTGCCTCGGTCCCCCGGAGCCTCAGGTGCGGGCCACCGCACTCCCCGCATCGGTCGGCGGTGAGTGCGAGCTTCTGGTCCGGGGTCAGTGGCTCCCGAGTGACCCCTTCGTGGCCGGGCTTGGGGCCGGGCCTCTTGCGCTGGTCGGACGGAACCAGCGGTCGGGTCCGAGAGTATCCCGGCGAGTGGTTCCGGACGCTCGGTGGGACGTTCGGGTTCTCGTGGGCCTGCAGGCGCCGACGGAGTTCCGCGTTCTCTCTCCGCAATCGCTCGATCTCCCGCGCCCGTTCCTCCGCTTGCCGCTCCAGCTCGCGGAGTCCCTTCTTGGACACGACAATCTGATCGGTCTCATTCTCCGGGGTCAGACGCAACGGAGCCAGAGTGGCGGCCACGAGTTCCTCGCTCCGAAGGAGCGAACGAGGCCGGATTTCCATTTTGCGCTGGAGAAGAATCGGGCCGATCAGTCCGTCAGGCTACTGAGGTAGCTGAACACGTACGGAACGGGATACATGGTCTGGGGTGGGGCCAAGCTTACCGGCCTCCCGAAGGTGAAAGGTGAGGGCTTTGAGAAGACGATGGGGCAGTGGGGCATCTGGATGCCCGGGTTCTGTCAGTTCGTTACGGGCGTCTTTCTGTTTCTCGGGCTGACGATCTTCAACGCGTTCCAGGGCGCGCCGGTCCTGTACATGGCGGCGCTCGCGTTCTCGGTGTACGGGATCCACTGGTTCGCGATGGGATGGCGCCGGTACGTCGGTGGCGATCCGACGCCGGACGGTTTCATGGCGCTCGCCTTCCTCTGGGTCAGCATCGTCGGCGCGTACATCTTTTTCGCGGCAACTCCGAACGATGTCCCGGTCGCGATCGTCTTTATCCTGCTGGCTCTAATCTACGCCTGCGAAATCCCGGCTCGGCTCCTCCCGTCCAAGAAGTGGGAATACGGGGTGGCCAGCTTCCAGGTGATTAACGGGATCTGGCTGATGTACCTGACGCTAGCCGCGACTGCGAACCTCGGGATCGGGGGACACTTCTGGCTCTGAAGTCAGGGGTGACTCGATGGGCCTCGCGAGTTTACCTCGCGGGGCCGACTTTCGGTTGGTCTTGAAGAAGGTCCTCGGTGGGACTGGCTGGAGCCTTAGGGCTCGCTGTCGCTCGGAATACCAGAGAGCTCCCGACACCGCTCGAACAGTCGGCGCGCCACGGCCGAGTCCCGCGTGGCGGCGGACCCGGCTGCCCGATGGCGACCGGAGAAGTACTCTCCCGAGACCCCTTCGAGAGAGCGGTCGGTCGCCGCGAACACGACGGCACTCGCGCCGAACCTCACGCTCCGTGCGAAGAGGCGCTTTCCGACTCGAACGCCGAGGCCGCCACCCCCCGGGTTGTTGTCCCCGAAGCCGGATCGGATGAATCCCGGATGGACCGCATTGACGGCGATACCGGAGCCGGAGAGGCGCCTCGCGAACTCCCGAGTGAGAAGGAGCAGCTCGAGCTTCGACCGGCCGTACGCCTCGAATCCGTGGTAGCGGAGTCCGGCGTCGAGGTCGTCGAAGTTGACGCGCCGCCCCCGGTGCGCGGCGGAGGTGACCTGGACGACCCGCGACGGAGCGCCGGCCCGTAACCGGGGAACGAGCAGCTGGGTCAAGACAAACGGCGCGAGAACGTTGAGGGCAAACGTTCGCTCGAGCCCGTCCGGTGTGACGTCGCGCGTCGAGAAGTAAGCGCCGGCGTTGTTGACCAGCACATCCACTCGCGGATAGCGATCGAGCAGATCGGACGCGACTCCGCGCATGTCGGAGCGGCGCGCCAGGTCTCCGACGGGGACGGCGTCGACGCGCGGGTTTCCGGTAGTCCGCGCGATCTCGTCGGCGGCCTCTCGCGCGCGTTCCGCCCCACGCCCCACGACGACCGCGCGGAAACCCTGAGCCGCGAGCCCCCGGGCGACCTCCTTTCCGATTCCGCTCGTCGCCCCAGTGACCACCGCCACCCTTTCGTTGTCCGACCAGCTCTTCGAGGAGGACACGGGGAGGCTCGAGCGTAGCAGTCCACGACGTCCGATATGCCTTGAGGGCAGGAACCGGGACGGCCCCCGCCCGTCCGCTTACGCGAGACGGAACTCTCGCCTGCGCGAATCGTGGAGGGAGATCGACTCCCGCACGAGGCCCTGCCGACGCAACGATTCGAGCGCGCTCTGTACGGTGCGGCGAGGGAGGCGGGACATCTGGGCAAGCTGGGTCTGGTCGAGGCTCCGGTGCGTCTCGAGGAGGAACAGGAGGAACTTCGCGGCCGGCGAACCCCGGATCGACTTCGAGGTGCGGATGGTGCCGAACGTCTCGCCGCGGAGACCGAGGCGCTCGCTCGCCAACGGTAGCACCGACCCCGGGGCGACGTTGCCCAGATTGACGTCCGAGCCGAGCTCGCGGATCAGCTGGACCTGCTGGAGCTCCTGCGGGGCCTCGAAGATCAGGGACTCCCTCGGGTGCTCCGCGACGATCGCCCGAACCCAGTCCCACTTGATCGCCCCGTCGCTGTCGTAGATGCCGACGCCGCGGCCGGACTCCCGGCTTTCCACGATCACCTTGCGCGGTTTCAACGTCCGCGCGTGCGCGATCTGTTGGATCGTCTCCTTCAGGGAGAGCTGGTAGTGCGTGTCCTTCTTGCCGACCTCGATGTAGTAGTCGAGGCTTCGCTCCTCGATCGCCTTCGCGAGCCGCTCGATCTGCTCCGCACTGAGGTCGATGATCCCGCTCGAGATCTCGACGAGGTCGAAGCCGAGCTCGCGCGCCTCGTCGAGAAGGTGCGGCACCCGGTCGTGCGTGACCGCGTACTCGAGCAGGGTCCCGCCGGTCGAGACCTCGACAGCGGCGTCATGGTACAGTTGTACGCGGGCGCGGACCTCGGCCCGCGGGTAGAGGAGCGGAAGGCCCCAGCCGATCTTGGCGACGTCGACGTACGGCGCGAGTCGCGCGAGGTCGGGCGCAGTCAGCGAGCCCAAGCGGTCGAGCACGTGGGTCACCCCGGTCGATCGGGGGCGGGAGACCCGCGCGACCTCCGACGGAAAAAACGGGGTTTTTCCCTTCCGACCCGCAGGACTGGCCATTATCCTCCCCTCTCGCACGCAGGAAATGCACTGCCACCATGCGTCGGGAGATAAAAGGACGGTGGGCTCGGACGCGAGGATCGTGCGCGTTTCTCCCCGGAGTCGGCCGCGTCGTCACGGTTATGTCGCGCGCCCGGTCAGCACCGGCATGCCTCGGGGAGGGGAGCGGATCCTGGCGATCGGTCTTGACTCCGTTCCGCCGAACCTGTTGTTCGAGCGGTTCCTTCCCCTCCTTCCCCACATCCGGGAGCTCCTTCGCCGTTCGATCTATGGGACGTTGCGGAGCACCGATCCGCCGATCACCGTCCCCGCCTGGGCGGTCATGTTCTCGGGGATGGACCCGGGGACCCTCGGCCTCTACGGATTTCGGCATCGCCGGCCCGGCACCTACCACGACACGTACCTGCCGACGTCCCGGACCCCCCAGGAGCCGCTTCTCTGGGACCGACTCTCCCGCGTGGGGAAGCGGGTCTGCATCATCGGGATGCCGCCGGGATATCCCCCGCCCCGGGTCAACGGGGTCTACGTCTCGGACTTCCTGACGCCGAAGGGCGCGGGGGTGTTCGTCTTCCCCGCCGCCCGGCAGGACGAGGTCCAACGCGCGTCGGGCGGGTACGAGTTTGACGTGTCGTTCCGCGCGGACGACCGAGGACGGATCGGCGACGAACTGGCCCGCATGACGCGGAAGCGGTTCGCGCTCGCGCGGCACTTGTGGGCCGCGGAGCGTTGGGACTTCTTCGCCTTACACGAGATCGGGCCGGACCGCCTGCATCACACCTTCTGGAAATACTTCGATGAGACGCATCCCCGGTACGAGGACCGACCGGCGTTCCGCGAGGTCGTGGAAGCGTACTACTGCCTGCTGGACGAGGAGATCGGCGCGTTGCTCGAGGGTGTCCCGCCGGAGGTCCGCGTCCTGCTGCTCTCCGACCACGGTAGTCAGGCGATGGCCGGCGGATTCTGCATCAACGAGTGGCTGATCCAGAAGGGGTACCTCGTGCTCCGAGGGCGGCGTCCACTGCCCGGCACGCCGATCGAGAACGCCGACATCGATTGGACCCGCACCCGCGCCTGGGGGGCCGGCGGCTACTACGCCCGGATCTTCTACAACGTTCGGGGCCGAGAGCCCGAGGGACTCCTCGCTCCCGACGAGGTGCCGGTGTTCGAGGCCGGGCTGCGTCGCGAGCTCGCGGAGGTCCGGCGTCCCGACGGGGAACTCCTGGGCGTGGAGGTGCGCAGCCCGCGCGACGCGTACCGGGAGGTCCGGGGAGACGCCCCGGACCTGATGGTCTACTTCGGGAACGTCGCCTGGCGGTCCGCGGGCACGCTCGGCCACGACTCTCTGTTCCTGGCGGAGAACGACACCGGCCCGGACGACGCGGTCCACTCGTTCGACGGGATCTACTCCGTGTCGGGTCCGGCGACCGGCGCGGGGACCCGCGGTCCGACCGAGCGGATCCTCGACGTCGCTCCGACCCTGCTCACCCTGATGGGGCAGCCGGTGCCGGCCCAGCTCCAGGGTAGGGTCATCGAGCGGTTCCGTTGATCGACGGGGCGGCCGACTCCCGGTATTGCTTTACCCCCGCGCCCTTTAGCCCGGAGCGCCGTGGGCGACGTCGTCCCCTTCGAGCGGTTCCGAGATGGGCACCTCATCCTGGTGCCGGTCCGGGTCGGCGGCTCGGTGCCCGCCCGATTCGTCCTCGACACGGGGATCGGCCTTCCGCTTCTCTCGCGGGCGCTGTGCGGTCGGCTCGGGTTCGAACCGACCGGGGGAGTCTTCACCGGACGTCGGATGTCCGGCCAGGCCATTGCGACGCCACTGACCCAGGTCTCCTCCCTCTCCGTCGGCCCGTATCGCAAGGAGAACGTCGTCGCCGGCATGTTGGACTCCCCCGGCCTATTCCCCGAGGGTTCGGGGATCGAGGGGTTCCTCGGCCCCCAGTTCTTTGAGCCCTGGCCGTTCGCGATCAACTCGGTCTCCCGCACTCTCCGCATCGAACGGGGGGCGCCCCTCCCGGAGCGGCCGGCCATACCGGTCGAGGCTCCCCTGACCGTCGAACGGGACGGGCCGTCGGTCTCGCTGTTCGTCGACCTCCGCCTTCCGAGCGGCGACGCGGCGAAGGTCGAGGTCGACACCGGCTCGGACACCTTAATCCTCCACACTCGGTATATGCGCAAGCTAGGGGTCGACCCGGACTGGGAAGGGATCCGAAAGCGCTCGGGGACCGACGACACCGGGCACCCTTACACCCGCTACTTCGCCTCGCTCCACGGCGACGTCAGCCTCCGGGACGCGCCGCGGGCCGTCCAGCACGACCCGGAGGTGATGTTCCAGGAGATCATCTACGATGGGCTCCTCGGGGACGCCTTTCTGCGCTCGTTCGACGTGACCTACGACCTCGCGCGGGGCCGGATACGGTTCGCGGACCCGTCGGGGTAGACCCCGTCGGTGCTTCGAGAGAGCTCCGCCGGCGGCTGCCTACCGGGGACCGGCTCGGCGGTGCAGCCCGCTTCCGGACCCGGGCCGGGAAGCGTCGGAGCCTATCCTCCGGGCGGAGGGCCGGGCGTCGGGTCCTGCTCGCTCCACTCGGGGGTCGACGGAGGAGCGGGAGCCGCGGGCGCCGTGACCCCCGCGGGCGGAGACCACGTGGTCGGGGGCGGCGAGGGGGCCGTGGTGGGGCCGTCCTTCCGCGGGCTCGATAGGAGCACGGCCAGCACCGCCCCCACCAACGCGACCAGCGCGAGCCCGAGCGCGGCCCAGTCGACCCCACTGGGCGTCGACGCCGCGGAGGCCGGGCTCGCCGCCGCGGTCACGGTCACCGCGGCCAGCACGACGCTCCGACTGGCCCCGTTCGAATCTGAGACCAGGACCGCGGGGATGAAGCCCCCGGCTCCGCTCGGTCCGGTGGGGGAGCACGGGATCAACGCGGAGTCCGCGCTCACGCAGCCCGCGGGAAGGCCCGTCCAGAGGTAGGCGTAGTCCCCCGTACCCCCCGCGGGGACGACCGCGAACGTGACCTCTTGGCCGACCGCGAGCGACGAGAGACTGGGAGCCAGCCCCTCCGCGGTCAGAGCGGGGGAGACGTCCAGGAGCAAGGGCAGCGAGGCGGCGGTGCCGCCGTTCGCGTCCGTCACCCTGAGCGTGATCGCCGTGTCGGCCGCGGCGGTCGGGGTACAGGTCCGGGTCAGCGCGTCGGCGCTGACGCAGCCGCCGGGCAGGCCCCCCCAAGAAAAGGAGTCGGCTCCACCGCCCGGACTCGAGAGCGTGGCGGACAGGGTCGTGCTCTGACCGACGTCCAGAGCGGTCGGGCTCGCGGACACCAGCGCGACCGCGGGCTCCGCGCTCACCGTCCACATCGTGGCTCCCGAGACGACGCGGTAGCCATTGCCGTCCGTCAGTGCTACGTCGACGGACGCCGCTCCCGCGGCGGTCGGGGTGCAGGATAGGCTGGGGTCGTTTACGCTCGCGCATCCGGCCGGGAGGCCGCTCCCGGCGTACGTGTACCCCGCCGCGCCGCCCGAGGCCGTGGTGCTGAGAACGGTCGGCTGCCCGACGTCCGTCGCGGCCGGGCTCGCCGTCGGTACCGAAATGGTAGGGGCCGAATCGACCGTCACCGTCGCGGAGGACGAGACGGTAGATCCGTCTCGATCCGTCAGCGTCAGGGTGACCGAGTACGTGCCGACGGACCGTCCCTGGCACGCGGCCGAGACCTCGGTCGACCCGACCGGGTCGGGAGTGCACGCGAGGCCCGAGACGTTACTCGAGAGGACGGTCAGGTCGAGGCTGCCGGTGCCCTCGCCGATCAGCGGGGCCGATAGCAGCAGGCTCTGCCCGACATCGAGCGAGTCGGTCGTCGGGATCGTGCGATCGTGCAGGGTCGCGATGGCGGTCACGTTGTTCGACCCGGAGTTCAAGACATAGACCTCCCCGTTGCCCGGATCGTACACCACGCCCATGGGCGCGACGCCCGCCGGGGTCGAGGACTCGACGGTGTTCGTCGCGCCCTCGATCCCGCTCACGTTGTTCGACCCCGCGTCCGGCACGTAGAGGAAACCGTTCGCGGTGTCGTACGCGATGCCGATCGGCCCTGGCCCGACGGGGATCGATGCCGGGCTGAGGCCGGTCGAGGGGTTCAGTACGGTCAGGTTGTTCGAAACCGTGTTCGCGACGTAGACGTACCCGTTGACCGGGTCGTAGGCCAGGGCGGTGGGAAAGACCCCTACCGGCAGGGTGGCCAGTACGGTGTTCGTCGATCCATCGATCACGCTCACGTCCTGCGATCCATAGTTCGCGACATAGACGTCGCCGTTCCCCGGGTCGTAGACCGAGGCGTTCGGGTCGCTGCCGACCGCGATCGTCGCGACCACGGTCTCGGACGCCCCGTTCACCGCCGCGACGTCGTTGGCGTCGGGAAGCGTGACGTAGAGGAGGCCATTGCCGCCGTCGTAGGTCAGCCCCGCCGGGGGGGAGCTGACGTCCACGGTCGCGATGGCCGAGTTAGAACTGGGGTTCAGCGCGGTCACGTCGTCGGACGCCGATTCCGAAACGTACACCTCGTTGTTCTCCGCGTCAAACGCCACCCCGGTCGGCGAGGAGATGCCGGTGACGGTCGCCGACACGGAGTCGTTCGCTGCGTCGATCACGCTGACGTTGTTCGAGCGAGAGTCGGCGACGTAGACTTGACCGTTCCCGCTGTCGAACGCGACTCCGAACGGGTAAGGTCCCACGGGGATGGAAGCCTCGGCGGCCACACCGGCCCCCCCGGTCCCCCGTAGGTAGCCGCTCGAACCCCCCAGTGCGAGCAGGGTGGAGAAGACCGAGACGGTATCGGCTCCCGCGTTGAGGACGTAGAGGTCGCCGTTGGCCCCGTCGTACTGCAGGCCCCGAGGGACGTCGATGCCCCCAGAAACCGTCGTCAGGAGCATTTCGCTGGTCCCCGAGATGACGCTCACGGTCGGAGAGCCGACGTTGCCCACGTAGATGTCTCCGTTTCCGGCATCCGCCGCCAGGAACTCGGGGTCGGTCCCCACGGTGATCGGCGATCCGACCACCGCGTCGGTGGAGGCGCTGATCACGCTGACGGTGGTGCCGCTGCTGGGGTCACCGAAATTGCCGACGTAGACGTTCTCGTTCGCCGGGTCGTAGATCACTCCGGCGGGTCCCGCTTGGACCGCGATCGGACTTCCGACGACGGTGTTCGTCGCGCCGTTGATCACGCCGACCTGAGCGTGTCCGGCGTTCGTGATGTAGAGGTACCCGTTGACACCGTCGTACGCCACTCCGACCGGCTCGCTCTTGGCCGTGGGGGTCTGGGAGATCGTCGCCACGACCAGATTCGTCTCCCCGTTGATCACGGAGACCGTGCCGCTACCGAAGTTCGCCACGTAGAGATCCCCATTTCGGGGATCGAGCGCGACGCCGACAGGCTCCGTACCGACCGGGATCCCGGAGCTCCCGGGGGGAGCGAGCGTATTGGTCGAGGCGTTGATGACCACGACGTTGTCGGAGTCGAGCCCGGTCACGTACACCTCGTTGTTCAGATTATCGTAGGCGATTCCGTCGGAGACCGCGCCGACTCCGACCGTGGCCACGATCGCGTTGGTCGCCAGGCTCACGAGGCTGACGGTGTCGGAACCGGCGTTGGTCACGTAGAGATCGTTACTCTGGGCGTCGAGCGCCACCGCGAACGGTTCCGGTTGGACCGGAATCGTCGCCGTGAGCGTGCCGATCTCTGGCTCCGGCGAACCGAGCTCCGTCGCCGCGGACCCGGCAACGCCCGGGTTCCCGAGGCCGGTCGGGCTCAGCTCGGGGACGCGGGTCTCCGCCGCCCCGAAACCGGATCCTCCCATCGCATGCCCGCCGGCGGCGCCGGCGGCGCCGCCGGCGACCCCGTCGAGGGCCGCCGACAGCGTGGCCGCGGCCGCAATGATCCGCACCCAGAGCATTCGTCGCGCGGCACCCTGTGGGGGAGGAGTCGAGACCGCCCTGAGTCAACATCGAGCGACCTCCTATTCGGCACCCGAGGTTCCCGGTCCCGGAGCGGGAGACCCCGTGGATACGGGAATGCTCCGCGACTCGATCCCAATGCGAGTCGGATCGTGGAGCGCGTCGACCATATAGGAAGTCAACATACATATCTACATATGTCGTCTAAGAACGTGGCCGTCCAGAAGACAGTCTACGACGCGCTCGCGCGCGAGAAACGACGGGGAGAGAGCTTTACGGAACTCTTCGGTCGCCTCCTCGGCCAGCCGGGCACTCTCGAGGAGGTTTACGGGGCCTGGGGCACCGCCGGGTCGCGGGGGAGCGCCCGTCGTCTCCGTCAACTCCGCACGGGAGCCGGCCGGAGGTCGAGATGAAAGCCCTCGATACCCCGGTGCTGCTCGAGATTCTCCACGGCGGGGCCGCGGCGAAGGAGCTCCTGAGGTCGCTGCGCGGCGAGGAGGTCGCGACCACGGAGATCAACCTCTTCGAGCTCGCCGTCCTCGCCGCGGACGGCCCGAAGGCGGGTCGGGAGGTCCGCGAGACCGCCCTGCTACGGCTCCGGCGACGCATCACCGTCCTCCCGATCACCGCCGAAGCCGTTCGAGAGGCGAGTCGTCTCCTTCGAGCCCACTCGCCTTCCGAGCCCGGCTCGGTCCTCGTCTGGGGGGCTCTGGCCGCGGCGGGTTGCGGCGAGTGGGTCACCACTCGACCGTTCGCCCCCCCCCAGCGGCCGCTGCCATTCAAGGTCAGAATTGCCAAATAACGGATACCCAGTAATGTACGACTCGCAACTATACAGTCTCAAGATGTGAAACTATGAATTCGAGTACCGCGCCCGCTGACGGAGAGCGTCGGAAGGGCCCCGTCCTGGGCCTTTTGGACCCTACTCCACCCAACGGGACCTGGATCGGTCTTCACTTGTTTACCTTTCCGCAGCATTAGTAATGTAAAAAACGTTACATTAACTCCAATGCGCTCCATCACCTGATATCCGGACCCGGGCCGCGATCGGGCTGACTCCTCGTCCTCGAGGTGCCGGCGTATAACTCCAGTTATGCGACACCCCTGATTTGACCCAAAAGGGGGGGGGTTCTTGAGGAGGAAACATCGGGCAGGCTGGCTCTGGGCCTGCCTCGTCGTTCCAGCCGCTCCGGGGACGCGCGAGGGCGAGGCGCGGTCCGGTGTATCCCGCTCGGGCGGTGGGAGCCCCCGGCTTGCAGTGGGACCTTCCGACTCCGATCTCCGACGTATCCGTGTCAACGCACCTTACGGAATCGATAACGCGTTACTAGCGCTATTCAGTATGCACGGGACCGAGAATGACCGCGAAACGCCGGGCCGAACGGGAGGACGCTCCCGGTGCGGCGGTCCGACCGGCCGGTCGCGGTGGGGTGGAAGGTTCGAAGGATGCGACGGGTCGACCGCGATGTCGCGGGCCAACCGTGAGTGAGTGAACATATGAGTATGCATATGAGGTTCCACCTGCTACGCTGTCCGAGGCGGACACTTTCTACCCACCCGACCGCCTACTGCGTCACGACGACCGGGGACGGGGCACGGCGGGAGATCAGCAACGGAAGGAGCAGGGCTGCCCCGGCGAGGGAGAACGCCGCCGAGACCTCGAACGCGAGGGGTGCCGGGACGTACGTCCAGCGACCGCCCACGAGGAGCGAACCCACGAGGATCGCGACGCCCTGGATCCTACCCAGCCAGCCGTCGGCCGGCCCCGCGAGGTCGGCGGGCATGTTCCGACCGACCCAGGCGGACTCGGTGACCCCCTGGAGGCCGACCTGAACGCCGGCGACCGTGAACGCGAGGACCCCCGCGACCCACCCGCCGCCCCCGAGGAGGAGGACGTCGACGACCGCGAAGAGCGCGAAAGAGACCGCGACGAGAGCGACGCTCTGGAAACGGTCCGCCCAGCGGCCCGCGGGATACGACATCGCCGTGAAGATCAGGTTGTCGAGCAGGTAGAGGAGTAGCGAGGCGACTACTACCTCGGAGAGAGACCCCCCGCGGACGGAAGGAGGTCCTCGCCGACGCGCAGGAGCGCGAGCAGGATGCCGAAGTACCCGAGCCCGAAGACGACCTCCGCGATCAAGAACCAGCGGAACCGCGCCGGGAAGGACGACCACTTCGCGGCGCGACGGGGTGACGAGCCGGCGGCGGCACGCGCCGCCCGGTCCTGGACAAAGACGAGCAGGACCGCGACCGCGACGAAGCCGGGGATGACGCTCAGCGCGAAGTCCTCCCGGAACCCGCGGAGACCGCCGTAGAGAACGAGCGCCACGGCGCAGAGGGTCCCAAGGACCGCCCCGAGGGAGTCCATCGTCGGCTCGAGGCCGAACGCGACCCCCTGGTTCTCCGGGGTGGTGGCATTCGAGACGATCGCGCTCTGGATCGGTTGACGGGAGCCGCGCCCGAGCCAGGCGCCGACGCGGAGGACCAGGACCTCCGGCCAGACGACCGCGAGGGCGAGGACCCCGTGGCTCACGGTCGTGATCCGGTATCCGAAGGCCCCGCGGACCTTGCGCTCGGGGCCGTGCGCCCACCGCGCGCCGGCGACGCCCTGGATCGCGCTCTGGGCGAATTCGGACGCGCCGCTCACGACGCCGACGAGGAACGGCGTGACGCCCCGGACGAACGCGAGAAAGAACGGGAGCACCGGCAGGACCATCTCGTACGACCAGTCGGAGAAGAGGCTCGTGACCGAGACCGACCCGACGTCCCGCGGGATCTGTCGGGCCGCCTCCTCGGCCAGGGCCGGTTCCCGCTCCGGTGGCATGCCGGTCGCGCGGGGGTGCCCAGGGCGGTCGACCCCGAGGCGCCTCATATCGCTCGCCCCCGAACGGCGGGCCTCGACGGGTCGGGCGCACCTCTCCGCACCCCGGAACGGGGAGGCGGGCCGGACGGCGCGGGGCGAGGCTTAGGGCGAGGGAGGCGGAGGCGGCGGAGGGGGCCGCCGGAACCGTTCGAAGAAGGTGACGTACGACGGGAGGGTGTAGACCCGCTCGCGGTCCTGGTCCTCGCTGAGGAATATCCGACGGGCTTCGTAGAGGTCGTCCCGCGTGATGAAACCGATCACGCGACCGGGCTCCTCGGGGGTCACGACGGGGAGCGTGAGTCCCGCGCTCAGGCCGAGCCGGCTCGCGCCGATCCGCAGCGGTTCGTCGGGGTAGCCGATGACGGAGGTGGGGTAGGCCTGGGTGCGGACCGGAAGCCCCGGGTCCCCGCCGAGGTCGAGGAAGCGCCGGACGTCGGCCTTCGAGGTGAACCCGGCGGTCGTGCCGTCGTCGTTCAGGAGCCGGAGGCCGGTGTTCATCGACTCGGGGTTCGTGACCGCCACGACCAGGTCCTGGATCGGGACTTCCGCGGGGACGTCCATCACGTCCGTGTGCATCACCGACCGGATCGGGACCTGTTCGAGCGGGTCCACGGAGTACTCGCGGGCGACGTGGACGCCCCGCCGCGCGACCTTCTCCGTGAGGATGGAGCGCTTCATCGAGAGCACGGTGAAGGCGTCCGCGAGGAGGGCGGCGACGAAGAGGGGGAGAAGGGCGTTGACGTCGTGGGTGAGCTCGAGCGCGAAGATCACGGCGGTGAACGGGGCCCGCATCGTGCCGCCGAGGGTCGCCGCCATGCTGACGAGGACCCAGAGCGTCACCGAGCCGAACGGCAGGAAGTGGGCCTCGATGACGCCGAGGCTCCCGCCCATCAAGAGGAGGGGGGCAAGGACACCCCCCGACGTCCCCGATCCGAGGGCCACCGCCCAGATGATCGCCTTCACGATGAGCAGGGTCACGACGAAGACCAGCGTCACCTGGACGACCGGGCTCGTGAGGAGGAGCTTCGTGTTGGTGCAGACGAGCAGCTCGCAGATCGAGCCGTACCCGACGCCGAGCGCGGAGACCGAGAGGAGGCCCCCGACCCCGACGACGACCCCGCCGATGGCGGGCCACCACATCCAGTGGATCGGAAGCTTGCGGAACCGGTCCTCGAAGTAGTAGACCAGATAGGTCAGTAAGGTGGAGAGCGCGCCGGCGGCGACCCCGACGGCCACGGCCGCGAGCAGGATCTCACCGGTCGGCGAAGCGGTGGAGGGGATCGGGAAGAGCGGTCCGAAGCCGTGGGCCGGCACGAGGTACCAGCTCAGGAGGGCGGCGGTCGCGCTCGCGACCCCGACCGGCACGAGGCTGCGGGGCTTCCACTCGAACAGCAGCAGCTCGACCGCGATGAGCGTCGCCGCGATCGGCGTGTTGAAGATCGCGGCCATCCCCGCGGCCGCGCCCGCCACGAGGAGCGTCTTCCGCTCGCCGGCCGAGAGCCGGATGAATTGGGCAAAGACCGAGCCGAAGGCGCCGCCGGTCATGATGATCGGGCCCTCGGCGCCGAACGGACCGCCGGTCCCGATCGACACCGCCGAGGAGACCGGCTTCAGGACCGTGACCTTCGGTTCGATCTTGCTCCGGTTGATGAGGATCGACTCGAGCGCTTCGGGGATCCCGTGCCCGCGGATCCGCTCGGAGCCGTAGCGCGCCATGAATCCGATGACGATCCCGCCTACGACCGGAACTCCGATCGTCAGGAGGCCCCAGGAGTTCGCCGGGGCGACCGCGGTGAACGAGAGCCGACCGAAGTAGAACAGGTTCGTGAAGAACCCGATCAGGTCGTAGAGCGCGGCGGCGACCAGCGCGCCGACCACGCCGATCACGACCGCGAGCGCGGCGAGGAAGAGCATCCGACGGTCGGACGTGGTGAAGTCGCTCAGCTCGTCCACGCCGTGGTGGACCGGCGGCGCCTCGGCCGGGCGGGCGTCGCGCATCACCGGTCGGGGGTGGGCCGTGCGTCGACGAGGACGCGGGGTTCATTCGTTCGAGCGGTCCGGGAGCGAACCCCGTACGGGGCGTCCGCGAGGGGCCTGACCGCCATTCGCGCTCAGTCTCCGAGCACGAGCACGTTCCGGCGGGAGTTCGCCACCACGTACTTGCTGACGCTGCCTCGAAGCACCTTGGCGATCGAGCTCTTCGGCCGAGGTCCGAGCACGATCAGGTCGCAGCCCAGAAAGTCGGCGAACTCGCAGATCCGCTCGCCGGGATCCCCGTGGAGGATCTTCACCGGCGGTGCGCGTCCGCCCGGGCCGAACGCCTCGGTGGCCGCGGTCCGGAGGCGGCCGACCATCGCCACCTCCTCCGCGCTCGCGGGGGAACCGTCGGCCTCGTTGCCGGCGAGGCTCGTCGACCGCATCTCAACGTGGCAGAGCGTGAACTCCGAGCCGAGCGCCAAGACGGCGGCCGCCGCCGCCCTCGGGATCGGTGACCTTGGGTCTCGCAGATCGACCGAGAGCAGGATGTGACGGAACGGCGGCGCGGTCGACGGGGGTCCCGGGGGGGCTCCGTCCGTCGGCGAGCCCGGAGCGCGTTCGCTGTTCATGGCGATGCCAGTGCCGAGAGGGACATCAAGCCTGCGGCGGGCCGATAGAACGGAGTCGGGCGCTCCGCGCGTCCCCGCGGGGGTCCCCCGGTGCGACCCCAGCCCGTCGGCAGCGGACGGCGTCCGCCGTACCGAAAGTGGGCGAACGCCCAACGCGGTCATGGCCCGAACCGGCAGTTGGGGTCCGCCTTCCCTCGAAGAATAGGGGGACCCGCGATTTGGGGGCTCTCCGGGGCAGGGAGGGGCTTTAACTCGGGGGCCTCTTTGGAAACTTCGGAGGTCCCGAGTTCCCTCGGTGGCTCGCAAGATGATGGCAGCGGAGGGTCGAAAGATCTGGATGGACGGTCGTCTGGTCGACTTCGCCGACGCCCACGTGCACGTGCTGAACCACTCTCTGCATTACGGGGTCGGGGTCTTCGAGGGGATCCGCGCGTACGAGACGACCCGGGGCCCCGCGGTCTTCCGACTCAAAGAGCACGTCGCGCGACTGATCGCGTCGGCGAAGGTCTACCACCTGCCCATTCCGTTCGGTGCCGCCGAGATCGAGCAGGCGATCATCGACACGCAGGCCGCGAACGACGTCCTCCCGTCGTACATCCGTCCTCTCGTCTACCGGGGGGAGCCGGCGCTCGGAGTGAAGAACCTCCAGGGGCGGGTCTCGCTCGCGATCGCGGCGATCCCGGCGCGGAAGTACCTCGGCGAGGGGTCCGAGCGAGGGATCCGCGCGAAGATCTCGCCGTTCCGCAAGCCGCACTCGGACGCCCTGCCGTCGTTCGCGAAGGCGTCGGGCAACTACATCAACAGCTACCTGGCCGGCGTCGACGCGGCGAAGGACGGCTACGAGGAGGCGATCCTGCTCGATTCGCACGGATACGTCGCGGAGGGAACGGGGGAGAACGTCTTCCTCGTCCGCAACGGCAAGCTCTACACCCCCGGCCTCGAGTCGGACATCCTGCTCGGCATCACCCGCGACTCCGTGCTTCGCATGGCGGGGGACCTCGGCATCCCGACCGTCGAGAAGCTCCTGTCGGTCAACGAGCTCCTCACGGCCGACGAGGCGTTCTTCACCGGCACCTACGCCGAGATCGCCCCGATCAAGGAGGTCGGCCACTACGTGATCGGGGACGGGGACCGGGGGCCGGTCACGGCGAAGATCATGACCGAGTTCGGCAAGGCGATCCGGGGGGCCGAGCCGAGGTACGCGGCGTGGCTCACTCCGGTCCCGACCCTCGCGCGCGCGACCGCGCGCGTGCACAAGGGCTAGGCGCTACTCGTCGTCGTCCGCCGGGGGCGGCGGCGGCGGGGCCGGATGCTCGCACGAGTGCGAGTGGGGGTCGGGCCGCCAGACGAGCTCGAGCCGCAGGCCTTCCGGACCGCGGAGGAACAGCGAGCGCGAGTCGCGGCGCTCCTTCTCCCCGGTGATCACGACGCGGGAGCGCGCGACCCGGTTGCGGAGCCCGGTCCACTCGCTGACCCGGATCGCGATGCGGTCGACGCCGTTCGGGACCTCGCCCTGCTTCGCGTCCCGCAACCCGAGGACCTGGTCGCCGAAGAGGAGGTAGGTGTGGTCCGTCCCCTCGCCGATAACGTCCATCCCCAACTGCTCGACGAAGAACCGGCGGGCTTTCGCGCGGTCGCGCACCTTGACGTCCACGTGGTCGAACCCGACGAGTCCGAACTCGCGGGGAGCAGGCTTCGCCGGCACGACGCCCGCTCACCGCCGGGTAGTATATGGTTTCGCGGGAGCGGCGGGAGATATACCGCCCTGCCCGAGAGCGCCCGAGCGGCGTGCGCGCCCCGACCGCGCGCCGTGCCCCCCATCAGGGTTAAAGTGGGTCGGGCATCTGCCGCGCGTACGAGCGACGACCTGCGCGACTTTGAGGCCGACCTACGCCGCGTGCTCCAGCGGGTGCAGCGGAGTTCGCCGTTCGTCGAGGTGATGGCGCAGCAATCGCGGGGGGAGTCGGTCGAGATCGACTCGAAGTCGCTCAGCACGGTCAAGACCCCCCGCCTCGCGGGCGCGGTCTTCCGGGCGTGGGCCGGCGCCCGCTGGATCGAGGCGGCCGCTTCCGGATTCGACCCGCGCGCGCTCGACGGCGCGGCGGAGGGTCTCGAGTCGCAGTTAAGTTCGATCGCGGTCGGGACCAGCCCGCCGGGCCCGGCGTCGACGACGGTCGGGGTCTCGGACAAATCGCCCGCGCGGCCGATGCGCGACCTGGGCTTGGAGCGCTCGGTCGAGTTCGTCCGGGAAGCGCTCGGATGGGTCACGTCGGTCCCGTCGATCAAGTACGGCCAGGCGCTGATCGGGTGGAGCGAAGAGGAACGATACTATCTCAATACCGCGGGGGCCAACTGCTACCAGCGGATCCCTCGAGTACGCGCCGTCGTCGTCCCGGTGGCGACCGAGAACGGCAAGTCCGAATTCAACGTCCTTCACGTCGGGTCCCTCGGGGGCCAGGAGGTCCTCGACGGGGTCACTCAGGAGAAGGCCCTCCAGACGGCGAACGAGGCGCGCGCGCTGCTCGCGGCGAAGTCGCCGCCGTCCGGCTCGATGAGGGTGGTCCTGGACCCCGGGGTCACCGGAACGTTCGCCCACGAGTCGTTCGGCCACGGGACCGAGGCCGACCAGTTCGTGCGGGAGCGCTCGTACCTCCAGCCGCTCTTGGGCCAAATGGTAGGCCCGGAGTCCCTGACCCTCGTGGACGACGGCTCTATTCCGGGCGCATGGGGGTCGATCCCGTTCGACGACGAGGGCCATCCGGGGCAGCGGACCCCGCTGATCGAGAAGGGTCGGTTCGTCGGGGCGCTGCACGACCGGGAGACGGCCGCGGTCCTCCGAGCCCGGCCGACGGGGAACACGCGACGCGCGGACTTCATGAGCCGCGCCTTCGTCCGCATGACGAACACGCTCATCGAGCCGTCCGATTGGACGCTCGACGAGCTCGTCGAGGAGGCCCGCGACGGGGTCGTCCTCGAGCAGTGGCTCAGTGGTATGGAGGACCCGCTCGGCGGCCGGATGCAGCTGAAGGTCCACCAGGGCCACCGGATCGAGCACGGCAAGAGGACCGAGCTCGTCTCATCGATGGCGCTCTCGGGGAGCGTCCTCGAGTTCCTCCGCGAGATCCGCGGCATTGGCGAAGCGACCGGGAGCACGATCGACTCCGGCTACTGCGGGAAGGGCCACGGTGACTACCTGCCCGTGGGGGACGGCGGCGTGTACGTGCTCTCCCAAGCGGTCGTGGGGCCCGCATGAGCGGCCCGAACGCGCCCGCTCACCTCGCACTACCGATCGCCGACCGACTCCGCGCCACGCCCGCCCCCTGGGAGGTCTACGCCGAGCGCTCCCGGCGCTACGAGATCCACCTCAACGGGACCCACGTCGAGCTCGTGCGGGGACCGATCACGCTCGAAGGGTATGGCCTGCGAGTGTTCCGGCCCCACGGTGCGGAAACAAGCGTCGGGTACCAGGCGTCCACCGATGCGTCGGAGGAGGGCGTTCGGGCCACCCTCGCGGACGCGGAGGAGGTGGCCCGGTTCAGCCAGTTCCCGGCTCACGAACCCGAACTTCCGGCCGGCCGACCGGCGTCGAGCGGTGTCCGGATCGTCGATCCCGCGCTCTGGGCGGACCCGTCGGGTTCGCTGGACAGTTACGTCGCCGCGCTCCTGGCCGCCTTGGAAGGGAAGAAGGGCGTCGCGCCCAGCTTTGGGTCGGTCAAGGCGACCCTCAGCGAGGTGTCGATCGCGAACTCCGCGGGGCTCGACTGCGCGTACGCGCAAACGAGCGTCGAGACCGAGGTCGCGATCAAGGCGTTCGGGGGGCCGGAAGGTCGGCCGCCGGGCGAATACTGGGTGACGGGACTCGCGCGGCGCCTCGAGCCCGACACGCTTCCCGCGCTCACTCGAGATTGGTCCCGATACGCCGAAGACGCCCGTCGGGCGAAGGCGCCACCGACCGGCGAGATGCCGGTGGTGCTGCCGGCGGAGGTCGCGGAGGGCGTCGTCCCGATCGTCGTCGGCTTCAAGTTCAGTGCCGCGGCGCTCCTCCGGGACCTCGCGTTCCCCACGGGCACCCGCGTGGGGGCGGACGGGCTCCAACTGCACGACGACGGCACGCTCGACTGGGCGGTCGCTTCGACCCCGGTCGACGACGAAGGAACCCCCAAGGGCTCCCGGGAGATCGTCTCGGGAGGTCGCGTCTCCGACCTGCTCTACGACGTGCTCCACGCGCGCGCGCTGAAGGCCAGCTCGACGGGGAGCGCGCTCCGCTCGAGCGCGATGGACCCGAGCGTCCGGTCGGGGTGGGGCAAGTTCCGTTACCGTCCCACCCCTCGGGCGAGCACGATCGTGATCCCGCCCGGCACGGGAGGGACCGACGCGGAGCTCGTCGAGCAGGTCGACGAGGGTCTCTGGGTCCAGCAGATCGGGTGGGCGCAGCCGGAGCCGATCTCGGGGATGTTCGGCGGGGAGATCCGGATCGGCTATCGGATCCATCACGGGAAGATCGCGGAGCCCGTTCGGGGCGGCACTGTCGGCGGGATCGTGATGGGGCCCGAAGGGGCGGCCTCGCTCTTCACGGGCCTCTCCGCCGCGGGCTCGAAGGCCCAGCTCCTGGCGGGGCTGTCGAGCCCCACGCTCCTCGTGCGCTCGCTCGCCGTCTCGGGCGAGTCGGGCCCGGCTACGGCCGCGCCTTGACCTCGAGGACGATCGTCTGGCAGTGGGCGCAGCGCCGGCCCGCGAGGTTCGCGGACGACGTCACCCCGAACGCGGTCGGGACGAGCACTTCGAGGCCCGTCGGACGGAAGCGCGAGTTCTCGGCCTCGCGGGCCCAGAAGAGGCCGGAGCCGTTGGTCGTCGTCACGAACCCCGTCTCGAGCACCCCGCCGCAGACGTTGCACTTCGACTCTGCCATCGTCGCTGACCGGTTCGGGCCACGAGGCTCGGGTATCTCTTGTTTGCGTTCGGTCCCGCGACGAGGGCTCGGAGCTCTCGGTCTCGAGTTCGGGGCGCCCGGATGGGAAAAAAAAAGGGCGACCCCCGCGGGGCCGGGTACCCCGCGGAGGCCTTTACATCGTGATCTAAGGAGGGCCGGCTCGAATGCTCATTTTTCGGACTCTTTGAAGCGAGTGGGAGTTCGGTGGCCCCCGGAGCGGTAGGTCGGGGCCAACCAGTGGGGCCACCCCGAGAGGTCGTAGACGTGGGTCCGGGGAGGCGGCGCGACCGCGATCAGGAGGTCGCGGGCCATCGTGTGGGGGGCGTCCACGAGGTTCTGGGAAAAGCTGAGCTGGGGGTTGCGCTCGGTCCGAAGCATCAGAAGCCACCTCCGAGGTCGGGCGGAGCGAGCCACGGCATGGAGAGGGTGCGGATCCGGCGGTCCCCTCCCGCGTCCCGGGGCGGCACGGGCAGCGAGCCCATCGAGATCGGCACGTCGGACTGCCGCGCCTTCGGAAGGTCGGGGACGAGGTGCGACTCGTTCGGGGAGGGCGGGCGGCTCACGACGGGGAAACTGCCCTGGACCAGCGCGGGGCACTGACCGCTCCCGCGGTGGAGGAACGCGTACTGGCGGTCCGAGTGGGTCTGCCCGCAAGCGGGGCACACGTCCGCCACCTCGAGCATCGTTCCGATGCCCCCGAGGTAGGCGCCGCTCTCCTGGTCCGCGCTCATCTTCAAGGCTTCTGTGGCGAACTTGCTACTTAAACCTCCAGCATTATTTTGTACAAACTAAATCTAAGTAGTCGATGGTCCGTCTCGGTGGTGGCGATGGCGGGTCAGAGCTACCTTCCGATAGAGGTCCTCGATTACGTCCAGACCCATGCCCCGCCGGAGGACTCCCCGTACGGCATCAGTCAGCGGGAGCTCGCCAAGGCCCTCGGATACCACCCCTGCTCGATGTCTCGCCCCCTGGACGAGCTGGTCCATGCGGGATTTCTGACCTCACGTCGTGGGCCTGTTCGAGACGGGATCCGGAAGCAGTTCGTCTACCGTCTGACCGAGGGCGGCCGGGCACGGCTCGCGAGAGAGACCAAGCACGTCCCCCTCCTGGCCGGGGCGCTGCCTCCGCCCCCCAATCCGTTCCTGGGACGGAAGGACGAGCTCGCTCGACTCGGTGAGTTCGCGACCGGGGGCGGTTCGGTAATGCTCATCGACGGCCCTCCCGGGATGGGAAAAACAGCGCTGATCAGCCGACACATCCGGCGGGCGAAGCGGGGGCGGATTCCGTTCTGGTTCACGGTGCGCCCCGCGAGCTCTCCTCGCCAGTTCGTCAGCGCCCTTTCTCACGCCTTATCCTTCCTCGGGGCGCCTCAACTGGCGTATTACTCTCAACTACCCAGAGCCCCCGTCGCCCGCGAGGCGGCCGACCTCACTGCCCGCGCGCTTGGCGACCGAGAGCTCGCCGTGGTGATCGACGACGTGCAGATGGCCGGCCCCGACATGAAGGCATTCTTGACTCAGTTCGTCGCGGACCTGCTACGGAGTCACGGCGACCTGGTCTACCTGGTCGGTCAAGAGAGCCTGCCCTTAGAGGACACCAAGGTTCGCGCGGTGAAGCTGACCGTAGGCGGCCTGGATCGTTCTGCGGCCCACGACCTGACGGACCGGCGAGGGGGGTTGGCCGAGAGGTTCGAGTCGGTCTATCAATCTACCCTGGGGTCTCCCCTTCTGCTCCAGCTCGCGGTGTCGAACCCGGAGATCGAGGCGGACGCGGCGTCCCTCCCGAGCCGCGTGGTCGGCCGGCTCTCGATCGAGGAGGTTCGCTCCCTGTTGCCCATTGCGCTGTCGAACGAGCCGCTTCCGCTGTCGTTCATCACGGAATCGGCTTTCCTAACCCCAACTCGTCTGACAGAGGTGGTCCGGATGGGAGTCGTTCAGCGGACTCTCCAAGGACGCCTCGAGATCCTGCAAGTGGTGCGCAGTGCCCTGCTCGCTCGAGTGACGCCGGTCGACCAACGTGGGGCCTACCTGTCGCTGGCCAACTTCTACGCCGGCACCCACCGGCCGGAAGCCATCCGGGAGCGATTCCTGCACCTGGTGGAGGGGGAGTCATGGAAGCCGGCGTCCCAGGTGCTTATCCAGCAAGAGCGGACCCTTCTCGGGCTTGGGTTCTCCGAAGCCCTCCGACTGGCCCTTCGACACCTCGCCACGGCGCTCCCCCGCGGCATGCCGAAGGTCCGGGTGCTTAATGCCGAAGCAGCTCTCCTACGTCACCATTCGGACTACGCGGACGCGATCAGTGCCCTCCGTCGGGCGATCTCCGAATCGAATGACGACCCGAAGGTTACCTGCGAGTCACTCCTCTCCATTGTCGACCTTCGCATCCGGCTACACCAGGTCGAGGATGCGGTCAAGGAGTTCCA
>JBOGRO010000030.1:0-12497 GCA_050749465.1 Thermoplasmata archaeon | reverse complement strand
TGGCGTACACGACCTCTACCCCGCTCACGGGGTTGTTCACGATCGTCGTGGACATGGGGCAGACCACCGCGACGACGGGTCTCGGGTACACGCTCGTGGCGCTGGGGACGGGCTCGTTCTCAGGCTCCACCAACCCGGTCAGCCTGCCGTAAACGTGGTGTCTCGACCCAGCTAGGGAGAACCCGCGCCAGCGGGCTACCGTACCAACCCCTTCCTCTTTCTTCCCAAGGTTCAGAAGTCCCCGGGCTCCCTACTCGATGGCAGTTGCCTCCCACGCACGAAAGGCGAGGTCCTCCACGGCCAACCGCAGCGTGACAGCGTCGCGAGATGTGTCGGCCGGTTCGAGACATAGCCGTCCGTCACGGAACGTCTAAATACGCGTCCTCCACCTGTTTACGATGCGAAAGCGCACTTGGGCTCGGACACTCCATGAGATTAGGCGAATCGAGTCCGGATAGGGCCCGGGGATTGGGGGGCCGAAGTCGCCTTCGTCCCCGCTTCCGAAGATCTCCGCGCGCTGTGTCTGAAGTGGTCGCCACGATCCTGCTGCTCGCTCTGACCGTGGTGCTTTTCGCATCGATCTTCGCCTTCGTCTCGGCGTTCCCTGCTCCGCCCGCCCAGAACTCGAGCCAGTTCCAGGCGTCCCTCGTCTCGGCACCAAACGGAACAGGGGCGATGGTAGAAACAATCAACATCATCCACCTGGCAGGCGCCTCGGTTCCGGACTCAGCGTTGATCTACCTCAAGTCGGCCCTCTATCCGAAGGGACCAGAGTTCGCGTCGCCGTACTCGCTGACCGCCGGTGGCATCCCGTCGGGCAGGGTCTGGAATTTGGGGCAAACGTGGTCCCTCAGCACGAACTTTACTGGAAGCTATCACCCGATTCTTCCCGACAACATCACCGTCTACATCCTCTCCTCAAGCAGCTTGCTTTTCAGCGTCGTTCTGCCGGGGTCGGTTACAAGCGCCCCCCCGACGTTCCTCTCGGTCGGAACGGTTCCGACTGTGCCGGTCGTAGGCGGCGCGTTCACGATCGATGCAACGATCGCCAACGTGGTTTCCACGAATACAGTGACCATCACCGTGTCGGGGCTACCCTTCGCCGCCCAACCGACCGGAGTCCAGAAGATGAAGTACAGCGGAGGCGTGTGGACGTACGGCGTCCTGGCGGGGAACACGAACGCGAGCGGCACGTACTACGCGTTCATCACTGCCACCGGGTCGACTGGAAAGACCGGGAACTCGGCGGTGCCGGTTTACATAACTCCGTATTCGACCCTCATCGGTAGCGCGCTCTCGATCAGCTCTACCGTTCCGGCGACAGTCAAGTGCACCGCCGCGAAGACACCTGTGGCGGCTTGTCAGGCCAGCGGCCAATACTCCTACGCGCTGACGATTACCTCGTCGTCGGTCAACTTCGGCAGCGTCCAGTTCGAGGTTCTCACTTCGACCGGGGCCGTGTTGGGCGCAACCGGAGCGGGTGCGTTCGCGGTTTCCACCACGACCACCCCCGACGGGAGTTGGGCTACCACTGCAACGACCGTCAGCATGATCATGCCATCTACGGGGTTCTCCACGTACGCGGTGGGATTCAGTTCGAGCAGCCCCCTCACGACGTCATACGTGATCTCTATCGACATGGGAACGGTCGACCCGGCCGGCGCGGGCGACACGTTCGTGGTCCTCGGTATCGGATCGTACTCTGGGCAAACGACCCCGATTACCCTGACCTAAGACTGCCTTGGGGCTCTGTTCGGAGCCAACCGGTTATCGCGCCCCCGTGCCAGGTCCGTTCATTTCTCGCCGGATTCATTCGGCGGAGTCGTCTCTGGCCGAGCCAGCCGCCGGAGCGCCCACCGTGCCGTCCGGGCTCAATGGACCCCGCCCTGCTCCGCCAGGTCCCAGTGAGCCCAGAAGGGAGCGCGGGATGGAGTTCGCTTAGGGCGTCGCCGACGATGGTAGGGGTGCACTTCCACCCTGCCCACCGAGAGGAGCTCCACACTTCCAGCAGGTCTTCTCCCCCGCGTAGACGACCGCGCCGCAGCTCGGGCAGCTCCCCTCTTTTGGTGCGGCCACCGCGGTGGCCGGGGGCCGTGGCCCGCTCCCCCCACGGCCGGACGGAACCGACGGAGTAGCCGCATCGGCCGGAGGCGGACCCGCGGCTCGCTGGGCAGCGTCCGCGCGGCCTTGGGCGCGGCGCTTGAAGATGAAGTAGATCAGGAGGACGAAGTAGAACGACCCACCCAGGTAGAGGAAGACCTCGAGATAGACATCGAGCAGAAGGGTCGTGTAAACGTCGCCGAACGAGCCGATGACCGGACCCTCGATGCCGTTGTACGTTGGATCGCCGACGAGGAAGATGTCGTAGAGCGCGTGGGAGGCGTTGTTGCGGACCGTGACGCTCAGCTGCCAGTCCCAGATCCCGAGGCTGCCGATCTGGTAGTGGAAGGTGTAGGTCTCCGGGGCGGTCGAATTGATCCCGGTCTGGTTCTGGATGATCAGGGGAAAGGGAGAGGTGCACACGTTCGAAACATTGGTGGTGGCGCCCGGACAATTCGAAATGTACAGCGTCATCCAGAGCGGAGTCGAATTCCCCGACGGAACGTACTGCGGATAGACGGTGACCGTCCAGGTGAAGTTCGTGGCGGGGGTCCCCACGTAGGGCGACACTTGGGCTGCCTGCAGGACCGACCCATTGTTTCCGGTGGGCGCGGCGTTGGAGGAGCTCGAGAGACCGATCGGGGTCATGATCTCCTGCGTGAGGACGACGTTCGCGATCGGCGCGACCAGAAGGAGAATGACGAGACCGGAGAGCGCGATGTAGCGCGGGGCCTTGATCCCGCCCCAGATCGGGAGTGCGAGACCGAATACCAGGATCGCGGGGATGCCGATGAGCACCGAGACGTAGGCCGTCGCGGCGAAGACGACGACGATGGCCACGGCGAGGAGAACGACCCTCCCAAGGCGGGTCGGGACGAAATCCCTAAAGCCGCGCCGCTGTTTCTGCTCCACGGAACGGGGGCAAGGCCGGCCGCCCTTTATTAGCTGATGGCGACCGGGCTGCCAACTACCACCGAGATCGGGCCGCGCCTCGCCCTGATTGTCTTGGATGGACTCGGTGACCGGCCTCATCCCGAGACGGGAGGGAAGAGCCCGGTCGAGGCGGCTGCGACGCCGAACCTCGACGCCCTCGTCGCGCGCGGTCGGATCGGTCAGGTCGTGGTCGTCGGTCCAGGGATAGCTCCCGAGTCGGACGCCGGAGTGTTCGCGTTGCTGGGCTACGACCCGGTGCGGGACTCCCCCGGACGCGGAGTCCTCGAGGCTCTCGGGATCGATGTCCCGCTCTCGCCGAGCGACGTCGCCCTTCGGCTCAACTTCGCGACCGTCGACGGCGACGGGACCATTCTCGACTCGCGGGTAGGGCGCTCCCTCTCGACTCCCGAGGGTCAGCAGCTGGCCCAGAGCCTCACCAGTGCCGACCTCCTCGCGGGGGAAGGCATCCACGCCGAGGTCCGGTCCACGGTGGGCCACCGAGGAGTGCTCTGGCTCCACCCCACCGACGGCGGCCGGCTCTCTCCGAACGTATCCAACGCCGACCCCTTCTACGAGAAGGTCGGAGGCATGGGGCAGGCCCGCCGCCCCGAAACGCCCAAGATTCAAACGGTCGAGCCGCTCGATCCCAGCCCCGAGGCGGCCCGAACCGCCCGCGCGATCGATCACTACCTGTCGGCGGCGGCTTCCGTGCTCGCGGGTCACCGGGTGAACGCTCGCCGTGCGCTCTCGGGTAAGAAGATCGCGAACGCGCTGCTCGTCCGAAACGCAGGCGCGCTACCCGACCACCCGCGCGCGACGTTCGAAGCGAAGCACGGCCTGCGGGGGGCGTCCCTCACTGAGATGCCCGTCGAGCGAGGGATCGCACGGGTGCTCGGCCTCGACGACCGATACGTCGGTCCGATGGGACCCGACCGCGACGCGGGATACCGAGATCGCGCCCGGGAGGCGCGATCCCTGCTCGACAACCACCCCTTCGTCTACGTTCACCTGAAGGGGCCCGACGAGCCCGGCCACGACGGCAACGCGCCGCTCAAGCAGGAGGTCGTCGAGGCGATCGATCGGTCGTTCTTTGGCCCGTTCCTCGAGGGCCTCGACCTGTCGAGCTGTCGAGTTGCCGTGACCGCGGACCATGCGACCCCGGCGATCCTGAGGTCGCACTCCGACGACCCGGTTCCTCTCCTGCTCGTGGGGGCGGGTGTCCTCCACGGGAGCGGGGACGCCACCGGGAAGTTCGGGGAGGCGACCGCCGCGCGTGGCTCGCTCGGCACTCGACGCGGGGCCGACGTCTTGCGGATCCTCCGGGACCCAACGGCCGTTCTCGCCTCATGAAGGGCCGTGTCCTCCTCGTGCCGCGTCGCCGGGGCGAAGAGATCCGGCGGACGCTGCGGCGAGACGGTCTTCTCCGAACGGACCTCGAGATCCTGCGCGAGGGCGATCGGCTCGCGCTCCCGCTCGTGGACGACCGGACCGTCCCCGAGGGCTTGGGCGAGGTGGTCGAACGGGAGTTTGCTTCGCCGCGACCGCTCGCACCGAGCGACTATCGAGACTTCCTCGGGGGGACCGCGGACGAGCGGCGACGGTTCCCGCGCGCGTTCGACGTCGTGGGCGATGTGGTGCTCGTCCGGATCCCGAAGGGCCTCGATTCCCGAGCGCCGGAGATCGGAGCGGCGCTGCTCTCCTTCGTTCCCGGGGCCCGGATCGTCGGGGCGGATCGGGGCGTTCACGGTCCTCAGCGCCGACGCACGCTCGAGCGGATCGCCGGCGCGGGTGGGTGGCAGACCCGTCATCGAGAGAACGGGATCGAGATCGAGGTGGACCTCGAGCGGGCGTACTTCTCCCCCCGCCTCGCCCGCGAGCACGCGCTCGTCGCCGCCGAGGTGCGACGGGGCGACCGGGTCTACGACCTGTGTTGCGGGGTCGGACCGTTCTCGCTGGCGATCGCGCGCGACGCCCGCGCGACGGAGATCACCGCGGTCGACTCGAACCCGGTCGCACTCGCGCTGCTCCGGAGCTCGGCCCGTCGTCAAACTCACGCGACGCCGATCCACGCGGTCGAATCGCCGGTCGAGGGGTTCGCGGGCACTGCGAAGCCCGTCGAACGGGTCATCCTGAACCTTCCCCACGAAGGGATTAAGTATCTACCCTCGGTGGCACGGACCGTCGCGCGCCGAGGGCGACTCTACTACTACGAGGTCTCGGCGCGCCGAGAGTTCCAAGCGAGGGGGGAAACGGTCGTGAATCTGCTCGAGCAACCCACAGAGTGGACCGTGGCCGACCGCCACGTCGTGCATCCGTACTCGCCGACCTCGGACCTGATCGCCCTCGTGCTGGAGCACGCGGAGTCGTAGGGAGAGGACGAATCGATGCCGCTTACGGTGGACCTGGAGGACGTCTCGGAGACCGACCTACCGCTCGTCGGGGGCAAGGCGGGGAAGCTCGGGGAGCTCATTCGACAGGGCCTGCCGGTCCCGCCCGGGTTCGTGGTGACGACCGAGGCGTACCAGGAGTTTGTCGACGCCACCATGTTGCGCACGGAAATCCCGGCGGCCCTCGCGACCATCCGCGCGGAGCAGCCCGAAACGATCGACGCCGCGTCGCGCCGCATCCGGGCGGCGTTCGACGGATCCGACGTCCCCGCCGGCCTTCGCAAGACGCTCGCGGACGCGTTCGAGCGGTACGCGCGGAAGCACTCGGTCCGATTCTCCGCCGTTCGCTCGAGCGCGACGCTCGAGGACATGGAGGGGGCATCGTTCGCCGGACTTCAGGACACCTACCTCAACGTCGCGGGGGTCGACGCCGTCCTCGACGGGGTGCGCCGATGCTGGGGGTCGCTGTTCACTCCGCGCGTTCTCGTCTACCGCTACAAGAAAGGTTTCGGTACCACCGTGGTCCAACTCGCCGTCCTCGTCCAGAAGATGGTCGACGCGACGGTGAGTGGCATCCTGTTCACCCGCGACCCGAACACGGGCGAGAACCACATGATCGTCGAGGCCGGTTGGGGTCTCGGCGAGGCGATCGTCGGCGGCGAGGTCACCCCCGATCACTACGTGATCGACGGCGCCACGCAGAAGGTCATCCACAAACAGGTCGCGGAGCAGAAGATCCGCATGGTCCGCGATGACGCCGGCGGCAACCGGCGGGAACCGGTGCCGGCGGACGAACGCAGCGTGCAGAAGCTCTCCGACCACCGCCTATCGCGGCTCGTTTCGCTCGCCCGGCTGATCGAGTCCCACTACCGGCGTCCGATGGACGTAGAGTGGTGCGGGGACAACGAGGCGCTCTACATCGTGCAGGCGCGACCCGTGACGACGATCCCGACGTCGACCGCCCCCGGGGGTGGCCACGAGTCGGGGCCCGGCGCGTCCGACCAGGGCAGCGAGGAGAAGCCGATCCTGCGGGGTTTCGGAGCGAGCCCCGGCATCGCGACCGGCATCGCGCGCGTGCTGCACGGACCCGCCGAAATGGAGAAGCTGAAGACCGGTGAGGTGCTCGTGACCTCGATGACAACGCCCGACATGGTGCCCGCGATGTCGCAGGCCGCCGCGATCGTCACGGACGAGGGCGGAATGACCTGCCACGCCGCGATCGTCTCGCGGGAGCTCGGGGTCCCCTGCGTCGTCGGGACGCGCGAAGCGACGAAGCTCCTCAGCGACGGGATGGAGGTCACCGTGGACGGCAAGACAGGCTCGGTCTACAAGGGAGTCGCGTTGCGCGGGAAGAGCGGCCCTCCCGCCGGGGCCGCGGCGGCGCCCGCCGGCGTTGCAGCCGGACACTCGCACGATTCCGTGCCGGTCACGGCGACGAAGATCTACGTGAACGTCGGGGTTCCGGAGAAGGCCGAGGAGTACTCGCGGCTCCCGGTATCTGGCGTGGGCCTCCTCCGGATCGAGTTCATCTTCACGGCGCACATCCGCGAGCACCCGCTGGCCCTCCTCAAAAAGGGCCGCAAGGACGAGCTCGTCAAGCGTCTCGCCGACGGGATCGGGAAGGTCTGCCAGGCGTTCCATCCCCGGCCGGTGATCATCCGAACCTCCGACTTCAAGACGAACGAATACCGCGGCATGCCCGGTGGCGAGGAGTTCGAGCCGGTCGAGGAGAACCCGATGATCGGCTGGCGCGGTTGCTCGCGCTACATCTCCCCGGTCTACCGGCCCGCGTTCCTCTGCGAGCTCGAGGCGATCCACCGCGTGCGGACCGAGATGGGTCTCAAGAACGCGATGGTGATGCTCCCGTTCGTTCGCAACACCTGGGAGCTCGAGGAGATCGCCGAGATGATGAAGGCGCAGGGCCTTCGGCGGTCCCGGGATTTCCAGCTCTACCTCATGGCAGAGGTTCCCTCGATCGTCTTCCTCGCGCGGGAGTTCGCGAAGCATTGCGACGGCTTCTCGATCGGCTCCAACGACCTCACCCAGCTCACGCTCGGCGCCGACCGCGACTCCGAGACCCTGGGGCGGATGGGGTACTTCGACGAACGAGACCCCGCGGTCCTCCGCGCGGTGCAGATGTTGATCGAGGGAGCGCACGCCGAGGGGCGAACGGTCGGCATCTGTGGCCAGGGGCCGAGCGTCTACCCCGAGTTCGCCGAGTTCCTCGTCCGCGAAGGGATCGACTCGATCTCACTCAATGCCGACACGGTGCTCGGTACGATCCGCTCGATCGCCTCGCTCGAGCAACGAATGAAGCTCGCGAGCCTCCGCCGGTTGTCGTAGTCGGCCCGTGGGCTCCCCCGGCGCCCGGCCCGGTCGCGGATCGGGGTGGGCGCCATCGGGGCGGAACCGCCGGGCCCGCCGGCGGTAGGGCGAGTTCAGCGTTGGCCGGCAGCTCGTATTCCGCGAACGAGCGCGCGGGGGCGAATCCGAGGAGCCGGAGGCGGCGCTCGAGCCGTGGAGAGTCCGCGAAGATCGAGTACCGGACGCCGGGACCCACCGGCTCGCGCGCTCGCACGAACCGGACGAGGTCCGAGGCTGCGCCCTGACCGCGCGCGTCGGGCCGCGTCGCGACCCCGTGGATCCCGGCTGCGCTCCGATGCCGGTAGACGAGGGCCGCGGCGATCGCACGGTCGCGGTGGTACGCGAGCAGCGGCTGGAGCTGCTCGTGCGGGTTCGGGTGGTTCCAGGCGATCTCCAGCGCGGCCCGGAACTCGGGCCGCTCCCGTTCGCCCGTCCAGAATGACGCTACGAGATCGATCTCGGAAGGCTGCGCCGGGCGGACGTCCGACGCGGGCTCGGCCGGAGGTACCCCGCCGCGCTCGTCCAACATCAGGACGAGCGGGGAGGTCCGCGGTCGAAATCCGAACCGGCGGAGTCCCGCCTCGACATGGGTCGCGGTCGGGATCGGCACGCGAAAGGTCGGACGGAGCGCGCGTTGGAAATAGTGGTCGAGCGCCCGCTCGAAGAACGCGCTCTGGCGCTCCGCTCCGACCCCGAGCTCCTGGACAAAATTGAACCGGGGTACGGGTAAGCGCTCGTGGGTCACGAGCTTCGCGCCGGCGATCTCGAGCGCGAACCCCCCGAGGGTCACGACGAACTGGCACTCCGCGTCGAGCGCCGCGTCGACCTCGAGGGGCTCCCAGGGAGGCATTGCGAACGGCATCCCCTGCGGGTTAAGGGCCCTCCCGGCGCTTGCTTCGCGCCAACCGAGCCGCTCGGACCACCGCGGGACCACACATTATTAGGTCGCGTCCCTGCTCCGCGCGAGAGGGTCGTATCGATCGAATGCCGAGCGTAGCCACGTCGCTTCGACCGCCGACCGTCGTCGCGGTCCTCGGCGGCGGGAACATGGGCAGCGGGATCGCCCAGGCGTGTGCGCAAGCCGGGTTCACGGTCCGCGTCCGCGACGTGGACGCTCCGGCGATCGCGCGGGGGCGCTCGCTCATGGAAAAGATGCTCACCGGTGCAGTCGAGCGCAAAAAGCTCGCTCTCGCGAAGCGGGATGAGGTGCTGGCTCGCGTCGACTTCACGACCGACCTCGCGGCGGCGGTGCGAGGCGCGGCGCTCGTCATCGAGGCGGTGTTCGAGGAAGAGTCGGTCAAGCGCGCGCTCTTCGCCGAGATCGCACCGCTGGCAGCGCCGGAGGCGCTCGTGGCGACCAACACCTCTTCGCTCTCCGTGACGAAGCTCGCCGAGGGGTTCCCGCATCCGGGCCGGTTCGCCGGCCTCCACTTCTTCTTCCCCGCGGCGATCAACCAGCTCGTCGAGATCATCCCCGGCGAGGCCACCGACCGGTCGACGATCGCCGAGCTCGAGCGATTCTGCTACCGGCTGCGGAAGATCCCGATCGAGACCGCCGACCGGGCGGGGTTCTGCGTCAATCGCTTTTTCGTTCCCTACCTGAACGAAGCGGCCCGCCTCGCCGAAGAGGCGGTCGCGAGCCCCGCGACGATCGAGGAAGTGGGGCGGGAGCTGTTCGGCGCGACGCGGGGACCGTTCGAACTGATGAACGTCACCGGCGTCACGATCGCTTACCACGCGGAGAGCTCGCTCTATCGCGCCTTCGGACCCGCGTACGCACCGGCGGCGCTCCTCGAGGAGCAGTTCCATAGCGGGAAGCCGTGGCCGTGGAAGGAGTCGACGGTCGAACCCGGCAAGAAGGCCGCGGTGCGCGACCGACTCTTGGGCCTGACGATCGGCATCGCGACCCGTATGGTCGAAGAAGGCGTCGCGACCGCCGAAGCCACGGACCGCGGCGCGACGGTCGGCCTTCGGCGGAAGTGGGGCCCGTTCGCCCAGCTCTCTTCCCTCGGCATCGCCGAGGGGCTCGAGCGCGTCGAGGCGTACGGCCGGCGGTGGCCGGG
This sequence comes from Thermoplasmata archaeon, assembly GCA_050749465.1. GTDB lineage: Archaea > Thermoplasmatota > Thermoplasmata > Lutacidiplasmatales > UBA184 > Lutacidiplasma. Next base: position 2,650 of record JBOGRO010000030.1, on the reverse strand, counting down.
CCACTTCCCCGTCTCGGCGGCGTTGCGCGATCGCGCGGCCCGGGGCGAGCGTTCGTGGCCCCTCGCCCTCGTCCGGGTCGAGCGGGACGGTCCGGTAGCCTGGGTACTCCTCGACCGCCCCGAAGTGCTCAACGCCCTCAACTCTGAGCTGCTTCGACAGATCGATCGCACGTTCCGGGACCTCGAAGCCGAGCCCGGGGTCCGGGCCGTCGTGCTGGCGGGCTCCTCGCCGGTCTTCGCCGCCGGCGCCGACATCGAGGAGATGTCCGCGAAGAGCCTCGCCGAGGGCATCGAATTCGGATTCCTGGGCCAGCGGGTCGCCGAGCGCGTCGAGCGGTTCCCGGCACCGGTGATCGCGCTCGTGGAAGGGTACGCACTCGGCGGAGGTCTCGAGCTCGCGCTCGCCTCGGATTTCCTCGTCGTCGCCGAGGGCTCGGTCCTCGGTCTGCCCGAGGTCGGCCTCGGGATCCATCCCGGGATGGGCGGCGCGACCCGCCTCACCCGGCTCATCGGGCGTGCGCGGACGAAACTCCTCGTCTACACCGGCGCCCGCGTGGACGCCGAGGAGGCGTATCGCCTCGGCTTCGTCGCCAAGGTCGTCCCCGCGGCCACCGCCCGCGAGGAGGCGGCCCGGATCGCGACGACGATCGCGGGCAACGCGCCGCTCGCGGTCCGGTGGGTCAAGCAGGTGATCGACCGAGGGATCGACACCTCGACCGCGAGCGCTCTCCACCTCGAAGCGGAGTCGGCGGGTCGCACCTTCGGCACCGCGGACCGGACGGAAGGGATGCGGGCGTTCCTCGAGCGCCGCCGGCCCAATTTCGAGGGAAAGTAAGACCCTACCCGCCCGACGCGAGGAATTGCCGGTAGTCGTCGGCAGAAAGGAAACTCGCGGGTTCGAGCGGGCCCGCGAACTGGATCCGGAAGATCCAGCCGTCGGTGTACGGCGAGCGATTGACGAGTTCGGGGTGGTCCTTGAGCGCGGCGTTCGTCTCCGTCACGGTCCCCGCGACGGGGGCGTAGACGTCCGCGACCGTCTTGACCGACTCGAGGACGAGGACGCTCGCGCCGGCCGCGACCGTGCGCGCCTTCCGGTTGAGGTCGACGTACACGATGTCGGTCAGCTCCGACTGGGCGTGGTCGGTGATCCCGACCGTCAAAGTGTCCCCGTCGACGCGGACCCACTCGTGGCTCTTCGTGTACCGGAGCTCCGCCGGGATCGTTCCTTCGCTCATGGTGCTAGGTCCCCCCCTGCCACGTGGCAGCGTATCTCTTCTGCGCCTCGGTCGGCTCGTCGATCGCGACGCCCATCGACGGCAGCGCGGCGACCGCGACCGCCCGGTCGATCTCGCGCGGGACGGCGTGGACCCGGTTCTCCATCGTGCGGCCGTGCTGCGCGACGTGCTCGGCGCTCAGCGCCTGGAGCGCGAAAGAGAGGTCCATGACCTCGACCGGGTGCCCCTGGCCCGCGGCGAGGTTGATGAGGCGCCCCTCGCCGAGCAGATAGGCGCGCCGCCCGTCCGCGAACCGATACTCCTCGACCCGTGGACGGACCGGCCGGTGCGCGGTCGCGAGCCCCGCGAGCTCGGTCACCGCGACCTCGACGTCGAAGTGACCGGCGTTGGCGAGCAGGCAGCCGTCCTTCAGGACGCGGAAATGCTCCTCGCGGACGACGCCGGTGTTGCCGGTGACCGTCACGATCAGGTCGGCGATCCGCGCGGCGTCCAACATCGGCATCACGCGGAACCCGTCGTACCGCGCCTCGAGCGCGCGGACCGGGTCGACCTCGGTCACGACCACGTCCCCGCCGAGCCCGTGGAGCCGCGCGGCGACGCCCTTACCGCACCAGCCGTAGCCGGCGACGACGCAGACCTTGCCCGCGATGAGGAGGTTCGTCGCGGTCAGGATCCCCTCGAGCGCCGATTGCCCGGTCCCGTAGCGGTTGTCGAAGCGGTGTTTCATGTCGGCGTCGTTCACGTCGATCGCCGGGAAGAGGAGCCCGCCCGAGTGCTCGAGCGCCCGCAGTCGCGTGACCCCGGTGGTCGTCTCCTCGGTCGACCCGCGGACCTTCCCGCGGTCCCGACGGCTCGTGTGGAGGAGGGCGACCAGGTCGGCGCCGTCATCGATGATGACGTCCGGGTCGGCGTCGAGCATCGCCTGGATCCCCGCACGGTAGTCCGCGAGCGACTCGCCTTTCACGGCGAACGTTTCGACGCCCGCTTCCCGGACCGCCGCGACGGCATCGTCGTCCGTCGACAGCGGGTTGCCGGCCGCGAGGCGAACATCCGCGCCCCCCGCCGCGAGCGTGAGGGCCAGCACCGCGGTCTTCGCCTCGACGTGGAGGACCGCCGAAAGCGTCAGCCCGGCGAGAGGCTTTTCCGTCTCAAAGCGCCGACGGATGCCCTCGAGAACGGGCATGTGCGCCCGCGCCCAGTCGAGCTTCTGGCGGCCCACCTCGAGATCCCCGGCCATCGCGGTCGGGTCGACCGAGGCGGGGGGCCGCTTAAGAATTGGGGGAAGGGGGAGGTTGACTGAAAACCCCGGTTCCCCTCCTCGGGGTTTCTCGTGGAGCGGTGCGATGTAGTGGGGACCTTCGCGACGCAGTGGTTGTGTGCGCCCCACGTCGCGAAGGGGGCCTGGCGGCCCAAGA
>JBOGRO010000029.1:0-23754 GCA_050749465.1 Thermoplasmata archaeon | reverse complement strand
CGTCCGCGAGGTGGGCCGGGACGGATTCGAACCGTCGACCTCCGCGTTGTAAGCGCGGCGTCGTCACCGCTGGACCACCGGCCCTGGCTCCGAGGCACGTCCGTCCTCGGTCATGGGGGTGTCGGTCGTCGGGGCGGAGGCCCGGTGCCGGACGCGGACCGCGAGCCCGTGACGGAGCCGGGTCATCAACGGGCCCGGGAGCGCCGCCTCGCCCACCCCGGCGAGCGCCCCGTCTCGAAGGAGCACGACGCTGTCGCCGACGCGGATCGCGGGGTCGGCCCCTCGGACCCCGGGTGCGAAGAGGTCGCCCGCGAGCGAGAGCGTGGGGTCGACCGCGACCGCGAGCGGAGGGTCGGGCAGCAATCGGCGCGCCCCCGCGACCGTGAGATGGAAGAGCCCACGCTCCTCGCGCACGGTCGCGAGGTCGACCCGCCCGTCGGTGAGGCGCTGGAACCACGGCCGACCCGCGAGCCGCACGGGCCCGGCCCAGAGTCGGTCCGCTGCGGCGCGGCTGAACTGAACGCTCGCGAGCTCGCGCAACTCTTCGCGCACGACCGCGAGCGGCCCCCCGGGGACCGTCGGCTCGCCATCGAGGGCTGCGACGAGTGCCTCTCGCAGCGCACGGATCGCCTCGGTCGACGTGGTGCGGTCGTCCGAGAGCGTCCAGCGGACCCCGGGCGCGTCCGCGAGCGCGGGGGTAAGAAACGAGTACTCGTGGGGGTCGAGGTGGACCACGACCGCGCGATAGTGGCCGGTCGCGAGGAGGTGCCGAAGACCGGCGAGGACCGCCTCCCGCTCCGGGTCGAGCCACTCTCCGGTCACCGGGATGTCGTAGTGGCGCGCGGGCGGAACGTCCTCGAGCTCGCGAGGGACGAGGCCGATCGGCGAGCTGACGGAGACAACGTGAAGCCGTTCGACGGCGCGCAGCCCCTCCCACGCGCTCGCGAAGCGACGGTGCGAGCGGGAGTGGCGGTACGGCTTCGTACGGGAGCACGGCACGAGGAGGAGGACGCTCTTCGACGGCGGCGGCCGGTACCGCTCGAGCAGACGGCGTCGAAAGCGCGCCATCTCCGGTCGTCGTTGGGACTCGAGGAGGACGTAGTCGTGCGCTCCGGTCCCGACGACGGGAGTGCGTTCGTCGAGGAGCGGAGCGAGCTCGCGGTCCGCGTACCGGAGCATCTCGGCGAGCGCCGGCTCGGCGACAAGCGACGACTCGACCAGCTCACGAAGGCGTCCGGCCCGCGCGGCGGCCCGGGTCCGGGCGACTGCGCGCCGGTACGCGTGCACCGTGTGCACCGCGAGGGGACCCGGCGGTTCCGACGTACAGGCCGGGCATGCGCAGAGCTCGTGCGCGGGGGTCGGGGGGCGCTCGAGGCGACCGAGGAACGGGTCGAGGTACTCGCCGCGCGCCGCGGCAAAGAGACCCTCGGTCGCGTCCAGGAGGTCGACACCGAGGTAGACGAGCAACGGCACCCGATGCGGGAGCGCGGCGCGCGGCGCCCAGAGGACCGGGGTGCCTCCGTAGCGGGCGCGGAGCTCTCCGAGCGCCCGGACGAAGGGAAGCCCTTCCGACCAGAGCGCGCGCGCGTTCCCGAGGACGACGAGTTCGGGCGCGGCCGCGCCCTCCCGAACGGTCGGCCCCGCGGAGAGCGGGGCGTGGACGACGTACGTACCCTCCCCGACCGGGACGCCCGACCCCGGAGCGCCGAGGACCTCCGGCGCCAAGACCGGGAAGTTTAGCTCGAGGGTACCGCTCCCACCGGAGAGCACGAGGCGCCGGGTCCCGGCCCCCGACGGAGCGCTCCCGACGGTGAGCGGCGCGCCCTCCGGGGGACCGATCCGGGGCTCGAGGAGAGCCGGGATCGCGCCGGAGAAAGGGCCGACCCGGGCCGAACCGAGCAGTGCGAGACCCGCCACGCCGTCGACGGTCCGCGTCACGTCCCTCCGCCTGCCCCGACCACCGGCTCAGTCGTGGCCGACCGACTTTCCGCTCTTCATCCGGGGACGGGCCGACGGCGCCGTCGGGAAGAACGCCTCCCACTGCGGGAGCAAGGATTCCCGCCGCTCGGCGCCGGCCTCGGACCGGCCGCGGCGCCCGAAGAGGGGGTCGTGCGTCTCGCGCACCTCGCGGAGGAATGCCGCGGGGTCCTCGCTCGCCTTCTCGAAGCCGTAGAGGATCAGCTGGCGAAGGAAGCTCGACTGGCCCCGCCACCCGATCCGGCGACGGACCGCCGGGTTCAGGTGGCGCTTCGCGAGGCGCCAGACCTCGTTCGTGGTGCGGTGGTCGCGGGCCGAAAGGCCGATCATCACTTGGGGCATGGGGATCCGGACCGGTGACCCGGGCCGACCCCTTAACCCGTTCCACCGCGCCGGTCAGAAGAGGTGGGGCGCGATCCACGTGGGACCGAACGGAAGGAACACCGCGAGGAGGACGCCGACCAGGTAGATCGCCCCGAGGGCCACGTGACGGTCGAACGGCATCCGTGTCGCGGTTGGTCGCACGAGGAGCGCGCGATCGCTCACGGCGGCGAGTATGGCCATCGCGGCGAGCCCGACGAAGTAGGCCGTCGTGAGCCCGAGCGCGACGCCGAAGACCGCGAGGAGGACGAGCGCGAGCGCGTGAAGCACCGGGACGAGCCGGGCCGAACGCTCGGCCCCGAGCTGGACCGGCAGGGAGCGAAGTCCGAGCGCCCGGTCGCTCGCGAGGTCCCCCAAGCTGTGCACGGTCTCGAAGGCGGTCCCCCACGCGAGGAGCCCACCGACCGCGAGGAACACCGGGAGCGGCAGGTTCCCGCGGACGGCGATGTAGACCGCCGCGGGCGTGATCGCCTCGACCAGACCAAGGAACGCGGTCGTGAACGACGTCACGCGCTTCGTGTAGCTATAGCCGAAGACGAGGAGGAGGGCGACCGGTGCGAGGACGAAGGCGAGCGGGTTCAGGAGGTACGCGGCGACGACGACGACCGCGGCGTTCGCCGCGCAGAAGCCGAGCGCGAACGCCGGCGACGCCCGTCCGGCGGCGAGGAGCCGGTCCTGCGTACGCGGGTTCCGCACGTCGTACTCCCGGTCCGCCCAGCGGTTGAAGCTGTGACCGGCGTTGCGGGCGGCGACGAACGCGATCACGACGAGGACGACCGTCCTCAGGGACGGGAGGCCCCCCGCGGCGAGGAAGAGGAACGCGAGGGCGAACGGCAGGTTGAGACCGAGGTTCTGGATCTCGAGGAAGCGGCCGAGCTCCCGGGCCGGCGACCGGTCCGCGCTCACTGACCCGGCCGGCGGAGGAGACGGGCGAGCGCCGGGTCCTCCCGGATCGCCACTTCGGCCGCACGGACGGCCTCCGGGTCGGAGCGGATCTCCTCCGGCCACGGCCGGGGGAAGCCGTCCTCGGGACGCTTTCGGGTGGCGTCGATCCCGACCTTGCCGCCGAGGTTCGGGACCGGGTTCGAGATCGACAGTTGGTCGACCGGCCCCTCGACCAGCTCGAGGTCCCGGGCCGGGTCGGCCTGGAGCCCGACCCGGTAGAGCACCTCGGAGAGGTCGTGGACGTCGACGTCCTCGTCGACGACGATGAGGTAGCGGACGAACATCATCTGGCCGAGCCCCCAGAGGGCGTGCATCACCTTCCGCGGGTGGCCGGGGTACGCCTTGCGGATCGAGACGACCCCGACGTTGATGAACAGCCCCGGCACCGGCAGGTTCATGTCGACGAGCTCGGGCAGGACGAGCCGCACGACCGGTAGGAAGACCCGCTCGACCGCCTTGCCGAGGACCGCGTCCTCGGTCGGGGGTTTACCCGTGACGGTCGCGAGGTAGAGCGGTTGCGCGCGGTGCGTGACGCGGGTGACGTGGAAGACCGGGAACGGCTCCGGCGCGGAGTAGTAGCCGGTGTGGTCGCCGAACGGACCTTCGACCTTGCGTTCGGTCGGGTCGACGTACCCTTCGAGCACGACCTCCGCCTGCGCCGGGACCTCGAGGTCGACCGAACGGGCGCGGACGAGTTCGAGCGACTCCGAGCGGAGCAGGCCTGCAAAGACGAAGTTCGAGATCCCCTCGGGAACGGGCGCCAGACCCGAGAAGACGGTCGCCGGGTCGACGCCGATCGCCGCGGCGACCGGCATCTTCTCGCCGCGGGCCGCCCACTTTCGGTAGTTGTTCGCGCCGACCCGGTGCACCTGGACGTGCAGGCCGAGCGTATCCGGCCCGTACTGCTGGAGGCGGTAGATCCCGGTGTGCGGCTCTCCGGTCTCGGGGTCGGAGGTGACCACGATGGGGAAGGTGATCGTCCGTCCGCCGTCCTTCGGCCAGCACTTCAGGATCGGGAGCCGGTCGAGGTCGACCGCGGTCTCCTCGACCTCCTGGCAGGGGGCCGAGCGGACCCGCTTCGGCGCGAGCGAGCGGAGGGTAGAGAGCGCGTCGATCGTCCCCGAGAGGTCCCGAACGGCGCCAAGGATCCCGGCCGGAGGACGGAGGCGCACTAGGTGCGCGATCCGCTCCGCGACCGCGTCGACGCTCGGGGCGCCCAGCGCACGGGCGATGCGCCGCGGCGCGCCGAGCAGGTTCGTCACGACCGGTATCGACGCCCCCGCGACGTGCTCGAACAGGAGCGCCGGGCCGTCGGCCCGGAGGGCGCGCTGGGTGATCTCGGTGATCTCGAGGTCGCGCGAGACGGTTCGCGTCACGCGGGCGAGGTCGCCGTCGGCCTCGAGCCGGGCGACGAACTCCCCGAGGCTTCGGAACGTCACGGCGGCGGGCGAGCCGTCCGCCTTATTTAACCGACCGAACCCCCGGGACGCGGGTTCATATGGGAACCTCGTCTCGACGCGACGCCGATGCAGTCCGTCACGCTCGAGTTCCGGTCGGAGGACCTCGCGCTCCTCGGCCTCCTGCCGCCGGGCCTTTTCGCGCGGTACGAGGAGATCGAGCTCCTCGAGACGCTGCGCCTCGAGGAGGGCTGGCGACTCCAGCTCCTGCGCGTGCGTCGCCGCGGTCCGTTGAAGACCGCGAGCGAGCTCGAGCGCGAGTCGCGCCGGATCCGCTCGCTCTACGGCCTCGAGTCGTTCGAGCTCGTCGAGCGCCGGCCCCGGACCCGCGACTACATCCTCCTCGTGCGGCAGCGCAACCCGGAGCGCCTGCGCCGCCTGCTCTCCCTCGCCGGTGGCGAGATCGCCCCGACAGCGCCGTTCCGCCTGAACGCGGAGAAGGTCGTTGCGTCGTTCCGCGGCGAGGAGCGCGCGTTGCGCCGAGTCCTGCGACGCCTCGACCGGGAGGAGTTCCCCTACCGGATCCTCCGCGCCTCGGGCCGGCCGTTCGCAACGGAGGAGCCGGCGCCCCTGCTCACGCCCCTCCAGAGGAAGCTCCTCGCGCGAGCGTGGGTCCTCGGATACTTCGCGGTCCCCCGTCGGATCACGCTGAGCCGCCTCGCTCGCCAGACCGGCCGCAGCCCGCCGGGCCTCGGGAAGGTCCTGCGGCGGGCCGAGGCCCGCCTCGTCGCCCGCTGGCTCTCGTCGGAAGGCGCGGTCCCCGACGACAACGCCGACCCGTCACCGCCCACCCGGGAACTGTAAAGAGAGCTCCGGACTCCCGAGGCCCGTGGCACGCCGGGTCCGCACCGTCGTCGTCGAGCCGGTGACGGACGGTCCCCCGGGACGCACCCCCGCCCGCGCGACCGACGGCTCGGCATGCTTCGACCTCGCCGCGGCGGAGTCGGTCGACCTCGTTCGGGGCCAGGTGACGCTCGTGCGCACCGGCTTGCGCGTCCGCTGCCCGCTGGGGACGTTCCTCGAGGTGCGCCCTCGCAGCGGCCTGAGTTCGCGCGGGGTGCTCATGGTCAATGCGCCGGGGACGATCGACCAGGACTTCTCCGGCGAGATACGCGTCCCCTTGACGTATCTCTTCGACGGAAAGTACCCGGTCCGGGCCGGGGACCGCATCGCCCAGGTCCGCCTGGTCGAGCACCTCCCGGCCCAGTTCCGCACCGGGTCGGTCCGGGCGCTGCCGAGTCGGTCCGGCGGCTTCGGCTCTACCGGTCGCTAGCCGGAGCCGAAGAGGGTCGTCTGCACCGTCTTCGGACGGGGAGGCGCGAGTCCCCGGCCGACCGCCGCGTCGCTCTCGACCTGCTCGAGCATCGTGTGCATGCGCCGCTCCCGCGCGGACGCGGCGCGGTTCAGCCCCACGTCCCGGGTCCCCTCCGCGACCAGCACCAGCACGCGGCCGGTTCGGGCCCGCCCCGTCCGGCCCCGGCGCTGGATCGTTCGGATGACGTCCGGGATCGGCTCGTAGAAGACGACGAGGTCGGTCGCGGGGATGTCGAGCCCTTCCTCCGCGACCGAGGTCGCGACCAGACAGTTGACGGTCCCCGCGCGGAAGGCGTCGAGCACGCCGACCTGCTCCTTCTGCGAGAGCCCGACGTCCCGACCGTGGGTCGCCTGGCCGACGAACCGCGCCGGGCGGACCACGGGATCGGCGAGCCGCTCGAGCTCGCCGACGAGGCGGTCGACCGTGTCGCGGTACTGCCCGAAGACGATCACGCGGGCGTCCGGTTTGCGGCCGAGCTCGTCGCGGACGATCTCGACCGTCTTCGCTACCTTCGGGTGCTCGATGGTGGTGCGGTCGAGTCGGCGCTGCACCTCGACCACGTCCGGGTCGCCGAGGAAGGCGCGTTGGGCCGGGGTCGCGCGTTTGCCGGGAGCCGGTGTTTGTCGGAGGAGGAACTCCCGCAGCGAGTCGACGCCCTGGCTCTCGATCAGCTCGAGCGCGTGCAGCGCCTTCATTGCGGTCGCCTGCGCGGTGACCGCCTTCCATAGGTTCGGGGAAGGGCTGCCTCTCGCCCGATCTCCCTCGATCCCCCGGTGCAACGCGGCGCCCACGTCGAGCAGGGTCCGTCGCCCGACGTCGCCCGGCGGGACGAGGCCGAGCTGACGGAGCGTGTCGACCGGCCGGGCGACCACCGCCCGCAGGCGGATCGCGAGGTCCTGGACCTCGGCCGGAACCGGGACCGGCACCGTCTCGACCCCGATCCCGTGCACGTACGGCAGCACGTCCGGCGAGCGGTCGGTGCGGTACTCGAACCGCTCGATGCCGAGGTGGTTCCAGACCTCTCGGATCCGGCCGAGGCTCCCGCCCGGCGATGCGGTCATGGCGAGGACGCGGGCGTTGGGCCCGTCTCGGTTCGCGCGGCCGATCGCGACGTACGGGTAGTCGCCGACGGCCCGGTGCGCCTCGTCAAAGACGAGGAGCGAGAAGACCGAGAGCGGGAACTCGCCCGCGGCGAGGTCGTTCGCGACGACCTGGGGCGTCGCGACCACGACCTGGGGAGGCCGGAAGAGGGCCACCCGCCGCTCGGGGGCGATCGCGCCGGTGAGGGCGAGGGGTTCCGGGGCGAAGAGCGATGCCGCGATGGTGCGCGCGTGCTGCACGACCAGCGGCCGCGTGGGGGCGAGGAAGAGGACCGACTTCGTCGGTTCGCGGAGCAGGAACTCGGCGATGACCCGCAGTGCGACCGCTGTCTTCCCGAGCCCAGTCGGTAGGACCACGAGCGTCTGGTGGGCGAGCGCGGTCTCTGCGATCCGCCCCTGGTACAGCCGGTCCTCGAGCACGCCGGGCCGGACCCGCGGGTGCTCGACGGTTCCCATCGGACGATCCGCCCCGCGGCGCGAGCGAACGGAGCTTTATTAGCGGCCGTCTACGCGCCGGAGATGCTCGCGTTGTGGGCGACGGCGCTCCTCCTCGTCGGCGCGGTCGTCGTCCTGCTCTACCAGGGGTTGGCGATCGCGCTCGCCTACCAGCTGACCGAATTCGGTCCCGTGTCGCCCGGAGCCGTGCCGACGCTCCGCGGTCGGGTGAGCGTCATCATCGCCGCGCGGAACGAGGAGGCCGACCTCGGCCCCACGCTCGACACTCTCCTCGCCCAGGACTACCCCGACCTCGAGATCGTCGTGGTCGACGGCGGGTCGAGCGACGGCACCCGCGCGGTCGCCGCGGCCCGCGCCCCCCGGGTCCGGGTCCTGGACGAACCCCCGCTCCCGCCGGAGTGGGTCGGGAAGAACTGGGGGTGCTGGACCGGCGCGAGCGCGACAGACGGTGAGTGGCTCCTCTTCCTCGACGCCGACGTACGCACCGACCCGGCGGCGGTCCGAACGACCCTCGCTTGGGCCGAGCGCGAGGGGGCGGACCTCGCGTCGATCGGAGTGCACGTCGAGATGGTCGGGTTCTGGGAGCGACTCGTCCTGCCGATGTACATCCAGCTCGTGCTCACCTACTTCCGGACCCCGCACATGCACCGGCCCGGCTCGAGGGTGGCGATGGCGAACGGCCAGTTCTGGTTGACCCGCCGGTCCGCCTACCGGGCGACCGGGGGGCACGCCGCGGTCCGGGGGCGCGTCCTCGAGGACGTTGCGATCGCCCAGCGGTACCGGGATGCCGGGCTCCGGCTCCGATTTGCGTGGACTCCCGAACTCGGTCGAACTCGGATGTACCGGGATCGGCACGAAATGTTCGAGGGGCTCCTGAAGAACGTCCACGGCCTCGACTTCTCGGCGGCACGGCAGGCGGGCTTCCTCGTGGGCCTCGTCGGGTTCTTCCTCCTTCCCCTCGGGCTCCTTCCGCTCGGGGTCGCCGTCGGGAGCCCGCTCCTCGCGGGCGTCGGCGCGTTCCTCTACGTCGCGCTCTTCGGCAAGCACGTCGCCTTCGCGCACTCGGTCGGGGCTCCCGCCGGGTACGGTCTCCTCTACCCGCTCGCGATCGGGTGGTACCTCGTCCTTGTGACCACCTCCCTCGTCCGCGGGATCCGGCGGCGACCGGTCGAGTGGAAGGGCCGGTCCTACGCGCTCCGCGGCTGACCGGGCTCCCGAACCGATATGTGGGCGCCCGCGCTCGGCACGCCGACCCCATGGCGAGCTCGGACCTGCCGGCGTACGAACTGATCATCGACGGGAAAGAAGTCCCCTCGAGCCGCGGCGAGCACCGGCCGGTCCACGACCCCGCCACGAACTCGGCGGTCGCGACCGCGGCGGTCGCGTCCCGGGACGACGCCCGCGCCGCGATGGAGGCGGCGGACCGGGCGTACCGGGAGTCGAACTGGGCGACGGACGACGGCGCGCGGCGGGCCCGTGCGCTGCACCGACTGGCCGGCCTCGTGGAGGCGAACGCGGAGGCGCTCGCCCGCCTCGAGACGCTCAACATGGGCAAGCCGCTGCGCGAATCGCGCGGCGATCTCGGCTACGTCGTGCGGACGATCGAATACTTCGCGGGGCTGGCCGACAAGATCGAAGGGGAGACGATTCCCGTCCCCGGCCCCCGGTTCGACTACACCGTCCGCGAACCGCTCGGGGTCACGGTCCACATCGCACCGTGGAACTACCCGCTCCTCCTCGCGGTCCGATCCCTCGCCCCCGCCCTCGCGGCCGGCAACGCGGTCGTGCTGAAGCCCGCCAGCCTCACGCCGCTCACGGCGGTCGCGTTCGCGCGGCTCGCGAAGGAGTCGGGCGTGCCCGACGGGATCCTCAACGTCGTCACCGGGAGCGGCGCCGAGGTCGGCGAGGCGCTGGTCGAGGACCCGCGATGCCGCTCGGTGACCCTTACCGGTAGCGGCGAGGTCGGCCGTCGGATCGCCGAACTCGCAGCGCGCCGGCTGGTCCCCGCGACCCTCGAGCTCGGCGGCAAGGGTCCGGTCGTCGTCTTCGCCGACGCCGACCTCGACCGCGTCGCGAAAGCCATCGGCTACGGCATCTTCGGGAACGCGGGTCAGATGTGCTGGGCCGCGTCGCGTCTCATCGTCCACGAGAGCCTGCGCGCGCCGCTCCTCGAACGCGTCCGTGGAATTGCCGACGGGCTGAAGCTCGGCCCTGGGGTCGAGGACGGCGTCGAGATGGGCCCGCTCGTTTCGGCAGAACATGCCGAACGGGTGCTCGGCTACGTCGAGGACGCAACGGCGCAGGGCGGGACGGTCGTGACCGGGGGCGCCAAGGTCCGCGACGGTCGCCTGGACGCCGGGAATTTCGTGCGGCCTACGATCCTCGCCGACGTGCCGCCCAGCGCGCGCGCCGCGCGGGAGGAGGTTTTCGGACCGGTCCTCTCGGTCTCCGCGTTCTCGGACGTGGACGACGCCGTGCGGGCCGCGAATGACACACCGTACGGACTCCTCGCCGCCCTGTGGACTCGCGACCTCGCCACCGCCCACAGCTTCGCGCGGCGGATCGAGGCCGGGATGGTGGTCGTGAACGAAGCTCCGATGACGTTCCCTCAAACTCCGTTCGCCGGCGTGAAGGGGAGCGGGTTGGGGTTCGAGCAGGGGGCGCGCGCCCTGGAGCCGTTCACGCGACGCAAGAACGTCCTCGTGAACCTCGGCGCCCCAAAGCGGAAGGGGTAGCGACCCCGCCCTCCGGGACCCGAACGCCGGTTCGTACGAAACCAGAAAAGGCCCCCTCGGGGTCGTTCGCCCGTCGTGACGGACCCCGGACCGGCCCCCGGAACGTGGGGCTCGTGCAGCTTCTGTGGCGTCGCCGTTCCCGCCGGAGCGACGACGTGCCCGATCTGCGGCGCATCCGGACCGGTTCGCGCCGGCGAGATGGCCCGCGCGCCGAAGACGGTGCGGCGGCGCATCCAGCTCACGTCCGGACTCCGCACGTTGATCGTGGTCGGGGTCGCGGTCGCCCTCGCCTACAGCCTGGTCGCGGCGGTCCTCGCGGGATCGCCGAACATCCCCGACCCGTTAACGACCTCGGGGGCGTACTGGATCGGGGCCGGCAACTACACCGCGATATCGGGGAACGTCACCGGCGGCGACTACATCCAAGGCAACTACAGTTCGATGAGCCCGCCGGGCATGGACATCGCGGTCGCGGTCTACAACTCGAGCGAGTGGTCGTGGTTCACGAACGGGACCGGCTCGCCCGGTGCGTTGTGGAACAATACGCCGAACTGGACCGGCGCGATCGTCTTCTCGGCGGAGTACACGGACATGTACTACTTCGTCTTCTCGAACCCGGCACCCATGACGAGCCACCTCGCGATCGAGGTGTACATCGTGACCGAGTACGAGTCGAACGTCGCCGAGGACGGTGGGATCTAACGCTCAGTCCGAGGGCGCGGACCCGGGGGCCGCCCCCGGGGGTGGTGAGAACTCGATCCGGGCGAGGTACTCCGGCGGGACCTTGTCAACGAGGAAGACCGTCTTCCCCGCCTTCATGATCACGACCCCGTCCGCCCGGGCGCGGGCCGCATCGACCTCGAGGATCACCGGGGCCGGCGTGCGCACCGAGCCGGCCGAGTGGGCATCGAGGGCGGTCTTCGACAGGTGGACCTTCTTGCGATCGGAGGGCTTTAGACCGACCTCGAGCACGATCGCGACCTCCTCCTCGGTGACCGGGTAGTACAGGTGGTCCGGGATGTTCTCGGTCGGCAGGTCGAGGTCGACATCGACCGTGTGGGCGTACGTCGCGCGGATCCGATCGTCCCGGACCTCGTAACGGCCCTTCGGGTCGGTCTCCGCGATCGCGACCAGGTGCTGCGTGCGGAGCCAGTGGTAGGCCGGGTGCTTCTGGGAGATCGCGCGGACGATCTGGGGCAAGGAGACCCACCCGCGCGTGTCGATCGCGAGCTGGTACCGGTCCGGGAAGTGGCGGAGGATCCCCGTGAGGACCCGACCCAGGTGGTCGAGCTCCCGGTCGTTCATGAGGAACTTCCCGGGCTGTCCGCAGGTGGGGCACGTCTCCGCGCGGAAGTAACCGTGCTGGGAGCACTCTTTCAGCATTGCCCGCGGGCTCCCGCTACGCCTTGACCTTATCCGCCTTCTTCTCGAAGTCGGTCAGGAGGTCTCCGTAGAGGTCAGCGAGGTCCTTGAGGACGCGCTTCAGGACCTGCTGCGGCCTCTCCCCCTTGGTCTTGAGCACCAGGGTCGGCCGCTCGAGGTAGGGGTGCCCGAGGTAGTACCGAGCCTCGACGACCTTCTCCTCTTTCTGGAGCGCCTCGACCAGCGGGATCAAGAGCGTCTCCTCGCCCTGCGGAAGCTCCACCCGGAGGAGGTCGTTCGACTTCTCGACGACGCGCAACTCCATCGATAGCACCGGGGGTCGGGGGACCTATGCTCGGTTCTTAAGCGTGGCGCCGCGCCGACCACCGAGGGGAGCGTCCGTCCGACGTGGATATAACTCCCGCCGACTCCGTCCGGGCGGTCGGCATGCGGTTCCTCGTGGTCGGTGGCGGCGCCCGTGAGCACGCGATCGGCGCGACCCTCGCCCGCGCGGGGGCGGAGGTCGTGGTTGCGAGCGCGAACGCGAACCCCGGGCTTGAGCGGATCGCCCGCGTTTCCGCGCGGGTCGTCCCGACCGACCCCGCCCGCGTCACCGAAGTCGCCCAGCGCGAGCACGTCGACATCGCCGTGATCGGTCCCGAGGCCCCGCTCGCCGCGGGGGTCGCGGACGCGCTGCGGGCGGCGGAGATTCCGACGGTCGGACCCGGCCGCGGGGCGGCCCAGGTCGAGACGTCGAAGCTCTACGCGCGCGCGCTCCTCGCGCGCCACGGCCTCACGGCGTCGCCGAAGGTCGTGGCACCGGCGACGATCGAGGAGGTCGATGCGGCGGTCGCGGAGTTCGGCGTCCCGTTCGTCGTGAAGCCGGACGGACTCACGGCCGGGAAGGGCGTCTGGGTGCAGGGCTCGGATTTTTCCGACCCGAAGGAAGGGGCCACGTACGCGAAGTCGCTCCTCCTCCAGGGCGGCCGAGTCCTCCTCGAGGAGAAGCTCGAGGGGGAGGAGTTCAGCCAGATGGCGTTCGTCACCGACAGCGGCGTCTACCCGATGCCGGCGGTCCAGGATTTCAAGCGCGCGCTCGATGGCGACCGGGGCGGGAACACCGGCGGCATGGGGTCGTACTCGCAGCGGGACCACCTCCTGCCATTCCTTCCCGCCGCCGACCGAGACACGGCGATCGAGATCCTCCGCGGGACGGTCGCGGCGCTTCGGTCCGAGGGGATCGAGTACCGGGGCATCCTCTACGGCGGCTTCATGCTGACCCGCCAGGGGCCGGTGCTGGTCGAGTACAACGCGCGGTTCGGTGACCCCGAGGGGATCAACGCGATGGTCCTCTATGAGGAGGGGAACTTCGCGGAGCTCCTCGCGGGCGTCGCGACGGGGCACGTCGACCCGAACCTCGTCGAGTTCCGCCTCCGCTCGACCGTGCTGAAATACCTCGTTCCGCCCGGATACGGGGACCGCCCGCAGCCGGGGGGCCTCCTCGAGGTCGACACGGTCGCGATCGAGGCCGACGGGGTCCACGTCTTCTACGGGGCGGTCGAGGCCGCGGGGCCGGGGACGGTCCGCCTGAGCGCGTCGCGCGGCGTCGCGCTCGTTGGCGAGGCGAGCGCGATCCACGAGGCCGGAACGCGGGTCGAGGCCGCGCTCGCCCACGTCCGCGGCAGCTACTACGTCCGCCACGACATCGGCACGAAGGAGGACCTTTCGCGGCGCGTCGAGCACGTCCGCCAGCTCCGCGCACCCGGCGCGAAGCCGTCCCCGCTGCCGCTGAGCGTCGCGCCCCCCGCTGCCCCTCCGTCGAGCGCCGGTGCCGCCGACCAGCTCATCGGCTGAGACGGCGGCCAGCCCATCCTTAAATACCGACCTCCCGGTGTTGCGGGTCCGATGTTCTGTCCGGACTGTAAACGCCTGATGCGCCCCGACCGCGCCGCCGGGGTCTGGAAGTGCTCGGCGTGCGGCAAGAAGGTCCCGCTCGGCCGCGGGGTCGAGGTCGGGCGGTCGACGCCGGCCGGCCGGGAGATGGCGGTCGTCGACTCCAAAACCGTCACGCTCCCGACCGCGGACGAGCTCTGCTCGAAGTGCGGCAACACGCGCGCCTACTGGGTCCTCCGCCAGACCCGGGGCTCGGACGAGCCCGAGACCCGCATCTTCGAGTGCACGAAGTGCGGCTACAAGTGGCGGGAGTACCAGTGACCGCGCCGGTCACGGACCCGGTCGCGCGCGCCTTCGCGCCGGACGCGGTCGGACGCGCGGTGAGCATCCGCGGCTGGGTCCAGCGCTCGCGCTCCTCGGGTGGGATCCTCTTCCTCCTCCTGCGGGACCGGACCGGCACGGTCCAGGTGACCGGTCGCAAGGACGTCCTCGGCGCCGAACTCTTCGCCCAGGTCGAGCACGTCCAGGTGGAAGGGACGATCGCGGTCGACGGGACGGTCGCCGACGACCCCCGCGCCCCCGGCGGCCGCGAGGTCCGCGCCGAGCGCGTGACGATCGTCGACGCCGGCCTCCCGTTCCCGATCTTCCAGGAGCAGACCGAGGAGTTCCGCCTCGATAAGCGCCACCTCGCGATCCGCTCGGCGGAGTACGTCGCGACCTTCCGCCTCAAGGCCGAGCTATTGCGCGCGCTGCGAGAGTTCCTCGACGCCGAGGACGTGCTCGAGGTGACTCCGCCGGTCCTCACCGGGAACCCGGCGGAGGGCGGCGCCGAGGCGTTCGCGATCGACTACTTCGGCCGGCCCGGGTACCTCGCCCAGACCGCGCAGCTCTACCTCGAGGCGATGCTCGCCCCCCACGAGCGGGTCTACTCCCTGACGTCGTCGTTCCGCGCCGAGAAGTCCCGCACGCCGCGCCACCTCACCGAGTACCAGCATCTCGAGGTCGAGCTCGCGTGGTGCGATCTCGACGGGCTCATGGACTTCATCGAGCGAATGGTCGTCGCGGGCTGCCATGCCCTCGCCGAGCGGCGGCCCGCCGAGCTCCGCGCGCTCGGGCGGGCGTCCGAGGAACTTCTCGCGATCCGCGCGCCGTTCCCGCGCCTCTCCTACGAGGAGGCGATCGCGCGGCTCGCGGGCGCGGGCTTCCCGGTCCGATGGGGGAGCGACCTCGGCACCGCCGAGGAGCGCGCGCTGACGTTGGAGGAGCGGACGCCGCTCTTCGTCACGCGGTACCCGCGCGAGGTCAAGGCGTTCTACATGGCGCGCACGCCGAGCGACCCGCGGACGGTCGAAGCGACCGACCTCCTCGCGGCCGAGGGCTTCGGGGAGATGGTCGGCGCGTCGGTGCGCGAGACCGACCTCGCCGCGCTCACGGAGCGGGTCCGCGCGATCGGCGGCGACCCGACCTCGTACGAGTGGTACCTCGACCTGCGCCGTCACGGCAACGTCCCGCACGCCGGTTTCGGCCTCGGCATCGAACGGATGCTGCGATGGATGCTGCGCCTCGAGCACATCCGCGACGCGACGCCGTTCCCGCGCACGCCGTCGCGGCACACGCCCTGACCGGTCGTTTCAGCCGCCGGAGGGACCGCGCCGGAGAGCAAGGTTCAATAGCGCGAGTGCGCGTGGGCGCCGTCGGAAACCTCACCGGAGCTCCTAGCGTGGCTGCGTTGCACGGGTCGGACCGGGGAGGCGAGCACGCGCCGGCGTCGCCCGAGCGCGCTCCGGAGAAGCCGACCGGAGGCGCCGCGCTGTCCCCGCTCGTCGTCGAACGGATCACCCATCAGGACGTCCCTGCGATCTGCACGCTGTACCGGCGCGTCTGGGAGCACGGATCCTCGGGCGGCCTTCCGACCGAGCTCGTGAAGTCCTGGCAGCCGACCCCCCTCGAGTTCACGAGCTGGATGGAAGGGGTCACCTACTTCGCCGCGCGCCGCGACGGTCGTCTCCTCGGAGTCATCGGCTGCGAGATCGACCACGGCAACTGCCACCTCGTCAGCCTCGCGGTCGACCCCGACGGGCGCCGAAAGGGCGTCGGGAGCGCGCTCGTCGCGGCGGGGATCGAGTGGGCCCGCCACGCGAACGCGGGCCAGGTCTGGGCCGACGCCCTCGCGCGGCTCACCGCCGTCTCCGCCCTCTTCAAGCACCTCGGCTTCGCCGAGTGCGGGGTCCTCCACCGGCACAACTTCAACGAGGACGTCCGGCTCTTCGAGCGGACCCTCTAGCGTCGAGGCACCGCCGCGCGTCCCGAGCGGCCGGGCGGCAGGCCGTGCGTCTGCTGGAGCGCGCGGAGGCGGCGCAGTCCCTCCTCGGGGTGTCCCCGGAAGAACTCCCGCGCGCCGCGGGCGAGCTCGGTCGCCTCGAGCTCGGTCGCGATCCCGTGGGCTCGTTCGTCGAGGAGGTAGTCGCCGTAGTCCGAGATGTAGCGCGGGAGGTCGGCCTTGAGCCGGTTCACCGCCTGGAGTCGCAGCGCGCGGATCTCTTGCTTCAACGGCGCGAGCTTCCCCGCACGGAGCTCGCTCTCGAGGTCGTCCTCGATCGCGGTCGGGTCCTGCGGCGGGTCGACGCCCAGCGCCTGCATGTCGCGCAGGAGCGCGACGACCCGCTCGAGCTCCTCGCGGGCCTGGTCGAGGTGGCGCTCCTTCAGCGAGACGACGCGGTCGACCTGCTGGAACGTCGAGAGCGCCTGCGCAAGGTCGCCGGTCCGCGCGGCGTGGAGCGTGTCCTCGATCTGGTCGCGTTCGAGGCGGGAGTCGACCGCGTACGCCTCGAGCCGCGTGAGACGCGCCCGCGTGCGCTTCTGCCACTCCTCGAAGCCGGCGACGATCCGCTTCTGCGCGATCCGCTCGATCCCGCGGACCGCCTCGGCCCACGGCTCGGGGTTCCACGAGGTGCGGGCGGCCTCCTCGGCCCACGCCGGGAGCTTCGGCACTTGGACGCCGAGCGGCGCGGCGCCCTCTGCCCACTGCGTGACGCGGGCGAGCCGTCGTGCGAGCTCGGAAGCGAACGGATTGACCGGTGCCGGGGTTCCCCGCCGTCCGGGTGCCTTGGCCGACGCTCGGGCCGGGGCACCGGCGGGTTCCGGTGCGGGACCGGGCGGCGCCCGGGCCACCTCTTCCGGTGCGGGCGCGGGATTGGCGGCGGCCGGCGGGCGTTCGACCGGCGCTTGGCACGACGGACAGACGAGGGCGTCGTCGGGGAGCGGGGTGCCGCACGACGCGCAGCGGAGGATCGGTTCGACCATCGAATCTTCCGAAAGGTATGCAGGGGGTGAGATTTGAACTCACGAACTCCTACGAGACCAGGACCTCAACCTGGCGCCTTTGACCAAGCTGGGCCACCCCTGCAGGACCGGCCGCGCGTACGGAGCCCGAACGATAACCTTTGCGAACGCGTCCGTTCACCGGGCCGGCCGAGGGGCGCCCGCGCGCAAAAAGCCTTGTACGGGGTCGCGGTGGGAGCGCGCTCATGCCGGAGGAGTACCCGCGAGCGGCCGGGAGCGGGGGAACGACCGTGTTCATCGGCCTGAAGCCGACGATGACCTACGTCTTCCAGGTCGTGACCCAGCTCAACTCGGGTGCCTCGACGGTCGTCGTGAAGGCGCGCGGGAACGCGATCGCGAAGGCGGTCGACGTGGTCGAGGTCGTTCGCCGGCGATTCCTCGAGGGTCAGGTCGAGGTCGGGGCGATCGCGATCGGCACCGAGCGGCTCGTGAACCGGGACGGTCGCGACGCGAACGTTTCGTCGATCTCCATCCCGCTCACCCGGACGGGCCCCCCCCCGACGCCGCCGGGGCCGGCGCCCCCGGCGGGGGGGCCCCCGCCGGCGGGGTAGTCCGAACGACCCAGGTGCCGGCGACCAGGTCGCCGAACCGTTGCCGCTCGGCCGTCAGGAGGATCGTCAGGATGCCGAGCGCTCCGAGCAGGCCAACTCCGCCGACGACGAAGACGACGGTGCCGAGGAAGTCGACAAGGCCCGTCGACACCGCCACCCCGCCGACCGTCGTGAGCGTTCCGCCCGAGCCGGCCTTGAGGAGCAGGAGGAGCCCGACCGCGAGGCCGATGCCGAGGATCGTGAGGGTGGGGATCTTCGACGCGTTGCGCACGAGCGACGCGGGGAGCCCCGGCGACCGCAGGGCGCGGTCGCGGACCGAGAGCCCGAGGAGCGCCTTCCCGACCGTGCGGCCTCCCCACGCCTCCGCGAGCACGAAGTAGAGGAACGCGACCGCGGCGAACCCGTAGACCGACGCGTTGAACGCGACGTTCGACGCGAGGGCGTCGAGCGAACCCGGTGTAGCGAGGACGAGCGCGACCCATACGGCCGCCGCGGGGGCCGTCACGATCACGAGGTCAAGCGCGAACGCCGCCGCCCGAGCGCCGACCGACGCGAACCGCCGCGCCCCGAGCTCCCGGCCGATCAGTACGAGCCCGCGCGCGGTCAGGAATGCGCGGAACCCTTCCCGCCCGTCCGACGAGCCGGCGCGCGCGACGGCGTCGAGGTTCGCCTGGTCGCTGACGACCCACCCCGGGACGGGGAGTCCCTGCCACGGCCGGTCCGCGGGGGCGGGGGGCTGTCCGAGGAGCCGTTGGGCCTGGGCAGCGGCATCGCGGCTCGCGCTCGCCGCGTCCGTAAGCGCCGGGTCGATCTGGCCGTCGACCCCCTCTCGGAACGCGCGACCGAGACGGGAGATCGGGCTTGGGGCTGGGTCCGGCTCCGGCCCACCGACCGGCTCGTAGCCGCGGCCCAGCGCCCGGTGCGCGACGAACGCCGCCCCGAGAGCGAGGAGCCCTGAGAGGTAGACCAGGTCGAGGACGCCCGCGCCCCCGATTGCGTAGAGCCCGGCCGGCGTCCCCGCCCCATAGAGCGGCGGTTGGCGGAGCACGTCCGCCCCGACGAGCACGCCGAACGTCGCCGCCGCGTATGCCGCGGGGAGCGCGAGCGCTTCCGCGCGGGGAAGCCACCAGTCAGCGGCGATCACCGCGACGACGGCCGCCCCAATCGGCGGCAGCAGGTACGCTGGGAACGACTCCTCGATCCCCAGCCCCGGAACCGCGGCCGAGGCGAGGAACGTGCCGACGATCACCCCCGACGTGAGCGCGAGGATCATCGCCACTCGCCCGACGAGCACGCTGGATCGAGCGAGCGCCACCGCCCCCAGCGCGACCGGCACCACCGCGGCCACCCCGATGACGAGCACGTTCTCGAGCGGGGACGCGGGGAGGGCGACGACGAGTACGAGGAGCGCGGTCGCCTCGGCGACGAGCCCCCCGAGGAAGAGCGCGACGCTGCGTGACGCCGGCGCCGCGATGCGGCGAAAGGCGAGACATGCGATGAGGATCGGGAAGAGCGCCCCGGCGAAGCTCACCGCGAGCCAATCGTTCGCGACCGGAGCGATCGGCAGGAGCGCGAAGCTCGCAAGGAGCGCGCCCGGCAGTAGGAGCCAGAACGTCCACCGCCCGAAACCGAGGCTGCGGGCGAACGGGCCGTGGTCCCAGGCGAGAAGGTACAGGAGCGCCCAGAGGGCGGCGGGCAGGGCGAGCAGCGCGACGTTGCCCGCGATGTCGAGCGCGAGCTGTCCCGGGTCGACCATGCGAAACCGCCGCCGCGTTCGCGGCCGGCGACCGAGACGGCGCGGAGTAAAGGGTTTTGTCGCCGACCCACCTCCGCCCGCCATGGTCCCGCCGCGCACGGAGAAGGATTCGCTCGGGCCGCGGGAAGTGCCCGACGAGGCGTACTGGGGGATCCAGACCCTGCGCGCGCGGGAGAACTTCCCGGTCAGCGGGCTCACCGAATCCCGCCACCTGATCCGGGCCTACGCGCTCCTGAAGCTCGCGTGCGTCCGGGCGAACGTGGAGAAGGGCGGGCTCGACGAGCGGCGCGGCACGGCACTCGCCCAGGCGGCCGAGGAGATGGCCGCCGGGCGGTTCGACCGGGAGTTCGTCGTCGACGTCTTCCAGGCCGGCGCCGGCACGTCGTTCCACATGAACGTCAACGAGGTGTTGACGAACCGCGCACTCGAGATCCTGGGTCGTCCGCGGGGCGACTACGCCGAGCTGAGTCCAAACGACCACGTGAACCGGGGTCAGTCGACGAACGACACGTTCCCTTCCGCCGCGCAGGTCGCGACACTCTTCGCGCTCGCCGAGGTCCGCGCGGCGGTCGGGACGCTCGCCGCGAGCCTGCGTCGTAAGGGGACCGAGCTCGCTCACCTTCCGAAGGCCGGCCGGACGCACCTCAAGGACGCGATGCCGGTGACGCTCGGCGCCGAGTTCCGCGCCTACGCCTCCACCCTCGAGCATGTCCTCGAGGCGCTGCCGGCCATCGAGCGGGCCCTCGCCGAGCTCCCGCTCGGGGGCAGTGCGGTCGGGAGCGGCGTCAACTCGGTGCCGGGGTTCCGCGCGCGGGCGGTCGCGGAGTACGCCCGGCTCACGGGTCTCCCTCTTACGGTCGCCCGCGACCCGTTCGAGACGATGCAGAGCCGATGGCCGCTCGGGGCGGCCGCCGGCTGGCTCCGGACGGTCGCTCTCGAGCTCGTCCGCATCTCGGGGGACCTCCGACTCCTATCGAGCGGGCCGGCGACGGGACTCGACGAGATCCGCGTTCCCGAGATCCAGCCGGGGTCGTCGATCATGCCGGCGAAGGTGAACCCCTCCGCGGCCGAGTGCCTCGCGATGGTCGCCTTCCACGTCCTCGGCGCGGACGCGGCGACCGCGTACGCCGTCCAGGCCGGACAACTCGAGATCAACGTGATGATGCCGCTCGCGGCGTACGAGGTACTGTTCGCGTCCGAGATCCTCGCGCGATACCTGCCGGTCTTTGCGAAGAGCTGTGTCGACGGGATCACCGCGAACCCGGCGCGTCTCGAGAAGTTCCTGGTCGACTCGGCCGCGCTCGCGACCGTACTGACCCCCCGCCTCGGCTATCTCAAGGTCGCCGAACTGCTCCACGACGCGGAGAAGGCGGGTCGCCCGGTGACCGAGCTCGTGGTCGAGCGGGGCCTCCTGACCCGAGCCGAGGTCGACCGACTGCTCGGCCCCGCCGCGCTCCTGAAGCTGACGGAACCGGTGGAGTGAACCCCCGGCGACGGGCGCACCGTTAAGACGCCGGCCTCCCGTCCTCTCGGAGGACGGGGACCCCATGGCGACGATCGAGGAGGCAGCGGTCGCACTCGGCAACCAGACGTCGGAGGAGTTCCGCCGTGCCTCCGAGGTCCTCGGGAAGGTCGGTCTCACCCAGTATGAGGCTCGCGCCTACATCGCGCTCGTCGCCCGCGGGGTCGGGGACGCCGCGACGCTCGCGACCGCCGCCGGTATCCCCCGGACGAGCGCGTACAAGGTCCTCGAATCGCTGGCCGAGAAGGGGTACGCGCAGCCGACCGGCGGCAAGCCGATCCTCTTCCGACCCACCGCGCCGCTCGACGTCGCCGACCAGCTGAAAGAGGCGATCCAGGAGGTCTTCGAGAAGCTCGCCCACCTGCACCGCGTCGTTGCCGAGCACGGCGAACCCCAGCTCGTCTACCTGCTCTCGGGCCACGACAAAGTCGTCGCGAAGATCGGCGAGCTCCTCGACCAGTCGACCCAGACGTTCATCCTCACGACCCCCCAGGTCTCCGAGGTCCGAGACGAGCTCGTGAAGAAGATCCAGCACGCGGTGAAGCGGGGGGTCCGGGTGACGTTCGTCACGGCGCCGCTCCAGCGGATGCCCGAGGGGGTGGAGTTCGTGCCGCGGGAGAACCTCCTCGCGACCGAGGTCCTGGCGGACGGGGCGCACGCGCTTCTCGCCGCCCCCGGGCTCGAAGCGTGCGGGTTCACCGACAATCCGATCCTCACGGCCCACCTGAAGCAGTTCCTCGAGGTGATCCTCGAGGCCGGGGCCGAACGCCCGCCGCCCTGAGCCGGCGGGAGAGATGGCGGAGGAACGCCGGGCGCGGGGTCCGCCCCGCTCTCCGGCCGACCGGGTCCGCGCGCGGCTGCGGGCGGTCGCGGGAGAGCGGCTCGCGGAGGAAATGCCGGCCGGCTATCAGCGGATGGGCCGAGTCCTCCTCGTCCGGCTGCCCGAGCGCTACCGAGCCCACTTCGCCACGATCGGCCGCGCGTGGCAGGCAGAGCTCGGCGTCGAGACCGTCCTCAATCGCTCCGGGGCGGTCCGGGGCGAACTGCGCGAACCGGACGTCGAGCGCCTCGCCGGTACCGAGACCGAGACCGAGGTCGTCGAGCACGGGGTGCGCTGGCGGTTCGACGCGGCACGGATCCTGTTCGCGGCGGGGAACAAGGCCGAGCGCCGGCGGGTGGGCGAGCTCGTCGGTCCCGCCGAAACGGTCGTCGACCTCTTCGCGGGGATCGGCTACTTCGCGATCCCGGCGGCGCGGGGCGGGGGCCGGGTCGTCGCCGTCGAGAAGAACCCGGTCGCGTTCGGCTACCTCGTCGCCAACGTAGCACGGAACGGAGTCGCGGACCGGGTCGAGTGCGTCCGAGGTGACAACCGGACCGTGCCCCTCTCGCAGCGGGCCGCCGACCGAGTCCTCCTCGGGTTCCTCCCCGACGCGCTCCCGTGGCTCCCCCGAGCGCTCGAGCTCGTCCGGCCGGACGGCGGGTGGCTGCACGTCCACACCGTCGAGGGCTCCCGCACGGCGTGCGACGCAGCCCGGAGGGCCGTCGCGGCGGCCGCGGAACGGGTGGGCGCGACGCTTCTCGCGCCCCTCGCCGCCCGGGAGGTCAAGCCGTACGGCCCCGGCCGCACGCACGTCGTCGTCGACGCTCGCTTGCGACCGGCGGGTTAGGCGGGGGCGGCCGGGGCCCGCGCCGCCAGCTCGCGAACGGTCTCGGGGAAGGCGCGGACGAACCGGTCGATATCGGCGGGCGGGTTCGAGAACGAGACCCGGACGAACCGCGCGCCGTGGGCCGGGGAGAGGTAGTTCCCCGCGCGGACGAAGACCCCGTGCCGGAGGAGGAGATCCTCCTGGATCCCCTCGGGGGTGACGCCCGCCTTCGCGATGTCGATGACCATCATGTTCGCCTGGGACGGATAGACGGGGAGGCTCGCTCCGGGAACCGTCGCGACCGCGTCCCGGATCCGCGCCCCGTTCTCACGGGTCTGCCGCCGGACCGCGTCGAACCAGCGCGATTTCGTCGAGAGCGCGGCCTTCGCGGCGACCTGGGCGAGTACGTTGACGCCGAGGTCGTTCGTGTTGAACCGCCCGATCGTCTTCACGAGTTCGGGAGGGCCGAGGAACCCGCCGATGCGAAGGCCCGCCATCCCACAGTTCTTCGAGACCGACCAGAGCGTCAAGGTCGACTCCGGCGCGAACTCGGCCGCGAGCGTCGGCCGGTCGGCAAAGTCGCGGTACGTGACGTCGTTGAGGAGGAGGAGCTTCTGGTCGTGCGCGATCTCGGCGATCGCGCGCACCTCGTCGCGCGGATAGCCGGAGCCGAGCGGGTTCAAGGGGTCGATCAGGAGGATCATCCGGGTCTTCGGTCCGATCGCCTCCCGGACCCGGTCCGCGCTCAGTCGGTACGGCGGCGCATAGATGTCGAGGTTTCGGGTCTTCGCGCCCGAGAGCTCGACGAACCGGTGGATGATGAGGTAGCTCGGGTCCGAGGCGACGACCTCGTCCCCGGGTCCGAGGAGCGCGCGCGTGATCATGTAGAGCGACTCGGTGCCGCCGGCGGTCAGGAACGGCGTCTGGCCCGTGATCCCGAGGTCCCGGACGACGAGGTCGAGGAGCTCGGGGTCGCCGGGGGCGTAGGGGTATCCCTCGTACCGCCGCTCCCGGATCGCGGTCTCGAGCGCGTCGCGGACGACCTCGGGTGGCACGAGGTGATTCGTGTTCTGGCTGAGCCACGCGACCTCCGTGCGGTGAGCGTGGGCGTAGCGGAACGCGTCGAACGGCATCGCACTCGCCTCGGTCCGACCGGGGCCCGCGCGGACTTAACGGTTTAGGGCCGCGCGAGGTTGACTGAAAACCCCGGTTCCCCTCCTCGGGGTTTCTCGTGGAGCGGTGCGATGTAGTGGGGACCTTCGCGACGCAGTGGTTGTGTGCGCCCCACGTCGCGAAGGGGGCCTGGCGGCCCAAGA
>JBOGRO010000028.1:0-12243 GCA_050749465.1 Thermoplasmata archaeon | reverse complement strand
GATACCCGGCACGCCAAGGAAGAGGATCAGAAGCAGCAGGAAGACGTAGACGAGGCTCCGGACCCCCGAACGGATCGTGAGCAGGAACCAGAACAGCACGCCGAGGCCTCCGAACTCGGGGGTGGGCCCGAGGAGCGATGGGTAGTGCTGCCCGTTCGCCATGATGATGCCTCGTGACCAGCGCACGCGTTGGCGGCGCAGCGCATCGTAGTTCGGGGGCACGTCCTCGAGGGCGCGCGCACCGAACTCGATGCGGATCTGATAACCGAGCCGCTGGATGCGCATCGACATCTCGGAGTCTTCCCCGTTCCACGGCACCCAGCCCCCGAGTTCGACGAGGTCCTTCCGGCGGAAGGCCGAGAAGAGGCCGTCCAGGACCTCCGTCGACCGCGTCGCGATGCCGGCCGGGCGCAGCATGTAGTGGAGCCAGGCGACCTCCAGGGCCCGCAGCTTTCGCGTCCACCCCGAGCGCTGCCGAGGGTGGACCGCCCCCTGCACCCCGCCGACCGTCGGGTCGGCGAAGTGGGAGATCATCGCGGCGAACCCCGGGGGATTGTCGATGTAGGTGTCGCCGTCGAGCCGCAGGACGATCTCGCCGGTCGCAAGAGCGAGCGCCCCGTTGAGCGCGTTCGACTTTCCTCCGTGCGGAAGGTCGACGACCACTCCCTTCGCGTGCCGAAGTCCGCGGATCGCCGTCCGCGCCAGCTCCGGGGTGCGGTCGGTGGAGCCGTCGTCCCCGACCACGATCTCGACCGGCCCGGGGTACTCGGCCGCCGCGAGATCCGCCGACTCGACCGTCCCCACGATCCACTCCTCCTCGTTGTACGCGGGGACGATGATCGAGACCGGCGGGTGGTAGTCCGCGAGCGACGGCCGCGGTCGCCGACGTAGTTCGCGGAAGTAGAGCGGCCGGGCGAGCGCGCAGAAGAGTGGGAGAGTGATCACCGGGGTGAGCAGAAAGAGCGTGAAGCCGAAGACGAGACCCTCGGTCCGGAAGACGTCAACGATCGCGAGGATCACTCCCGCCGACAGCACGGCCGCCGTGGCCCCGAGGACGAGGAATCGGGCCACGGCCCGACGCTCCCGCGGGAATCGTGCGGCGAGCTGCTGGGGGGCCGGGAGATAGAAGGCGCAGAACGTGAGGAAGGCCATGAAGAGGCCGCCGGTCAGCACCCGGACAAGGAGCGCAAAGTCCCGCAACGTGGTGCCGGGGATCGTGAAGAAGACCGCATCCAGCACGAGCTCGACGGTCACGTAGACGAGGATCGTCCCGAGGGCGAGGAGGCGTCGCCGAGCGGGGTGCCGGGGCCGATTGAGCGCGAGACCGCTCGCGAGCGCGAAGGCGGCCATGAAGGCCAGGTACATCGGGAAGATGTAGTCCGGCACGACCAGCGTCGCGACGTTCACCGCATAGATGCCCGGCCACGGCAGCGGCCAGTAGAGGAACGCGCCGACGAGGGCGACCACGCGATCGTAGGGCGCGAAGACCGTTGGGTAGAAGAGGAGCAACGGCGCCGACAAGACCGCGAAGGCAGAGATCAGCCCGACGACGAAGCGGAGCCCCCGTCGTCGCTCCTCGATCGGTCGAGTTCGGGTCCCCTGCAGGGAGACGAGCGTCTCCTCCCCGTCGCGGAAGACGTGCAACCGGTGACCGGGCATGCCGTCGCCGTCCGTTCCCGCCGGAGGAGGGCGGGGAGTGTCGGTGTCGGAGTCGGCCGTCACCCGGTTCGCCGCGGCCGGCCCCGCGACGGGCCGCCGCCGGAGGGCCACCACCCAGCCCCGGACGAGCAGGCCCAGGGCCACGCCGACCAGGATCGCGCCGAGCGGCAACGGCACCGTTCGAAGCGGGTCGAAAGCCATCGCGAGGAAAGTGGCGATCGACCGGAAGACGGACTCGAGCCCCTGGAAGAGGCCGAGCGAGATCGAGCGTAGATTCCCGGCCCCCGCCGCCGCGGCGAAGGCGCCGGTCAGGGAGGAGCTCCCGGTCGGCGACGCGTACGGCGACCGACCTTGATCGTTGCCCAGGCCGCCGCGCCGAGCAACCCCGTGGCCAGCAGCGCCGGGGCCACAAGGCTCCACCACGCGGGGACGGAGCGGGGACCCACAGGGGAAAGTACGACGTGGATCGTTTGGGGTTCGCCCTCGACCGTGAGGACCCCGTGGGATGGTTGGGCCCGGTCGCCGGTCGGCGCCGTGACGTTGAACGTATAGCTGCCGTTCGGCTCCGCGAAGGCAGCGAGGGTCGTCGCCCCATCGAGGCTCGTGTTCCCGAGCCGGACCGTCCACGTCGAGCCGGCCGCGCCGCCTTGGATCGCGAACGAGACCGGGAAGCTCGCCCGGACGAACTGGAACGGGATAACGATCGGGTTCCCACGGACGGCGAGCGCCGAGGGGGGGTCACCGGCCACGTAATCGTCCGCGTTCGGGATGCGGAACGTATAGGACCCATTCATCAGGTGGGCCGTGGTCCAAGCGCCCGAGCTGTAGAACGGTTGTCCGTTCACGTCGACCGACCAGGTCAGGTTAGGCCCGAGGCCGGTCTCCTCCCAAACGACCTCGAACAGGACGGGCGCAAATTCGAGCGGCACGACGAGCCCCGGCCCCGTGAGATTGAACCCATCGGAGGGGGGCTGGGCCCGGTAGTTGGGGAGGCTCGACGCCGAGTAGCCGTAGTTCCCCGGCTCCTCGGCAGGGATCCACAAGGTCGAACCGTTGGAGGAGTAGGTGACCGAAGCGCCGTGGGAGGCATTCGGGAGCGTGATCGACCAGACCGTCCCGCTCGGCAATCCGGTCTCGACGAACGTCACCGAGTAGCGCGGCGTGGGAACGAAGGAGACCGAGACGATCACTTCCGCACCGGCGACCGTGACGTTCGCGCCGACGGGCACCGATCGGTAACCGGCGGTCGGGCCGACGGAGAACCCATAGGTCGCGTTGGACTCGTCCACCACGATCACGTCGGTCGCGGAGCCGCTCGACTGGTTGAGGTCGACCGTCCGATGGCTCGTCTCGGAGACGGGGACCCCGTCCGACTGGCTCGTCACGTTCTCGGACTCCGTGAAGGTCGAGCGCACGATGACCGACCACGCGATCCCCGAAGGAAGACCGGTTTCCGTGAACTCGACCGGGAACCCCGGCTCGAAGATGGCTTTCGCCGTGGTCGAGCCGTTCGCCGTGAACGAGATCGAAGGTTCCCCCCGAGTGACGTTCGTGATCGTCGTCCCCGACGGCAGGTGCTCGGTCACCGTCCAACGCGACAACACGTAGCCCACGGCGGGACGCGCGTCGAGCTGGAGCGGTTCGCCCGCGTTCCACCATGCGCTCGCGGGTGCGACGAAACCCTCTCCGGAGCCGTCCGCGCTGACGTTGAGGGCCCATTGCACTACGAACGGGATCGAAACGTTCGTGCCGCCCGCGGGAACGTCGAGGGGGATCAGGAGGTCGTTGGGGTCCGCACCCTCCGGCACGAATCGCTCCGCCGCCGACACCGACACGGGTCCGATCGTGACGCTGGTCGGCCCGACCGGTAGGAAGAGGGTCTGACTCGATGTGTTCCCTCCTGCACGGGGGTCCCCCGAGGCCGCAGCGGCGAACCAGAACGTCCCCTCCGGCAGGCCGCTCTCGCTGAGCTCCACCGGGGCGGCGGGGGTCGGATAGGACTCGAACAGGACAAGGCTTTGCGGCGGCAGCACCCAGTTCGCCGGGAGGCCGAGCGGGAAGAACTGAGCCACCGGGGCCGGTGTGGTCGACGTCGCCGTTGGAACGACCGTCCCGTCCACGACCTCGTTGGCCGGGGTGCCGTTCCAGTACCAGACCTCGACCGGAGACCCGGCCGAGTAGCCGGGGAGTTGGGGCGTGAACGCGGCTGCGCTGGTCACGTTCGCATTCACGATGAGCAAGTCCGAGCGGTCGCGGTCGGTCGACGCGAGCGTGGCGATGCCGAACAGGCTCTCGCCGAGACCCGAGAGGGTCACCGGGGTGGCCTCCGAGCCCAGGTGGTCGAGGATCGAGGCGTACGCGACGTACACCGGTCGCACCGACCCCGTGAAGTTCATCCAGGAGTTGTTGGTGCCGAGCACGCCCGCATAGAGGTCGGCGTTGCTGACGTTCAGGGCGAGCCCTTGGATCATCTCGGCGGTCGTGGCGAGGGCGCCGGGGAAGCCGCTGCTGAAGTCCTGACCGTAGGCCCGTTTCGAGAGCGCGGTCCCGACCTCGGTCACCAGGACGGGTAGGGAAGAGCAGGTGTGGGGACACGTCCGGCCGACCGTGTAGGAGATCGCCTGCCGGACCGACTCGAGCCGGGACGGTAGGCCGGTGGGGCTCGTGAGCGAGGCGTAGAATTCGGCGAGCGTGACGTCTTGGAGCTGCCCTCCTCCCGCCGGATACTCGTGGAAAGCGATCGCCGAGATGTTGGGACCGTCGACCGCGACCGTTTCGTTGATCCAGCTGAGAAACCCTCCGGCGCCGGTCCCTCGCGCCGCGGCAGCGATGCCGACGATGCGAAGGGGTTGGTTCGCGAACGAAGTAGCGAAGTTCGCCGCCTGCATCGCCGTGACGTAGCTCGCGACCTCGGTCGCGTATTGCTGCGGCGTCGGAGTCCGTGGGGGGTTCAGTTTCCCCGTAGGGGCCCAGCTGTTCCAGGGGAGGTCCCAGTGCTTCCAGAGCTGAGGCTCGTTGCCGATCTCCCAGTACGCCGGCTGGAAGCTCAGGTTGACCTCCGTGTAGCGCACGACCTCGGCCGCGAACGCGGGGTCGTCGATCTCACCGGGAACCTGGAAGATCGCGGAGCAGTTGATCGACTTGCACCAAACCACGAACTGCGCCTCGCTCGTGGTCGGAGAGGTTGGGGTCCCTCCCCCATCGGTGTACATCTCCTCTGAGATCGGGTCGTAGAGATCGCCCGCGAACGCCCCCGGCCAGACGACGGTCTCCGTGGGGGTCGCGCTAACGAACTCCCCTTCGTCGGGCAGCAGGCGCGCCCGAGGGGTGATCGTGGTGCCCCAGAATGAGGAGTTCACGCTGACCGCGGCCGGGGAAAGGGTGAGCCCGACCGGTACGATGGGTGCGGCCGGCGCCCGGGGCTCGGACGCACCGACCGGGGAGAGGGTCGACCCACTCGAGGAGAGGTTCGCGGCCCCCGCGAGCGACTCGGACAGCGTGAACCCCGCGGCCGTGCCGCCTCGCGACGCGGGCCCCGAATCGGGCGGGGGGAGCAGCGCGGCAGGGCCGAGCAAGAAGCCGAGCCCCACGATCAATGCGAGAAAGTACCCCGCTCGGCGACGCGACCGGGGGGACCTCGACCACCGCATATCCGCTCCCCGCATCCCGCCACGATCCCCACGGTGCGAGACGGCATGTGCCGTGGCGCGTGGGTCCCGACCCGGACCCGCATATATACCTACAACGAAGGCGGTCGACCGACTGCTCGGCATCCCTCGCCGTCGGGGAGTGCTCTCGGTCTCCACCGAGGGGTCATCGAGATCGGATGGATGAGCCGTTTTAGGCCTCTCGCGGTCCGGTTTCCTTCCTCCTCCCGCTGTAGGGCTCATGGAACGTCTTCTTTGAGTGCCGCCGACGGCTCAATTAGGTTGCTGCCTCTATTTCGAACGCGCGGACCCTTGAGTGCCGAGCGAGACCCCCGTTTCGTCGCGGGCAGCGGGATGACCCCGCCCGGTCGATCGCGAGAGACCGCGACCGACTCGCGCGACCTCGCTCGTTATAGAGACCGGACCGATGGTTACAGTGTGAGGGGCCGTTGCTCACCGCGCAGCCGATCGGTGGGCTCCCCGCTCCGGGTCGCCCTCGTCGCGCTGACCGTCCTGCTAACGCTCGTCGGGGCGTCGGGGGTGTCCGGTCCGATGGGTCCCGCGCTGGGGGACCGACTCCCGATTTCCGTCGGGCCACCCGGTTCGCCTTCGCTCGGAGACGTGCCCACCCCGCACGGTCTCTCGGCCATGAACTCCTCCGAGTGCAGGGAGTCCGCCGCTACGGAAGTCGAGTGCTCCGCCTTAACGGCTGGCGTCTCCCCGACCTCGGCGCTCGGGTTTCAACTCGCGTCGGCAACCCTTGGCGCGCCTCCCTCGCTGAGCCGGGCCAGCTTGGTGTGGGACCCGTCCGTCGGGGGGACCGTGCTGTTCGGAGGCTGGAACGGTCACTCGGCGACGAACGAGACCTGGATCTTCCAGAATGGGACCTGGACCAACGTTACCGGTGTCGGGGTCGCGCCGCCGGCGCGCTACGGTGCGTCGATGGCGTATGACGGCGAGGCGGGGGTGGACGCGGTCGTGCTCTTCGGAGGATGCGACCCCCTCGGGGAGTGCCCCCGGAACGATACCTGGCTCTTCTCCCACGGGGCGTGGCAGAACGTGACGGCTTCGATCGGACCGGTGAACGGTCGATGGGACGCCTCCATGACGATGTGGGGTACGAACGGCACGATCCTGTTCGGTGGTTGCGTGAGCTCCGGATGTACCGCTCAATCGAACGCGACCTGGGCGTTCCAGGCCACGCCGAGTTGTGAGACGCGCTATGGCGGCTCCTGCTGGGTCAACCTTACCTCGGGAACGATCCGGGGCGCGTCGCCGCCCGCGCGGGCAAGTGCCGCCCTGGGGGACGACCCGTTAGTGGGTCCAGTGGATGGCGAGCTCGTGCTCTACGGCGGATCCTCCACCGCCTGCTCCGGTTGCGGGAGCCGGGACGTTAACGACACCTGGCTGTTCGCGGCGGATCAGTGGACCCAGGTCCAACCCCCGGGGACGGCGGGGGCGTACCCGAACGCCGGACGCTCCGGCGCTGAGTTCGCCTGGGACGCGTCGACCCAGGCGCTCTGGTTGTTCGGAGGAGTCAACGATACCACCGGAGCGTCGTACGACCAGCTCTGGACGACCGACGTGTTGGTGTGGTCGAACGAGAGCTCCCTTTCCCTCCCCAGTCCCGTCCGGACCGACCCCGCGATCGCGAGCGATATCGTGACGAGCGGCGGAGCCGAGCGACCCATCCTCGTCGGCGGCGCGAACAGGTCCGGTTCGCTCGAGAACGACACTTGGGTCTTCGAGCCGTTGCTGGTCACCCAGGTCCACGCGGAACCGAACCCGGTGGAGGCGAACGCGACCGCCTACCTCTTCTCCAACACCTCCGGCGGGGCGAGCGCCCGGGCGACCTGGTCGTTCGGGGACGGCGGGACCGCGACCGGTGGGAACGTCTCGCATGTCTACGCTGAGGCGGGGACGTACTCGGTCACCGTGACCGTGACCGACTCGTTCGGGGTCCGGAACCGATCGGCTCCGCTGGCCGTGGCCGTTCGACTGTTCTCGCTGACCCTCTCGGTGCCGTCCGCCACCGACGAGTCGGCCAACACCTCCTTCTCGGTCGGGCCCGCGAACGGTACCCCGCCGTACCGTGCGACGTGGAGGTTCTCCGACGGGCTCGAGCTGGACGGAGTCGAAGTGCATCGGACGTTCTCCTCCATCGGCCCGGTGGCGCTGGCCCTGTCGGTCGTCGACGCGACCGGTACCCTGGTCAATGCATCGGTCACCGTTCGGGTCGGGCCGTCGCTCGTCGTGTCGGCCGACGCCGAGCCGGCGACGCTCGACCTGGGGAGCATCACCCAGCTCTCCGTCGCGGCCTCGGGGGGGACTCCGCCCTACGTACCGCGGTGGGCCTTCCCTGACGGCCGGACGGCGGTCGGTACTTCGCTCTCCTACCGGCCTACCACCGCCGGGCCCGTCAACGTCACCCTCAACCTCACCGACTCGGCCGGGGTCTCCGAGAACTTGGTCGTTCCGCTCGTCGTCGATCCGGCGCTGGGCCTAACGGTCAGCGCCTCGAAGGGTACCTCGACCTCGGGCCGCACCGTGACCTTCTCGGCGGCCCTCTCGGGCGGAACTCCCCCGTTCCAGTACGCGTGGGCGTTTGGGGATGGGAGCACGTCGAGCGTGCCCGCCCCATCCCACACGTACGCCACCTCGGGGACGTTCACGCTCCGACTTTGGGTCAACGACTCCGCGGGGGGCACTTCTCACCAGGTCGTCGAGGTGCAGGTTCCCCGAACCTCGGGAGGACTGATCTGGCAGATCGGGGGGCTACCGGAGCTCGACCGCGCCCTCCTCGCGGCGGGGGCGGCGGCCGTGGTGCTCGCCCTTGTCGCGGCCGGGGTCCACCTCCGGAAGCGGGGGCGCGCGGCGGAACGGAGACGACCCGAGCAACTTCCGGGGGCCCTCGAGACCGGCCCGAGCTCCCCGGCGCGGCTCAACGAGGTCGCCCGGGGGCTGAGTGCCCGTCTCGCGGCGATGGCCCAGGACGATCCCGCGGCGGTCGAGGGAAGGAGGCACTGGGACGACGGGTCCGCGTATCTCACGGCCCGTCGCTACTCGCTCGCCGCGGAGAGCTTCGCTCGGGTCGACGAGCTCCTGGGGCCGACGTCGGTCCCGGGGCCATCGCCCCTTGACCCGACCGCCCCGATCGATTGACCCGGGGCTGCTTTCGTCGCCTCGGTCTCCGGGGCCGCGCCGGAGAGAGCGGGCGGAAGCGTCGCAGACCGGCCTCCCCGAACCCTGCGAGCGGGGATACGCAGCCCCGGCACGGACCCCCGCGGCCTGCCCATCCGATTCCGGCGAGCGCAGCTATATTTGCTCCTGCTCGGATGCGCGGCAAATGGGGACGTCTTCCGGGCGGACCTCCCCCGGCCGGTGGGGCCCCTCCGCCACCGAGTGCGGGAGGCGGTACCGCCGCGTGGCCAGGGGCGGGGGGGTCATCCTCGCGGTCGCCGTCCTCGGGCTGATGGTCCTCTCCTCGACCGGCTCCGTGATCGGGAGCTCCGCGGGACTGGCCGGGGCGACGACGGTCGATGGCTCGAGCCCGAGCGCCGACACGACCTCGGTGACGATCGAGTCGGCGGTCCCGACGAGCAACCTGACCCCGTCGTTCTGGGGGGCCACGACGATGGCGACGGCGTCGCTGAGTCCGAACACCAGTCTCGAGCTGAACGCGACGCCCGTGCGGGAGGTCGCCTGGCCGGGGGGATACCTCGCGGACCAGTTCGACTATCGGAATGGGACGGTCCACGGCGACCTCGCTGGGGTGAGCGTCGCCGCGGAGAACGTCTCGCAGTTCGTCGCCTGGTGCCGCTCGGTGGGGTGCGACGCGATCTTCGAGGTGCCGGGCGAGATCGACTCTCCCTCGACGGCCGCGGCCGAAGTGCGGTACGTCGAGCAGACCCTCGGTTTCCAGCCCGACTACTGGGAGATCGGCAACGAGCCCGGGCTCTGGCAGCACTTCGGGCTCCCGTGGTCGGAGTGGGGCTCCAACCTCACGGCCTCGGCGTCCCCCCCGCAGTACGCGGACCTGGTCCACAGCTACATCGCCGCGATGCGGGCGGTCGACCCTAGCATCCGGGTCATCGGACTTCCGGGGGTCGGGCACGGCGCCCACGGCGAGACCACGTGGATCGCCGCGACGGTGAGCGAGAACGGACCGAACCTGAGCGCGGTCGGGATCCACGTCTATCCCGCCGGCCTCGGACCCTCGAATCCGAAGAACGCGACGCTCCAGAACTTCTACGCGACCCTCACCGGATCCGCTTCGCTTCCCACGCGCGTCCCGGCGGACCTGGCCGCGATCCGTTCCGCGTGTCCCACGTGCGGTCCGATCCCGTTGTTCGTGAGCGAGTTCGGTTCGGCGATCGCGGGCCACCCGGACGACCCGTTCGTCGGAGGGTTCGCCCAGGTGCCGTACGTGGCGGCGGAGCTGATCCAGGCCGTCGACCTCAACGTCTCGGAGACCGCCTACTTCGCGTTTGACGCCAGCTCGATCGACTCGTGGTTCCCGGTGCCGAACAACTCCGCGCCGATCTACCAACTGTATTCCGAGATCCTCTCCCGCCTCGGCACGGAGGTGCTCCCGGTGAACGTGACCTCGATGGTGGGGGGGATCTACGCACTCGCCACCACGCGGGAACCGTCGACCTCTCCGATCGACCTCCTGGTCGTCAACGCGAACGCGACCGGTTCGATCTCGTTCCCCACGGCGGCGATGGGGCCGAACGCCTCGGGACCGATCGAGACCTGGACTTGGAACAGTTCGACCGAGGAGCCGGTCGCCGCTGACTGGCCGGCGGGGCTGCCGGCCGACTGGCAGGAACCGGCCTCCAGTCTCGTCCTCTTCGAGCAGCCCCGGGTCGCGACGTACCCCCTCACGGTGCACGTCTCCGGCTTGCCCCCGTCGCAGCGCTGGTTCCTCGAAGTAGGGAGCCAGACCGAGACGACGAACACCACCCAGCTCACGTTCTTCCTGCCGAACGGACAGTACCGCCAGACGGGACCCGTCCAGTACCCCACGAGCGGTGAGCGCATCTCGATCGCTCTTCCGTCGAACGTCACGGTCGACAACGCGCCGGCCGGGGAAGAGGGGACCTACGGCCTCCAGTACCTCGTCACGACCGCCGCGAACCCTCCGGCGGACGGGACGACCGACCCGGCGAACGAGTGGGTCGACCCCGGAGCCGAGGTCCGCGTCTCCGCGACGAACGCCTCCGGCTTCGAGTTGGTGGGATGGATCGGACGGGGGCCGGGCAACTATTCCGGAACGGCGGATCCGGCGTCGTTCGTTCCCGGCGGACCGGTCGTCGAGGTCGCCGAGTTCGCCCTGCCGCCTCCCCGGTACACGGTGGAGTTCGAAGAGACCGGGCTGCCGGCGGGTACCCCGTGGGGCGTGACGATCGGGGGCGCGAACCTCTCGGGGAGCTCCTCGGAGCTGTTCGACTCGCTTCGGAACGGGAGGTACTCGTTCACGGTGGAGGTCGTCCCGGGGTTCTCGGAGTCTCCGAACTCCGGTTTCGTCACCGTCGCGGGAGCCACGGTCACCGTGCCGGTCGCGTTCGCCCCGCTCGGGGTGGCGAGCTATCCGGTCTGGTTCAACGAAACGGGCCTCCCCTTGGGGACCGGCTGGGCGGTCAACCTGAGCGGGAAGCTCGTCGGGTCGACCGGCGGGTCGATCCCCTTCCGGGAGCCCAACGCCTCGTACCCCTTCGTCATCGGCTCGGTCCCGGGTTATAGCGCGGGGCCCCCGAATGGGCTCGTCACCGTGGCCGGCAGGTCGGTCGCCGTCCCGGTAACGTTCACGGCTCTCGCCCCCGCGCTCTATCCTATCTGGTTCAATGAGTCGGGCCTCCCGACCGGAGCCGGGTGGTCCGTGGCGCTGGGCGGGGTCCCGGCGACCGCCACGACGGTCTCGATCGAGTTCTCCGAACCGGCCGGTAACTATGCGTACTTGATCCCCGCCGTGGGGAACTGGACCCCGGTGCCGGACGCCGGGAACGCGAGCGTCACGGTGAGCGGGACCTCGGTGTCGGTCACCTACTCGTTCACCTACGCGCTCACCTTCGCGGCGCCGCAGGGGCGAGCCGACTCTGCCCTCTGGTCGGTCACGGTGGACCCCACCGCGGTCAGCGCCGTGCGGGGCGACGACCCGACGACTTCCACCCAGAGCACCTCCGCGACGACCCTCGTCTTCGCGGAGCCGAACGGAACGTACTCTTACGCGGCCCGTGTGGCCGGCGACCCCAGTTACCAGGCTGCCGGCTCATTCACCATCCAGGGAGACTCGGCGTTCGTCACCCTGGCACCGATCCCGCCGTCCTCCCCCGGTGGTCCGGGACCGAACCTCGGAGGCGAGGCGCTCTGGGTCGCTGCCGCGGTCGCCGCGGCGATCGCGGTGGGGCTCGCGTGGTACGCCGTCGGGCGTCGGCGCCGCTCACCGCCTCCGGCCCCCGACCCTCCCGCGGAGGGGGCGTAGTGGTTCGGGCGCCGGTCGCTCAGCCCCGACCGATCTCCTTCAGGAAGTGGACGACCTTCTCGTTCATACCGGGTCCCCACCGCAGGTAGGGCGAGGGGAGCCCGTCCCCGGTCCGGACCCGGGCGCAGTCGTACGCTTGCGAGACACCTACCCCGTTGGGCGTGGGGACCCGGTTCGTCCCGATGGTGATCTGGAGCGCGGGGAACGGCTGCGAGCGGTGGGCGTACTGTCCCGGGAGCGTCGTCACGGCGGTGGCGGACGGGCTGGTGCTTTCGTGACAATAGGGTTGCGTCGGGATGACCAGCTGGTCGACGGCGGCCGAGCGCTGCGGGAACCGCCCGTCGTCGGACCGGTACGAAGTCGATAGGATCGGCTGCCCAGTCGGGTAGCCGATGCTCTCGAGTCCGTACCGGTGAGCGATCGCCGTGATCTTCGTGAACTCCGCGAGCGTTG
>JBOGRO010000027.1:0-2102 GCA_050749465.1 Thermoplasmata archaeon | reverse complement strand
CCTCTTGGTGCGGAAGACCCGTCCGGCGGCTTACGCGTGGGCCACGAGAAGGTACTTGAGGGGAGGATCGATCACCGGATGATCCTCACTCGGCGGACCCCCATCAACAAATCTTGACACAGGACTCGGCTTCCGGAAGCGACCCCGCGCCGCAAGGGTTATTTAACGCGAGCCGGGTCGACGGGCCGTATGGCCGAGACGACCGCGCTCCCCCCACCTCCCGAGCCGACGCGCTTCCGGGAGATGTCGCTCTCGCGGCGGCTCTCGTTCGGCGGGTTCGCGGCGCTCGTCGTCGCCGCGGTCGCGTTCTACGTCTGGTGGGGCGTCTCCTTCGGAGTATGGATCGACAACGGCGTCTACGCCGTGGTGATCACGATGCTCCTCTTCGGTCTCGCGGGGATGTGGCTCGTCCTCCCGAACCCACCCGTCTCTGCCCCCCCGGGGACGTAAGCGCCCGCTCGCCCGATCAGATCGGGCGTCCCGCGAGCGCCCAGTGCACGTCCGTGCGGCTCCCGCACGCGATGCACGCCCCGGCGGTCCCGACTTCGATCGGGAGCGGCGCTTCGGGCGTTCCAAGCAGTCCGCCGTCGATCGCGGCCTCGATCCGATGGCCGCACTCTTCGGTCCCGCACCATCCGACGACGCGGACGGTCGTCGACGCGGCGAGCTCCTCGAGCGAGGTCGCGGAGGAGAACGATTCCGCGAAGGCCGCGCGGGCGCGCTCGAAGAGGGCCCGGTCGAACTCGTCGAGGCGCTCGCGTACCTCGTGCTCGATCCGTTCGAGGGAGACCGGCGCCTTCCGTCCGAGCCGGTCGACCGCGGTCACGGTGCGCGTTTCCGCTTCGCGGCGACCCACCTCGATCCGCAGCGGGACTCCACCGAGTTCCCATCGATAGTACTTGGCTCCGGGCCGGTCTTCCCCCCCATCCAGGTGGACGCGGACACCGTGGCGAGCGAGCCGTTCCGCGACCTCGGTGGCGACGCGCACCGGCGCGTCGCCCGAGTCACTCCCCGGGATCGGGATCACGACGACCTGGTAAGGGGCGACGGACGAGGGGAAGACCGCTCCCTTCGCGTCGCCGTGGACCGCGAGGATCGCCCCGAGAAGTCGCTCGGAGAGGCCGAACGTCGTCTGGTGGACGAACTGCGCGCTCCCGTCCGCCGCCTCGTAGCGGATCCCGTACGGCCGGGAGAAGTTCTCGCGGTAGTGGTGAATGCTCCCGATCTGGAGGGTGCGCGCGTCGGCGACGGGGATGTCGAAGCCGATCGAGTAGTAGGCGCCGGGGAACTTGTCCCACTCCGGCCGTCGGATCGGTAGGTACGGTAGCGCGAAGGCGTGGGCCATCTTGGAGAACGCGTCGAGGTTCGAGCGGACGCGCTCGGTCGCGTGCGCTTCGTCGGCCTGGCAGGTGTGCTCCTCGAAGAAGTGGATCTCGCGGATCCGCAGGAACGGCCGGGTCGTCTTCGTTTCGTAACGGAAGACGTTCACGATCTGGTAGACGTTGAGCGGCAGGTCCCGATGGGAGCGGACCCAGAGCGCGAAGATCGGGTAGATCGCGGTCTCGCTCGTCGGGCGGAGGACGAGCGGGATGTCGAGGTCGGAGAGCCCGCCCTTCGTGACCCAATAGACCTGCGCGTCGAATCCCTTGATGTGCTCCTTCTCCTTCGCGAACTCGGTCGCGGGGATCAGCGCCGGGAACTCAAGCGCCTCGGAACCGGTCGCCTCGATCTCGCGGATGAGCACCGCGTCGAGGTTCCGGCGGGCGCGGAAGCCGTACGGTGTCCAGACATTCATCCCCTTCACGGGGTAGCGCTTGTCGGTCAGGTTGGCGCGCTCGACGACCGCGAGGTACCAATCGATGAACGCGGTGCGCTTGTCCGGGAGTTCGGCCATCGGTCCGCCGGGACGGGGAAGCGGACCGTAATAGCCTGTGCGGCGAGGCGGCCCGTCGCACGGGGGCCGCCCCGCACCGGCTGCTGTGCCAAGGATTGTTGATAGCGGGAGTCTCGCCCCAGTAGGGGACCACCACGGAACCCAACTGGGGGCGAGACCAACGGAAGCAGAGGAGATCGCGCAGATAGACCTTGCCAACCTGTTCGAC
>JBOGRO010000026.1:0-13645 GCA_050749465.1 Thermoplasmata archaeon | reverse complement strand
CTTATGACCTGACGCCGAGCCACCTCGGGAGCTCGGCCATCGTCAAGCCTCGATAGTCGCCGGCTTGTACTTCGATAGGCAGGTCGAACATCTGGCAGAGATACGCCAGCATCGCCCGTCGTCCTTCCACCGAGGGGAGTTCGTCCGCCATCCGCAGGATCCTCAGCGCCACCGCCACCTGCAACCAGAGCCGGACTTGGGGGATCGTCGGGAGTCGCCGTCGGGGTTTCCCCGACGTCTCCGGCGGAGCCAGCGCTTGCTTCTGCCGTTCCTGCATCAGGAACGCGTACCCCGCCATCACCAGCGTCACGTGGTGGTGCCAGCCGAGCCAGCTCCGCCCCTCGAAGTGGTCGAGCCCCAGCTCCCCCTTCATCTGCGGGTACCCTTGCTCGATCGGCCACCGTCCTCGGATCAGTCGGACGTGGCCTTGCACCGTCAGGCCGTCGAACCCCCACGCGAGGTACGCCTTCGTCTCGTTGTCCCGCTTCTCGAAGACCACCCAGACCTCTTCGTCCGTCGGCTCCCCGTCCTCACAAACGGCCGCCCGAACGTGGACCGCCTCGACGTACATCGGTCCGGTCGCGCCCGTGCTCCAGTAGACCTTCTTCCACTGGGACGGGGGGACCTTCGCGGCGATCTCCGCGCAGCGCCGCGGCGTCAGCACCTGGCCCTGTTGCCCGCGCCACCCCTCCCCCAGCGGGAGCACCCAGCAGTTCTCGGGCTGAACGCCGAGCACGTACGGTTCCTTCCATTCGCGCAACTGTCGGCGGAACTCGCCCACCCGACCGTAGTCCGCATCGGCGACCACCGCCCGATGCATTACCCTCAATCGCCGAACCCGCTCGACCAAGCTCAGTCCGATCCGCCACTTCTCCTCGAAGACGACCTCGGACGGGACCCCGCACTTCTCTCGGTGCGCGGCATCCTCGGCCCGCTCCTTCGGCAGATACAGGCGCAT
Source organism: Thermoplasmata archaeon (assembly GCA_050749465.1). Classification (GTDB taxonomy): domain Archaea; phylum Thermoplasmatota; class Thermoplasmata; order Lutacidiplasmatales; family UBA184; genus Lutacidiplasma. The sequence goes on along the minus strand of JBOGRO010000026.1, from coordinate 12,687 downwards.
CCCGATCGGAAAGCTCTCGAGGTCGGGGGAGAACAGGCTCCCGGGTTGGATGTACTGCGCACTCACGCCGACCTGGCAGTTCGCCGTCTTCCCTCGCGTGCCGCACCACTGCGAGGCGACCCCGACCGAGTCGTCCCCCTGCTTCGGGAACGCCGTGTCGTCCAGCGCCACCAGCCCCCACGGATCGGCGAAGAGGGGCGCCATCCGCTCGACGGTCCGTTCCTGGACCCGTTCCCAGTCCCACGGTGAGTAGGTGATGAAGTTCTGGACCCGGTCGGGCCCGCTCTCGGGAGCCCGTCGGGCGAGCGGTTCCATGCTCTTCCGTTCGCCCTTGAGGAAGAGCCCGTGCACGTAGTCCCGCGCGTTGGTCTGGGTCTCTGCGGAGCGGACCCCGATGTCGAACAAGTCATCGTACCCCACGAAGAACTCCCGGACCCCGGGAATCCACACGTGACCATCGGAGCCGAACGGAGAGCGGGGTGGTCGGCGGGACGACGGTGCGGCTTTCATCGAGACGGAGAGCGCCATCGCCCCCTGTCCTCGGTCCGGCTTGAGTCTGTCGGGTTCCACTCGCAGCCCGAAAGCGGGCGACTCACCTCATAAGTGCGGGAGTAGTGCTAGGCGTCGGACTCGGGCGGGGCGGGCGCCGGTATCTTCGGTTCGCTCTTCGGAGCGGTATGGGCCTGGTGTTCGGGCTCGGAGGGCTTCTCTTTCTCTTCCTTGCCCCCGGCCTTGGCATGGGCTCGGTGCGGCTCGTGGGCCAACGGCTTCTCGCCCTCCCCGGCGGGCTTCGCCTTTTCCGGGCCGTCCTTCTTCTCGCCCTTCTCGGGAGCGGGGGTCACGTACTCCTCGACGATCCGGATCGTCTCGGGGTGGAGCTGGTTGCGCAGGCGGTCGACGACCCGCGGCTTCGCCGCCATCCACGCGACGTCAAACTTGGAGCGGTCGGGGACTCGGAGCGTGACGGTGCCCTCGTGGACCTCGACGTGGAACTCCGCGCCGCGGCCGTACTGGAGCTCGAGGATCGCGCGCGCTTGCTCCGCCGGTTCGGTGATTCGGTCGAGGACCTTGAACTTCCCGCGGACCTTGCGGCCCGAGTACGGCGGGTTGAAGTCGACCCGGACCCGCGCGGCCGTGAGCGTCACGACTCGGCCCCGTCGACCTTCGATCGTGAGGACCGTCCCGATGTCGAGGTGCGCGTCCTCGCGCCGCATCTCGGGGAGGCGGGAGATCTCGTGCATGGTGAACAGCTCGATCAGCTTCGGGTCCCGCTCGCCGAACGCGTCCGCGGGGGGGAATTCGCGCTCGAACTCCTCGCCGACCTTCGCCCCGGTCAGGGCGGACTCGATCGCGCTCGGAAAGTACTCGCCGCCGATCAGGTGCGGCCGAGGGCCCCAGTGCTGGCCCTCCGCGACCGGGACCTTGGCCCCCTGGGCGACCTCGAGCCGCGTTGTGTCGACGAGCTCGGTCCGGCCTCCGCCTTCGGCCCACAGGTCGTAGTCCAACCGGACCACGTCGCCCGCCTTCGTAACGCCGTGCGCGTGCGTGGTCTCCGGAGACATCGCCTCGCCGAATCGGAGGCTCGGATAAGGTTTTCCGCGGGGCGGTCCCCCTAGCCCGCGCGTTCTGTACCCCCAACCCGACGCCAGCGGATCCACGCGTGCGCCAGCGCGAACGGCTTCATCACCGCCTCCGCGTAGCGCAGCGGATGGCGAACGGCGGGACGCCGCTCTTCCATGCGTCCGCGGAGCGCCCGGTTCTTGAGGAGGGACATCGCCATGGCGACGAGGTACCAGTACCGCTTGCGTGCCCAGCGCAGGATGCTGCCTCCTGAGCCCGGGTCGTGGTAGACGAACGCGGCGGGCACGAACACCCCGCGAGCTCCCGCGTGGGCCGCCCGCGTCTCGAGGTCGTGGTCCTCGGCGAAGGGGATCCGCGGGTCGAAGCCGACCGACCGGAGCACCGAGGTCCTCCACGCGGAGTTCTGGAGGGGAAGATACGTGACGCTCCGGGGAACGAGGTCGCGGTAGATCGACGCCTCGAGCAAAACCGAGTACCGCTCGACCGCGGTCGCCGGAGGCCGGAGCGGTTGGGTCGGTCCGCCGGAGAAATCGGCGGTGCCGGCCTCGAGCGGGGCGACGATCGTCGCGAGCCAGCCCGGGGGGGCCCGTTCGTCGGAGTCGAGGAAGAGCGTCGCGTCCTCGGCGAGGAGCGCGAGCGCCGCCGACCGCGCGTCCACGACCCCGCCGGGAAACCGGGCCGCGTCGACCCGCACGTGCGGCAACCGCTCGCGCGCCGTGGCGAGGAGGGGCTCCGGCGTCGCGGTCGACGCGACGATGAGGATTCGGTCGGGGGGACGGGTCTGGCTGGCGAGGGAGTCGAGCGCCGCCAAGAGTCGCCAGTCGTCGAGGACCGCGATCTCTACGCAGGTCGTGCCCATCTCCCGTCCTTCGCTCGGCGGCCGCCCGGCGGGTCGCCGCTGACCCGGCTCGAGAGTCCCGTACCCCTTAATGCCGTGGGGCGGTGAGGACGTCGTGCGGGTCGTCCTGGTCGGCGGGGGCGTCGAGCCGATACCCCCCACGGGCTACGGAGGGACCGAGCGATTCATCGCGGACCTCTCGGACGCGCTCCGTTCCGCCGGGCACGAGACGGTCGTCGTGAACCGAGTGCGCGGACGACGCTTGCGCGACGAGTACCCCTTCGCGTGGGAGCTGCCCCGCCTCCTCCGCCAGCAGCGGTATGACGTCGTCCACGCGAACTCGCCGGTCGTCGCCAACCGGCTCGCGTGGCTCCACGTGCCGTACGCCTACACGACCCATTCGAGGCATTGGTACTACCGGGACAGAATCACGCACCGGTGGGGGTACTGGCTCGAGCGCCGCGCGGTCCGGCACTCCGGCGCCGCCGTTGCCCTCACGGAGCCACTGGCTCGAACGATCGCGGCCGCGGTCGTCCGCCCCCGACGACCGATCCGGGTGATCCCGTTCGGGGTCGACGGCGAGGTCTATCGTCCGGACTGGTCTCGCCGGGAGGGTGGCGTGGCGCTCGGGGTGGGCGTGGTCGCCCCCGTCAAGCGCTGGGAGCTCGCCGCAGAAGCGCTGCGAGGTACCGGGCTACGGCTCGTGCTGGTCGGACCCACGCCGGACTCGAACTACGCCCAGCGAGTGCGGGCGGCGGGGAACCACGTCGAACTGACCGGCGAAATTTCCCGCGACGCCCTCGCCGCGCGGTACGCCGAAAGCGACCTGCTTCTCCACCCAAGCCGAGTCGAGCTCCTCTCGGGAACGGTCGTCCAGGCGCTCTCCGCGGGGCTCCCGGTGGTCGGTGGCCCGGCCCTCACGGGCGTCGTCGAGGACGGTCGAACCGGCTTTGTGGTTCCCGACGCCGACGCCCCCTCGTTCGTGGTGGGGATGCGAGCGCGGTCGCTGGAGCTCGCGCGCGACGCCGTACTGCGTCGCCGGTTGGGAGACTCGGCGCGCGCGGTCGCCCAGGAACGGTTCTCCTGGCCGCGGGTCGTCCAGCAGTACGTCGAACTGTACCGGGAACTGTCTACGAGCCCGCCGCCCGATTAGGTGCGAGCGGGCCCGAGCCCGCGTGGCGACGCGAGCTCGGCGATCGTGAGGTCGACCGCGCCCGCGCTCGCGAACCGGGGCTCCCAGCCGAGCGCTCGGATCCTGTCGATCGCGAGCAACTGCTGCGGGACGTCGCCCGTCCAGCCCCGCGCGCCGCCCGTGTACTCGATCCGGGCGGTCCCGCCGTGGGCGGCCACGACCCTCTCGGCGATCTCCCGGACCGAGATCCGGTCGGCGGTTCCCAGGTTGAAGACGTTGACCGGGTCGTGCGCCTTCTCGACGGCGAGGATCATCCCGCCCACGCAGTCCTCCGTGCGGAGGTAGCTCTTCGCCTGCCGGCCGTCGCCGAGCACCTCGAGCCGACGGGGGTCGGCCTTGAGCTTCGCGAAGAAGTCGAAGAGGACCCCACGGGTCATCCGGGGTCCGATGATGTTCGCGAACCGGAAGAGGTGGACCTGGAACCCGTAGGTGTGGGCGTACGCGGAAAAAAGTCCCTCTGAAGCGAGTTTCGCCGCGCCGTAGAGCGACTCGGGCTGGAGCGGCCCGTACGACTCGGGGGTCGGGAAGACCGTCGGGAAGCCGTAGACGACGCTCGACGAGGAAAAGACCGCCCGGCGGACGTCGTGGCGCCGTGCCTCCTCGAGCGCCGCGAACGTCGCGAGCGTTCCCTCCTCGAGGTCGAGCCGAGGCCGGCTCGCCCCCCGTTGAACGTCGCCGTTCGCCGCGAGGTGCCACAGCTCCGAGGCGCCGTCGAACGCGGCCGAATACCGATCCGGCTCCTTCACGTCGGCGACCGTGAGCGAGAGCGACCCAGACCCGGTGGCCGGAAGGTTCTCGCGCTGCCCGCTCGAGAGGTTGTCGATGACGCGGACCGGACGTCCCCGGGCGAGGAGCTCCCGCACCAGGATCGAGCCGATCGCGCCCGCTCCCCCCGTGACCACGACCGGTCCGGTGCGCTCGCCTTCGGTCATCGCGGGAGGGTCCGGCGAGAGTTGGGGAAGCATATATAAACGAACGGCCGCCTAAACTCGTTACCTACAACCCGGGGGCGCGACCCTGGCGAGCGATGCAATGCGTACCTACGTCCGGATGACCTTCCACTCCGAAGGGGCGGACCCCGTGAAAGTGATGGAGGTCATGCGACAGTTGGGTTTCGAGGAGTCGATGGGCATGCACGATTTCGTGTACAAGTGGAAGGACAAGGCGACGCTCGACAACGTCATCCATCTCGTCGCCGACATGCACGCCCGTCTGAAAGGTCTCGACGTGAACTACGAGATCACGACCATATCGTGAGTTCGATTCGGGGGACATGGCGCACGGAGAGATGGAGCGGCTCGAACGCTCCCTCCTCCTCCACCTCCTCGAGCACCGGGGGCAGCAGATCCGATTCGAGGCCGACCAGTGGACCACGGAGTTCGGCATCGCACGGAAGTTCTCGAGCGAGGACCCCGCGGACCTGAAGAACGCGCTCCGCTCGCTGGAGATGTCCCGGATGGTGTTTCGCCGCACGCAGTACGTCGTCGGCTACTCCGAGCCGAAGCACGTCTTCTCCCTCACGCCGAGCGGCCACCGCAAGGCGCTCGAGCACCTGCGCGACGAAGAGTCGCCGTCCGCGTCCGCGCCGGCCGAGCCCGACGAGGCGTCCCCGCACGGGCCCCAGGCCGCCCGCCGCGAGCGGAGCCCCCAGACCTGACGCGGCCGATGACCGTCCTCGAGGGACCTTCGGTCTCGTTGCGGCCCCTCGTCCCCGACGATTATCCCGCCCTTTTCGGCTGGTACAACGACCCTGAGATCGTGGCGCCGTACGACCGGTTCGCCGTCGACACGATGGACAGCTTCGTCCGAGACGTCGAGTCCGCCCCTTCCGACCCGGCCTCGCTCGCGCCCCGGTTCGTGGTCGAGCGTCGCGCGACGCCGGGACCGATCGGCTTCGTGGGTTACTACGTTGCCCACCCGGTGTTGGAGTACGTCGACATCTGGTATGTGATGGGGGACCGGGCGGCCCGGGGCCAAGGGTTCGGCCGCGAGGCGGTCCGCCTCCTCGTCGACCACGTCTTCGCGTCCTCCTCGTTCGAGCGCGTTGGCGCGACATGCGACATCGAGAACTCCCCCTCGTACCGGCTCGTCGAGGGCCTCGGCTTCCGACGGGAGGGTACACTCCGCCAGGCGCTCTTCCACCACGCGCGCTGGCACGACGTCTACGTCTATGGGGTCACTCGGCCCGAGTGGTCCGCGCGTCCTCGACCAGCGTGAATCCGATCCGGGACGCCCCTCCCGGCAGCACTACGATCGGCAGCCAGCGTACCGCCCCGATCTCTTCCGTGGACCGTACGTGCGTCCCCCCGCACGGACCGGCGTCCGTCGCGTCGATCTCCACCACCCGTACCGGATCGACCTGGGGCGGTAGCGGAACGAGCCCTGAGCGGCCCGACATCGGCGCCGCCTCCCACTCGGCGCGAGGAACGGCGCGGACCGTCACCGGCCTCGGATGGTCCACCGCCTCCTGAAGTCCCGCGCTCACGACCTCGAGCGCCGCGGCATCGAGCGGTCCCTCGAGGTCGATCGTCGCCGAGGAGCCGCCGAGGATCGCCTTCCGAGTCCGGAGGCCCGTTCTTGCGAAGACGAGGGCGCTCGCGAGGTGTTGACCCGTGTGGAGGCGCATGTGGCGGTGGCGGCGCGCCCAGTCGATCGTTCCCTCGAGTTCGAGGCCCGCTCGCAACTCGCGCAGGACCGCGGGGTCGCCGCGCAAGCGGTGGAGGACCGCCGCCCCGGACTTGACGACGTCGACGACGGAGAGCGAGCCCCCTCCGTCGGTCCGCAGGGTACCGCGGTCGGCGGGCTGGCCTCCCCCCGCGGGGTAGAAGTACGTCCGGTCGAGCACGACCGCCCCGGGCGGCAGGGCCGTCACGCGGGCGCGAAAGGTCCGAACGTACGCGGAGGGGAGGTCCGGTAGGTACGCGAGCTCGGTCACGGCAGGGGAGGAGTCTCCGGTAGAGAAACGCCTTCCTCCGCTCGCCGAGGCTAGAAGGCTTTTTAGAGGGGGCCGATGTGGTGCGCCCCGAGGCGCACGATGTTCAAACTCCGCATCAAGATGGAGAACCTCCGCGAGGTCGTCGAGGTGGTCTCCACTCTCGTGAGCGAGGTCAAGCTGAGCATCTCCAAGGACGGGCTCGAGGCGAAGGCGGTCGACCCCTCGCACGTCGCGATGCTGGTCCTCAAGCTGCAGAGGGCGGTCTTCGAGGAGTTCACCGGGGAGCCGACCGAGATCGGCGTCGACATCGAGAAGTTGAAGGAAGTGCTGCGCCTGTCGAAGCCCGGGGACGTCATCGACTTCCAGTTCGACGGGAAGAACCGCCTCGTCGCTTCCCTCGGCCGCGTCACCCGCCAGATGGCGGTCGTCGACCCGGCAGGGATCACCGACCCCAAGGTACCGAACGTCAGCCCGCCCGCTAGCGTGACGGTCAAGACCGAGGACCTCCGCCAGGGGATCCGCGGCAGTGAGAGTTTCACGGACCACGTGACGCTTACCCTCGAGCCCGACGCGTTCACGATGCACTCCGAGGGAGAGACCGACCAGCTCGACCTCCGCATCGCGAAGGAGAACCTGACAAAGCTTGAGGTGAAGGAGGCGGTGAAGAGCATGTACCCCCTCGATTTCTTCTCCGCGATGGTGAAGTCGATCTCGGCGGAGGAGACCACGCTCCACGTCGGGAACGAGTACCCGCTCAAGGTCGAGTTCGCGATGGGCACGAACCGCGGCGAGGGACGGTACCTCCTCGCGCCCCGGGTAGAAGAGGACTAACGCCCCTACTTCCGATCGCGCGCGGCGTCCTTCAGAGCGTGGGTCCGCGGGACGCCCCCGGTTACTCGGTGTAGACCCCTTTCGGAGGGCGGATGCGCCGGATCGTCTCCTGGAAGAGCGCTCGGATCGTCTCGGGTTCGTTCGCGAGGAATCCCCAGAACTCCCAGGCAGAGATCACCAGGCAGTGGCACGCGCTCTCGGCGACGACGTCCGCGGTGCGGGGCTGGTCGTCCAACAGCGCCATCTCTCCGAAGAACTGGGCGGGGCCTAGCGTGGTGAGGGTTTTACCGTCGGCGCGGACGCTCACCTTGCCGTCCAGGATCAGGTAGAAGCCGATCCCCTTCTCCCCCTTTCGGACGATCGTCTCCCCGGCCGCGTACTGGCGTTCCTTCGCGCCCGAGGCGATCCGCTTGAGGAGCTTCTCTCCGAGCGTCGAAAAGATCGGTACCGCGGCCAGCATCCGCACGGTCGTAGCGCTGTTGTCGGGCGTCACGCGAATCGAGCGCGAAACTCGGGGGTCCAAGATAAACCTATGCGTGCGCGGAGGGACCGCCGGCCGGGGCGGGCCCTCGTCCGTTCTCGGGTTCAGTCTCGGCGCGAGCGACGGGCCGTCGGTCGGGCTCGCGTCGTCCGGATCGGGCGGAGCGGCAGTCGGAATCGACTCAGGAGCGCTACGAACCGCGGGTCCGCTCGGATCGGGTCGAACGCGGGCGTCAGGTACGAGAACGGGAACGTCGCTCCGTCGGACCGGGCGTCCCGCTCGAGACAGTCGAACGCCCGTTCGACCTCCCCGACGGCCAGGTGGAGCGACGCGATCGCGGCGAGGTTGACGTACTCCGTTCGTTCGGGCTCGGCGGCAAGGAACCGGCGCGCCCGGTCCGGCTCCCCGAGGTTCGCCCAGAGGACGGCCGCGCCCACCTCGGCCATCCGTCCTCCCTGCCCGGTCGCGAGCTCCACTTGACGGCGCGCGTCGTCTCGTCGCCCCGCGAACAGGTAGAGGTTGCCCAGAAAGACGTGTAGCAACGGCTGACCCGGCTGGCGGCCGACCAGCTCCTCCCCGATCGCGATCGCTCTCGGTAGATCGCCGTTCACCACCGCGAAGGATCCGAGCTGGACCCGGGGGATCTCCCAGAGCGGGTCGAGCTCGCTCGCCGTGGTCGCCTCCTCGATCGCCTGGTCGAATCGCTGCAGGACGCCGAGGAGCAGCGAGTACCAAAAGTGGGCGCCGGCATTGCTGGGGTTGAGCGCGATCGCCTTCGAGAACTCCTCTTCCGCCACGACCCAGTTGTGCTCGTACTGGAGTGCGAGGTTGCCGCGGGCGCTGTGGGCGTCGGAGGAGAAAGGGTCGGTCTCGATCGCCTTGCCGATCAGCTCTTTCGCCCGGGGCAGCGCGTCCTTCGGGTCGAGCACGTTTCCGGAGAATCCGATCAGTGCGTTCGCGAGGGCGGAATAGGCGAGCGAGAACTTCGGGTCCTGACGGATCGCCTCCTCGAAGTAGCCGATCGCGGGGGGGCTCCCGGTGGTCGGGTCGGCGGAAATCAGTCGGAACGAGTGCAATCCCTTGAGGTACCACTCGTAGGCCGCTACCGTGGACGTCGGTCGTCGGTCGATCGACGCCTTCTCCGACCCCAGGAGCCCGAGTCGGAGGGCGCCCGCGGTGCGCTCGGCAATATCGGACTGGATCGCGAACACATCGTCCAGGGTGCGGTCGTAGCTCTCGGTCCAAATGTGCTCCTCGGTCGCCGAGTCGACCAACTGCAGGGTGATCCGCAGCCGGTCGCCCGCCTTGCGCACGCTGCCCTCGAGGATCGAGCCCACGTCGAGCTCGGCCCCGATCTGTGCGACGCTCTTCGTCGTCGATTTGTACTGGCTCACGGAGGTCCGGGCGATCACGCGGAGCTCTCGGAGCTTCGAGAGGGAGCTGATCACTTCCTCGGTGAGGCCGTCCGCGAAGTACTCGTCCTTGGGGTCGGGACTGATGTTCGCGAACGGGAGCACGGCGAGTCGAGTTCGCGGCGGCCGATCGCCCGATCGCTCGGGCGACTCCGCCGCTTCGCGCACCCGGTAGACATCGATGGGGACGCGGATATGCTTGAGCTCCGTCGGCGGCATCTTGTCAAGCCGGTAGGGCACTTTGTTGCGGACCTGGTCAAAGACCTGCGCGGAGATGCACAGCCCGTTCGGGGGCGCGACCGATTCGATCCGCGAGGCGATGTTGACGGCGTCGCCGAAGATGTCGCCATTCCGCCCCTCGACGTCGCCAAGGTGGATGCCGACGCGGAGTTGGATCGACGACGCGCCCGAGCGGTCGTTGTGCTCCCGAACGCGTTCGAGGATCGCGTGTCCGCACTCGACGGCGTGGAGCGCGCTGTCGAACTCGACGAGGAACCCATCGCCGGTCGATTTGATCTCCCGACCGTGATGGGTCACGAACAGCGGCCGGACCAATTCCTCCTCTTCCCGCAGCATCCGAAGCGCCTTCGCTTCGTCGGCCTGCACCGCCGTGGAGTAGTCCACGATGTCCGTGAACATGATCGCGGCGAGACGTCGGTTCGTGGCCACGCGCCAGAATCTACCTCCCCTTGATTAACTCCGTCACCGGGCCGCGCGGGGCGGGCGCGAGCCCGGCGCCGGCCGGCCCCGGTCGCTCCCTCCTCACGGTGCGTGTCGGCGCGCGGCGGGGGGCCGCTACCTTCATAATCCGCGCCTTGGTCGGAAGGGTATGGTCCCCGCCGACGAGAGGTCCGTCGCGATCCTGTCGGCCGTCCGTACTCCGATCGGCCGGTTCGGCGGGGCGCTCCGTGACGTCCCTGCGACCTCCCTTGGCGCGCTCGTGGCGCGCGCGGCGATCGAGCGCGCGGGGTGGGGTCCGGCGGAAGTGGAGGAGGTCCTCTTCGGGCAGGCGATCCAGGCCGGAGCGGGCCAGAACCCGGCCCGCCAGGTCCTGCGCGGCGCCGGGGTTCCGGATTCGGTGGGCGCCGCGACCGTCAACATGGTCTGCGGCTCGGGAATGAAGACGATCCACTGGGGGTACTCCGCGATCCGGGCGGGGGAGTTCGAGCGCGTCGTCGTCGGTGGGATGGAGAGCATGTCGCGCTCGCCGTACCTGCTCGACGGGTCGGTGCGGTGGGGGACCGTTTCCGGCCCGCGGACGCTGGACGACGCGATGCAGCGCGACGCGCTCATCGACGCGTACGGCGAGCACGAGATCATGGGCCTCACCGGCGAGCGGGTCGCGCGGAAATTCGAGCTCACCCGTCGGGACGTGGACGCCTTCGCCTTGCGGAGCCACCGCCGGGCCGTCGAGGCCGGAAAGGCGGGCACGTTCGGCCCGGAGACCGTCCCGGTCCCGCGTGCGCTCACCCCCGGAACCTCGGGCCTCGACCATGACGAATCTCCCCGTGCCGATACCACGATGGAAGCGCTGGCTCGCCTGAAACCGGCGTTCGCGCCGGACGGCGTCCTCACCGCGGGAAACTCGTCGCGGCTCTCCGACGGCGCCGCCGCGCTCGTGCTCGCGAGCGCCCGCGAGGTCCGGGAGCGCGGGGCGAAGCCGATCGCGTGGATCCATTCGATCGCGGAGAGTGGCGTCGACCCGAGCGACGTCATGGAGTCGCCGATCCCGACGGTGAAGAAGCACCTCGAGCGGACGGGACTCCGCGCGGCGGACCTCGACCGGGTCGAGCACAACGAGGCGTACGCGTCGGCCTCGATCGCGGTCCAGCGGACGTTCGACTTCCCCGACGACCGGTTCAACGTGGTCGGCGGGGCGGTCGCTCTCGGTCACCCGATCGGGGCGAGCGGCGCGCGGATCGTTGTGACGCTCGTCCACGAGCTCACCCGGGCGAAGGGTTCGTTGGGCCTCGCCACCCTCTGCATGGGGGGCGGGAACGGCCTCAGCCTGATCGTCGACCGCACGGGGATCTAGAGCAGCGGGAGTCCGGTCCGGCGCTCGATCGAGCGGAAGGCGTCCCGCACTCTCGTCGAGTCCCTCGCCCCGGGACGCGGGGCTGGGCCGTCCTGGGCCGCGGTCGCCCACTCCCGAATCCGGTCGAACGCGCGATCGGTGGCCAGACCTCGCGCGAGCTCGCGGCGCACCGCCTCCGCGAGGCGAGCGGGCGACCTCGCCGTACCCCGGGTCCCGGCCGCGAGCGCGCCGCCCACGGCCCCTCGGATGTCCGCGAACTCCCGGGTGGCGCGGCCCAGCCCCGCGGCCTCCCATTGGAGTCGCTGCCCCGGCGGGCTCGAGAGGAGGTACCAGCGGACGGCCCCGGCGCCGACCGCGTCGAGCGCGTTGCGGAGCGGGAGAAGGTTGCCCGTCGACTTCGACATTTTGGCCCCACCGACCAGCACGAACGCCGGGTGAAAGTAGACCCGGGAGAACGGAGTGCCCCGGAGCGCAAGCGAGGTCTCGTTCTCCGAGTAGTGGTGCGGGTAGATGAGGTCGGGACCCCCTCCGTGGAGGTCGACGGGGAGGCCGAGGAGCCGGTCCGCCATCGCGTAGCACTCGAGGTGCCAGCCGGGCACGCCACGCCCCCACGGGCCGGACCAAGACGGCTTCGGGCGGTCCTGGAGCTTCCAGATGACGAACTCGCCCGCCTCGCCGCGCTGGTGCGGGAAGGGGTGACCCGGCTCGACGACGGCGTGCGTCGCGAGCTCGCGATCCGTCGGGAAGTTCGCCCCGAGCGGGCGCTCGGGGGGCCGGTACACCCACTCGTCGCCCACCCGCCGGACCCGGCCCGTCCGCTCCAGTTGCCGGGCGACCTTCCGCATCTCGGGAACGAATGCCGTCGCGCGGGGGCATGCGTGCGGGCGGAGGGCGCCCAGGGCGGCCAGGTCGCGCACGAATCGTCGCTCCTCGCGACGGGCGAGCGCCCGCCACGGGATGCCGAGGAGCTCGGCGCGCGCGTCGAGCTTGTCCTCGAAGTCGGTGATGTTCATCACGTGTCGGACGGCCCGTCCTTCGGACTCGAGGAACCGTCGCGCAACGTCGAAGAAGAGGTAGTTCCGGGCGTGGCCCACGTGCGCGGCGTCGTAGACGGTAGGCCCACAAACGTAGAGGGCAAGCGGTCGCCCGGCCCGTCGGCGCACTGCGCGGGGACGCCCCGAGAGCGTGTCCCGCAGGACGAGGTCCATGGACGGTCCCGTCGGCCGACGGTGGCCCATAACACTTTGGGGCCCTCGTGCTCTGTTGAATGAATAGGTAGTGCCTGACTCCCGCCTACTCTTCCTTGCTTTCGGTGTGTCCTACATCGTGGGAGTTCCAAGGCCCTCGATCCGATTCTCTCCGTACTCGCGAAGCTCATCGTA
>JBOGRO010000025.1:0-34839 GCA_050749465.1 Thermoplasmata archaeon | reverse complement strand
GAGCGCCACGAACAGCCCGATCAGCTCGTACGCCAGGGTCGACAGCCCGTTGCTCGACTTCGTGGGCGACACCGTGATCGACACCGACCTCGCCGCGCCCGTCACCGTCAGCACCCCGCCCGAGGGCGACGCCGAGTATCCGCTCGGCACCGCCACGACGTACGTGTACGTCCCGTTGGCGAGGTTGACCGGGATCGACGCTCCCGTGCCGTTGGTCTGGACCCCGTTCACCGTCACGCTCCACGTGCTGCCCGTGGGAACGCCCGACTGCGCGAACGTCACCGAGAAGGTAGCCGGCGTCGGCACGAACACTGCGACCGCGAAGCCGGGTCCCGCCGCGACGATCACCGACGCGGCCGGGGACGTATAGCCCGCCGGTCCCGTCAGCGTGTACGGCGACGTCCCGTTCGGCAGGTTCAGCACCAGCGTCGACGTCGACGAATCCACGACCGTGAAGTTCGTCACCGACGTCCCGGGATACGTGTACGTCGCGTTGACGCTCCACGTCGCCCCGGCCGCTAGCCCGACCTCATAGACGGTGATCGGATACGTCACCATCGCGTAGGTGAACGCCACCGCGTAGGGAGTGTTGTTGACCTTCGCCTGCCCGACACTGTTCGCCGTCGCCCAGCCCGACACCGCGATCGTGGAGTAGTTCCACACCGTCGGCGCCTGGGCCGTCCCTTGGGCCACGTGGAACACCGCCGATGTCGTCGTGCTCGGCACCGTGAACCCTCCGTAGTCGAATTGCCCGGTGCGGTATGCGGGTTCGTATCGTTCGCCGCGACCGTCACGCCCCAACCCACGCCGCTCGCGAGACCCGTCTCCGTGAAGGTCAGGCTCTCGGGCGTCGCGGTGAACGGCACCGCGATCGGCAGGTTGTGCCCGATCACCGACGCCTGTCCGACCGCCGAGATCGGCGTCAGCCCGGTCGTCGAATACACCGTGAACGGATACGTCCCGATCGGCTCCCAGAACACGATCGTCATGTTCGTCGTGCCCGCAATGACCGTCGTGTTGTTGACGCCGTTCAGCTTCACCGACCACGACCCCGACCCCGCCGTCAGCCCCGTGGACTTCAACACGATCGCATACGTGTTGAAGATCAGCCCGGTGAAGAACACCGAGGCCGAGCCGCCCGTCACGGCGGTCACCGTGATGCTCCCGGAGCCGTTCGCCGGCATCGTTGTCTTGTACGCGACCGTCGGCACGACCGAGTAGAGGTACGGTGTCACCGAGCCGGTCACGCTGGGGAACGCGATCGCCGACGTGTTGCTCGTTAACGAGCCTAGGCCCTGTAAGATCACCGCCCACGTCGTCCCCGACTCGAGACCCCCCTCGGTGAACGTCGCCGTGCCGCACGTCGCCGCGCACGCGTAGGCCGAGAAGGCCGCCGCCACGGTGAACCCGGTGCTCGACGGCGCTACCACCGTGAGGCTCCCGTTCGTCGCAGCGAGGGTGTAGCTGTCCACGTAGTTGATGCTCCACGAATACGTCCCGTTCGTCTGCGCCGGGATCTCGATCGACTGCCAGGTCGAGCTCGAGACGTTGTTGTCGTACGTCTGCCCGGCGAATTGCACCGACCAGCTCGTGGCGGTGGCCCCGAGACCCGTCTCGTTGAAGTAGACGTTCGCGACCGCCGACGTGTAGCCCCACTCGTAGAAGGTCTGGTCATCGCCTCCCCCGATCATCACGTTCTGGTTGATCGTCGCGTTGTTGATCCACTTCGCCGACGTGACTACGTTGAGCTGCTGCTCGAACCAGGTGTAGAAGCCGAGCTGGTTCTCGACGTGCTCGACCTCGTTGTACACGAGGATGCGGTACGCGCCGGGTGCCAGCGAGGCCGCGATGCCCATCCACGTGAGCATCGCTCCATACGCCGGACCCTGGCACGAGCTCGGGATCTGCCCGAGGTTCGCCCAGTACGTGAGGTCCGCGAAGCTGCCGCTCGTGTGCCCGCACGACGCGAGGTTGTACGACGCGTTGGCCTCGAGGACCTGGTACAAGCCGTCCCCGAGCGTGTACGTCGCGTTGGCGTAGTACATCGCCGCCATGTAGTCGGTCGGGTCGGGGTAGTCCGGAGCCCAGCCCAGGTTGTAGTAGGGCATCGGGTTCTGTCCACCGGGAATCGAACTGTACTGCACCAGATCGGGGAAGCTCAGGTCGAACGAGTACGGTTGCAACGCTCCGTCCGTGATCACCTTGACCGCGGCAATGTAGTTGCTGATCGCATCGTCCAGGCTGGGGGCTCCGAGCTCCCCGATGATCGGGAACTTGCACGGCGAGGTCGACGAGCACGCCGCGAGCTCCGCGTCGTAGTACGGCGAGCTCCTCGACGTCGTTCCCTGCTGCCACCACCAGAGCGCACTGTTCGCTGAGTCGTTGCACGAGGCCTGGGTGGTGCCCGAACAGGCGTCCCCGCCTTGGTACGGCCACGAGATGTTCGTCGGGTAGTAGTTCCCCATCCCGATCGGGATCGCGCCCCCGTAGTTCTCACCGAAGTGGACGCCGTCCACCGAGAACACCGTGTTGATGTTCGTCGTGTACGGATACGCATGCGTCAGCAGCTCCCGCACCGTGTTCGAGGCGAAGAAGTCGCCCGGGACGTTGAGCGCCCCCGTGGGATCGATCGTCGCCTCGGCCGCGGCCGAGAAGTTCAGGTCGAACGGGAAGAAGAAGGTCGAGATCGTGGGCGAGTAGAGGATCCCGATCTTTCCTTCCGACTCCAGCTGGAGCATCGTCGACGTTTCGGGCGCAGAGATGCCGGCAAAATCCGCCTGCCCGGCGACGTACTGCTGGATGCCGACCGTGTCGTCGGGTTCGTAGGCGATGACGACCTTCTTGATGTAGTTGCCCAGCGCGGGTTCGCAGCCGCCGCCGACGCCGATGCAACCGGTCGGCTGCTGGTAGGCGGGGCTCGCGTCCAGCGTGTAGCCCGTGGTCGGGGTCATCGGGGTCTGGATGTAGTAGGGGCCGGACCCGACCATGTTGTACTGCACGTTCGGCTGAACGGCCGGGTGGTTGAGCGCGAGCTCCTGGAAGGAGTCCCACGCGGTCGGCGCCAGGCTCGTCAGGTAGTTCTGGAACGGCGTTGCGGTCGTGCTAGTGACTCCGCCGGGGAGCAGGCAGGGTCCGTCGCCGTGTGCCGCCGTCGAGCCGGTCCAACCGGGGATCCCCGCGCCCTGCGCGGTGAACCACCCGCACGGGACAACGCCCGCGCCGAGGTCGTCCGCGATCAGCTGGAGGAAGAACGGCCAGTCGGTGCCGCCGCCGAACGCATTAAAGGTGATGCAGCCGCTCTGGCTCATCGCCAGCGCTGGGCAGTAGGTACTGTCGTTCACGAGCATCGCTCCGAGGATGTTCTCGGGGGTGTTGTTGAACGGGGCGTGGATCCCGCCGTCCCACTTCGAGTTCCCGGAGGGGAGCAGCGACTGCGCTTGGATCCATCCGTTCAGCACCGCGGGACCCGGGAGGTCCGCGAAGCTGAGGGTTCGCGCGAGCGAGAACATGACGTCGGACGGGTAGACCTGCCAGCTCGCGGAGTTGGCCGAGTCATAGAAGTGAGCCGCCGGGTCGATCGGGAACGTGTAGTACTGAGGCTCGCCTTGCGCGTTGTCCGTGATCAGGCTCTGGCCGTACTTCGGAACGCACGAGACGGAGGCGGTCGAGGAGACGCCGTTCGCCGCGCCGGGGACGCACGTGGAGAGCTCGGGAACGAAGGTCGCAGAGCTCGAGCCGTTGTACGCGATGAGACTCTGATAGACGTTAATGACGGGTTCGTAACTGACCGTGTCGTAGGCGACGGCGGGGTCTTCGCTCGTCATGCCCGACGGCGCGATCTCGTATCCTTCCAAAACTCCGGGGTGAGGACCACCGCCCGAGGCGGGGGTGGTATAGAATTCCTGGGCGGCCGTGGGCGTGCTCGGAGCGCTCGACGTGCTCGCCGCCGCCGGAGCCGCGGTCGCCGCGCTCGCCGCCGGGGTGCTGGCCCCGGCCGGCGACGCCGGCATCGCCGCCGTCGTCGTGATCATCATGCTCAGCAGGAGCACGACAACGGTTGCAATCACAGCCCCGCCCAGCAGTCCCTTCTTCAACCAGCGTCCCGACGCTTTCATCTTATGACCCGTCAGCCGGAGAACCGGCTGTTTCTCACCCAGCGGAATCCTCCATATATACCTTACATTGACCCGGTTAGCCGGGGTCGTCCGGGGAGGTTTTCTCTCGAGAAAGGCGACGGACGAAGCGCGCGGAACCGAGGTCGATGGCCCGGTCGGCCGAGCCGACGCGTCGTCCCTCCGCGCTCGTACGAGACCTCGGTTCGAGTCGCTCGCACGATGGCGGACCCCCATCAACAAATCTTGACACAGGACTTGGAACACGTAGGGGGATCCGCGCCGATTAACTACTTACGCGCACAGAACTATGACAGGTTGAGCGCCATGACCTCGTACGACCCGTATCTCTCGTATGCGCGCCGGGGGCGGAGGAAGCACCGGCGGCCCCGGCATATCCTACGGACGTTGTCGACGTACGGCATCCGATTCTTTAACCGGCCGCCGAGCCAGAGTGCGTTCATGATGGGGGTCGCGATGGCCCTCGTGCTCGCCGCGCTCACGGTCCCCCCGGTGGGTACGGTGATCGACATCCCGGCCCCGCCGTCCAGCTGGACGACGTTCAGCGGGGCTTCGCAAATGGTCGCCCCGATGATCGCCGGTACCGCGGGGGGACCGTGGAACGTGAGCCTCGTCGAAGGAGTCGCCGCGTCCGGGCCCTGGTCGCCCACGCTGTCGATGTGGGGACTGAACGGGTCGTGGGCTTCTACCATCGCGAGCTGCCAGTCCTTGCTCGCCGGCCCGAGTGTCTTCACGTTCTGGAACAACACAGAGTATCCGTCCGCAAGTGGTCCTGCCGTGTTCGAGAGCGGCGGTGCCGGGCTCTGGTCGTTCGTGTACCTCAACGCGTCGGGGGCCGCGCTCGTCCTGAGCGTGATCGGAGCGCACGCGCAGCTCAATGGTGTGGTTCCTCCGCACAGCGCCTGCGCCCAGATCGGCGGGCCGTTCCGCGCTCCGACCTCGTACCTCAACACGGCGAACGTCACGAGCCCGTCGACGTTTGCCGTGGACTCCTACTCCTGGCTGACCGCCGGAGGGAATGCGCCGGCGACCGGCACCGCTGCGTTCTACATCCTCGGAAACCCCGCGGTCCCCGTCGCGTTCTATGCCCCGGGGTACAACCAGGAGTGGAGCACCTACTACGGTACGTGCGGCGCCCCCGGAGTGAACGGGCAGACCACGTACAGCGGCGCCCCGCAGCCGATCCCGCAGCGTCCGGGGTACCTCGAGGAGGTCACCGTCGGCAACTACTGCTACCAATCGATGGACGCGCTGATGCCCGGGCCGAAGGAGATCTGGAACATCACCGGCACCTTCTACGCGTCGTGGCCTCTCTCGGTCCTCGTCGATTCGTCGACCCGCCCGGCCACGCAAGCGGTCGCCCCCACCACGTCGCTGTTCCAACTGGGAGTCCTTCTGAACTCCACCGAGGGGCCGTTCTCCTTCAAGTTCGCCTCCGGCCAGCCGCGTTGCGTTCCGGGGGATCCCACGGTCTCGGACTGCTTGTCGGAGCCGCTCAGCTGGTACGCGGCCCTTGTGGGGCCGACCGGGGCGGTGCTCGATACGTTCCCGACGTTCGCCGGCGCCCACTCATGGACGGACGCCAACGTGTCGATCACGAGCGACGACCATC
This sequence comes from Thermoplasmata archaeon, assembly GCA_050749465.1. Taxonomy (GTDB): domain Archaea; phylum Thermoplasmatota; class Thermoplasmata; order Lutacidiplasmatales; family UBA184; genus Lutacidiplasma. Next base: position 29,094 of record JBOGRO010000025.1, on the reverse strand, counting down.
TGGTCCTCGTCTCGTCGGTCCCGGTCTTCTCGCTCGCTAACTCCGGCCTCGAATTTGAGTCCGGGTACGACCCGTACGTCTGCTGCGGGATCGGCTTCGGGCCGTCGACCGTGTCGATGGGCGGTCCGTTCGAGCTGTAGGGGCCCTTGCCCGGGGGCGGCGCAGAACGCCGCGCGGGTAACGTCTTCCGCGAGTGCCGGGAGCTCCTCGCGCGCTCTAATGAATAAATACCACCCGGCCTCATCGGTCCTTGCGCCGACGTAGCACGGCGAACCGGGGAGAGCAGCCCGCATGCGGATCTGGGTCTTCATCGTGCGCCGACTGATTCTCCTGGTCCCGATCATCATCGGGGTGATGACGATCACCTTCGTGCTCGTCAACGCGCTCCCCGCGTACGACCAGATGGTCGCGCACTACGGGAACCCCCCCCGTCAGCGGAACTGGCTCTACGACCGGGACATCCCTTGTACCGACCTCAACTCGTCCGAAAAAGGAACCTGCGCCAACCCGTACTACCCTGCGCTGGCCAATAAATTAGGAATCGGTCAGCCGGTCGTCGTCTCTTGGTCCGGTTACATGTACCGGAGCCTGACGTTCCAGTGGGGTACCGTCTCGAATTTTAGTACCGCCGGCGAGATGGCCGGTAACGGGATCACCAAGGGTCAACCGGTGACGAGCGTCCTGGGTTGGTTCCTCCCCTACACCTTAGAGCTCGCCATCTTCGCCCTCTTCATTATCCTCGCTGTCGCAATCCCTCTCGGAAACCTGTCGGCGGTCTACCGCAACCGCCCGGTCGATCAGGCGGCCCGGCTCATGTCGTTCTCCGGGTTCGCCATGCCTACGTTCCTGTTAGGGTCAATATTGCTCATCGCGTTCGTGCTCTTGCTCGGGGCGGGGACCCATTACCTGACGGTGACCCCCTGGTGCCCCTCGGGCGAACCGACGTTCCAGGAGTTCTGGGGCTCCTGGCCCCAACCGGGCTGTTTCGCCGGCCAAGTTTACCCCAGTTGGCTCACGGAAGGGGTCATCAGCCACCCCACCGGTTTCCCCACGATCGATGCAGCGATCCACGGGCAGTGGTGGCTCGCGGGCGACACGGTCATCCGAATGATCCTCCCCGCGCTCGTGATTGCGTTCGCCTCGATCGCGACGCTCCTGCGGTTCGTGCGCAACAGCATGCTCGAGGTCATGAACCTCGACTTCATCCGCACCGCACGGTCGAAGGGAGTTCCCGAAGCGACCGTGATCAAGCGGCATGCGGGACGGAACTCGCTGAACGTCACCATCACCGTCCTCGGGCTCACCTTCGCCTTCTTCATCGGAGGGTTCCCCATCATCGAGGAAGTCTTCCACCTCAACGGCGTGGGCTACCTCCTCGCGCTCGCGGTCGAGCAGACTTCGGCGCCTCTCGACTTCGGACTGATCTTCGGTTCGGTGTTACTGTTCACCTACATCGTGGTAATCGCGAACATGTCGGTGGACGTGCTTTACGGGCTGCTGGACCCCCGGGTCCGACTGGGGTGACGAACCGTGGCGATCCCATCCCCCGCGGACGCTCCGACGCCCGCGCCGACGGGCCGCCGACCCAACCCCCGGTTGGAGCAATACAAGCGTACGTGGTACTTCCTCCGCCGGAACACCCTCGCCCTCGTCGGGCTGGGGGTCATCCTTGCCCTCGTCCTCGTCGCGATCTTCGCGACGACCACGTCGATCCCGTGGAACGGCCTCGTCTTGTGCTCGGGGACCAACAATCAGGTTGCGACCTTCACAGAGAGCGGCCTACCCGCCGGGACCACGTGGTCGGTGGACGTCGCCGGCACGACCCTCTCGAGCACCACCCCGTACGTCAACTTCTCGCTGGCCAGCGGACCGGAGTATGCCTACTCCGTAGGTAATGTCACCGGGTACACGGCGAAGCCGGCGTCGGGGACCGTCGAGCTCAGCGGTTCGGCGGGGTCCGTGGACATCAACTTCGTCGCCACGCCCGGGTCCGCCTCCTCGACCGGGTCAGCGGCCCCCGCCGCCACCGCATCGAACGGGTGCACCCTCTGCACCTACTCCGTCGGCACGCCGGTCCCGGGGCCGAACTGCTACCAGACCCCCAAGAACGCGCCGGGCGTCGTCGCTCCCACGATCTCCCTGAAGCCGCTCTCGGCCGGCCCGATGCCTCTCGGCGCGCTCGCGGTCAGCCCGGGGCTGGCGTACTACTACAACATCTACAACGGGTTACTGCGGGGAGCGGATTACTCGCTCCTGATCTCGTTCAGCATCGTGCTCGTCGGGGCGATGGCGGGCCTTTTCATCGGCTCCGTCTCCGGGTACTTTGGCGGGGCCGTCGACGAGGCCGTGATGCGGCTCGTCGACATCTTCCTTTCCATCCCCACGATCCTCTTCGTGATCGTCATCATCGCGGTCGTGACGACCGACTACCAGACGATCTTGGGCCTGAGTGCGCTCGACACTCGAGTCTTCCTCCTGATCACCGCGTTCATGGTCGTCTGGTGGCCGTTCTACGCCCGCGTCGTCCGTGGCCAGGTGCTGGTCGTCCGGGAGCAGAAGTACGTGGAAGCCGCGCGGGCGAGCGGGGCGGGTAAAGGGCGGATCGTCTTGCGCCACATCGTCCCGAACAGCATGTACCCCGTCTTCATTCAGATGTCCCTGGACGTCGGCTCGATCCCCATCACGCTCGGATTCCTGGTCTTCCTCGGGTTCAACATCTGGCCAACCCCGTACTTCCCCGAGTGGGGGACGATCTCCGCCCTCGGGACCCTCAACGTCATCGAAGGGTTCCTCGCGAACTGCGAGCTCGGGATCTGCGTGATCCCCTGGTGGCAGCTGTTCTTCCCCGGTCTCGCGCTGTTCCTCTTCGCGATCAGCGTGAACTTCTTCTCCGACGGACTGCGCGACGCGCTCGACCCCCGGCTGCGGAGGTGACGGTCGGGCACCATGTCGTCTCCCGAGGCGGTACTTCCCGAAACGCCCGCCGTTCCGGCCGACGCGCCGCTCCCGGAGGGCGAGGCGACCGTCGCGCCGCCGGCGGCCGTCCCGGGCGACCCGAACGTGGCGCTTGAGATCCGTAACCTGAAGACGTACTTCCACACGTATGACGGGGTCGTCAAGGCGCTGGACGGCGTCTCGTTCCAGATCCGCAAGGGGGAGACGACCGGCCTCGTCGGGGAGACCGGTTGCGGCAAGAGCGTCACCGCGTTCTCGATCACCCGACTGATCCCGGACCCCCCCGGACGCGTGATCGAGGGGCAAATCCTCTTCGACGGCGCCGACCTATTGTGGGGCCTCGACAAGGAGGCGTCCTTCAAGCCGATCGCGGGGACGAACCGGGTCCGGATCCGGCGATCCTTCCGACGGATCCGCCAGGCGACGGAGCGGATGTCGGCGGTCCGCGGTCGGGGGGTCGCGATGATCTTCCAGGAGCCGACCCAGGCAATGAACCCGATCTTCACGATCGCGAACCAGATCTCCGAGTCGTTGCTCCTCCACCGGGGGATCGACGTCATCGACGGACTGACGACGATGGACCCGAACGCCCCCGGGGTCGCCGCCGCGCTGGACGCGCTCGTCGCGGCGGCGCAGCGGGCGAAGCCCGGCGAGGTCCGCGAGGCGGCCGACGCCCTCGGTGCGGCGATGGGGCTTCCCTCGTTCGGCGCGCAGGCCTACGCGCTCTTCCGCGCCGCGGGTCGCGACGTCGAGGGGGCCCGGGCCGACGTGGAGGCCGCGATGGGGGGACTCTCGCCGAGCGGCCTCCAGCGCGCCTATCTCGCGCATCGACGACGACTCCTGGAGCTCAGCAACCAGTTGAACGACGTCTTCCTCGCCGAGATGCGGGAGGGGGCTGGTCACGGCGGCGACCGCCGCCGCCTGAGGCGGCGGGCGTGGTTCGAGAGGTGGCGCCACTTCTACTTCGGGCTGTGGGGGATCCGCACCCGGATCAAGCGCCCGCTCGAGCGCGAGACGTTCTGGCGCTCGGTCCAGCTGCTCGAGGGGATGTCGATCGCGAACCCCGTGCAGGTCGCGCGCGGGTACCCTTTCGAGCTCTCGGGCGGGATGCTCCAGCGCGTCATGATCGCGATGGCGCTCTCTTCCGAGCCGAAGGTCCTCCTCGCGGACGAGCCGACGACCGCGCTCGACGTGACGATCCAGGCGCAGATCCTCGAACTCATGCGGGAGCTGAAGAACCGCGCCGGGACCGCGATCCTGCTCATCACCCACGACCTCGCCGTGATCGCCGAGGTCGCGGACCGGGTCTGCGTGATGTACGCGGGTGCGATCGTGGAGGAGGGGGACGTCCGGGAGATCTTCCGCCGGCCGCTGCACCCGTACACGCAGGGGCTCCTCGCGTCGATCCCGCGCCTCGACCGGCCGGACCAGGAGTTCGTTTCGATCTCGGGGTCGGTCCCGAACCTGATCTACCCGCCTCCCGGGTGCCGGTTCCATCCCCGGTGCCCCTACGCGATGCCGATCTGCAAGGGGGACCGACCCCCGATGACGGTGGAGGGAACCGATCACGCCGTCGCGTGCTATTTATACAAGGGACCTGTCCGCGCGGATTAGGGTTCGGTCGGATGAGCTCGTCGCCAGAGACCAGCGCGAGTTCCGTAGTGATTTCGACCCACAACCTCCGCAAGTACTTCCCGATCCGCGGCGGCCTGCTCTCGAGCCACATCGGCGACGTGCGCGCCGTGGACGGCGTGACGTTCGATATCCACGACGGGGAGACCGTCGGGCTCGTCGGCGAGTCCGGCTGCGGCAAGACGACCGTCGGGCGTCTCCTCCTCCGCCTGATCGAGCCGACGTCGGGCCACACGTTCTACCGCCCGTCCCCCGAGGTCGTCCAGCGGCTCGAGACCCTCTACGCCGGGATCGAGCTGATACCCCGCGACAACGGCGGCAAGGCGAGCCCCGAGGCGAACGCCTCCCTGAAGGAGCTCGACGAGATCGCGGAGCAGTACTCGCTCTACCGCAAGGGCGCGGGCGAAATGCGGAAGATCCGCGGGAAGCTCCAGATCGTCTTTCAGGACCCGTTCAGCTCGCTGAGCCCCCGGATGCTCGTCCGGGACATCATCGCGGAGCCGATGGCGATCCACCACACCGGCACGCGGGCCGAACGGTACCGGCGCGTCGGGGACCTTCTGCGCGAGGTCGGACTCAACCCCGAGCATGAGTGGCGGTTCCCCCACGAGTTCTCGGGTGGCCAGCGTCAGCGGCTCGGCATCGCGCGCGCGTTGTCACTCCGCCCCGAGTTCATCGTGCTGGACGAGCCGACGAGCGCGCTCGACGTCTCGGTCCAGGCGCAGGTGCTGAACATCCTTCGGAAGCTCCAGTCGGAGCAGCGGCTCGCGTTCCTGTTCATCTCGCACCACCTCTCCGTGATCCGATCGATGTGCCGGCGGGTGATCGTCATGTACCTCGGCAAGGTCGTCGAGCAGTCGTACACGGAGGAGGTCTTCTCCCGACCGCTCCACCCGTACACCCAGGCGCTGCTCTCGGCGATCCCGATCCCCGACCCGGACCTGAAGCGGGATCGGATCGTCCTCAAGGGCGACGTACCGAGCCCCGCCGCGCCGCCGTCGGGCTGCCGGTTCCACACCCGTTGCCCGGCCGTCCTCCCCGTCTGCCCGCGCGTCGACCCGCCCCTGATCGAGGTCCGCCCTCAGCACTGGGTCGCGTGCCACCTCTACCCGAACCCGATCGCCCGGTCGATCCCGGCCGAAGCGCCGGCCGCCGTGGGCGCGCCGCTCCCCTCCGCGGAGCCGCCCGCCGCCGGCTAAGGGGGAGGGGAGGCGCGGATGGCGCCGGTCCTTCGCCCGGCGGACCCCCGGTCCGACGATCTCGACGAGTCGACGGACGCGGCAGGACGCCAGGCGCTCCGCGAGCAGCTCGAGCGGGTCGCCGAGGAGAAGCGGCGGGCGCTCGCCGACCCCGGTCCGGGCTGGCGGGAGTGGTGGTTCCAGAACGGCGCCCGCTGGTGGCTCGGCCTGGGCCTCCTGATCGTGGACGCCTGGATCATCGTCGAGGGCCTCGACCTCGGCGCGTGGATCGCGCTCTTCCCCGCGCTCGTCGGCGCGATCTACGCCGAGTTCCTCCTCTGGCGGTTCCTGTGGTACGTCCCGAGCTACGACGCGCCCCGCCGCCGCGGGCCGTTCCGCGCGACGTGGACCCGCCCCGTCCAGTACGGCCGCTGGACGCCCGAGGGCGCCGCGGCGCGGGCCGGCCCTCGCTCCGTGGGGTCGGACGACGGGCCCCGGCCCGAAGAGTTCCTGTAGCCCGGCGTCGCCGCCCGCGGCCCTCTAAATACCGAACCGCCCTCGCCCCTGCGTGCCTTCCAGCGTCCGCTCGGTCCGCCTCGCGCCGTCCCTGCTCAGCGCCGATTTTGCCGCCCTCGGCGACGCGGTCCGGGACGCGGAGGCGGGCGGGGCCGACGCCTTCCACCTCGACGTGATGGACGGCCACTTTGTCCCGAACATCACGTTCGGGCCGGCGCTGGTCGCGGCGGTACGCGCCCGCACGAAGCGCCCGCTCGACATCCATCTCATGGTCGAGGAGCCCCTGCGCTACCTCGCGTCGTTTCGGGAGGCGGGCGGGGACACGCTCGTCTTCCACATTGAGTCGCGCTCCGACGCCGCCGCGGTCGTCCGGGAGGCCCATCGCCTCGGCGCCGCGGTCGGCGGGGCGGTCCGCCCCGAGACGCCGCTCGCGGCGCTCGACCCGGTCTTCGACGACCTCGACCAAGTGCTCGTGATGAGCGTCCACCCCGGGTTCTCCGGCCAGAAGTTCCTCCCCGAGGTCCTGCCCAAGGTCCGCGCGGCCCGCGCGCGGATCGACCGGGACGACCGGGACGCGTACGTCTCGGTCGACGGGGGGATCTCGCCCGAGACCGCGGGGGCCGCGGCCGAGGCGGGGGCGACGTTCTTCGTCTGCGGGAATTCCGTCTTCGGCTCCGGCTCCGTTGCGGAGAACCTCGCCCGGCTCCGGGCCGCGGTCGCGGAGGGGACGGTCCGTGCAGTTCGCTGAGCTCGCCGACGCCTACGCGCGGCTCGAGGCGACGAAGAAGCGCCTCGAGATGCGCGCGACGCTCGTCGCGCTGATCCGGCCCGTCCGGCCTCCCGACCTCACGCAGGTCCTCTACCTCTCCCAGGGAATGCTTCGACCCGAGTACGAGGGGGTCGAGCTCGGGGTCGCGGACTCGCTCGCGCGGCGGGCGGTCGCGGCGGCGTCCGGGACGGAGGAAGCGGAGGTCGCGCGGCGGACGAAGGCGTCCGGCGACCTCGGGACGACCGCAGCCGAGCTTCTCGGGGCGGGGGAGCGCCCGTCGCCCGGGGCCCGGCTCACGGTCGCGGACGTCTACGAGGAGCTCTCGGCGGTCGCGCGGGCGAAGGGCGAGGGCTCCCAGGAGGTCAAGGTCGGCCGCCTGGTCGGCCTCCTCGGGCGCGCCCGCCCGCTCGAAGCGAAGTTCCTCGTCCGGTTCGTCCTCGGGACGCTCCGCGTCGGCGTCCGGGAGATGACGATCCTCGACGCGCTCGCCGAGGCGTTCGCGGACGGGTCGAAGGCGGCGCGCGCGCGGATCGAGGCGGCGTTCAACCTGTCGAGCGACCTCGGCCTCGTCGCGGGCGCGTTGCTCGAGCACGGCCTCCCCGGCCTGGACGCGATCGGACTCGAGGTCGGCCGACCGATCCGCCCCATGCTCGCAGAGCGTGAGCCGACGCTCGCGGCGGTGCTCAAGCGGATGGAGGGCCGCGCGGCGTTCGAGTACAAGTACGACGGGCTCCGGGTGCAGGCCCACGTCGCGATGAACCGCACCGTCCGGCTCTTCTCGCGGCGCCTCGAGGAGATCAGCGCGCAATTCCCCGAGATCGTCGCACACCTTCCCCGCGCCCTCTCCCGGCTCCCGGCGATCGTGGAGGGAGAGTGCGTACCGGTCGATGCCGACACCGGCGAGATCCAACCGTTCCAGCTCGTCTCGAAGCGCCGGGGCCGCAAGCACGATCTCGAGCGCGCGGCGGCGGAGCTCCCCGTGACGCTCTACCTGTTCGACGTCCTCCTCGCGGGGGGCGCCCCCACCTACGCCGAGCCGTTCCCCGAGCGCCGGCGGCTCCTCGAGTCGATCGTGACGCCGAACCCGAACGTCGCCCTCGCGGCCCAGCGGGTCGTCACGACGGTGGAGGAGGCGACCACGTTCCTCGACGAGGCGATCGCCGCCGGCGGCGAGGGCGTGATGGCGAAGTCGGTGAAGGAGGGCAGCGGCTACCGCGCCGGCGCGCGCGGATACTGGTGGATCAAGTACAAGCGCGACTACACCGCCGGGCTCTCCGACTCGATCGACGGCGTCGTGGTCGGCGCGTTCCACGGCCGCGGGCGCCGCGCCGGCCGGTACGGCGCGTTCCTCCTCGCGGTCTACGACGTGGCGCGCGACCGGTTCGAGACGTTCTGCAAGGTCGGCAGCGGCTTCGGGGACGCCGCGCTCGCCGAGATGCCGGGCCGCTTGAAGCCCTTCGAGTCCGACGCACCGCCCGCCGAGGTCGACACCGGCATCGAGCCGGATCGCTGGATGCGACCGGGGCTCGTCCTCGAGGTGCGCGGCGCGGAGCTGACCGTGAGCCCGGTCCACCGCGCCGCCGCGGGCGCGATCCGCCCCGGGACGGGCCTCGCGCTGCGGTTCCCCCGGTTCACGGGCCGCTTCCGGGACGACAAGGGGCCGACCGCCGCGACGACCACGAAGGAGCTCCTCGAGATGTACCGGCTCCAAGTGCGCCAGGAGTCGAGCTCGGACGAGGGACCGTCGGACAACCCCTCGTAGGCGCGTTCGAACGCTCTCCCGCCGGGGTCCGCCGCGCCGGTGCGCCCAAAGGCATAAGAAGGGACGGCCCCGTCGCCGAAGAACGGGAACCTCCATGCTGGTCGAGATGACCGAACTCCTGGGACGGCAGATCTACACCCCCGACGGACGACTCTTGGGCGAGGTCGACAACGTGATCGTGGACGTGGACGCGTCCAAGGTCGACGGCCTGTACCTCGACGAGACGAGCCCGATGTTAGTCGAGGACTCCCGACCCACCAGCGTACCGTACCGCTGGGTCTCCGCGGTGAACGACGTGGTTCTGCTGAAGTACTTCCCGAAGCGCGTCTCGGTCAAGAAGGCCGCCGGACGCCCCGCGAAGGAAGCCGAGCCCGCCGCTGCCCCGGCGCGCTAGGGCTGCGGGGATAGCCAAGCTTGGTAACGGCGCAGGACTTAAACGCCGGCGTCCCCGGCCAAGAGATCCTGCCGCGAAGGCGTTCGTCGGTTCAAATCCGGCTCCCCGCTTCTTTCTCGCGCCGGGAGGCCTCCCGCGACACGGTCAAGCGCCGGGTGGGCGTCCGGGTTCGATGCGCCGCTCCGAGCTCGTCCAGCATCTGGATCGGATCCCCGGCCCGCCGCGCCCGCGCGCGGAGCTCGAGCAGGTCGTAACGCCGGCCGAGGCGGCCGCGGAGCTCCTCTTCGACGCACTGGGCGCCGGGGATCTGGAGGGCCGGTCCGTCCTCGACTTGGGCACGGGAACCGGTCGGCTCGCGATCGGTGCGGCGCTCCTCGGTGCGGGACCGGTCGTCGGGGTCGACGTCGACCCGGCTTCGGTCGAGCTGGCGCGGGCCGCCGGGGAGGCGGTCGGGGTGGAGGTGGAGTTCGCGGTCGGCGAGGTCGAGGGTTGGACCCGGTCCGCGGATACGGTCGTCTCGAACCCACCCTTTGGCGCCCAGCGACGGCACGCCGATCGGCCGTTCTGGGACGCCGCGTTCCGCTCGGCGGGGCGCTCGGTCTACGCGTTCGCCCACGCCGACTCCCGAACCTTTATAGCGGGACGCGCGGTCGCCGCGCGGGCCCACGTCCTCGGGACGCGGCCGGTCGCCTGGGAGTTGCCGCGGACATTCCCGCACCACACCCGGCGCCGGGTCGCGCTGCCGGTCGACCTCTGGGCGCTGAGGACGGAACCGACCCGATGAGCACCCCGGCGCTGCCGCACCTAGTCCTTCCCGGCGACTACCTCGGGGCGGCCGAGGAGTTCCTCCCCGGTCACGGTACCTACGAGGATCGCGGACGGATCTACGCCTCCGTCCTCGGTACTCCGCGGGTCGACGCCCAGGACCGCACGGTCCACGTGACCCCGCGGAACGCGATCCCCGAGATCGCCGACGGCGACCTCGTCTACGCGGTCGTGGACGAGCTCAAGACCGCGATGGCGATCTGCACGGTGATCGCGACCGGAACGAGCCGGCGCACCGTCCCGGGCGCCCCCGAGGGGACGGTCCACATCTCGAAGGCGAAGGACGGGTTCACCGACACCCTGTCGACCGAGTTCGCCGTCGGGGACGTGCTCCTCGCGCGCGTCCTGCAATCCCACCCGTCGATCAAGCTCACGACCGCTCCCTCGAACCTCGGGGTCGTCTCGGCCCACTGCCAGGCGTGCCACGCCCTGCTCTCCCCCACGTCGGGCGAGCTCGTCTGTCCCCGGTGCGGCCACCGCGAGCACCGCAAGCTCGCGCAGGGCGACCTCTCCGCCCGACCCGGTCGCGATGGTCCCGACCGCGAGTGAGGAGGAGCGCCGCCTCGCGGCGCTCGTCCGGTCCCACGACCGCTGGCGCGGCCGCGAGGTCTTCAACCTCCTCGCGAGCGAGAACGCGGTCTCGCCGACCGCGCGTCGGTACCTCGCGAGCGACCTCGCCGGACGGTACACCCTCCCGCTCGACACGGAGTTCGAGGGAGAACGGATCGACAACAGCTACACCGGAACGCGGTACACCGACCAGATCGAGTCGCTCGCGAACGCCGCCGCGGCGCGCCTCTTCCACGGGCGGTTCGCCACGACCCGGCCGCTCTCGGGCCACCTCGCGGCCCTCTCGGCGCTCGTGCCGCTCCTGCCGCCGAAGTCCCGCCTTCTCGCGATCGCTCCGAACGAGGGGGGCTACGACGGCTACGCCCCCGGGTTCGTGCCCGCGCTCTTCGGCTGGACGGTGCGGCCTCTCCCGGCCGACGGCCCGGGCCACTCGGTGAACGCGGAGGCGGCGGTCGCGACGATCCGTCAGGAGCATCCGAACGCGGTCGTTCTCGGCCAGAGCTTCTTCCTCTTCCCGTACCCGCTGCGCGAGATCGCGGAGGCAGCGCACGCCGAAGGCGCGCTCGTCTTCTACGACGCGTCGCACGTCCTCGGGCTGATCGCCGGTGGCCAGTTCCAGGACCCGCTTCGCGAGGGCGCGGACGTCCTCTACGGCAGCACCCACAAGTCGTTCCCGGGCCCGCAGGGGGGACTCCTCGTCACCGACCGGGAGGACCTCTTCCGCCAGCTCGATCCGGCACTCGTCTGGCGGGTCTTCGACAACGCCCACTGGCACCGGATCGCGGCGCTCGGCCAGACGCTCCTCGAGCTCGAGCGGTGCGGAGGCGAGTACGCGACCACCGTGGCGGAGAACGCGCAACACCTCGGCCGTGCGCTCGTCGATCGGGGAGTGCCGCTCGTCGGCGCCGCGGAGGGGTTCACCCGCTCTCACCAGCTCCTGCTCGACCGGGCCCGTCTGCGCGAGGTCGCGGATGTCAGTCCCGGGGTCCTCGCCCGCCGGCTCGAGCGGCAGCGGCTCCTGATCGACCTGGTCGGCCGAATCGGAACGGCCGAGGTCGCTCGACTGGGGCTCACGCCCGCGGACATGCCCCGCCTCGCGGACCTCCTCGTTCGCGGCGGACTGAAGCAAGAGCGGGTCGGGGCCGAGGTGCTCGCCTGGCGCAAGACGTTCCGTTCGCTCCGGTTCGCGTGAGGAGGCGGCAGTGCCGGGCGCGGTCGCGCTGACCGGCACTCCGGGAACCGGGAAGAGCGCGGTCGCCGCCGCCCTCGCCCCCACCCTTCGGGCCATCGAGGTTGCCGACCTCGCGGCCCGGTTCGGGGCGGCCCGCCGTGTCCGCGGTGGGGTCGAGGTCGACGTGCCGGCCCTCCGTCGCCGACTTCGGCGGGCGGGGGCGCTCCGCCGAGTGGACCTCGTGGTGGGGCACCTCGCCCACCTCCTGCCGATCCGAGACGCGGTCGTCCTGCGCTGCCACCCCGCCGAGCTCGAGCGCCGCCTCCGCGCGGCGCGGCGGGGCTCGGCGGCCGAGCGGCGGGGGAACGTCATCGCGGAGGCGACCGACGTCGTGCTTTTCGAGGCTGCGGGACCGGGCCGTCGGGTCTGGGAGATCGACACGACCGGTCGCTCGGTCGCCGCCGTCGCGCGGGAGGTTCGCCGCCGATTGCGCGTGCGCGGACGCTCGAAGTACGGACGCGTCGACTGGCTCGCCGACGCGCGCGTCACCGCGCATCTTTTGGACCGGCCGCGCTAGGGACGCCGATGGTGCTCGAGGAGTACCGGGCCCGCGTGGCCCCGTACGTCGACCGGCTCGCGCGCCCGTTCCTCGGCTGGAGCCCGGCGTCGCTGAGCTGGCTCGCCCTCGCGCTGGCGGGCGCGGCCGCGGTCCTCGCGGCGCTCGTGCACGGGAGCACGCCGCTCCTCTTCCTCCCGGTCGCGGCCCTGATCTTCTTCGCCGGTCTCTTCGACGTGCTGGACGGGGCGGTCGCCCGCGCGACCGGCCGGACGTCGGTGCGGGGCGACTACCTCGATCACGTCCTCGACCGCTACGCCGACCTCGTCATCGTCCTCGGGATCGCCGTCTCGGGGTTCGCGAACCCGATCCTCGCGCTCCTCGCGCTCGCGAGCCTCCTCCTCACGAGCTACATGGGGACCCAGGCTCAGGCGGTCGGGCAGGGACGCGCCTACTCCGGTCTCCTCACCCGCGCCGACCGACTGGTCGTCCTCGCCGTCGCCTCGCTCGCCGAGTTCGCGTGGACGATCCCGTGGCCCTGGGCCCCGACCGAGCCGTGGGCACACTTCCACCTCGGCGGGTTCTCCTTCACGGTGTTGGACGTCGCGTTCCTCTACTTCGTCATCGCCGGGCAGTGGACCGCGATCGCCCGCGGGGTCCGGACGTACCGGGCGCTCCCCCCGACGGGGTGACGGTCGTATCCCCTACCTCGCTACCCCGCTCGACGACCGTACCTCCGCGTTGGCGGTAGTACTGGAGCGGGTGCCGCAACCAGGGCTCGTGGCACAGCGGGTCGGGGGCACGGTCGACCGGGAGGGGCGCGGCGGGGTCGCCGTCGCGCCAACAGAGCCCGTGGCTGCGGAGCGTGTCGCACTCGGGGGGCTCGTAGCCGGCGCCGCCGTCGTGGTGCGTGATGTGCTCCACTTGGTAGCGGGTGACCGACTCGTCGAAATCCGGGGCGCCGCGGTAGGCGTCGACGATCGTCTCGAAGTCCGCGCCGGCCCGGTGGAGGAAGGCGGCGAGCGCGAAGCGCCCGGCGTGAGAGAGGTTCTCACCCACCTGGAGCATCCGCTGCATCTTGCGGACGCACGGCGGGAAGCGGTCGGGCCGGATCCCGTCCGCCGCGCCGCCGGTGCGGGCCACGGGGAGCGGGGTGCGCCGAGCGAGCTCGGCGAGGAGCTCGGCCTCGCGCTCCGCGACGAGCGCGCGGACCTCCGCCGCGAGCGGGACCGCGACGCCGAGGCGGAGACGGATCGCTTCCTGGAGGAGCCGTGCCGCGCGGACCCGGTCCACCACGACCCGCCCGTGCTCGACGTCCTGACGCGCGAGGCGGAAGTCGGCCTCGCGGACCGGCACGGCGAGCCGCAGGTAGTCGAGGAGCGACAGCGCGACGCGGTCCGGGCCGGCCTCGCGGAACGGGAAGCCGAGGCGCCCCGCGACCTCGATCAGCTCGTCCGCCGGCACGCTCGAGAGTCGGCCGTGCGTCCGCTTCGATTCGGCGACGGCCCACCGGCGCAGCGCGGCCGGGCTCGGCGCGGCGGCGAGGAGGATCTGCGCGAAGAGGAACGAGAGGTATCGCACGTCGGCTTCGGCCCCCGCGAGTTCCTCGATGTCCCGCCGCGCCCGGGGGTCGTCCGCCGCGGCGAGGACGCGGGCGCGGCCGATGGACCGAGCCCGGGCATAGGCGGGGTCGGCAAGGAGGGCGCGGACCGACACCGGCTCGGCGCCGAGGAGCGACTCCGCCCCCGCGAGGAACGGGTACTCCGCGAAGAGCGAGCGCTCGTCTAGAGGAGCCGAGGAACGACGAACTGCCATACGAGTAGGAGGAGGACGATGAGGGAGGAAGCGGTGACCGCTTGGCTCCCGAATTGATCGAGCCGGGCGGCCGACCAGCCGCGCCGGAAACGGGCCGCAACGGACGCGGCGTAGTCCCGGAAGAGGAGGCCGCCGTCGAAGGGCACGAGCGGGAGCGCGTTCGACACCCCGAGGAGGAGGTTCATCCACGCGAGCCAGTAGAGGACGTTCGCGGCGATCCAGAACGAGGACGGGTTGACGCCGGCGAGCGGCCCCGTGAGGTGGAAGAAGCCAATGGTGGTGCCACTGACCGGCTCGAGGGTCGCGAGCGGGAGGACGAGCCAGTCGAGCGCGCCGGTCGTGGGGCCGGACGGACCGGTGAGGGGCGAGATGAGCGCGGAGCGGAGCTGGGCCGGGGTGATGAAGCCGACCGCGACCCCGAGGTACCCCCGCGTCGCCACGGTCGGGCTCTGGGCGAGCGTGACGTTCGTCGAGACCGTTCTCCCCAAGCTCGACGAATAGTAGACGAGCGGGACCGTTTCGTTGGGGTAGGTATTCACGAGCGAGTTCTCGAAGAGCGTCGAGGTCGTCGTCGCGGTGCCGTTGATGGAGACGATGATGTCGCCCGGAGCGAGGCTCGCGTTGGCGGCGGGAGTGCCGGACTCAACGAGCGCGATGCCCACGCCGTTCGCGTTCGGCTGGACGGAGGAGGCGACGAGGAGGGAGAGTGCGATGAAGAACACGGCCGTGAGCGCGAAGTTCGCGAGCACGCCCGCGGCCGCGACGCGGTCCCGCCGGCGGCGCGACGCGGCCTGCATGTCGGCGTCGTCCTGCTCGACGAACGCTCCCACCGGTACGACGCACCACAGGATCCCGAGGCTCTTCACGCCGATCCCCTGGGAGCGGGCGACCACGCCGTGCGCGAGCTCGTGGAGCACCACGCCGACGACGAGCGCGACGATCCCGTAGCCGATCGGGATGATCGGGTTGATCCCGGGGAGGCCGAGCGCCTCGGTGACCGGCGGCGCGGTCGACGGGTTCAGGCGCAGCGAGACGACCGCGTCGACCAGGAGGAGGACCACGACACCCGCCATCGCGATCGCCGCGAGCGCGATGCCGATGTCGGCCACCACGGTCCAGAACCGGCGGAACCGCGCCCATCGCTCCAGCGCGGCGCGTCCCCGCCGGGTCTTGATCATCAACGCGGGGCCGAAAAGGGTCAGCGCGGAGTCGGGGCGGATCCATCCCGCGCGGTAGAGCGCGTAGACGATGGCCCCGTAGGCCACGATCACCAGGACCGCAATCTCGTAGCCGAGGTACGGGTCCAACGACACTCCTCGACCCGGACACGCCGGACGGGGGTTATGAGGTCTTTCGACCGCGACGCCGCCGCGCGGGACAAGGATATGGGCGGGCGCCGCCCCTCCCCCCGAGACCCATGCGGGACCCGGCCCTCGCGGCGCTGATCCTGACGGGGTTGCTCCTCTTCTCCCCCCTCGGCGCGACCTCGGGGTCGACGGGCTCGCCGGCCGTTGCGCCGACGGTCCCCGGAGCGCCCTCCTCCGCGGCCCTGGTGGCTCCGACCGCTCCGGTCGGCTCGGGCCTCGTCGAGGTCGCACCCGCCTACGCGCCGAACGCGGGGGTCGGAGAGCTGGGTCCGGTCGAGGCGACCACCCCGCTCGACGTCGCGGTCGGGCTCGCGATCTCGAACGCGTCGAACCTGTCGGCGTACCTTACCGCGCTCTACGTCCCCGGGACCCCGGCCTACCACGCCTTCCTCTCCGACTCCGATCTCTCTACACGGTTCGGGGCGTCGCGGGCGGCGATCGCGCGGGCCAGCGCGTACTTCGCGTCGTTCGGACTCCGCGTCACCGCGAGCCCCGACCACCTCCTGCTCGACGTCGAGGGCCCGGCGGCGGAGGTCGGACCGGCCTTTGGAACCACGTTCGACCTCTATCGGTCCAGTGGCGGTCCGGAGTTCGTCAGCCATCCCACTCCCGCCACGCTGCCCGCGGGGTACGGATGGACCGGAGCCCTCGGGCTCGGGAACGACACTCCCATCCTGCCGGCCGTGACCTCCGCCTCGACCGTGGTTCCGGTCGCGGGGCCGGCGGCGTCCTGTTCCGCTACCGGCGATGTGGTGCCCTGTCAGGTCTGGGGCGCGTACGACATGAGCACGCTGATCGGCTCCGGGACCGATGGCGCCGGGGAGACGATCGGGGTCGTCGACGCCTACGACGCGGCGGAGCCCCAGACGCAGCTCGAGAGCGACCTGGCTTCGTTCGATAGCGCGACCGGACTCGCGACCCCGACGGTGAACTACCTCTACCCGGTCCCGACGACCGGCGACCTCAACGCAACCACCACGGAGTGGGGCGGGGAGGAAGCGCTCGACCTCGAGTGGTCCCATGCGAGCGCGCCGGGCGCGACGATCGACATGACGTTCTCGCCGAACCCGGAGGCCGGCCTCTACGAGGCGGTCGACTACCTTGTCGCGCACCAATCGGTGAACGTCCTGTCGATGAGCTGGGGGGAACCGGACGTCGGCGTCTTCAACCGCTTCTCCACGCCCTGCTCGCTCGCGTGCAACGCGTCGACCGACGGCTCGTACGCCCTTCTCGGGCCCGTGCTGGAGTTCGCCGCCGCCGAGGGGATCAGCGTCTTCGCCGCGAGCGGCGATTGCGGGGCCGCGGACGGAACGAACGGGGTCTCCACGAACTTCCCCGCCTCGGACCCGTACGTCACGGGGGTGGGCGGCACGGTCCTCTCGGTCTCCCCGAGTGGAACCTGGGAGGGGGAGACCGCGTGGAGCGGCAACAGCTCGGGACGGGTCGCGCCGGGCTGTGATAACGAGGGCGGCTCGGGCGGCGGATACTCCCCCCTGCCCCGGCCCTGGTGGCAGGTCGGCGACGGGACCCTCGCCTCCGAGGCCGACCGCGGCGTGCCCGACGTCTCCGCGATCTCGCTTCCGGGAGTCCTCGTCTATATCGACGGCAGCCCGGGTCCGGAGGGGGGCACGAGCCTCGCGACGCCGATCTGGGCGGGGATTGCCGCGATCTCCGACCAGTACGCGGGCTCTCCGCGGGGCCTGCTCAACCCCTCCCTCTACTCGATCCTCGAGGGGCCGGACTACGGGGTCGATTTCCACGACATCGTCAGCGGCACCAACGGCTACTCGGCGGGGACCGGTTGGGATCCCATTTCCGGAATCGGGACTCCGATCGTCGGAAACCTCGTCGCCGACCTGACCGCGGGACCGACCACGCTCCCCAGCCTCTACACCGAGCTCAACGTCTCCTCGGAATCCGGGCCCGCGCCGCTGACGGTCCGGTTCTTCGTCAACGCCACCGGCGGCACCGGCTCCACTCGGGTGGAGGGGGTCTACTTCGGCGACGGGAACGCCTCGTTCGCGACCGACGGGCTGGTGACCCACACCTACCCCTCGCCGGGGTTCTACGTCGCACAGTCGTACGTCGCCGACCTCTCGGGAAACCTTTCGGTCTCGCTGCCCATCGCGATTGTGGTCGGAGGCGGCAGCTCGCTTCGGATCGACCTCGCGGTCTCCAGCACGACCCCCTCGGTCGGCGCGCCGGTGACGCTCACCGCGACGCCGACGGGCGGCACCGGGCCGTACTCCTATCTGTACTACTTCGGGGACGGGACCTACGAGAACTGGACGTTGAATCCGAGCGTCGTCCACGTCTACGGGACGAGCGGCTCCTACTGCCCGGTTGTGGTCGCAGAGGATGCCGCGTCCCCCCCGAACGGGGGAGTGAGCGTCCCCGTGGGCCTCGGGGTGGGCAGCGCTCCCACCCCGGTGTGCGCCGCGCCGGTCGCTCCGCTCGTCGTGACGGCGAGCTCGGCCCCGGCGGCCCGCGACGCCCCCGCGGATTTCCCGGCGCTCTTCACCGTCTCGGGCGGAGGCGGGACCCGGACCGAGCAGTACGTCTCGAGCGACCCGTACGTCGCCGCGTGCGAGTGCGCGATCTTCCGCGCCCCGGGGACGTACCCCATCTCGCTCTATGTGAACGACAGCGCCGGTCCTCCCGCCCGGGCGGAGACGAACGTCACGGTCGCTCCGGCCCTCGCCGCAACGTTCACCGCGACCCCGCCCATCGGGCCGGCCCCGCTCACCGTCCACTTCGCCGGGACGGTCTCCGGCGGCGACGGGGCGGCTCCGGCGTCGGTCACCTGGACGTTCGGTAACGGGGCCTCGGCGACCGGCGAGTCGGCCAACGAGACGTACACGGCCTCGGGCACGTATTGGGCCGTCGGCCAGGTCGCCGACGCGGGTTACGGGAACGCGAGCGAGGCGTTCCTGGTCAACGTCGGGCCGTCCACCCCGTCCGCGGCACCGTACGTTTCGGCGACGATCGCGCCGGCGGTCCAGCGCTCCTCGGGCGAGACCGTCGAGTACTCGGCCGAGGCGTTCTCCTGGAACGGCACGGCCACGGCGGCGAACTTCACCTGGCAGCTCGGGAATGGGCGCGGTGGCTTCACGTCGGTCGTGAACCAGACGTCCTTCGCCCCGGGCCCGTCGGTCACCGCGGGCAATCTCTCGGCGACGTTCGCGACCACGGGAACGAACGTCACCGTCCCGTTCTCCTTCGCAGGGTTCTTCGCGGTGGAGGGGGGAGGTTTCGTCCCGAGGGCGAGCGCGATCCTCCTCGACGGCACGGGCGGCCCTTCCCACGGCCCGGCGCCGCTCACCTGGCAGGGAAGCGCGGACGCCGTCGGCCCGGGAACCCCGTCCATCGCGTGGACGCTCGGCGACGGGACGAGCGCCTCCGGTCCGTCGCTGACGCACCGCTACGGGGCCCCCGGGCGGTACACGGTGACCCTCACTACGGGCGACGCGTGGGGCGACCGCGCGGTCGACCCTTTCGCGGTCGACGTGACGAACGCGACCGCCGCGCCCCTCGCGGTCGAGTCCGGTCCGTCCGTCGCCACCGGCGCGGCGCCCCTCGCGGTCGAGTTCACCGCCGTGGCGACCGGCGGGGGTGGGGGGCCGTACTCGTACGACTGGGAGTTCGGGGACGGGGCGAACTCCTCCGCGGCGAACGTGAGCCACACCTACCGGACGGCCGGCACGTACTCAGCGACCCTCACCGTCCGTGACGCGCGCAACGGCTCGCTCGTCCGGTCGTACGAGATCGTGGTCACTCCCGCTCCGGGGGGTCCTCCGCTCGGCTTCCTGCCCCGGGTCCTCGGTGTCCTCGTCCTCGGCACGGCCGTCGTCGTCGGGGTCGTGCTCGCGTTGGCGCACCGACGTCGGCCCCGACCGGAGTGGTCGGCTAGCCCTTGACGACGCCCATCGGCACGAGTCGCGCGACCCGCCGGGTGAGGCCCGCCCCCTCCGCGACGCGCACGACCTCCTCGACGTCCTTGTAGGCGCCCGGCGCCTCTTCGGTGACGCCTTCGCGGGACGCCGAGCGGACGACGATCCCGCGGCCGGCGAGGGCCCGCGTCACCTCCTCGTAGCGGAACGCCCGGACCGCGGCATGGCGGGAGAGGCGCCGCCCCGCGCCGTGGCAGGATGAGCCGAAGGAGCGCGTCATCGATGTCGGGAGGCCCGCGAGGACGTAGCTCGCGGTCCCCATGTCGCCCGGGATCAGCACCGGCTGGCCGAACGTGCGGTACGCCTCCGGGACCTCGTCCCGTCCGGCCGGGAAGGCGCGCGTCGCACCCTTGCGGTGGACGAGGAGGCGCTGCGGGCCGCCGTCGACCGCGTGCTCCTCGACCTTGGCCATGTTGTGGGAGATATCGTAGACGACCGCGAGGTCGAGCTCCTCGTCGGGGCGTCCGAAGACGGCCGAGAACGCGCGCCGGACCCCGTGGGTGATCGCCTGACGGTTTGCCCAGGCGAAGTTCGCGGCGGCGGCCATCGCGCCGAGGTACCGTTGGCCGGGTTCCGAGGCGACCGGGGCGCAGGAGAGCTGTCGGTCGACCAGCACGATGCCCTGGCCGGCGAGGCCCCGGTCCATCTCCTGGATGAAGTCGGTCGCGACCTGGTGGCCGAGGCCCCTCGACCCCGTGTGGAGCATGACGACCGCGCGGCCCGGCTCGAGGCCCAGCGCCGCGGCGAATGCCGGGTCGAAGAGGCGGTCGACCGCCTGCACCTCCAGGAAGTGATTCCCCGAGCCGAGCGTGCCGAGCTGCTTCAGCCCGCGCTTGCGGGCCGATTCCGAGACCGCCGCCGGCGCCGCGCCCGGCAGGCGGCCCTCCTCCTCCTGGAACGCGAGGTCGGTGGTCCGGCCCAGGCCGTGCTCGACGGCCCAGCGGGCGCCGCCGGCGAGGACCTCGTCGACCGAGGACGGCGTCAGGGGGTGACCGCCGCGCGAACCGACGCCCGACGGGACCTCGCGGTAGAGGCGCTCCATCAGCTCGCCGAGGCGGGGCCGGACCTCGTCCGCGGTCAGCGAGGTGCGGATCAGGCGGACTCCGCAGTTGATGTCGTAGCCGATCCCACCGGGCGAGACGACCCCGTCGGCAAGGTCGAACGCGGCCACGCCGCCCACGGGAAACCCGTAACCGAAGTGGATGTCCGGCATCGCGAGAGCCTCCCGCTGGATCCCGGGGAGGGTCGCCACGTTCGCGAGCTGGCGCAGCGACGGGTCGTCGCGGACCCCTCCGAGCAGCGCCGCGTTGGAGAAGAGGACGCCCGGAACGCGCATGCCGGCGGCCTCGTCCCGAGGGATCTCGTAGGTGAACTCGTCGCGCGCGACCAGGGTCGGAACGGTCGGCATGCGGGCCGCCATCCACGGGCCCTCTTATAGCCGCTGGGAACCGAGGGCCCCGGCACGGGGGCCGGCGTCGGCGCGAAGGAGCCTCGCCCACTTTCGCCCGCGAGGCGAAAGGAGATGAGCGGTCGCGGGCTCTCGTTCTTGGCCGGGACCGGTGGCCATGCTTATTCGGACGCTGCTCACGCTCGCGAACTTCGGGACGATCGCGGTCGCGATCCTCGTCCTCTTGACGTATCCACAGTACGCCTCGATCGCGTTCTACGTGCTCCTCGGCTGGATGTTCGCGAGCCTCGCGCTGATGTACTCTCCGTGGGCGAGCCGCCGGGTTCGCACCAGCGCGACGGCCCCGGGTCCCTCGATCTCCGGGGACGCCCCACTCGCGTCGACCGCCCACGCGCAGCACGCGAGCTCGGTCGGCTTCTGCATCTACTGCGCTGCCCCCGTCGCCCCGGGGACCGCTCGCTGCCCCGCGTGCGGCCGGACGCTCCCCCACTTCGCCTAGGGGCAACGACCCGGCGCGTCAGTCGGGGGCGAGGTAGAGCATCGGCTCTTTCGCGCGGGCGTTGGCGCCCGCGCCGACCGCCAACCCCCGGACGACTCCGTCCATCGGGCTCGTGATCTCGTTGCGCATCTTCATCGCCTCGAGGACCAGGAGGACCTCGCCCTTGCGGACGCGCTCGCCTTCCTTCACGCGCACCTCGATCACCTTGCCGGGCATCGGCGGGAGCACCGGCGTTCCCGTGCCCGGCCGCGCGAGCGGAGTCGGAACCGGGTCCGGATGCGGGATCGCCCTCGATGGAGGGGCGACCGGGAGACCGGTCTCAGTACCCCGCTCGATCGTGACCGTCCAGCGCTCGCCGTTGACGTCGACCGGGCCGGGGGGTTCGGGAAAGTGCTCGGGCCAGTTCTCGACCACGACCCGCTCGCCGGCCACCTCGAGCTCGACCGACATCGCGGTCCGACGGAGGACCGTGACCGGGTACCGCTCCTTCCCGACCGTGACCGAGTCGGCGCCCGGGGGGACGTCGACCGACGTCGAGCTACCGTCCCGAACGACGGTGATTCGCGTCGACCCACCTCCGCTGAGATTGCAGGCGGGCTCTCCCCTCGTGCGCCCAGGGGCTCACTCCGCCGCCGGCAGAGCCGGGGGCCGCGACCGGAGCTGGGATGGGCGTCGGCGCACGCAGCGCTCCGACCACGCCGAGCGCGGCGGTCGTGAGGATGTCCGAGTTCAGTCCCCGGTCGACCGCCGCGCGGTACGACCGGTAGACCGCGGGGAAGAGCGCGTACGACAGCGCCTCCGCGTCGTCCGCGGCCGGTACGAGCTGGCGGACCTCGCCGAGCATCTTCGAGAACTCCGGCGGGAGGAGGTCGGCCGGCCGGCCGGTGATCGCGGGCGGACCCTGGGCAAGGACCTTTGCCCGGAGCTCGGGGTCGATCGGCGCCGGCGGGGTTCCGTAGAGGCCCCGCACGTAGTCCCGGACCTCCTGGGTGATCGGGCGATACCGAGCGCCCGTCAGGACGTTCAGGACCGCTTGGATGCCGACGATCTGGCTGGTCGGGGTGACGAGCGGGGGGTAGCCGAGGTCCGCCCGGACGCGCGGCACTTCTTGGAGCACCTCGGTGAGCCGGCCGAGCGCCTCCTGCTCCTTCAGCTGCGAGAGAAGGTTCGAAAGCATTCCGCCCGGGACCTGGTGCGTGAGGATCCCCGGGTCGGTCTGGAGCGACCGGGGGTTGAGGAGGGGCCGGTAGCGGTCCATCACGGTTCCGAAGTACGTCGCGAGATCCGCGAGGGCGTCCAGGTCGAGGTGGGGATCGTACTCCGTATTCCGCATCGCGCCGACCAGGGTCTCCGTCGGGGGCTGGGAGGCGCCCCCCGAGAAGGGGGAGAGCGCCGCGTCGATCGCGGTCGCGCCCGCCTCGGTGGCCGCGAGGCACGTCATCGTCGACAGGCCGCTCGAGGAGTGGGTGTGGACGACGACGGGGAGTCCGATCTCCTTCACGAGCGCGCGCACGAGCGTCGCGCCCTCGGTGGGCGGCATGAAGCCGGCCATGTCCTTCACGCAGAGCTCGTCCGCGCCGAGCGCCGCGAGGCGCTTACCCAGCTCGACGAACGCGGGGAGCGTGTGGACCGGGCTCTGAGTGTAGCAGATCGTAGCCTGGGCGCGCGCGCCCGATTTCTTCACCGCGCGGAGCGCGACCTCCATATTCTTCGGGTCGTTGAGCGCGTCGAAGACCCGGAAGATGTCGATCCCGGCGCGAGCCGACTCGGCGACGAACTTCTCGACGACGTCGTCCGGGTAGTGGCGGTATCCCACGAGGTTCTGGCCCCGCAGCAGCATCTGGAGCGGCGTCCGAGAGATCCGCCGCTTGAGCTGGCGAAGCCGGTCCCACGGATCTTCGTGGAGGAACCGGAGGCAGACGTCGAACGTCGCCCCGCCCCAGACCTCGAGCGAGCGATAGCCGATCGCGTCGAGCCGCTCCGCGGCCGGTAGCATGTCCCGCGTGCGCATCCGGGTCGCGATCAGCGACTGGTGCCCGTCCCGCAGGACGGTTTCGGTGATGCCGACCATGCACGACGACCCCACGTTAGAGGGGGATGTTCCCGTGCTTCTTCGCCGGTCGGTCGTCGCGCTTGGAGGCGAGCATCTTGAGGCCGGCGAGGAGCTTGGCGCGCGTCTCCGCCGGGTCGATGACGTCGTCGATGTACCCGCGCTCCGCGGCGAGGTACGGGTTCAGGAACTCCCCGCGGTACTCTTGGGCGAGCCGGGCGCGCAGCGGCTCCCGGTCCGCGTCGCTCGCCGCGTCGAGGTCGCGGCGGTAGAGGACGTTGACGGCGCCGTCCGCGCCCATGACCGCGATCTCGGCGGTCGGCCAGGCCAGGTTCAGGTCACCGCCGAGGTGCTTCGAGCACATGACGTCGTACGCGCCACCGTAGGCCTTCCGCAGGATGACGGTCAGGAGCGGGACGGTCGCCTCCGCGTACGCGTAGAGCAACTTCGCGCCGTGGCGAATGATGCCGCCGTGCTCCTGGGCGGTGCCGGGGAGGAATCCCGGGACGTCGACGAACGTCGTAAGCGGGAGGTTGAACGCGTCGCAGAAGCGGACGAACCGAGCGCCCTTCGTGGAGGCATTGATGTCGAGCGTGCCCGCGAGCGCGCCCGGGTTGTTCGCGACTACGCCGACCGGGTGGCCGGCGAGGCGGGCAAGCCCGACGACGAGGTTCGGCGCCCACTCCGCCTGGACCTCGAGGAACGACTCCGAGTCGAGGACCCGCCGCAGCACTTCGTGGACATCGTACGGCGCGTTCGCGTCCTCGGGGACGACCCGCTCGAGCTCGGCGCTGGCCGAGTCCGGTGGGGCCGCGCTCGCGGCGACGGGCGGCTCCTCAAGGTTGTTGAGCGGGAGGTAGGAGAGGAGGCGGCGGGCGAGTGCGATCGCTTCGACGTCCGATGCGACCGTGAAGTGCGAAACGCCACTTTGCGCCGCGTGCGCTTCGGCGCCCCCGAGCGCCTCCATCGTGACCTCCTCGCCGGTCACGGCGCGCACGACGTCCGGGCCGGTGATGAACATCTGGCCGGTCCCCTTCGCCATGATCACGAAGTCGGTGAGGGCCGGCGAGTAGACCGCCCCGCCCGCGCAGGGGCCGAGGATCAGGGAGAGCTGGGGAACGACGCCGGAGAGCGTCACGTTCCGGAAGAAGACCTCGCCGTAGCCGCCGAGGCTCATCACCCCCTCCTGGATCCGGGCCCCGCCCGAGTCGTCGAGGCCGACGATCGGGACGCCCGCCTTGCGGGCGGTCTCCATCCCCTTGACGATCTTCATCGCGTGCGCCTCACCGAGGGCGCCGCCGAAGACCGTCGCGTCCTGGGCGAAAGCGCAGACCGGACGGCCGTCGACCTCGCCCCAACCGGTGACGACGCCGTCGCCGGGAGGCCTCCGGTCGGCGAGACCGAACTTCTCGACCCGGTGGGTGACGAACGGGTCGATCTCGGTGAAGGTGCCCGGGTCGAAGAACGCCTCCAGCCGCTCGCGCGCGGTCAGCTTGCCCGCGGCGCGGTGTCGGCCGACCCGCTCGGACCCGCCCCCTTCCCGGGACTTGCGCCGGAGCACATTCCACCGGTCGAACGCCTCGCTCATGCCGTTCCCTCCACGCGAACCTCGCCGGCTCTTATGACCACCGGCGCCCCCTCGCGCTCGAGCAGAAGCTCCCCTTCGTCCCCGATCCCGGTGATCGTCCCCGCCTCCTCCTCGTCGATCGTCGCGCGGCGGCCCACGCCCCAGAGCCAGCGGCGGCAGAGCGCGCGGGTCGCCTCGACGCCGCCGGGGCCCCGCAGCCCGATCGCCGCGCGCATCGCACTGCGGACGACCAGGGCTTCGATGGCTTCGAGCGTCGGGGGTTCGGGGGCAATCTCGGCGAGCGAAACCCGTCGCACGCGCACGCTGGGGGGGAACGCGGCGGGGTCGCTCGAGACGTTGACCCCCATCCCGGCGACCACGATCGCGTCGGTGCCCGCGTCCTCGACCCGGTCGACCAGGATCCCGCCGATCTTGCGGGCCGGTTCCGCACCCGGTGCGAGCAGCACGTCGTTCGGCCACTTGACCCGGAACGGCGCGGCGTACCGCGCACTCAGCTCGTGGGCGAGGCGCGCGCCGAGAGCGAGCGGGAGGAGGGTCGCGTGCTCGGACGGCGCGCGGAGGACGATCGACAGGTAGACGCCGCCGGGGGGAGAAACCCAAACGTGGTCGAGCCGGCCGCGCCCCCGGCTCTGCGCAGCCGCGATGACCCGGGTCCCTTCGGGGGCACCGGACCGGGCCAGCTCGATCGCACGGTCCTGCGTGGACGCGATCTCGGGGTAGAACTCGCGAGGACCCATCGCGGCGCCCTCCGGCGCCGGTCGAGGGACGGAGCCGCTTAATGGTTTGGGCGCGGCCACGGCGCACGCCGGCGGGTCCTCGGTCTATAATCCCCCGACCGTCTTGGCGCGCCGATGAGCGGCGTCGAGGAACTGCTCCGCGAGACCGGCCGTGGGCTCGAGCCGGAGGTCCAGCGCCAACTGAAAGGGTTCCTCGGCGGTATCCTCCGCGGGTACCTCCCGCAGACCTGGGTATTCCAGACCGACGACGGGACGGCCTCGCTCGTCGTCGATCGGTCCGGAGCGGTCTCGGTCGTCCCCGGCGTCGCCCCCCAGGCGGACGTGACCGTGGAGATCCCGCGCGCCCGGCTCGAAGCGGCCCTGCGGACGCGGGACCGGACGAAGGTCCCCCCGGGTCGCCTCACGGTGACCCCCCACACCTCGAAAGGGAGGACCGCGTTCGACTACCTCCGAGGCCGGCTCGGACTGTAGCGACGTCGCCGACGGGGCGGCTCCCTTTCGCGCTCCCGGCCCCGGTCGACCTCATGGACGCTCGAGCGACCACTCCCGGCCGGCGGGACGGCCGGTGTCGGGGCTAGGCGCTGAGCTCCCGCAGCCGACGGACCATCTTCACGACCGCCCGGACCGCGTTCCCCGCGTTCTCGATGCGGTCCTGGGCCTGAAGCCGCGTCTCGCCGGGGCCCGAGATCCCGAGCCCGAGGGGCTTGCCGAACTCGACCGAGAGGTCGGTGAGCTTCCGCGCCGCCTGGTGCATCACGACCTCGTCGTGGTCGGTCTCCCCCTCGATGACCGCACCGAGCGCGACGACCGCGTCGACGTCCCGCCGACCGAGGAGCACTTTCACCGCGAGCGGCATGTCGTAGACCCCGGGGGTCTTGACGACGGGGCCGAGCCGCGCGCCGAGGAAGTCGACCTCCTCCTTCGCCCGCTCCAGCATCAGGAGCGTGATGTCGTAGTTGTACTCGCTCGCGACGATCGCCACGGTCACGCCCTTTCCCTCGCCCGTTCGCTTCGGCATCGTTCTTTCTCCGTTGGTTCGTTAGCGCGTCGGCCGGACCGGTCCGGCGTCCGCGAAGCCCTGTCGCAGCCCCTCTCCCGCTTTCCGAGCGAGGTCCTGCGGCCGGAACAACATCGAGTAGGCGTTGAGGGCGTGCTCCTCGGCGCGCCGCCGCGCGAGGGTCGCGAGCTCCCGGGGGGTCTCCGCCTCCCCGTCGAAGACGAAGCACTCGACGATCGGCTTCGCCTCGAGGACGCCGGTGAAGAGGAGACCGAGGGACGCCTCGTGCGCGCAGGTCCGGTCGTACTCGGCCTTTCCCGGCATCCCGAGCGCGAGGCAGAGGTCGACGTGCTCCTGGCTGAAGAGCTGGCGGCAGGCGACCGGGAGGTCCTTGATCCCCGGGACGGTGCGACGAACGACTCGGAAGCCGGTCCCGGCGCCCTGGAGGGCACGGATCGCGTACCCCGCGAGGTCGACGCGGGCGAACGTCGTGTCCGCGACCCCGATGCGCTTCACGAACCCACCTGTTTCGGGCGGCCCGAGATCTCGAGGATCCGCTCGACGATCCGGCGCGTCGCGAGCTCGTCGTGCGGAATCGGCCCGACCCGGACGACCTTGACCGGGACCCCGCGGCGGGCGCACTCGTGCTCGACCTCCGCCTCGTTCCAGACCTGGTTGTAACCGAGCGCGATGATCGACGGGCGCTCGCGGACGACGGTCTCGTAGATGTCGGTCGTCGACCCGAGGATCGCCCGGTCGACCGGCTTCAGCGCCTCGACCATCTCGCGCCGGATGTGCTCGGGGACGTACGGCTCGTGCTTCAGGCGTCGCGCGGTCTGGTCGCGGGCGACGACGACCACGAGCTCGTCGCCGAGCTTCCGCGCCTCGGTGAGAAAGTAGACGTGGCCCGGGTGGAGGAGGTCGAAGACCCCCGTCGCCATTACGCGGACGACCATGCCCGCCACGCGTCGACGATCGTTCGCCCTTCCACGAACGGCCAGCCGTGGGCCTCCGCGTACTTGCGCGCCGCCTCGGGTGAGCGCGCGCCCCCCGAGTCGCCGAGCATCTCGCAGACGGTCACCGATTCGCTCAGTGCCGCCATCCGGGCGAGTGAGATGACGAGTTCCGTATGGCCCTTTCGCTCGGCGAGGAGCGTCGGTGCCGAGTAGAGGAGATAGACATGGCCGGGAGAGATGAACGACGCGCGGAACTTCTCGCGGAGCTCCTCGTCGGAGAGCCCGGGCGCGTCCCGCGCGACCTCGCCGACCGTGCGGATCGTGAGCGCGCGGTCGTTGTCCGGGACCCCGGTGAAGTTCTCGCGGTGGTTGATCGTGATCCCGAACGCGCTGCGCCGGTCGTAGCGGGGCCGTTCGGTGAGGCGGGGCAGATCGGGATGCTCCGCTCCCGCGAGCCGGAGGAGCTCCGCGAAGAACGGCAGGTCGAGCCGCGCGCGCAGCTCTTCCGAGATCGCGGTGCAGAAGAGCCCGCCCGCGTCCTTCCGCGCGAGGCGGATCATCTCGGGCGTCGCTCTCTCGGAGAGGAAGACGAGGTCGGTCTCCGCTTCCCGGTCGGCGGCGTCGAAGATCAGGACCGGCTCGCCGTCGGCGAGCGCGCGCGCCGCGGGCCGAAGCTCCGGGGGGACCGCGCGGGCGAGGGGAGCGGCCATCATCGGCCCGACGAAAGTGCCGTTGCTAATAATGTCGTGGTAACTACTCAAAAATGGGTTGATGGCCGATCGGAGAGGAGAGAAACAGTGTTCGCGTCAGCACGTCGGATCGCGACCCGAACGAGCGGCCAGAGGCCGGCGTTCTTAGGAGGTGATCCATCTGCAGGTTCCCCTACAGATACCTTGTTACGACTTAGTCCCCCTTGCTGAACCGAAGTTCGAGCGACCCAGATGAGCCACCCTCACTCCGACCCAACTCGGATGACTTGACGGGCGGTGTGTGCAAAGAGCAGGGGCACATTCACCGCGGGATGTTGACCCGCGATTACTACGGACTCCATTTTCACGAGGGCGAGTTACAGCCCTCGATCCAGACTACGATGGGGTTTCAGGATTGCCTTCCCCTTTCGGGGTCGGTTCCCATTGTCCCCACCTTTGTAGCGCGCGTGTTGCCCGGGAGATTCGGGGCATACGGACCTACCGTAGACCTCTCCTTCCTCAGCCTTAGCGGCAGCGATCCCCCCAGTGTGCTCTCACGATCGCTCGTGAAATCGCGACTGAGGGCGAGGGTCTCGTTCGTTATCTGACTTAACAGAACGCCTTACGGTACGAACTGACGACGGCCATGCACCACCTCTCGGAGGATCGGGCAAGGTCTTCGGCCTGGCTTTCATCCCTCCGTCGCCCCC
>JBOGRO010000024.1:0-7417 GCA_050749465.1 Thermoplasmata archaeon | reverse complement strand
AGAGGTGGCCACCTCCCAGTAGTCGTGGCGATCCACCGTTCGACAGGTGAGGATCACACGTCGCCCATAGTCTGACAATACATAAACAGTTGGGTCCATTCACTACAGAGGATTCAGAAGGATGGGCTGAGAATACTACGATTGCTCCCACCGGGTCGGCCGAGGAGGAGTGACGAAGCCCGCAGCGACCCAGGATCGGGCTCCGCTCAGGCCGTAGTATTTAAACTACCAAACTCACGACTAGACATTAGTGGACACGGGGGGATTTGAACCCCCGACCTCTGCTTTGCGAAAGCAGCGATCTTCCGCTGATCTACGTGCCCACGAGCGCGGGGGAGGAAAGGGCTGCCTTAAGCGCTTTGGAAACGGCGGAGGCGAGCGCCGGTCGGGGCCCTAGGTACCGCGCGTCAAGACCCGCGTGTAGCGGGCGAGCTCTTCGAGGTGGGCCTCAATGAACTTCCGGGTCTCCCCGTCCGTCAGGCGGCCTTCGGCGTCGAACTTCTGGGCCGCAAACGGCACGATCACCTCGGGGCGATTGATCGGGAACATGTTGAGGAAGACCATCGCGTGGCGGAGGTCGAGTTGCGCGCGGACGCCGCCCATCTTCCCGCTCGAGGCGCTCAGGATCCCGGCCGGCTTCCCCGACCACGCGTTGGTCGGGGGTCGCGAGGCCCAGTCGATCGCGTTCTTCTCAGCCGCCGACAGCGTGTAGTTGTGCTCGTTGATCGAGAAGAGCACCGCGTCCGCCGCGCCGACCTTATCCTTGAAAGCGGCGACGTTCGCCGGCGGATGGGCTTCGTCGTCCTGGTTGAAGAGCGGGAAGTTCGAGATGTCGAGGATCTCGATCGTCACACCCTTCGGGGCGAGCTCCACCGCGGCCCGGAGGAGGCCCATCGAGAACGAGTTCCGGCGAAGGCTGCCCGGGATGCCGGCGATATGCAGGTCGCTCATGGGGGATGCCTCGACCGCGTTGAGCCCCGTCGAGCTTTTAGCAGCGAACTTTCCCCGAGGCCACTGGGCGGCGTGCCTAGGGCGACGCAGGGATGAGCGCGGGGGCGGCCTCGTCGGCCGTCGGCGGACGCGCGGGCTTGCGCGTCGTCGAAGAGGTCGCAGCCGGGGGCGGGAGCGACGCGGGAGGGGGGGGCGGTCGGCTCGCGGTCGGGGTCTTCGCCGCGGACGGCGCCCGGCGGACCGCGACCAGGAGATGCTGGCCCGCGTCGTAGCGCACGAGCTCGGCGTACCGGCCCCAGTTGACGATGTTCTGGATCGACTCGTCGGTCGGAGCGGGGGTCAGCGAGAGGAACTGGGTCAGCTGCTCATCGGTGAGCCGGTGGTCCGGCGCGTTCTCGAGGGCACGAAGGAGGGTCTTGTACAAGGTGGTCTTCGTCAGCTGATCGCGCAGGATCGCCTTGCGGTCGCGGATCGTCGTCGTCACCCACCGCGTCCCGAGGTCGGTGAACGTCGCCCGCCCGTCGCTGACGCGCACGAGACCGAGGACCTCGGCGTATTCGAGCGCGGGGAGGATCTCGTCGATCTCGAGGTCGAGGTCGTCCGCGAGGAGCGCCACGTCCTCGGCGCCTTTGTGGGAGTTCAGCAGCACCAGGAGACCTTGCATCTCCGTCGGGCTGCACTTAGGGTAGCTCGTCGGCACGATCGCGGTACCAGGAATCGGACTATCCGGGAGGCCCGCTATAAGCCTTGTTGCAGTGGCGAGGCACCGTTCGCGGCGGGGGGCGCGCTCGGCGCCGGACCGCCCCCCTCCGTGATGAGCGAGTAGACCCGGTCCGTGAGTTCGTAGAAGGCTGGGGACTTGCGGTCCCGTGGGCGCGGCAGGTCGATCCGGACGTCGGCCAGGAGATGCGCCGGGCGGCGGGAGAGGACGATGATCCGGTCCGCGAGCTGGATCGCCTCCTCGATGTTGTGGGTCACGAGGAGGACCGCGTCCGGAGGGAGGTCGGGGTCGCGCCACAGCTGGAGGACCTCCTCGCGCAGGCTCTCCGCGGTCAGCGGGTCGAGCGCGCTGAACGGCTCGTCCATCAGCAGGACCGACGGCTCGACCGCGAGCGCCCGGGCGAGTCCGACCCGCTGGCGCATCCCCCCCGAGAGCTCGCGGGGATACGCCTCCTGAAATCCGTCGAGGCCCGTGACGGAGACGTACCGCTCCACTTGGGTCTTGATCCGCTCGGGCGGCCATCCGAGCGCTTCGACCCCGAAGGCGACGTTCTCCGAGACCGTGAGCCACGGGTAGAGCGCAAAGCTCTGGAAGACCATCGCCATCTTCGAGCAGACGGATGTTACCGGCTGGTCCCGGAAGGAGATCGTTCCGGCCGTGGGGTGGTCGAGCCCCTGGATCAGGCGGAGGAGCGTCGACTTTCCGCACCCGGAAGGCCCGACGATCGCGAGGAAGTCGGAGTCCGCGACGTCGAAGGAGATCCCCTGGATGATGTTGATCGAGCCGTGGCGTCCCGCGAACGACTTCGAGACCCCGTCCACCCGGATCAGCGCCATGCCCGCCTCCCGCGCTCTGCGATCGAGGGACCGCTCAGTCGTACCGGTACTTCTCGACCGCCCGCCGGTAGAGCGGTTTCCATATGAGCTCGTTGATGAGGACCACCGTCGCGACCAGCGTCAGCAGCGCGGCGACCATCAGCGGATACCCCTCGTGGTTCGGCAGCGCGTAGCCGACGTCGATCGCCCGCCCGACCCCGAAGAGACTGAGCGACTGGGTCGTGCCGACGTTGAGGTACTCCGCGACGATCAACGTGTTCCATCCGCCCCCGAACGCGGTGATGGAGCCCGTGATGAGCGCGGGGAAGACCCCGGGCAGGATCACGCGCGTGAACCGCTTCCATCCCTTGAGGCCGAAGGAGTCGGCGGCCTCGCTGAGGTCCGGGGGGAGCGCGCGGGCTCCCGAGAGCAGGTTGAAGAAGAGGTACCACAGCATCCCGGTCATGAGCATCAGGATCGCCGCTCCCTCCGCGCTCAGGTACGGGATCAGCTCGAAGATGATCACGGGAAAGAGGGCTGTCGCCGGGAACGAGGCGATGACTTCGACCGTCGGGAGGCCGAACTTCGCCGCCCGCGCGTTGCGGGCGAGGTAGAGGCTCAGCGGGAGCGCGATCGCGAGGCAGATCGCGAACGCCGCGGTCACGCGGAGGGCCGACGCGCCCATCGCGAGGGGGAGGAGCTCGATCTGGCGGAGCACGGACGCCGCGATCGGTCCGGTGAAGACGTGGAATATCGCGACGATCAGCGCGATGAGGAGGAGCCAGCTGAAGACGAGAATCGCTCCGACGGCGAGGGTGGAGACGGTGGACTGTCGGCGCTCGGTCTTTCGAGCGGGCCGAACGGCGATCGCCGCGAGCTGGACGAGCGGAGTGCTCAGGCGGGTCACGCCCGTCCGGACGCCGCGGCGGACGTACGCGGCGACGCGGCTGAAGCGATTGGCGCTGCTGGGGGCCGGAAGGATCTCGCCCTCCCCCGACGGCGTGGTGTCGTAGCGGAATCGCTCGGCCCATTTGCCGAGCGGGCGCCAGACGACAAAGTCGAGCACCGCGATGACGACGATCAGAACGAGGATCCCGGCGACGAACTTGTCGGCGTTGTGCGCGCTCGCGGCGAAGGAGAGAAAGCTCCCGATGCCGGGGAGCGTCTGCGTCGAGTTCGTCGTGAAGATCTCCGCCTCGACCAGGAAGAACCAGCCGGCGGTCCACGAGAGGACCGAGTTGTAAACGAGCCGATTGGTCGTCGCCGGGAGAAGGACGCGTCGGAAGAGGAGCCACCCGCGCAGGTGGAAGGTGTCGGCCGCTTCCTTCAGGTCGGCGGGGAGCGTCTTCAGCGACTCGTAGACGCCGAAGACCATGTTCCACGCCATCGAGGTGAAAATGAGGAACACCGAGGCGAAGTTCACGCCCGGCCAGCTCCCCGGTGTGAGGGCCGCGAAGACGACTAACGCGATGGGGAAGAAGCCGAGGATGGGGATCGACTGGAGAATGTCCAGGATCGGGATCATCACTCGCTCGCCGGTGCGGTGGATCGCCGCGTAGTACCCGTAGGCGAGCGCGAAGGCGAGGGAGAGGCCGTACGCGGCGGACATCCGCAGGAACGAGTAGACGACGTCGATCCCCGCGGTCGGGAAGTAGGACGCGATGCGCCCTAGCGACAGACCGACCGTCGCCGCCGCCACGACGGAGACCCCGAGCGGGATCGCGAGGTAGATCGCGGCCGAGCGTCTGGCCGACGGGAGCGGGGAGTCCCTAGGGAGCGCCGCTGAGGTCGCCGGCGGTCCCTGTTCGACCGGGCGGATCGTCCCTTTCTCCGCCATGCGACCTCCCGGGCACGGACCGGGGTTGGACTCCCTCGGTCTATTTGTGGAGTGTGGTGGGACGAGCCCCGGGGAGCCCGTCGAACGCGAGTCGGCCGCGGATCGCGCTGGCCGGCCCCTGCTGGCCGTCTCCGGCGGGCAATGTTTATCAACGCACCGACGCTCTCTGACCCCGTAGCCCCGTGGTGTAGTGGCCAATCATGCGAGACTCTGGATCTCGCGACGCAGGTTCGAACGCCCCGGGGATCCGCGACCCCGCCGGCCGGAACTCCTGCCGGGGCTATTGCGCGGGTCGCGTTCTGATTCCGGTGCGGGGGTGCTCCAGCTCGGCCAATCGGCCCGCTCGCGCGGGTCGGGCTCGCGAGGCAGGGCTTAGGACCCTGTTGCCTAGGGCATGCGCCGGTTCAAAGGGCCGTCCGGTCGGTGCGACCGGCGACCGGGAACTCCGGCCCCCCGCATTTCTCGCCCCGCCCTGACGGCCCGGGGGTGAGCCGTGGTCGAAGAGTTCCCGCGACCCGAAGAGGTCCTCGACCTCTCGCCGGAGGACGCGGACCGGCTGCTCGACCGCCTGGAGCGGTCGGTGCCGGTCCACCCCGAGCTCCTCGACCTTCCTCCGCGGGGGTTCACCGAGGCGATCGCCTTTGGGGACAGCCACGGCGACTGGAGGTCGACCCTCGAGGTCGTGCGGGCGTTCCTGGAGCCCGAGGGTGGTCCGCGGTGCCTGGTCGGGCTCGGCGATTACGTCGACCGGCCCCCGGACGACTGCGAGAACGGCTCGGTCGTCAACGCGCTGCTCCTCCTCGGCCTCGCCGCCCAGTTCCCGGACCGGGTATTCCTGATCCAGGGGAACCACGAGACGGCGCGCCGGATCCCCGTGTCGCCTTCCTCGTTGGACGAGGAGGTCGACGACCTCTGGGGACCCCAACAGGATCGATTCACCCGACTCGCCGCGCTCCTGGAGCGAGGACCGCTCGCGGCGGCGAGCGCGAACGGGGTCTACTTCGCCCATGCCGGGTTCCCTCAAACCGCCCTTCCCGTCTCGTGGCGGCAGGGGTTCCGGGACCCCGACGAGAGACGCCTCGCGGAGATCGTTTGGGCCGAGTGTGCGGCCTCGCACATCCGCCGCGGGGGCGTCGAGGCCTGGGGACCGCAAGCCCTCCGGTCCTTTCTCACCAGTACGGGGCTCTCGCTCTTCGTGCGGGGCCACGACCCGGACCTCACCGGCGCATCGCTCTACGGGGGTCGGTGCCTGACCCTGCACACGACGCGGATCTACGAGCGGTATGGCGGTGTCCTCCTCGCTCGGGTCCCGCTCGATCGACCCGTCGCCTCCGTCGCGGACCTGGTCGTGGTGCACCTCCCCAGCGAAGGTCGGCACTATTCGAAGCAGTGAGCCTACGCGCCCGAGAAGAGCCGGCGCTCCGCCGCTCGTACCGCGTCGGGGTCCGCGGCCGCTGCGTAGGCCGCCAGTCGCTCCTTGTTCACGCGAAAGAACTCGCCCGACCCGGGGAAACCTTCGAGGAGCCCCGCGGCCTCGATCGGCCGGCCGACTACGTAGAGCGCGGCCGCGAGGGCCTCGACCGTGTTGAGCTGAGCGACCTTTCCGTAGTGCTGGGGGTTCGTCGCGACGAGGATCGGCAGGCGCCGGCGACGCCCGCTGCCCGGTCCTTCGGGGAGGTCCATCGGAAATCTTCCGCGCTCGGCGAGGCGGTTCCACGAGCAGTCCACCGCGAGCAGACCCCCGCGCGCCGCCGCGGCCCGGTCCGCGGACGCCAGGGGCTCGGGCGCGTACGGGTCGAGGACGAGGGGCGGCGGATGGATCCCCTGCCGCCGGCGAACCTCCCGGGCGAGCCCACGGTGCAGGAGGCGTCGACCGGTGCACGCCTTCGGGTGGTCCTCGCCGGCGAGGAGGAGGTAGAGGCGGACCGGCGGGTTACGCGAGCGGCTGCGCGTACTCTCGGAAGATCGCATGGAGCTCGCGGGTCATCCGGAGCGCATCGGCCCGGGGTCGCTGCCACATGTTGCGGCCGAAGATGATGCCGGTGGCGCCGTCGTCCATGGAAGCGCGTACCTTAGTGAGAAGCTCCGCGTCCCCGGCGCGCTCACCGCCCGAGACGAGGACGAGGCAGCGGCCCGCGCTCTCGACGACCTTGCGGAACGCCTCCGCCGCCGTGAGTTTCATCGAGTTGTACGGCGGGGGGCTCTCGGCGTCCTTCTCCGACGGGACCGGGTAGTTGACCTTCACGACGTCCGCCCCGAGCTCGAGCGCGACCCGGGCCGCGTAGTCGATCGCGTAGAGGCTCTCCCGGCCACCCTTCTTCGCGACCGCGTCGCCCCGGGGGTACGCCCAGACGATCACCGGCATGCCGAGGCGCTGGGCCTCCTGGCGGAGCTGGGTGAACTGGGCGAAGTCCCGGTCCTGCGACGGAGAACCCACGTAGACCGTGTACCCGACCGCGTCCGCGCCGAGCCGAACCGCGTCCTCGACGGTGCCCGTGAGGGCACTGAACGCCTGGGCGTCGGAGGGGATGCCGGTCTTGCCGTTCAGCTTGAGGATGAGCGGAACCTCCCCCGCGTACTCGTGGAAGTACTTCTCGGCCAGCCCGATGTGAAGGGCGATCGCGCTGAACCTCCCGTCGCGGGCGAGGTCGTACTGATACTTCGGGTCCAGCGAGTCCGGGTTGGCGAAGAAGTCGACGGGACCGTGCTCGAGACCCTGGTCGATCGGCAGCACGAGCAGCGTCCCGCCGCCCGGCCCGTGGTCGTACAAGAGCCGCTTCAAGCGGGTCCGCTTCCCGGGATTCAATCCCATCTGAGAGAGGCTCGGCCGGGAACGCCGTCGCGGCGCCTCTGCCTGGAGGGCGCCGACGCCTCCGGGAACGGACGCCGGCCGCGCGGACGGTTCGCTCATCGGACGGTCCCGGCGGCGGACGGGGCACGCCGATTTAACCCTTGGTCTTCCCGCCGGCCTTGGGACGAAAATCCCGGGCCCCTCCCGCGGAGCTCACCCCGCGAGCGCGCCGCTCCACGGAATGATGTCGGCCACCCATCGTAGCTGGGCCAGCCTCGTCACGTTGTACTGCACGAACCGTA
>JBOGRO010000023.1:0-7380 GCA_050749465.1 Thermoplasmata archaeon | reverse complement strand
CCGTCCGGGCCCAATTCCCCACCAAGCCCCCTTCCGAAGGGAGGGTGGACCCTCACGAACCTCGCGGGGCTAGGGCGGCCTTGCTCCGGGGGAGTCGTCGGAGGTCGCCGCTGCGAAGGTGGTGCGGGGCCGGACGATCGAGTAGAGAATCATACTGAAACCAACGCAATCCAGCGCCGCGCTGACCGACCAAGCGGTGAGCAAGTCATGAGTAACGACCTCGTAGATGACTCCGGCGAGCGCTGCGGCCACCGTGACGACGACGAATCCCGTTCCCAGTAGCGCGAGAGCAATCTCGCGGCTCCGCGCAAACGCCCGAAAGCTAGCGTACGCGATCGCTGCGCCGACGACGAGGACAAGGGCCTCTGCCCCGCGGAGCAGCCAGATCGGGTCGATCCCACTCAATTCTCACGAACCTGGGCCCAGAGGTCGGTGATTCGGTCGGCGGCATCCTCTCGAGGCCGGACGCGCACTCGCGCGAGACCGTCGGCGAACTCCACGCAGACCTGTCGGATTCGGCTGGAAAAGAGCTCGACCGTGCGCCCTTCGGAGGTGAAGGCCGGGCCGAACGCGTCGAAGCCGCCCACCTCGCTCCAGAAGAGAGCCAGGATGCGCGTCCGCATCGGGATGCGGCTCATCCACTCCCGTTCGAGGAGGAAGTTGCGCTCGAACCGTCGGACCCTGGCGAGGCGCTCGCGAACTTCTTCCTCGATCCGGTTGAGGAAGCGGGTGAGCATCGGGGCCCGGTCGAAGTACGCGCCCGCCGGCTCCGGCTCGGCGGGGATCGGGGGCGGAGAGGCCGAGGGCCCATCGGACATCGGGACGACAAATTTGCCGTTCGGCAATCTGGATCGGGTACGAACGCGCCGTCGCCCGGCCCGAAGTCACTCCACCAGGGGGGGCGGAAACATGGGTGGTCTCTGTCTGCGAACGGGGGAGGCAACGGAATGGCCCCAAACTCCGGGCGCCGACCGACCCCCCTCCCGCGACTCGTCTATCCTGTCCTGAGGAGAGGGATCTCCAGCATCTCAACCCCCGTGGCGGCGGTGGGCGGCTCGCGCACTCCAAAGGCGCATCCGAGAGCGGAGTCCAATTTTTGCATTCTAATTTACGAAGTATGTACAACTTTAGAGTACTAAAATTATTACCGTTTAAGTATTCGAATTGCCTTGGTCCAACTATGTGCGCCAACAGCCCCAGCAGCCTCGGACCCGAGCAGTCCCTGATCGCCCAGAAAGTGACCCCCTCGTTCCGGAGCGGCTCGGTGCGGGCGGCCTTGTTCGAGGAGTTTGGAGAGCCCCGCCCCGAGTGGTTCCGCTCCGGGGGGCTTCGGACTCCGGGGGATCCTCTCCCGGGTGAGCTCCGTGACCGGTCCCTGTGGAGCCGCCTCTTCGGGCGGGCCTACCGGCCGCGAGACGCCGCGGGACGCGGCGAGTTGTCACGCCGCCCCGGCGGTCCTATCGGCCGGCCCACCCGAGCCGTTGCGATGCCGGCCGGGGGCCCGGATGCGCGGGGGCACGGGCCCCCCTGTCGGGCGGCCTCACCGGCGCGTGACACTCTTGCGCTGCATCTCCTCCGTGAGCCCGCTCGCCCGTTCCGGTCTTCGGCCGGGCCGGGGTCGCAGCGAGGGTTGGACCGAGAGCGTCGAGCCATGCACCATCGCTTCGAGCTCTTGGCCATCCACCCAACCGAGCTCCCGGACGCGTTTCGGGGGGACCGAGAGGACCCAGCGGTAGTAGACGGTTCCCTCGTACGTTCGATTGATGACCTTGTGGATCCGCATCTCTCCTAACTGACCATCTAGTGCGATGGGTGTTTAGCGGTCTAATTTTCCCATCGCTTAAATAGTTCTCCCCCCGATGACCGGTCCCATGCTTCCGTCGTACCCCGAATCGAAGAGGCGGGCGTTCGCGCGGAACGTGCTCCAGCACTCCCTCCGCCTGAAGCGCGGCGAAAACCTCCTAGTGGAGACGTGGGATGCGACGCTTCCGTGGGCCGAGAGCGTCGTGCTCGAGGCCCGCATCCTCGGGGCCCGACCGCTGATGGTCGTCGAGGACGAGGCGACGTACTGGAAGAGCGTGGAGGCCGCCGCCGCGAACCTCGGCCAGGTCGGTACCCACGAGTGGGCCGCGGTGAAAGCGACCCACGCCCATATCTACTTCTACGGGCCACTCGACACCGACCGGTACGAGGGGCTATCCCCGTCGGTGTGGAACCGGATCGATGCGGTCGACCACGAGTGGTTCCGCCTCATCGAGCGGTACGGGATCCGGTCCGTGCGATTCGACCTTGGCGCCACGAACGAGTCGCGAGCGCGGCGATTTGGCATCGACCTCGACGCGTGGCGGCGGGAGATGATTGACGCGTCCTCGATTGACCCGCGGACGCTGCAGCGGGACGGAGCCCGAGTCGCCCAACGACTCCGCCGAGGCAAAGAGGTGACGATCGCCCACCCGAACGGGACCGACCTCACGCTCCACCTCGCCGGACGACGGCCCAAGGTCGACGACGGTGTGGTCGACGAGGCCGACCTTCGCGCGGGGAACCCCGCGACGGTCATGCCGAGCGGAGTCGTGACGGTCGCCGTCGATGAGGGCTACGCCGAAGGGACGCTCGTCTCCAACGCCAGCGGTGCGATGTTCGTGCGCGGCGCGGAGACGCCCCTTCGCGAAGGCACGTGGGAGTTCCGCCGCGGCCGCCTCACGGAGTACTCCTACCAGCTAGGCGCGGAGGCGTTCCGTCGCGCGTACGCCCGGCTCGGGTCGGGGAAGGACCGTCCCGGTCTCCTCTCGATCGGCCTCAACGCCGCGATCACCTCGATCCCGAACCTCTTCGACCAGGAGCGCGGCGTGGTCACGGTCGCTATCGGGCGCAACTCGTTCCTGGGAGGGTCGACGCGGACCCCGCACTTCTCCGCCTACCAGTCGGTCCGCGGGGCCACGGTCGAGGTCGACGGCCAGACGGTGATCGACCGGGGCGAGCTCGCGGTCGACTGACGAGTCCCCGATCCCGGCTCAGGGGGTCGTGCTGCCGAAGACGAAGAGGACGACCAACGACGCGAGCGCTGCCACGCCGACCCCGAACAGGACCATCTCGCGGAGCTCGCCGAATTTCATCGCCGGTCGTAGTCGTCCTGGGTCATAGCCCTGAGGTACGTACCGTCAGGGCCACACCGATCCAGCGAACGGCCCCGCATCACGGGGGCTCGGGAGAAAAGAAGGAAAAGGTTGGACCGGGGCGGCTTACCCGCACCCGCACCCGCCGGAGCCGCAGCCGCCTGCCTCGCCCCCGACGGGGGCCTCGCCGTGGCCCTCCGTCGAGGAGGGGAGGTGGGGCGCGCTGATCTTGAAGCCCGTCGCGTTCAGGTCCTGGACGAAGTCGATCCGAGCACCGTCGAGCATCTCGGCGCTCAAATCGTCCACGACGATCGAGAACCCGTCGATCTGAACGACCTTGTCCCCGTGACGGGGCTTGTCGAAGGCCATCCCGAACGACGGTCCCCCACCGCTCCCTTCGCCGCCGCATCCGCATCCCCCACCGCCGGAGCCGCAGCCACCGCCGCCGCCCCCGCCGGACTGGAGAAAGACTCGGACCGCGGTCCCCGGCGTCTGGCTCTTGATGAGGTCCCGAACCTGGTCCTGCGCTTCCCGGGTCACTTCCAATTTGATACTGGCACTATCGTTCATTCCTGGGGTCCTCCTCCGCTACCCCATGCTCGTACCGGGCCGGTGGTATAAAGCTCCGAGGTCGGGCGTGCCCCGTCTACGCGGAGAACGACTTGCCGCAGGAGCAGGTCTCCTTCGCGTTCGGGTTGAAGATCTTGAATCCCGACGCCTCGAGTCCGAGCAGGTAGTCGACCTTGAGGCCCTCGAGCAACGGCGCGCTCGCCCGGTCGACCACGACCGTGAGATCGCTCGACTGGTAGGCGACCTCGTCGCCGGTTTCGCGCTGGTCGAACGACATCCCGTAGGTGAGGCCCGAGCAGCCGCCGCCCTCGACGTAGATCCGGAGCGCGGCGCCGGGCTTCCCCTGCTTCTCCATGATCTTCCGGACCTGCTCCCGGGCGGTGGGAGTGACCTCGATCGTGACCATGACTTCGGACCTCACCGCTGCTAGCGCCGCGGGACAGTAAAAGAGTTGCTGGCGCACGCGCCACGTGAGCACCCGCGGCGCCGATGATTTATCTACGGCGTCGCGGTGTCGCCCGTCGATGTGCCGACTCTTCGGTCTTCTGTCGACCCACGACGAATCCCCGGAGCCGTGGCTCGTCCGCTCCGACCGCTCGCTTCTTGCGCAGTCCCACGTCTCTGCCGAGACCGCCCAGAACGACGGCTGGGGAATCGGCTGGTTCACGGACGGAGGACGCGCGCGAGTCGAGAAGGGGACCGGCCCGGCCTACGCGGAAGGCGACCGCGAGCGGTTCCTCCAGGCGGCGGGCGATGCATCGGGCCCGTTCGTCCTGGGCCACCTGCGCCACGCCAGCAATCCGCTGGGGCTAGACCGGGAGAAGCTCATCGGGCTCGTGAACTCGCAGCCGTTCGACACCCACACCGTCCTCTTCGGGCACAATGGGTCGATCCCGTTCCCGACGGAGACCCGGCCCATGCTCGGGGTCCACGAGCCGAAGGTCCGCGGCGTGAACGACAGCGAGGTGCTGTTCTGGCTGCTCGTCCGCAATACGGAAGAGGTCGGCGACCCGCTCGTCGGCTACGCGAAGACGGTCGAGGACCTCGTGCGGGTGTGGGAGGGGATGGGGAAGCCGGCGATCCCCCCGTTCAGCGGGCTCAACGTGATCTTTTCGCGCGGGCCGGACGAGATGTGGGCGTTCTGCGACTGGACCGGTGACCACGGCAGCGGCCTCTTTGACACGGACCGCCGCTACTACGAGATGACCTACGCCGCGACCTCGCATCGGGTCGTCGTGGGCAGCGAGCCGTTCGACCGCAGTCCCGGCACGTGGAATTCGATCCCGTGCGGGACGTTCCTGAATGCGCGGCGGGAGAACGGTCACGTGACCGTGAGGACGGGACGGATCCCCCTCCCCGCGGCACTCGAGCTGGGCCCGCTGCCCGCGTAATCGCGGGGGTCGACCGGCGAGAGCCGTTCCCGCGGTGCGGCCGATGCCGAGCGAGATGCTCTCGGGGCCCGACCTCGGAGCGGGGTTCCTCCACCAGCTCTCGACCGACCGCGACGGCGAACGGACCACGTACACCTACCACGCGCAGGAGGGGGGCCAGGACGCGAACGGACCCCCGAAAGGTCCGCTTGACGCCCTCGGCTTCGTCCACCCGCCCTCCGCGTGCCAGTTCGGAGGGCCTCGCTGCTGGCACCGTCGGTTTCTCCTCCCGTTCGCCGAAACGCCCCGGGTTCGGCAGTGCTACAACCGCAACCGGTTCGTCCTCCAGACGATGATCGACCAGGTCTACGCCGGCGCTCCGGTCGCGGTCGAGGCGGCGCTCGTCGAGGTCGGGGTGCGGATGGCCAAAGCGCCCGCGGCCGAAGCGTCGGACTGGTACGTCGGCGGCTCGACGGCCGCTTGGCTGTTGGGGGCCGCGCTGAGCCCGTACGACCTCGACCTCGGAGCGAGCCGGGCCGGGGTCGACCGTCTCGGGGAGGCGCTCGGGGAGTTCCTCATCGAGCCGGTCTGCACGACCGATTGGCCCGGGCGCGGGATCGTCCGCGGGGGGCGGGCGTTCGTCGGCACCTTCGCGGTGGGAGCTCGCGTCGAGTGGTCGGTCTCGATCGAATCCGGGGCCGAGGCGCCGCTCGACGAATGGAGCGGCCGCCCCGGAGTCCCGCGTCTCCTCTCGGCACCGTTCCGGGACCGATCGCTCCTCGTCACGCGGCCGGAGTACGCGCTGGTCCGGGCCGCGGAGAAGAACGTGCCCACTCGCGTGGACGCGGTCGCGGCCGTCGTCACTCGGGTCGGTCCGGACCGCGAGCTCCTCGACGTCCTTCTCGCGCGCTCCCCCCTCCCGCCCGAGCGGAAGGAGACCCTCCGGAGGCGCTTCGACGGATAACCCGCGCCCCGAGCGCCCGACTTCCGCTGCGCGTCGAGCCGTAGCTTCATAGCCCTTCCCGGCCGCGGTTCGGCCGATGCTAGCCCCGCGGATCGCCCTGCCGGTCGCCGAGCACCTGACGCCGCACGACCTCGTGACGTACTTCCGGTGCCCGTACGAGATGGAGCTCGTCCGGGCGAACCACTCGCGGACCGCGACCGGCGGGCCCGGCACGGTGCGGACCCCCGCGGACGTCGTCCCGCTCCGCCACTCTCCGATGTTCTCACCGCCGATGGGCCACGTGGTCGTGACCGAGGGACGGCTCGACCTCGACGACCGCGACCTGCTCGTCTACGAGGACGAGGGGGAGGACGACCTGCCGATGCTGTTCCCGCCCGAGAGGGTCCGGCTCGATCCGCGCTTTCGCAACCAGGGCCGCACGCTCGCCGACCCGGAGCTCGGGATCGCCGGGCGCCCGGACCTGATCGTCCAGCGCGCGGACGGCTCTCTCGTCCCGGTCGAGTACAAGGAGACGCACTTGTTCGTCCGCTACCACGAGGCGCACGGTCGACTCTTCGACACGGTCCAGGCGATCGCCGAGTGCCGTCTCGTCGAGACGGCGTTCGCCCGCCCGGTCCCGTACGGGATCGTTCTCTACGGTGACGAGAACGGCGGAGGCCTCCACGAGGGGTGGGTCCGGATCCCGTACGGCGACGCCGAGCGGGGATGGCTACGGGCCGCCCTGCGACAGGTCCGCGACGACACGGTGCGCGCTCCGGTCCCGGCCGAGCGTAACTGCGGCGGCTGCGAGCCGAACGCGGAGGGCCAGTGCCGGTACGCGGCCGCGAGGTACGAGGGCCCGCACCATCGGGCCGCCTTGTGGGCGAGCCCGCGCGCCTAGGACGGCGCGCCGTCGGACCCCCGAGCGTCGAAGGCGTTCCGCGGTGCACGGGGAACGTGCCCGGACTCGCTGGCCCCCGCGGTTCGCGCTCGAAGGCGTTAAGTAGCGCCCGCCTGTCCCACGGGGGCCGTGCCAGGGCGTTGCCCGTCGGTCGGTACGTGCACCCGCAGAGGCTCAGGGCCTCGTCGGGGAAGGGCGAGGGTCCGACCGCCCCTGGCGGACGGGCCGATGACGCCGATCACACGCGTTCTGGACGCTTGTCAAGCATAATCAGTGTAGCTGACTCCTGTCAGTTGGGGAATGGCTAGGCTCGGGCGCCGAGGAAGGTCGTGCCAAGCTGCGATAAGCGGTGGGTAGGCGCAAGGAACCTGTGATCCACCGATCACCGAATCGGAACTCCGGTCCCGCAAGGGACATTCCGCAAGGAAGGGGAACCCCCCGAAGTAAAGCATTCTAGTAGGGGGAGGACAAGAAATCAAA
>JBOGRO010000022.1:0-83032 GCA_050749465.1 Thermoplasmata archaeon | reverse complement strand
GACCCCGAGCCCAGGACTCGAGCTGGTGACGTTCTTCCGGGGTGAGAGAGATGGCCGGAGCGACCCGCACGGCCGCCGGAGAGAGTCTCCGGCTATAAGCTCACCCATTCATCGGACGGCACACTAGGACCCGGCACAGCCGCGCCGCACCCTGCACAGAAGGCCCCCCCGGGACCAAGGGCTGGCCGCAGAACGCGCAGTACCGCGCACCCACGACCGGGTGAACGGGAGTCCGCCCCCTTTAAACCGCCGACACCGCACCGGGGTCGCGGGAACGGGCCGGAGGGGGCGATTGCCCGGGCACCACCTCCTCTTTAAGTTACCCTGAGTAATCCGATATATTGAGGCAACTGACATGACCGAACCGATCCGATCGATCGTGCGGCGCTTTCCCGGCGTCCCGACCCTGGAAGGGGCCGGCGTCCGACTCCGCCGCTCGTTCTCGAACAACGAGATTCCTCTCTTCGACCCGTTCCTCCTGCTCGACCGCTTTGGGTCGACGAACCCGGAGGACTACCTCGCCGGCTTTCCCTGGCACCCCCACCGCGGCATCGAGACCGTCACCTACGTGCTGGACGGCCGCGTGGCGCACGGGGACACCCTCGGCAACTCCGGGGTCATCGGCTCCGGCGATGTGCAGTGGATGAACTCGGGCAGCGGCATCATCCACCAGGAGATGCCCGAGCGCTCGGACGGCGGGATCCGGGGCTTCCAGCTCTGGGTCAACCTGCCCGCGAGCGAGAAGATGAGCGTTCCAGCGTATCGGGGCCTGAGCGCGGGCGAGATCCCCGAGGTCGCGACCGATGCGGGGAGCCGCGTCAAGGTCGTCGCGGGGAACTACGGGCGGGTCGAGGGGCCGGTTCGCGGGATCCCCGTCGATCCGACGTACCTCGACGTCACGGTCCCTCCGGGGGGCGAGTTCGAGGTCCCGACCGCGAGCGGTTACACGGTCTTCGGACACGCGATCGACGGCGC
Organism: Thermoplasmata archaeon; assembly: GCA_050749465.1. Taxonomy (GTDB): domain Archaea; phylum Thermoplasmatota; class Thermoplasmata; order Lutacidiplasmatales; family UBA184; genus Lutacidiplasma. The sequence continues at coordinate 82,057 of JBOGRO010000022.1, read as the reverse complement.
CGGCTCGTTCGCCGGAACGGACGAGGGGCCGGTCGCCCCCGGCGAGACCGTTCTCTTCGGCACCGGCGGGCCGGTTCGGGCCCGCGCCGGGCCCGAGGGACTGCGGTTCCTTCTGGTGTCGGGCCGGCCGCTCCGCGAACCGGTGGCGTGGTACGGACCGATCGTCATGAACACCCCCGACCAGCTACGGACGGCCGCCCGCGAACTTCGCGAGGGTGACTTCGTCAAGCACCGGCGCCCGATCGTCGAGGAGTAGGGGCGGGCGCGCCGGCGAGGCGCGCGAACGCGTGACGGAGGACCGTCACGGACCGCTCGAGCTCGGTCTCGGCCAGCGACTCTCGCGCGGTGTGGTCGAGCCGCGCGTCCCCGGGGCCGTACGCCGCCGCCGGAACGCGCCACGCCGGGACGACGACGTTCAGGTCGGACGTGCCGCTCTTGCGCCAGAGGGTCGGCCGCGCGCCCAGCGCGCGGATCCCCTCGGAGAGCGCGAGGACGGTCGGGTTCCCCCGGCCGACCTCGACCGGCTCCGCGCGGATCCGGATCGCGAGCCTCGGCCGCCCGGGTTCGTCGGGCAGGAGCCGCAGCACCTCCGCGGTCGAGAGCCCGGGCGGAAGTCGGAGGTCGATCGTGACGCGGGTCGTCTCCGCGTCCCCACGGCGCCGGCTCTCGACCGCGACGCTCTTCGCGGTCAGCGACCCGAAGAGGCTCTCCGTGTGCCGCGCGGCGGCGAAGCTGCGCACCGCGCTCGTCCAGTCGAGCGCGAGGTCGGTGGTCGTGGGCACGGGCGAGGAATAGTGGGTCCGCCGGCCGCGGAACGTCGCGACGAACTGGAGCTCGCCCTTGTAGCCGATCGTGATCCCGTCCCAGCCACTCGGCTCGCCGACGATGAGACGGTCGGGTCGTCGACGGGCGACGAGGTGCCGCGCCCCGCGACTGTCGACCTCCTCGCCGACGGCCGCGATGACCGTGAGTTCGCCCGGCCCCACGAAATCCCGACCCGCGAGGAGCGCGGCGGCGATCGCCCCTTTCGCGTCGACCGACCCACGACCCCAGACGCGGCCGGCCCTCCGACGAACGGGCCGCCGACCCTCGACCGTGTCGATGTGGCCCAGGAAGAGGAGACGGGGCCGTCCGCGCCCGCGGCGGGCGAAGCCGTTCCCGACCCGGTCGACCGAGGTGGAGTACCCGAGCTTCCGCGCGAGCGCACAGAACTCGCGGACGGCCGCGCGCTCCCGGCCGGAGGGGCTGTACCGGGCGACGAGCCGGACGAGGACGTCAGCGGGGTCCACGGGCGAGCACCTCCGCGATCGCGTCGAGCCCCGCGGTCCAGTCGTCCTCCGCGATGACGAGCGGCGGGATCAGTCGAAGGACCGTCGACCCGGCCGAGATCGCGAGGAACCCTCGCTCCTCGAGCGCGGCGAGGTACGGAGCGACCTTCTCGCGGAGCTCGATGCCGAGGAGGAGGCCGAGGCCGCGGATCTCGCGGACCCGTTCCGGTGGCAACGTGGCGGTGAGCCGGCGCGCGGCCAGCGCCCCCAGTTGCTCCGCCCGCTCGGCGAGCCGCTCCCGCACCGTGAAGTCAAGAGCGGCCACCCCGGCCGCGCAGGCGAGGGGGTTCCCGCCGAACGTCGAGTGGTGGCTTCCCCGGAACCGCGCCTCGACCGCGGCGGTCGTCACGGTGGCGCCGATCGGGACCCCTCCCGCGAGCGACTTCGCGAGCGCGAGCACGTCCGGCACGACGCCCCACCGCTCGAAGGCGAACATCCGGCCGGTCCGGGCGACGCCCGTCTGCACCTCGTCGAACGCGAGGAGGGCACCGGTGCGGTCGGCAGCGGCCCGCGCGGCCGCGAGGAACTCCCCGGACGCGACGTGGACCCCCCCTTCCCCCTGCACCGGTTCGAGCAGGACGAGGGCGGTCGAGTCGTCGACGACGGCGTCGAGCGCGGCCGCGTCGTTGAACGGGACGTGCGTGAACCCCGGCACGAGCGGCTCGAACGGCTCGCGAAGCTCGCGCCGCCAGGTCGCGCTGAGCGCCCCCAACGTGCGGCCGTGGAATCCTCGCATCGCGGCGACGACCTTGGTGCGACCGGACGCGCTGCGAGCGATCTTGATCGCGGCCTCGACCGCCTCCGTGCCCGAGTTCGAGAGGAAGACCCGCCCGAAGGTGGGCGGCAGAAGTCCGAGGAGCTTCTCGAGGAACGCGGTCCGGACGGGGTTCGCGTAGCCGGAGCCGAGGAAGAGGAGCGTCCGGGCCTGTTCCGCGACCGCCCGAGCGATGTCGGGATTCGCCGCGCCGAGACTGCCGGCGCCGTGGGTCGCCCCGAGGTCGACGAACCGGCGGCCGTGCTCGTCCCAGAACGCGGCCCCCTCGCCGCGGACCACGGTGACGCGACGGCGCGCTCCGCTCCCGAACTCGGCGGCCTTCCCGGCGGGCGGGTCGGTCACGTGAGCACCGTTCCTTGGCCGGAGAGCGCCCGGGCAACGGGCGACGTTCCCCCCGACGACGCGATCACGACCCGGGGCACCCCGCCGAGCCGAGCGCGCTGGGCGGCGAGGAGCTTCTTCCGCATCCTCCCCTCGGCGAGGGGCAGCAGTCCCTCGACCTCCTCCGGGCCGATGGAGCGCACGAGCGACGTGGGGTCGTGGCGGTCCCGCAACAGGCCGGGCACGTTCGTGAGCAGGACGAGCGCCTCCGCGCCGAGCGCGACCGCGACCTCCGCGGCCGCCCGGTCGGCGTCAACGTTGACGAGCTCGCCCGCGTCCGTGACGGCCGGTGGGCCGACGACCGGCGCGAGGCCAAGCCCGAGCAGCGCCCTCAGGAGCGCCGCGTCCACCCGCTCGATCGTCCCGGAGCGATCGTCCGCGACCCGCAGGACCTTCCCGTTCACGACCTGGCGCGCCCCGGCCCTCTTCTTAGCCCGGAGGAGCCCGCCGTCGACCCCCGAGAGGCCGATCGCGCGGACCCCGCGCGCGGCGAACCCCGCGACGATCTCGGTCTGCACCGCCCCCGCGAGGGCCATGACGACGACCTCGAGGTGCGCGGGGTCGCTCCGCCGGGAGACGACCCCGCTCGGCGACGTGAAGTACTCCGCCGGGCGGCCGAGTGCCGTCCCCAACCGGTCGACGCGGTCGGAACCGCCGTGGACGAGGACGAAGCCCGACCGGCCCGCGAGCTCCCCGAGCACGGGGTCGAGCGCGTTCCCGGCGGCGCCCCCGACCTTCACGACGAGCGTCACGACCGCCCCGTCAGATCGGGTGGAGGCCGAGGAAGTCGAGCGCGGTCGTCTCGGGGAATCCCGCGCGCACATTGAGGCACTGGACCGCGTTGCCTGCGGCCCCTTTCATCAGGTTGTCGATCGCGGCGAGGGCCACCACCCGCCGCGCGTGGGGGTCGCTCGCGAATCCGAGGTCGCAGAAGTTCGTCCCCGCGAGGATCTTCGGCTCCGGCTCGCGGTGGATCCCGTCCGCCTCGTGGACGATCCGCAGGAACGGCTCCGTCCCGTACGCCGCCCGGTACGTCCGCCAGAGCTCTTTCTCGTCGACCGGGCGGGTCAGGAAGCCGTGAACGGTCGCGAGGATCCCGCGGACCGCCTCGACCGCGTGGCACGAGAGCGCGACCGTGAGGCCGGTCTCCTGCTCGATTTCGGCCGTGTGGCGGTGGCCGGCCGCCGCGTACGCGCGCATCGACCCGGAACGCTCCGCGTGGGCGCCCGCGGGGCCCGGGGCCTGGCCACCGGCGGAGGAGCCGGTCTTCGCGTCGACGACGACGTGCTCCCGGTCGAGGAGCCCGGCCGCCGCGAGCGGATGCAGCGCGAGGATCGACGCCGTGGCCATGCAGCCCGGCACGGCGATGAGGCGCGCGGAACGCAGCGCGTCGCGGTGGAGCTCCGGGAGGCCGTAAACGGCCTCACGGAGGAGATCGGGGTGCGGATGCTCCGCACGGTAGTACGTGGGGTAGAGATCCGGATCCCGCAGGCGGAAGTCGGCCGAGAGGTCGACGACGAGCCCTCCCGTCGACAGGATCTCGGGGACGACGGCCATCGACTGACCGTGCGGGGTCGCGAGGAAGGTGACGTCGGCCGGCTTCCGGGCCGAGTGCGGGACGAACTCGAGCGTCGTCGCCCGACGGAGGTTCGGGTGAGCGCGCGCGACCGACTTCCCCGCCATCGAGTCCGAGGTGACCTGGGCGACCTCCACCTCGCCGTGTCGCAGGAGGAGGCGGAGGAGCTCCCCGCCGACGTACCCCGATCCGCCAACGATCGCCGCCTTCATCGGCGCGCGACCCCGACCGCGTAGTCGACGATCGCCCCCGCGATGTCCGCGCCGCTGACGGCGGTCAGCGCCTTGAACTCGGGCGTCGGGTTGACCTCGTGCACGACGAGGCCGTCCGGCGACTCCATCAGGTCGACCGCGAGCACCCCGCCCCCGACCGCCTCCGCGGCGCGGAGCGAGAGCTCCTCGAGCTCCGGCGTGATCGGGAGCGGGGCGGTCGACCCGCCGCGGGCGGCGTTCGTCCGCCAGTCGGCGGAGTGCCGGTACATCCCCGCGATGGCGCGCGGGCCGACGACGAAGACCCGCAGGTCCCGGTCCGGCTTCGGCACGTACGCCTGGATGTAGAAGACCGAGTGGACCGGTGACGGGAGCGCGGTCTTGTGCTCGAGGATCTGCTCCGCCTCTTCCCGAGAGGAGACCTTCGCCATGAGGCGGCCCCACGAGCCGATCGGTGGCTTCAGGACCGCCGGGTAGCCGACCCGCTCGACCGCGGCGAGAGCTGCCTCCGGCGAGAGCGCGACGACCGTCCTCGGCGTCGGGACCCTGCGTTCGGCGAGGCGGAGCGACGTCCGGACCTTGTCGCCGGCGAGCTCGACCACGTCCGGCGCGTTCACGGTAGGCGTCCCGTAGTGCGCGTAGCAGCGTGTCGCGTAGAGCGCGCGTGTGTGGCTGACCGAGCGGTTCAGGACGACGTCGGCCTCGATGCTCGCCCGGTCCAGGCCGAACGTCACCTCGGCGTCGTCGATCCGTACGACCGGGACTCCGCGCGACTCCGCCGCCGCGAGGATCCACTTCTCCTCGGGCCGGACGATCGTGTAGAAGACCCCGAGCCGGACGCCCTCACTCACCCCAGTCCTCGGCCTCTTTCGGGGCGGGCTGCACGGCGAACGGGGCCATCCCGAAGACTTCGAGCTCGGTTCCGCAGTCGGGGCAGGAGAAGACCTCCCCCAGCACCTTGTCGTGACGTTCCACTTTCGCGTCGCATTCCGGGCATTGTGTCATTTCTCTTCCTCGTTCAACAGCTCCTCGATCTGCTCGACCCGACGGCCGAGCGAGGAGAGGGAGTCCCAGTGGGCCGCGAGCCGGGCGCGGGCCCGGGCGGCCTGGGCATCGACCGCCGAGGGGGCCGGCCCGCCCGGGGTCGCGCGCCGGGCGACCGCCGCCGCCGGGTCGACCCGGGGCGGCGCATCGCGGGAGGAAGGGGAGTCGGCCGGGGTGGACGCTCCGCCCGGGCCGGCGTACTGACGGGCGAGCGAGCCGTGGGCTTCGCGGAAGGGGACGCCCTCCGCGACCCGGCGTTCCGCGTCATCCGTTGCGTAGAGCTCGGGGTCCTCCGCCGCTGCGGCGAGGCGGGTGATATCGAACCGTAGGCCGAGGACGAGCGCGGTGAGCGCGTCGAGGACGGCCGAGACCGTCGCGACCGCGTCGAGGACCGGGGCCTTGTCCTCCTGGAGGTCGCGGTCGTACGCGAGCGGGAGCCCTTTCAGGGTAGTGAGGAGGCTGACGAGGTCACCGATCGCACGGCCCGCCTTCCCGCGGACGAGCTCCGCGACGTCGGGGTTCCGCTTCTGCGGCATCAGGCTCGAGCCCGATCCGAGCGACGGGGTCCGCTCCAGGAAGCCGAACTCCCGAGTCGCGAAGAGCACGACCTCCTCACCCAGGCCGCTCGCATGGACGGCGAGGAGCGCGAGGTCGAAGAGGAGCTCCGCGAACGGGTCGCGGTCGCTGACCGCGTCGATCGAGTTGTCGAACGCGCGCGCGAAGCCGAGCCGCGCCGCGACGTCCGCCGGGTCGATCGGGAGGGTCGACCCCGCGAGCGCCCCGGCGCCGAGCGGGCAGACGTCGGCGCGCGCGACGGTGGCGAAGAGACGGTCGAGGTCACGCTCGAACCGCCAGAAGTGGGCGAGCACCCAGTGCCCGACCGTGATCGGTTGCGCGCGCTGGAGGTGCGTGTACCCCGGCATCGGGGTCGCGCGGCCCTCGGCAGCGCGGGCGAGGAGCGCCTCCTCGAGCCGGATGAGGCCGAGCGCGGTCGCGTGGACGCTCGCGCGGAGATAGAGCCGCTCGTCGAGCGCGATCTGGTCGTTCCGGCTCCGTGCAGTGTGCACTTTCCCGCCGACCGGGCCGACGAGCTCGGTCAGGCGGACCTCGACGTTCGTGTGGACGTCCTCGAGCTCGGAGCGCCAGGGGAACGTCCCGGCACGCACGTCCCGGGCGATCTCCCGGAGCCCGCGGACGAGCGTCGCGGACTCGCCGGCGGTCAGGATCCCCGCGTGGCCCAGCATCTGAACGTGGGCGACCGACCCGGCGAGGTCGTATCGCAGCAGCGGTCGGTCGACCGGCAGCGACGCGAGGAACGCCGCCGCGGGCGTCTGCACGTACCCCGGAACGGGCGTCGGCTCACTCCTCGTCGGTCTGCCCACCCGCCGACGCTACGGCCGATACTTCGCGGCGCGGGCGGATGCGGTCGTCGGCTGCGCGCCGATCGCCGCCCAGGTCCGGCCCGGCAGCCCCCAGACGTAGATGAACCCCTCCGCCATCTCCTGGCGGAAGCGGTCGCCGGTCGAGTACGTCGCGAGTCCGTGCTGGTAGATCGAGTACGGAGAGCGGCGTCCGGAGACCTTCGCCGAGCCCTTGTAGAGCTTCACCGCGACCTCGCCGGTGACTCGGTCCTGGGTCGAGGTGACGAACGCGTCCAGCGCCGCCCGCAGCGGCGAGAACCACAGCCCGTCGTAGATCAGGTCGGCGTATCGTTGCTCGACCGTGCGCTTGAAATCGAGAACGTCCCGGGGGAGAACCAGCGCCTCGAGCGCCTGGTGCGCCGCGATCAGTACCGTCGCGGCGGGGCACTCGTAGACCTCGCGCGACTTGATCCCGACGACCCGCGACTCGACGTGGTCGATCCGCCCGACCCCGGCGGCCCCGGCGGTGCGGTTGAGCTGGACGATGAGCTCGTGGAGCGGCGCGCGGCGGCCGTCGACCGAGACCGGGAGCCCCCGCTCGAAGCCGACGTTCGCGTACGTCGGGCTCTCCGGGGCGGCCTGCGGCGACGCCGTCCAGCCGTAGACCTCCTCGGGCGGCTCGACCGCGGGGTCCTCGAGGATCCCGCACTCGACCGAGCGGCCCCACAGGTTCTCATCGGTGCTGTAGGGGGTACTCGGGCCGGTGGAGACCGGGATGTGATGGTCGTCCGCGTAGGCGACCTCCTCCTCCCGCGTCATCTTCCACTCGCGCGCGGGCGCGATGACCTCGAGGTCCGGGGCGAGGCTCGTGGTCGAGAGGTCGAACCGAACCTGGTCGTTCCCCTTCCCCGTGCAGCCGTGGGCGACGTACGACGCTCCTTCCCGCCGCGCCACCTCGACCAGATGCCGGCCGATCAGGGGCCGGGCGAGCGCGGTGCTGAGGGGATAGACCCCCTCGTAGAGGGCGTTCGCCTTCAGGGCCGGGGCGATGTACTCCTCGGCGAACTCCTGCCGCGCGTCGATCAGGATCGCCTTCTGCGCGCCGGCCGCCTCGGCCTTCGCGCGGACGCGCTCCAGGTCGCCGGGCTGGCCGACGTTCACCGTCAGTGCCACGACCTCGGCGCCCTTCTTCTCCCGCAGCCAGGGGATCGACACCGAGGTGTCGAGGCCTCCCGAGTACGCGAGCACCACCTTCGACCGGTTCGCCACATTCCCCCTCGCCGAGGCCGACGACCGAGGGCGGTGGATTTATAGGATGCGACCGCTGCAGAACAATTTGGGGCACGTTTGTCCGAAATATGACTAAGTCGTCGAGCCTCCCGACCTCCGTCGCCCGGGAGGTCCGGGGGTACCTGGACGGCCATCCGGTCGTCGCGGACTCGATCCGGCTCGGGATCGGCAACTACTCCGCGATCGCCCGCCGGATCGCCGCCGACATCGGGCGCTCCGGCACGGCGGCGATCGTCGCCGCGTGCCGCCGTTACCCCCGCGGCGGCGGCGAGTCGTTCCGGGAGGCCGGAGTCCGCCGCGTGCTGCGCAAGAGCCGCATCGAGACCCGCACGAAGGTCGCCGCCATCACCCTGAGCCAGGGCGTGGACGTCCTCGAGCGGTTGGGGGACGTCGTCGAGGAGCTCCTGGACGAGAACTCCCTCTGCCGCCTCATCCAGGTCTCGCGAGGCACGGTCGTGATCGTGGACGAGGACTCCGTCCTCCGCGTCACGAAGCAGCTGCGCGGGCCGCAGGTGATCGGGGTGCGGAAGCGGCTCGTCGAGCTCGCGGTGACGAGCCCGGAGAGCATCGAGGAGACGCCCGGCCTGCTCACCCTCCTGACGGGGGTCCTCTCCGCCCGGTCGATCAACATCGTCGAGGCGCTCTCCTGTTACACCGACACCATCTTCCTCCTCGACGAGGACGACCTCAACGCGGCGATCGGCGTTCTCTCGAACACTCTGAAGTAGGGCCAGCTCGCGAGTGCTACGGTTTGGTAACCGCGCATTACCCCTAGGACCGGCCGGCTCCGCCGACAGGGCCAACCCCGAGCCGCTCCGACGCGATCCGGGCGCTGATCCGTCGGGAGCGGACGCTCGCCGACCCCGTGGATGACGCCTTCGCGGCCGTCGCGCTGCTCTACCGAAACGACCCGTCGGGAGGCCTTGCCCGAGTCCCCGCGTCGGAGCACCGCGGGGGCGATCACCTCCGGCGTCCTCGGCCCTCCATCTCGAAGGGGACGCGTGCGCCGAGGTCCTCCTCCTCGGCCGTCGCCCCGGGATTGACCCGGCCGCCGTGGGCCTGCGCGGCGCGAAGGGCGTCCTCGGGAAGGCTGCCGCGTCACGGCCCCGGCGGTCGCGGGCGGTCGGACCGGTCACCGTCATCCTCACGAACCCACGGGGGGTCCGGTACCGGTGCATGACGGTCCGACGCGTGCGACACGCCGAGGACGCGCTCGCACGCGCGCTCCTGGAGCGGTACCTCGCCGTTCGCCGCGGCGACGCGGTGACGATCGAGACGTGGAGCCACGGCCTGCGCTGGGCCCGCGCGCTCGTGGTCGAGGCGCGGCGGATCGGGGCGCGCCCGACGATCCGCGTCGAGGATGAGGAGGCGTTCTTCCGGTCGCTCGCGACCTTGGGGCTCGCCGGTGCCGCGCCCGGACGCACCCCCGACGTCGGCCGCCGCGGTCTCCGCATCGAGCTCGGCGGCCCGGAGGCGTTCCCCCGACTCCTCGGCCTCCCCGCGGGTGACCTCGCCCGGTTCGGGCCGCGCCTCACGCGAGCCCGCGGAACCGCGGGGGCGCGCGCGGTGCGCCTCGCCGTCGCCGACGCCACCCCGACCGCCGCCGCGCGCTACGGGGTCGACGCGACCGCCTGGGAGGCGGAGCTGGTACGAGCGAGCCTCGTCGACCCGCGGCGGCTCGAGGCGATCGGGCGACGCCTCGCGCGGCGGCTCGCGCGGGCTCGACGCGTGCGCGTTCGGCACCCGAACGGCACGGACCTCGAGGTCGAACGCGTCCCCCGGCCCCCGATTGTCGAGGCCGGTCGTCCCGGGGTGCGCGGAGCTGCCCCCGCGGGCCGCGTGCCGGCCGGGCTGCTCGTCGTGGCCCTCCGGAAGGGGAGGGCGAGCGGAACGTGGGAAGCGAATCGGCCGGCGTACGACCGGTACACGGTCCCTCCGGTCGCCGTCGGCGGCCGGTTCGAGTTCCGCGCGGGTCGCCTGACCGGCTTCGCCTTCGACCGCGGCGGGGAGGCGTTCGCCGCCCTGTATAGACCCGCTGCTCACGGCCCGGGACGCCCCGTCGCGCTCACGGTCGGTCTCAACCCTGCGATCGCGCACGCCCCCGAGCTTCCCGAGCTCGCCCTCGGGACCGTCGGGCTCGTCCTCGGGACGTCGTCCCTCCGACCCGGGGGGTCCCCGTCGGGGGGGATACGGCTCCCGGTGCTCACGGGCGCCGACGTCCACGTCGACGGGCGTCCGTGGCTCGTGCGGGGGGCCCCGGTCACCTAGTTCCCGAACCGCTCGGCGAACGCCGCGAGGAACGTGCGCGCGTCCGGCAGGTGGCGCGCGGAGATCTGCTCGACGTTCACGCCGAGCCCGACGTCGAGCCCCGCCTCGCGGCTGCGCCGCGAGACCGAGTCCCAGACCGCGAGCGCCCGCTCGACGCTGCGGCGGACCGGGTCGCCGTCCTCGCCGTCGAGGATCGCGCGTTCGACCGCCTCGGGGACATCCGCCCCGAGCCATCGGACGAACTCCGCGTCCTGCTCGTCGACGAGCGGCGCGACGCTGAGCAGGACAGGGGCGGGCGGCAGCGACGCCTGCCGGCAGAGGAGGTCGTACTGCCGGACCATCTCGAACGCCGCGTCGGCGTCGAAGACGATCTGCGTCGTGAAGAACGCGGCGCCGGCACGGGTCTTCGAGAGCATCCGGTGTGGCTCCCCCTCGCGCTGGGGGATCGTGATGTTCCCGACCTTGCCCCCGACCGTCTCAAGGATCGGTCGGCAAACGCGGTTCGCCTCGGTGACCGCGGGGCCGGGGTACGGGATGTACCGGCTCGTCCCGCCGACCAGGACGACGTGTCGGATCCCGCCGCGGACGGTCTCCGCGGCCCACCGCTCGATCGCCTCGGGGCGCTCGAGGTGCGCGACGACCTTGTTGACGACGACCTCGCGGCCGGTCCGCTCGGCGAGCGCGCGGCCGTACTCCCGCGGGTCGGCGGTCCGGTAGAGCGGACGCCCCTCGTGGTTCTCGTCCACGAGCTCGGGGATGTCGAGCGCGTCGACGCGGGGGATCCCGCGGACGAGCTCGACGACCAGGTCGACCTCGGCCGCCGCGCGCGTCGGCCGTGCCCGCGCCGACGGGGGGACCGGCTCGAAGAAGAGGGGCTGGTCCCCAAGCGCTTCTGCGAACGGTCGGCTCATGGTTTGCTCGCGCGTCCCGGGGAACCCGGGACCGGGCCGGCGATAAATCGTTTCGTCGGGACCGTCGGTTGCAACGGACGCAACCGCCGTACCGCCGAGGCAATCGGCGACCGGACGAGCCGGCCGCCGCGTCCCGCACCTTCATGGCCCCGGCCGACCTCCGATCGCCGTGACGACGCGCCGAGCGGCCGCCCGCGGACCTCCGCTGGGGGACCCGCACGCGCGCATCCACCTCGTGCCGGTCGGCTTCGAGGTCGAGCGGGTCACGGAGCCGCTCGAGACGGAGCGGGCGGACCGGGTCTACCTCGTCTCGCGGCGGGAGCGGGACGCCGCCGCTCCGTTCGTGGAGGAGGTCACGCGTCGCCTCCGCGCGGCGCGGTGGCCGATCGACGTCCGGCTGCTCGGCACCGACCCGTGGAACGTCTTCGAGACCCTTGCCGCCTACCGCGGAGTCTTCGAGGCGGAGCGACGGACCGCGCGCGGCGCTCCCGGCGTGCTGCCGCTCCGCGTCAACGTCTCGACCGGCACGAAGATCACGGCGATCGCCGGCACGCTCGCGTGCATGCTCTGGAACGGGGAACCGTACTACGTGCAGGTCTCCCGGTCCTGGTACTCCGACCGCACGCCGAGCGTCCGCGCCGTCCACGACGTCGTCGAGCGCGTGGAGCCGGTCAACGTCTACGAGCTCCGTGCGCCGGCGCCCGACCTCGTCGAAGTGCTCGCCGCGCTCGCGCGGCGCGGCGGCTCTCTGCGGAAGCGCGAGCTGCTGCGGGAGCTCGGGCTGGACCACCCCGGCGCCGACGGGAGCGCCGCCGCGTCGCCGCAGGCCCAGCACGGTCGGCTGCGCCGCCGGCTCGAACCGCTCGAGGAGCGATGGGGGTTCGTCCGCACCGAGGCGACCGGACCGCGGGCCCGCGTCCGGCTCACCGAGCAGGGCCGCGTGGCACTCGCTCTCTTCGGGGTTCCGACCTCGTCGACGCGAGCCATTCACTGAGTTAACGAGATGAACGTTACTACAATGAAATAGGGGGCTCCACCTCGTCCCCGTCGTGGAAGCGGGGGACGGCGCGGAAGGAATTCGGGGGGAGGGCCCGACCTTTCGCGCGTCGGCATCTCGGGTGCACCGGACGGCCCTTGGGCCGTGGCCGAAGAGATGCGCGACCGCCCAGGACCTCGGTGCGCGATCGGCCCCGGCGCCTCCGACCCCCCCTCCGCGGAGCCCTCGTGGCCCCCGCCGACGGCGCGGACCCGACGGCTCCCCGTGTCCCTCGGTCCGGAGCTCCCAGGCTCCCAACCGATAAGTCGGAGCGGCCCCTGGGCCGTCCGTGGCCTCGCGGCACGTCGGGGGCGTCCTCGCTCTGCTCCGACAGGGTCTGACCCTCGGCATCGAGTACGGGACCCACTCGCTCGAGGCGCTCATCGGGGTCGCCGAGACCGTGGAGGAGGGGGTCTACGAGCCCCGCTCGCTCCGCCGCACGCCGCACGGCCTCGCCTTTGCCCTCGACAACCCGCTCCTGCGCGTCGGCGCGTTCACGCAGCTCGCGATCCGCGTCGACGGCGCGGAGGTCCGCGGCGGTCAGGTGCGGCTCCGTCCCGGGGCGGGTGCCCCGTGGCGGACCGCCGACTCCGTGGGACCGGACCGACCGTGGGCCCTCGCGCCGGGGGACCGGACGGAGGTCGAGGTCGACGGCGCGTTCGGGGAAGGCGCAAGGCCCGTGACGGTGCGGATGGAGCTCCGCACGCCGGCGATCCCGCCGCTCGTCTGGTTCGAGTTCACCGAGAGCCCGCGGGAGGACGCCGTCGACCCATGAGCGGCGCCGACCCGCTACCCCGGACCGCTCCCCCCGTCCTGCTCACGAGCCTCAACGCGGCCGCCCTGCTCGACGGGCGCGGCGACCTCGAGCTCGCCACGGAGATGCGGGGCGCGGCGGTCGACTGGGGCGGCGTCATCGCCCAGTGCGTGCGCCTCACCGGCCCGTGGCGGGTCGCGCTCGGGAGTGCCGAGGCGGGCGGCACGCTCTCGGAGACCCTGACCGGATCCGGGCGCGTGCCCGGCGGCTGGACGAGCCGGCACCGCTGGAACGGCTTCGAGATCGTCCAGGAGGTCGCCGCGGTCGGGGGGCCCCCGGGGGTCGTGCGGACGTTCCGGTGCGAGCGGACGAGCGGTCCGGCGGTTCCGCTCACCCTCACGAGCTCTTTCGCGCCGTTCCTCCTCCCGGTCCTGGTCGAGGGGATCCGACCCCACTCGTTCCGCGTCGACACCACCGCCGAAGAGCTCCGGGTCCGCCAGCACGGCTTCGCGCTCACCTTGCGCTCGAACGTGATGCCGACCCGCCTGTTCCTCAACCGCGGCTCGTGGCTCGGTGGGCGGTACCGTGGCCGCGTCGACGAGCTGGGCGTGGAGTACACGCTCCCGGTGGGGCCCGGCACGGTGCCGCAGCTTCGCCTCCTGGTCGCGGGAGGACTCGAGCGCGAGCTCGACACCTTCGCGAGGGAGGCGGGTTCGGTCCTTGCCGACCCGAGGGCGGCGGCGGGCGCGATCGACGCGGCGGACCGGACGTGGTCGGCGGCGACCCCCGCCCTCTCCTTCCCCGACGCGCCGGACCTCGAGCGGGGATACGGGCTCGCGCGGGCGGCGCTGCGGCGCCTCTACAGTGCACCGGGGGATGGGCTCACCGGGCTCGTCGCGGGCTATCCGTGGTACGCGGCCCTCTGGGGCCGGGACCTCGCGTGGATGCTCGGGGCGGTCCTCTGGCTCGGCGACTTCGATTGGGCGCATCGATCGATCGACACGGCGCTCCGCTTCCAATCGCACGCCGAGATGCCGATCCTCGGCGGGGAGCCCGGCGAGCTGGCGATGCAGGTCTCCCCGGGGCCGATCTTCTTCTACGGGACTTCCGACACGACGCTGTACTATCCGGTCCTGATCGCGCAATTCGGCCGCCATACGGGTGCCTCCTCCGCGCCCGAGGCGTGGCGGCGGGGGGTCCGACGGATGATCGCGTGGGGCGAGCGTCGGTCCGACCCGGCGTCCGGCCTCCTGCGGAACGGTGGCGAGGCGGAGGAGATCAGCACGGCCACCGCCGGGCTCGCGCGGGTGCGATACGGGATCGATTCGCCGGACACGACGATCTGGGATTCGACCGACCGGCGGGACCACGCGGTCGACATCCAGAGCCTGTGGTGGCGGTCGCTGCGCGCCGCGGCCGACCTACTGCGGGACGTCCCCGACGGGAGCGCGGACCGTTGGGAGGCGACGGCCGAGCGCGTCGCGGGGAGCCTCCGGGCCCGGTACTCCTGGCCGTCCGAGCGGTACCTCTACGACTCCCTGCGGGGGGACCGCCCGCGGGAACAGGTGCGCCCGAACGCGCTGCGGGCGGTCAGCGCGGGGCTGTTCGACCGGGCCGACGCGCTCCGCTTCGTCCGCCGCGCGGCGGAGGACGACCTCACGACCCCGTGGGGGGTCCGTACGCTCTCGTCCCGCGACCCGGGGTACGACCCGATCGCCTACCACGACGGCGAGGTCTGGACGATCGCGACCGCCTGGGCCGCCGACGCGGCCCTCGCGGCGGGGGACGCCGAGCTCGGCGTCCGCTATCTCTCGGCGATCGTCCGCCGGTACGACGCGGAGGGCGGCTTCGCGAACGAGTGCTACCGCGGCGACCGGCCCGAGCCGTTCGACTCCTGCTTCCTCCTCGGCTTCAGCGTCGCACCGTTCCTCACGACGCTCTTCGAGCGGCTCTGGGGGATCACGATGGACGCTCCCGCCGGTCGCCTGTCGGCCCGACCGACGTTCCCCGCGGCGTGGCACTCCGCGTCGCTCGAACGGCTGCGCGTCGGTGGGGGAACCGTCGCGCTCGCCTGGACGCCGGGCCGGATCACGGTGCGCTGGTCCGGTCCGGGAACGCTCACGGTCAACGCGGGCGCTACCGCCGTCCGCGTGGCCCCGGGCGCAACCGGCGAGGTCGCGGTCGCTCCCGCGACGTAGGCGCCGGGCGAACGCTTCTTCCTCCGCGCCGCCTCTCGGCGGCGCGTGAGGGTCCTGCTGTTCGGCGCCTCGGGGATGGTCGGGCAGGGGGTCCTGCGCGAGTGCCTCCTCGACCCGGGGGTCTCGGAGGTGCTCGCCGTCGGTCGGCATCCCCTCGGCGCGGCCCATCCGAAGCTCCGGGAGCTCATCGTACCGGACGTGGGACTCCTGGGGGCTGTGGAACGGTCGCTCCGCGGCTTCGAGGCCGGATTCTGGTGCCTCGGGGTCTCCTCGGCCGGCCGCTCCGAGTCGGAGTACCGCCGCCTCACCTACGACCTCACGGTCGGCGCCGCGGAGACGATCGCGCGCGCGAGCCCCGGCATGACGTTCGTCTACGTCTCGGGGGCTGGGACCGACTCGACCGAGCACGGGCGCGCGATGTGGGCGCGTGTCAAGGGCGCGACCGAGAACGCGCTCGTCCGACTGCCGTTCCACGCGGCGTACCTGTTCCGCCCGGCGATCATCCGGCCGCTCCACGGTATCCAGTCCCGGACGAGAGGCTACCGGGTCGCGTACACCTTGCTGAGCCCCTTCCTCTTCGTCGTGCGCCTCGTCGCGCCCGGCTCGATGACGACGACCGAGCGGGTCGGTCGGGCGATGCTGCGGGTCGCCCGCGACGGCGCGACGACCCGATTCCTCGGGACGCGGGAGATCAACGCGCTCGGCGCGTAGCGAGCCCCGGCCGCGGGCCGGCGTGCGACGCCGTCCCCCGGTTAAGGCTTGATAACCTCCCGCGTCAGGCCGCGGTAATGCCGGCAGCGATCGAGGTCGAGCACCTCGTGAAGCGGTACGGGACCCTCGCGGCGGTCGACGGCATCGGCTTCTCCGTGCTGCCGGGGACGGTCTTCTCCTTCCTCGGACCGAACGGTGCGGGGAAGACGACCACGACCGAGATCCTGGAAGGACTGCGCCGCACGACCGAGGGGACCGTCCGCGTCCTTGGGCTCGACCCGTGGGCCGAGGCGTACGTGCTCCACCGACGGATCGGCGTGATCCCGCAGGACTTCCGCTTCTTCGAAAAGATCACGCCACGCGAGGCGATCCGCTACTACGGCCGCCTCTTCGGGACCCATCCGGACCCGAAGGAGCTCCTCCACCGCGTCCAGCTCGCCGACAAGGCGAACGCGCGGTTCGACACGCTCTCGGGCGGCCAGAAGCAGAAGGTCGGCCTCGCGCTCGCCTTGACGAACAACCCCGAGGTCTGCTTCCTCGACGAGCCGACGACCGGCCTCGACCCGACCGCGCGCCGGGCGATCTGGGAGGTCATCCGGGGGCTGAGGGCGGACGGTCGGACGGTCTTCCTCACGACGCACTACCTCGAGGAAGCGGAGCTCCTCTCCGACCGCGTCGCGATCATCCACCACGGACGGATCATCGCCGCGGGGACGCCCGACGAGATCATCTCCGCGCACGGTCGACCCGAGCGGCTCCGCTTCCAGGCGGGCCCGGCGCTCGCCGAGAAGCTTCGGACCGAGATCGACCTCCCGGTCGTGGCGGCGAACGGCCGCGTCGAGGTGGAGCTGCACGGCAAGGACGACGCGTTGCGCGTCCTCTCCGCGGTCGCGGCGAGCGGGCTCCCGTGGTCGGCGTTCTCGACGGCGCAGGACACCCTCGAGGATGTCTTCGTCCGCCTCGTCGGCCAGATGGACGACGGCGCGCTCAAGTCGGAGGGCGCGGCGTGAAGCCCTCCCGGATCGCCGGCGATTTCCGGGTCGTCACCCGCTCCTACCTCCGCAACCCGGTCGCGCTGTTCTTCTCGCTGATCTTCCCGATCATCCTGATCGCGCTCTTCGGGCTGATCTTCTCCGCGACGGGCTCGAGCTCCGTCACGGTCCCGGTGCTCAACCTCGACCACAACTCGCCCGAGAGCGTCGAGTTCCTCGCCGCGCTGAACAACACGTCGGTCGTCCAGGTCCAGCTCGTCGATTGGACCGAGTCGAGCTTCGCCTCTAACCTCGGCAAGAACGGCGATCCGGTGGGCCTCATCGTGCCGGCCGGGTTCGCGGCGAACTTCTCGGCGCATCGGTCGACCAACGTGACGGTCTTCACCGACCCCGAGGACCCAGCTTCCGGCGGCACCCTGCTCGGCGCGGTCGGGGGCGTCGCGAACGCCTTCAACTTCCGGGCAGTGAACGGCACGCCGATCATCGGGGTCGCCCAGCAGCAGGTCGGCAGTCAGGTCTTCAGCTACATCGACTACCTGATCCCGGGACTGATCGGATTTTCGATCCTCACGAGCCCGATGTTCTCGATGGTCGACGTCGCGTCGTCGTACCGGAAGGAGGGGATCTTCCGCCAGCTCTCGCTGACGCCACTGACGCGGGCGGAGTGGCTCACCTCCCACTTCCTGTGGTACATGGTACTCACGTTCATCACCGCCGGCATCATGATCGGGACCGGGGAGGTCCTGTTCGGGGCGCACGTGCTCGTCACGGCCGGGCTCATTCCGTTCCTGATCGTCGGTCCGCTCTTCTTCGTCTCCCTCGGGATGCTCGCCGGCTCGGTCGCGAAGACGCCCGAGAGCGCCGCACTGATCGGGAACATCATCACCTTCCCGATGATGTTCCTCTCGGGGACGTTCTTCCAGGTCTCGGACTTCCCACCGGCGCTGCAGACCTTCGCCCACATCCTCCCGCTCTACTACGTGATCGACGGGATGAACCAGGTCATGCTCTTCTCCAACTCCGCGCGCGCGCTGACGGACGTCCTGATCGTCCTCGCCGCGTCGATCGTCGTCTTCCTCCTCGCGATCCGGTTCTTCCAGTGGCGGGAGGAGTGATGTCGACCCCGCCCGCGGTGGGGGCGGACCGGTTTCGCGCTGCGATGGCCCACTGGGCGACCGGCGTCTCGGTCGTGACGGCGCACGACGGCGGCGCGGACGCGGGATTGACCGTGAACGCCTTCCTGTCGGTCGCGCTCACCCCGCCGTCCGTCCTCGTCAGCCTCGCGCGGGAGGTCGACACGCTGCCCGTTCTGGAGCAGAGCGGCCACTTCGGTCTGAGCGTCCTCGCGGGGGGTCAGCGGGCCATCAGCGAGCGGTTCGCGCTCGCGGTACCGCCCGCGGAGAAGTTCCTCGGGCTCGCCGTCCACCGCGGGCCCCACGGGAGTCCCCTCCTCGACGGCGCCTTGGCCGCGCTCGAGGCCCGCGTCGTAGCCCGCACCCCCGCGTTCGACCACGTGCTGGTGCTCGGCGAGGTCGTCCACCTGGAGAGCGGAGCGGACGGGCCCCCCCTCCTCTTCTTCCGCTCGGGGTACGCGAGCGCGGACGAAGCGGGCCGGCTCCTCCTTCCGCCGCGCCGCGCCTGACGGTGCGGCTTTAACCTCACCGTACCTCGTTACGGACCATGTCCGAGCCCCCCCGTTCCGCCCGCCTCGTGATCGTCGGAAGCGGGCCGGCCGGCCTCACGGCGGCCCTCTACGCGGCGCGGGCCGAGCTGAGGCCGCTCGTCATCACGGGCGTCCCGGCGGGGGGCCAGCTCCTGGTCACGACCGACGTGGAGAACTACCCCGGGTTCCCCGAGGGGATCCAGGGGCCCGAGCTCGTCGACCGGATGCGGAAGCAGGCGGCGCGCTTCGGCGCCGAGTTCGTGGACGACAACGTGAGCCGCGTCGACCTCTCGGCGCGCCCCTTCACGGTCGTCACCGGCACCCGCGGGACGTACCGCGCGGAGGCGCTGATCGTCGCGACGGGCGCGAACGCGCGCTGGCTCGGGATCTCCTCCGAGGCGGCGCTGAAGGGCCACGGGATCTCGGCGTGCGCGACGTGCGACGGGTTCTTCTTCAAGGGCAAGGACCTCGCGGTCGTCGGCGGTGGCGACACCGCGATGGAGGAGGCGCTCTTCCTCACGAACTTCGCCCCGCACGTCACGATCGTCCACCGCCGGGGTACCCTGCGGGCGAGCGCGATCATGCAGGCGCGCGCCCGCGGCCACCCGAAGATCTCCCTCCTCCTCGACTCCGAGGTCGTCGAAGTGCTCGGAAAGGAGACGGTCGAGGGCCTGCGAGTGCGCCACGTCCCGACCAAGAAGCTCTCCACGCTGAAGGTCGGCGGGCTCTTCGTCGCGATCGGCTACGATCCGGCGACCGACGTCTTCCGCGGCCACCTCGAGCTCGACGCGCGGGGGTATCTCAAGGTCCACGACCACACCCTCACGAGCGTCGAGGGGGTCTTCGCGGCCGGCGACGTCCACGACCACCGCTACCGCCAGGCCGTGACCGCGGCCGGGGACGGTTGCATGGCCGCGCTCGACGCCGAGCGGTGGCTCGCCGAGCGGGACCCCGCGGCGTCGCGGGCGTCCGCACCGGCGGCCGAGGCGGCCCCTCCGCGGTAGCCTTTAATAGCGAAGGGTCCGGTGCGAACCGAGGAGCACGCGGTGCCGAGCAAGAAGAACCTCCACATCGAGGCGTCCGGCCAGCTCTGCATCTACTGCGGGGCGTGCGTCGGCATCTGCCCCTGGAACTGCATCTATCTCGACGAGACGCGGATCACGTTCGACGAGAAGGTCTGCACGCGCTGCGAGATCTGCGTCCGGGCCTGCCCGGTCGGCGCGATCGAGATCGGCTAGGACCGCCCGACGGGAGGGGAGCGAATGGACCGGGACCTCACGACCGACGTCCTCGTCATCGGCGGCGGGCCGGCGGGCAGCATGGCGGCGAAGTGGGCCGCGAAACACGGCGCGAAGGTCCTCCTCATCGAGAAGCGCCAGGAGATCGGAAGCCCCGTGCGCTGCGGCGAGGGCATGAGCAAGGATTGGCTGCCCGAGGTCGGGATCCGGCCCGGGAAGTGGATCAATGTCGAGGTCGAGGGCGCGCGGATCTATTCCCCGAAGGAGCAGGTCTTCGAGATCAACGAAAAGAGCGCGGGCAACGAGGTCGGCTACGTCGTCGAGCGCGACGGGTTCGACAAACAGCTCGCGATCGACGCGGCGAACGCGGGCGTCGACGTCGTCCTGAAGACCGCCGCGGTCGAGATCCTCAAGGACCACGGGAAGGTCGTGGGCGCGCGCGTCAAGCAGTTCGGGGAGAAGTTCGACGTCCGCGCGGCGGTCACGATCGGCGCCGACGGCTTCGAGAGCCAGGTCGGCCGCTGGGCGGGCCTGCCCACGAACCTCGCGCTCCGCGACATGGACACCTGCCTCCAGTACCGCATGACGAACGTCGACTCCGACACGCGCTACTGCGACTTCTACCTCGGGAAGGTCGCCCCGGGCGGCTACGTCTGGGTCTTCCCGAAGGACGAGGGGGTCGCGAACGTCGGCATCGGCGTCCAGGTCAGCCAGGTGAAGACGACCGCCGAGGCGCGCTCGTACCTCGACGCGTGGATCGCGAAGCACCCGGGGTACGCGAAAGGGAAGAAGATCGACATGGTCGGCGGCGGCGTCTCGATCTCCCCGCCCCTGAAGCAGACCGTCATGGACGGCTTCATGATCGTCGGCGACGCGGCGCGGATGATCGACCCGCTCACCGGCGGGGGGATCGCGAACGGCTGCATCGCCGGGAAGATCTGCGGCGAGGTCGCCGCGAACGCGGCCGCCGCGGGCGATAGCTCGGCCGCGTTCCTCCAGACGTACGAGAAGGGGTGGCGCGCCCGCCTCGAGGAGAAGCTCTACCGCAACTGGCTCGCGAAAGAGAAGCTCTGCACGATCTCCGACGAGACGTTCGACAAGCTCATCGACGCGCTCCAGGGCGTGAAGCTCCAGAAGCTCTCCGTCCACAACATCTTGAAAGCCGTCCGCGACAAGTACCCCGAAGTGACGAAGGAGTTCGAGGCGTTCCTCTGAACGCCGGGGACCGACTCCGATGCCCGGCGCCCCCAACCGACCTCCCGAGACGGCCGCCGCGCCACCCCCCGTCGCCCCGCTGACCGACCCCCCCGAGAAGAAAGTCCTGCGCCGGCTCGCGCCCGCTCGGATCGCGCTCCTCCTCGACCCGTGGAAGGGCGCCGTCAGCGCGGAGCTCCTGACCCCGTTCGACAAGGCGGAGGCCGCGTTCTCCGCCGGCGACTACCCCAACGCCCTCAGCGCGCTCGACCTCCTCTCCGTCCGCTTCGCGGAGCCGCGGTGGCCGACGCTTCCCGAGCCGTTCCGATTCCTCCGGGTCCCGATCCCCGCCCCCATGCCCCCGCACTGGGACCCCGACCACGCGCTCGCTCCCGCGGAGCGGGAGGCGAAGCGCGCCCGGCGCGTCGCCGGCGAGCAGCTCGCGCTCGCCGCCGGCTCGGTGGGGTGGGCCGGGGCGCACTCGCTCGACGTATCCGACCTCACGCCCCGCGTCGAAGAGGCCCGCGTGATCCTCGAGCGGGAGGGGCCGGGCGATGCGTTCTACGAGCGGATCGACGCCGTCTGGGAGGCGGTCCGCGCCCGCGCGCCTCGACCCAAGACCGCCGCCGCCCGCCCGGCGCCGGCCGCCGCCGCCGCGCCCCCCGAGGCCGGCGAGGCGTGACGGACGCCGCTCCCGCGACCCGGCGTCGGGTTCGACGGGGGGAGGGGGAGGTGACGCAGTGGCCGCGCGGACTTGCGGGATACGTCGCCACCGGCCCCGAGGACGCCACGCCGTCCCCGGAAGAGGACCGCACCGGTAACCGGCTCCGCCTCGCCGCCCGGCTCCTCGCGGTCCTGCGGGCGAAGGGGGAGGACGTCGACCGCGAGGTCCGCGCGCTCACCGCCGCCCAGGCTGCCTACGCGCGCGGAGACGCGGCCCGGGCGACCCGGCTGGTCGAAGCGTGGTTCGCCGACCTCGACGCGCGGTCCCGGCGTCCCCCCGCGGCCCCGGCGACCGACACACTTTAAGGGACCGACCGGCGTCTCCCCGGCCCGCGATGACGTCCCCCCGCTTCGGCACCTTCTCCATCGTCGCCCACGACCCCGACACAAAGTCGTGGGGGATCGCGGTCCAGTCGCGCTTCATCTCGGTCGGCTCGGTCGTCCCCTGGGCGGAGGCGGAGGTCGGCGCGATCGCGACGCAAGCGGCCGCGAACGTTCGCTACGGACCCGAGGGGCTCGCGCTCCTCCGTGGTGGGGCGACGGCGGCCGACGTGGTCCGCAAGCTGACCGCCGCCGACCCGGGGCGGGACGAGCGCCAGCTCGGCGTCGTCGACGCGCGGGGCCGCGCGGCGGCGTTCACCGGCGCGAAGTGCATGGACTGGGCCGGCCACGAGGTCGGGGACGGCTTCGCCTGCCAGGGGAACATCCTGTTCGGCCCGGCGGTCGTCCGCGGCATGGCCCGCGCCTACGAGACGACGCCGGGCGACCTCATCGATCGCCTGCTCGCCGCGCTCTCCGCCGGCCAGCGGGAGGGCGGCGACCGGCGCGGCATGCAGTCGGCGGCGATCCTGGCGGTTCGCCGGGGAGCGGGGTACGGGGAGGGCGACCGATGGGTCGACCTGCGGGTCGACGACCACGCATCGCCGATCGAGGAGCTGAAGCGGGTCTTCGCGCTCTACGACCTGACGATGCTGCGCCGGGAGGACCCGACGTCCCTCTTGCCGATCCCGGGGGAGGTCGCCCAGGGCCTCCAGCACGACCTCGCGCTCCTCGGCTACTACTCCGGCCGCTTCACCGGGACGTGGGACGCGGCGAGCCGGGCCGCGTTCACCCGGTTCCTGAACGAGCACAACTTCGAGAACAAGCAGCGGGACGACGCGACCGTCTGGCCGTCGGTCGTCCGGTACCTGCGCGAGCGGGCGGCCGCCGAGAGCGCGCGGCGCACGCAGACCGCGCCGATCGTCCCCGGCGCGCTCAGCCGCGGCCCGGGCGCGCAGCCGAAGGGAGGTTCCGCATCCCCGCCCGCGTCGGCCCCGAAGAAGGGGAAGTCGAAGTAACGGTCGTCGCCCGCCGCGCCTGTGCGAGCGCGGCCGAAGCGGGCCGGCTCCGCGCGGCGCTCGCCGCCGACAACCCGTCGTTCGTCCGGGTCAACATCGAGGGGAGCGACCTCGTCGTCCGGCTCACGGCGACGTCGGCCGCGAGCGCCCGCGCGAGCCTCGACGACCTCCTCGCGTGCCTCGCCGTCGCCGAGAAGGCCGCGTCGCCGCCGGGCTAGCGGCCGAGGAGCGCGGCGAGGGGCGCCTCGAGTCGGGGCGCGATCTCCTCGACGGTTCCGACGATCCCTACGTCGACGTCGCGGAAGATCGCGGCGGCCGGGTCGCGGTTGACGGCGAGGAGCGTGCGCGCCCGTCGCCAACCGACGAGGTGATTCGCCGACCCGGCGACCCCGAGCAGCACGCCGAGCCGCGGGGCGAGGGCGCGACCGGTGAGACCGATCTGGAGCTGCGGCGGGACCCAGCCCGCGTCGACCACGCGGCGCGTCGCGCCGAGGGCGGCACCCCAGCGGGCCGCGAGCGGCCGCACGGCATCGACCCCCTCGGGGCTGCCGACACCCATCCCGACCGCGACCACGACCTCCCGATCGATCAGCGCGGAGCCCTCGGCCGAGATCTCGCTGCCGACGTCGACGGGGAGGAGCATCTCGCTCGCGGGGGGGTCCGGCAATACCGACCAGTCGAACGTCGTCGCCGGCGGGTCTCGGACCGGCTCGTCCGCGAACCCGGGCCTCAGGGTCGCGAGGCTCGGTCGGGTGCGGCTCGAGATCTCGGCGACCGTGCGGCCGCCGAACGACGGTTTCGACCAAAGGATCTCGCCCGGTGGCTCGACGCGGCCCGAGATCGCATCCCCGATCAGCCCGAGCGAGCGCCGCGCGGCGAGGCGACCGGCGACCTCCCGTCCGAACCCGTCCGCGAGGACGACGCCGGCGGCCGCCGCGGGTCGGCGGTCGAGCACGAGGCCAAGCGCCTCGGCGACCGTGGAAGAGTCGACCGGCAGCGTCGGAAGCGGCACGAGGTACCCCGCGACGGCGCCCGCGCGGGCGAGTCGGACGGTGTCGGCCGGCGGAGGGTCCGCCCCGACCCAGACCGCCGACGGCCACATACCCGGGAGGGCGGCCCGTACCTCGGCAACGGCGCGGAGGGCGGCCGGATCGAGCCGTCCGTCGGCGCCGCTCGCGAGGACGAGAACCTCGTCCGGGTCGGACCGAGGCTCCCGCAGGGGCAGCCACTCCCGGGGGGCGACCGGGTCGCGGTCGAGGAGCGGCTCGAGCGCCGCGATCGCGCGCTCGACGCGGTCCGCGGGGGTACCGCCGTCCACGACCACCGGTGCGCGTCTCGGGGCGTCCTCCGCGACCGCGCGGACGACCGTCGGGGAGCCGGCGAGCCCGACCCGGTCGGCGGGGAGGGCGAGGTCCTCGAGCGAGAGGAGTTCGACCGCCGTCGTCGGGACCTGCGCGCGCTCCGCCTCCGAGACCTTCGTCGGCTTCGCGATCTTCTCCCCGACCGTGACGAGGGCCGGAGCCCGGAGCCGGTATTTCGCCCATCCCGTCCCGGTGTCGACCGTGACCGTGAGTCCGGGGCCCTCCGAATCGCGTCCGACCGCCCGCGCGACCGTGAGCAGCGGGAGTCGCAGGAGCTCGGCGAGCTCGGGACCGAGCTGGCCGGTCTCACTATCGGTCGTCCGAGCCCCGGCGAGCACGAGGTCCCACCGGAGCCGGGCGAGCGCCGCCCGAAGCGCGAGCGCGCTCGCGAGCGTGTCGGAGCCGGCGAGTCGGGGGTCGGTGACGAGGACGGTCCGGTCCGCGCCGAGCACGACCGCATCGCGCAGTGCAGCGCGGGCGGGCGGGGGACCGAGGGAGACGACCGAGACCGTCTCCCCGGCCCGCCGCAAGTCGAGGGCGACCCGCAGCGCCCGCTGGTCGAACGGGTTCAGGAAGAGCTCGACGCCGTCCCGGATCGCCGTACGGCGCGTCGCGTCGTAGTCCAGCTCGTCGGCCGAAGGGACTGCCTTGACCAGTACCGCGACATCCATCGAACTCCGCCGGGCGCTCCGCACACAGGACGGGCGGATAAGTAGGGTCGGCCGGTTCCCTCCGCGTGGGGGGGGCCCCGTTCTCGGCGACCGCTCGCGTCCCGGATCGCCTCGGGCGCTACGCGCTCGGGGTCGTGATCACCGTCGTCGCCGTCCTGAGCCAGTACTTCGTGCCGCAGCTGGGGGCGCCCGCGCGCGCGGTGTACGGGACCCTCGCCGGTGACGTGGCGGTCGTCTACGGGATCCCGGTCGTGGCGTTTGCGCTCCTCATCGGGGCCGGCCCGCTGCGGAACTGGAAGGACCGAATGGGCCGCGCGGCGATCGAGGGGCTGAGCTGGTACGGCCTCCTCTCCTTGCTGGGTCTCGCCGTCCTCGTCGTCCTCGTGATCATCTACGAGGCGGTCGACCCGGGGGCGCTCGCGCTCCTCAACCGGCCGAACCCCGCGCTGACCCAGGCGGCGAGCGACCCGTGGTTCTACGTCGGATTCTCCTTCGCGGTCGGCGCGTTCGAGGAGACGATCTTCCGGGGCTGGATCTTCGGCTTCTGGCGCGACCGACGGGTCGCGTGGGTCGTCCCCGCGGTCGGCTCGAGCGTCCTCTTCGCCGGGATGCACCTTTACTACGCCACGACCTACGCGGCCGCCGCGCCGCTGATCTTTCCGGGCCTCTTCCTCATCGGCTTCGCCTTCGCGGCGACCTACCGCGCGTCGGGCGGCAACCTCGTCGTCATCGCCTTCCTTCACGGCGCGCACGACGCCGCGGCGTACTACACGTTGATCAACCCGGTCGGCGGGGAGATCGCCTACTACCTCGTCATCCTCGTGGCGGCGGTCGTGGGCGGGGTCTACTTCCTCTCCAAGCGGGAGGACACGGTCCTCGCTCCCATCTGACCGGTCCAGCGGCCCCTCACAGGTCCGGCGAGAGGATCAGCTCGACCCATATCCCGTCCGGCCCCTCGTAGTACGCGAGGACGACCTTCCCTCGGTAGCGGATCTCCTCGAGGAGGCGGGCGCCCGCGGCGTGGAGCCGTCGGCCGGCAGCGACCAGGTCGTTCACGCGGAATCCGAGGTGGTCGAGCCCTTCCCCGGTCGCGAACGGCGTCGCGTACCGGTTGCCCTTGGGGTACCAGTTCAGCTCGAGCTGCTGGTGGCTGATCGCGTCTCGGAAGAGCACCCAGACCCCGCCGTGGCCCATCCGTCCGCGGCGTACCTCCTCGAGCCCGAGGCCCTTCTGCACGAATCGCACTGCCTTCGCGAGGCGGGTGACGCGGATCCCGGCGTAGTCGAGGTACACGGGCCGGGGGAACCGTCGCGGGAGATAATCGTCGCGCTTCGGGCCGCCCGGAACCGTCTTGTAACCGGTCCCGTCTCGAGCGTGCGATGACCCCGAGCGACTCCGAGATTCGCGACGTGCTCACCCGAGCGCGCACGGTCGCGATCGTGGGCCTTTCCGACAAGCCCGACCGGGACTCGAACGAGGTCGCGCGCTACCTCCAGTCCCGGGGATACCGCGTGATCCCCATCAACCCCGCGGTCCCCGTGATCCTGGGCGAGCGGTCCTACCCCTCGGTCACCGCGATCCCGAGGGAGGTCCGGGTGGACATCGTCGACGTCTTCCGGCGCAGCGATCAGGTCCCTCCGATCGCGGTCGAGGCGACCCGCCGCGGGGTCAAGGTACTCTGGATGCAGCTCGGCGTCGACAGCCCGGAAGCGGCGTCCCTCGTCCGCGAGGGGGGGGGCATCGCCTTCGAAAACCTGTGCATCATGACCCAGCACCGGCGCCTCGGCCTTGGCCCCGTCGGGGCGGCGAAGTAGGGAGGGTCGATGTCGGCGGCCTCCTCTTCCTCCGCTCCGCCTCCTTCCGCCGCCCCGCCTATCGGGACGGTGCCGCGCCCCGCGACGCCCGCGCGCCCCGCGTCGCCCGCCCGCGCGGAGGCGGTCCGCGACACGGGGACCGTCCGGCGAGAATCCGTCCGTACCTCCAGCTGGACGGCGCGCGGGACCGTCAAGGTTCAGGGCGACGTCGACGTCGGCGGCGCCACTACCGTCGGTCTCGTCGCGATCGGGGGCCGGCTCACGGCCGGCCGGTTCCGCGCTCGCGGCACCCTCGAGGTCACGGGGCCGACCGACGTCCGCGAGACGCTTTCGCTGGACGGGACCGTCCGGCTCGACGGTCCCGTCCACGCGGGCAGCCTCGACGCGCGCGGGACGCTGCGCTCGGGTGGGGAGCTGCGGGTCGACCGCGCCCTCTCGATCTCCGGCCAAGTGGAAGTGCCGTCGGCGCGCGTCGGGCTCCTTGACCTGACAGGGAGCGCGACCGTTCCCGGCGCGATCGACGCCGTCGTCTCGGTCCGGGCGCGTTTCCGCGGCGACTCCGAGCTCGGCATCGTCCGGGCGCGGTCGGTCGTCCTGGCCGGGCCGCCGACCGCCCCGATCCCGACACTTTGGCGCACGGTCTTTGGCGGCAGGGCGAGGGTCCACGTTGGCCGCATCGAGGCGGAGTCGGTCGAGCTCAGCGCCGTGGACGTCGGCTTCGTCCACGGCACGTCGATCGTCCTCGGCCCCGGCGCGCACGTCACCGAGATCGAGGGGACGGTCGTTCGACGGCACGCGACGAGCCGGGTCGGCCCCGAATCTCGGAGCGCGCCACCGCACGGACTGAGCCGGTAGGACCGCCGGTCCCGCCTTTTTATCTCCCGAGGGGGCGTCGCGAGCGAGATGTCGCCGGACGAGGACGGGGCCGGAGCGCCGTCACCACCCGACGTGCAGCGCCGCGTCCTCCAGTACTGGGAGGCGACCGGGGTCCCGGCTCGCGCCGACGCGGCAGCGCCGGACGCGCCGATCTTCCGGTTCACCGAGGGCCCACCGGGTGTCAACGGGCCGCCGCACCTCGGCCACGTGCTCCCGCGCACGCTCAAGGACGTCGAGCTGCGCTACCGTCGAATGCGCGGGGAGCGGATCGTCAGCTCGATGGGCGGGTGGGACTGCCACGGCCTCCCGGTCGAGATCGCCATCGAAAAGCGGCACGGACTCCGCTCGCACGCCGACATCGAACGTTTCGGCGTCGAGCGGTTCTGCGACGAGTGCCGCGAGGCGGCGCTCACCTATGCCACGGGCTGGCAGGAGATGAGCCGTCTCCTCGGGTACTGGCTCGACTACGCGCACGCCTACCGGACGATGGACCCCTCGTACATCGAGAGCGTATGGTGGGCGCTGAAGGTCCTCTTCGACAAGGGCCTGCTCGAGAAGGGTCACTACTCTCTCCCGTACTGCCCGCGCTGCGAGACGGTGCTCTCTTCCCACGAGGTCGCTCAGGGGTACCGCGACGTGACCGACCCCTCGGTCACGATCCGCCTACCGCTCGACGACGCCCCGTTCGACCTGCTCGTCTGGACGACCACCCCCTGGTCGCTACCCGCGAACCTCCTCGCCGTCGTGCGGGCGGACCTCGAGTACTCGGTCGTCCGAACGGGCTCGGGGCGGGACGTCGTCCTCGCGTCGCTCGCGGTGCCCCGCTACTTCCCCCACGGGACGGACGTTCGACAACGGATGAGCGGGCACGAGCTCGCCGGCCGAACCTACCGACCCCCGTTCGAGACGGCGGGCCCGGGACCGGGTCGCTACCGAGTCGTCCTCGACGACTCCGTGACCTCCGAGGAGGGAACCGGGATCGTCCACAGCGCGCCGAGCTACGGGCCGGACGACTACCGGATCGGGCGTCGCGAGGGAGTGGGCGTTTTCGACCCGCTCGACAGCCGCGGCGTCTTCGGCGACGCCTTGCCCCTCGTCCGGGGGAAGGCGTTCAAGGCCGCGGACACGCTCCTGGAACGCGACCTCGCAGACCGTGGCCTCCTCTTCCGTGCGGAGACGATCCGCCACACTTACCCGTTCTGCTGGCGGTGCGACTCGCCGCTCCTCTACCGCGCGATCGACTCGTGGTTCGTTCGGACGTCGCGCGTGACGGAGGCGCTCGTCCGCCACAACGCGGAGGTCCGATGGATCCCGGCGCACCTGCGGGACGGGCGGTTCGGCAACTTCCTCACCGAGGCGAAGGACTGGGCGCTCTCGCGCAGCCGCTACTGGGGGACGCCGCTTCCGGTCTGGCTCTGCCCCGAGGGGCACGCCACGTGCGTCGGGAGCTTTGCCGAGCTCGCCGAGCGGGTCGGCACGCCGCTCCCCGTCCCGTTCGACCCGCACCGCGTCGGCGTCGACCCGCTTCGCTTCCCGTGCCCCCAGTGCGGGAAAGAGAGTCGCCGCGAGCCGTACACGATCGACGTCTGGTTCGACAGCGGCTCCGCGCCGTTCGCCCAGTTCCACTTCCCGTTCTCCCCGAGCGCGTTCGACCCCGCCGCTCCGCTCGACTTCGTCGCCGAGGCGATCGACCAGACGCGCGGCTGGTACTACACGCTCCTCGTGATCGCGACGACCGTCTTCGACCGGCCGGCGTATCGCACGAACCTCACGTGCGAGTTCCTGCTGGACGAGGGCGGCCGGAAGATGTCGAAGTCGAAAGGCAAGGTGCTCGAGCCGGTCGCGGTCCTCGAGCAGTACGGTGGCGACGCGGTCCGGTGGATGGTGCTCGCGCAGGACTTCACATCGCCGATGCGGGTCAGCGACGTCGCGATCGAGAAGGCGGGCCACCGCACGCTCGGCGCGCTCCGCAACGTCGTCGCGTTCCATCTGCAGAACGCGCGCGCCGACCACCTTCCGCCGGTGGCGGCTCCGACGGCACCCGCGGCGCTTCTCGACCGGTGGCTCCTCTCCCGGCTCGAAGGGACCCGCGCCGCGGTGACGGACGCGCTGGAAGCGTTCGACCCGCGACCCGCGGCGGCCGCGGTCCGCGAGTTCGTCGACGACCTCTCGACGTGGTACCTGCGACGCTCCCGCCCCCGCTTCTGGGCGGAAGCGGACCGTCCCGAGCGCCGCGACGCGCACGCGACGCTCTCGGGGACGCTGGACGGGCTCGCCGGGATCCTCGCACCGCTCCTCCCGTTCACGGCCGAGTGGATCCACCAGGAGGTGAGCGAGGCGGCGTACTCCGACGCGGCGCGTTCGGTCCACCTGGCTCCTTGGCCGGCGGCGCTCGCGACCCGCGACCTCGCGCTCGAGGAGGGGATGCGCGAGCTCCGCGCCCTGGTCGAGGTCGGCCGCGAGCTCCGCCAGAGGGCCGAGGTCCGCTCGCGCATCCCACTCGCCGAGCTCGTCGTCTTCGGGAATCCGCCGACCGCGCTCGCCGCGCTGGGGACCGAGGGAGAGCGGCTGCTCGCCGACGAACTGAACGTCAAGGGGATCGTCCGGGTCCCGGCCGCCGCGCGCACGAACTACCCCGAGACGGCGTGGGTCGTACGCGAGGCGGACGGCCACCCGGTCGCCGCGCTTCCCCGACGCCCGTCGCCGGAGCTTCTCGAGGAAGGGCTCGCGCGCGAGGTCGGGCGGAGGCTGCAGCAGACCCGCAAGGACCTCGGCCTCGGCTACCTCGATCCGGTCGCGGTCACGGTCAGCGCCCCCGAGCCGATCTACCGTGCGCTCGCCGAGCGTAAGGGCGCGCTCGCGAGGGACCTCCTCGCCGACCCGTTCGAGCTCGTCTCGACACCGCTCGCCGACGGTCCGGGGGTCCGCTCCTGGCAGCTCGACGGCGTCGCGTTCTCGGCGCGCGTGGTTCGCGGGACCGTTCCCCCGGCGGCGAGCGCACCGGGCTCCTAGCCGCGCGCGCGGGCGATGGCGCCGCCGGGCGTCGCCTCGGCGAAGACCTCGGCCTCGAACCGGCGGAACCGGACCTTCGGGTCGCGCCAGGCCCGGCCGGGGAGACCGGCCTTCTCGCACGTCCCCTCGAGCAGCTCCTCGACCGACCAGTCCTGCTCGGGGGCGACTTGCGGCAGGAGGAGGCCACTCGTTCCGTACCCGTCGGCGATCAGCCCGTCGCGGCCGACCCGGACCTGAGCGAGGAGGTCGTCCGGCCGCTCGACGCGCAACGGCACCGGGACCGTGAGGACCGAGACCTCGACCGTGAGCGCGCCGAGCTCCGCCGCGCGAACCGGCGAGAACCGCGGGTCCTCGGTCGCCGCCGAGACGGCCGCTTCCGAGACGGCCCGACCCAGCGGGAGGACGGGGAGCGGGTAGCCGATGCAGCCGCGCAGGCTCCCGCCCGGGTGGCGCCGGAGCGTGACGAACGTCCCTCGCGGCTCGGCGAAGACCGGCGGGAGGTCGGCCGGGAGACCCGCGGAGGCGGGGCGGGCCTCCGTCCTCGGTTGGCCGAGCGCACGCCCGAGGCTGGCGCGCGCGAGCCGAACGGCAAGCGCGCCCTCTTCGTCCGAGAGCATCGGCACGGGACCCGCCCGAGAGGGTATGGCCTCTCGCCCCGCCGGGGCAGGTTTTATACGCGACGGACGGTCCCCGCGGGTCCCATGCCGTTCCCCGAGGCGGTCGAGCGCCTGCTCAACAAGAAGATCTGCATGAACTGCTCGGCCCGGAACCCCCCGAAAGCGGTCCAGTGCCGCAAGTGCGGCTACCGCGGGCTGCGCGTGAAGTCGCGCGAGCGCTCGGGGAAGACGCAGTAATCCGTTTCAGCGCGGCGGCTCGGCGTCCGGGCCGTGGGCGAACGGGGCCGGCCGTCCGTGCGTCCCCTCGCGTTTGACGGCGAGGCGTTTCTTGAAGAGGAAGACGAAGTTCTGCCAGCCGTCCCGCCAGCTCGATAGCTTCGGGCGCCCCCACCGCTCCCGGTAGGCGATCGGAATCTCCACCACCCGCAGGCCCCGAAGGGTCGCCTCGATCTTCAATTCCTCACTGAACGCCATCCCGTCCTGTTCGATGTGGACCTGGTCCAGGATCTCGCGCCGGAAGACCCAGAAGCCGCTCTGGCTGTCCTCGAGCGGCCCGCTCGGCATCTCCGTCAGATAGTGGTGGTAGAGGACACGGGCGGTCAGGTTGAGCACTCGATTGCCGATCCGGTGCTCGGTCGTCATCGCCCGCCGATCAATGGTAGCGATCCGGTTCCCCGTGAGGAAGTCGATCCGCTCCGCGACCAGCCGATCCACGAGCGACGGGATCCGTTCGACGGGGTACGTCCCGTCCCCATCCGCGGTCGCGATCACCTCTCCGCGGGCGGCGGCGAAACCGGTCTTGTAGGCCCGGCCGTATCCACGGCGGGGCTCGACGATCACCCGTGCTCCCGCGGCCTCGGCGATCCGCGCGGTCCCGTCGGACGACCCTCCGTCGACCACGATCAACTCCCAGTCGACGGTCCGTGGTGGCGCGAGGCTCCCGTTCGCGGTGTCGACCGCGCGCCGAAAAGTGCCGAGGACCTGTCCGATCGACTCCGACTCGTTGAGCGTGGGGACGATGAGCGTCGCACGCATGGGCCCGGTGACTAGGGGGCGACGACCGCTTAAGCCCGTCGAGCGCGTGCGCCCCGCCACGGTGGCCCAACAGGGACGGCGCGCTCGGGTGCGCCGATGGGGCAGCTTTCCCACGACCGCGGACGTCGGGATCTGGGCGACCGGACCGACCCCGGGAGCGCTGTTCGAAGCGCTCGGGCTCGGTCTCTTCGCGCTGATGACCGACCGCGCGCGCGTCCGCCCGCGCCTCGAGCGGGCGGTGAGCGCGTCCGGCGAGGACCCGGCGGAACTCGTGGTCGCCTTCCTCGGTGAGCTCCTGCTCCTCCACGAGACCGAAGGGTTCCTCGCCCGCGAGATCCGCGCGCGGCCGGTCGGCGACCCGCCGACCGCGGTCGTGGCGAGCGTCTCGGGAGAGCCGTTCGAAGCCGGGCGTCACGCCGCCCGTACCGCGGTGAAGGCGGTGACCCTGCACGGCCTCACCATCGACTTCGCGCTCGGGCGGGCTCGCGTGATCGTCGATATCTAGCCGCGGCCTACGGCATCCGGTCGACGATCGTCACGAGCGCGGCGCCCGCGTTCGGGCGGCGTCCGGCCTTTGCGAGGACCCGCTCGAGCGCGGCGAACGTGACGAGGAGGTCGGGCCAGTCCGCGATCCCCATGTGACCGACGCGGAAGATCTTCCCGGTGAGCGCCCCCTGGCCGCCCTGAACGAGGACGTTGTACTCGCGCTCGAGCACCTTCCGCACCTCGGCGTCCCCCATCCCGTCCGGGTTGCGCACCGCCGTAACGGTGTCGGAGGCATGACGCGGGTCGGGGAAGAGCCCCAGGCCGAGCGCCGCGGTCGCCGCTCGGGCCGCCTCGGCGAGGCGGTGGGTCCGCTCGAGCCGGTGCGCGAGTCCCTCCTCCTTCAGGAGGACGAGCGCTTCCCGCAACGCGAGGAAGAGGGGCACCGCCGGCGTCCACGGCGTGTCGTTCTTCTCGAGCGACTTCAGGTGGGCCGCGAGGTCGAGGTAGAACGAGCCCGGGTGGAGCGCGGCGACGGCGCGGTCGGAGAGGTGGACGAGCGCGAGCCCGGCGGGCGCGGCGAGCCCCTTCTGACTGCCGGCGACCAGCGCATCGATCCCCCATCCCGCGACGTCGATCGGGATCCCCGCGACCGCACTGATCCCGTCCACGAGGAAGAGCGCCCCCGACCGCTGTACCGCGGGAGCGATCGCGGCGAGATCGTTCGCGAGGCCGACGCTCGTCTCGTTGTGGACGACACAGACCGCGCCGAAGCCGCCGCGCTCGATCTCGGTCCGGACCGCGTCCGTCGCGAACGGCTGGCCCCACGGGGCGGTGACGGTCGTGACGGACGAGGAGTACCGCCGCACGATCTCGTTCGTCCGCTCGCCGAAGTTCCCGTTGGTGAGAACGAGCGTCGGGCGTTCGTGGGGCACGAGGGAGGAGTAGACCGCCTCGAGCCCCGACGTTCCGCTCCCCGAGAGCACGAGCTGGTGCCCCTTGGCCCCGAAGAGGACCGGCAGGAGCTCGCGGATCTCGGCGACGACGCCGTGGAAGTAGTCGCCGCGGTGGTTCACGGACGGCATCGACATCGCGCGGAGGACCCGCGGGTGGATCCGGACCGGACCGGCGATGAGGAACGTCGCGGTCTCGGGGTCGAACGTCATCGGCGCTCCGGCGCGGGCGCGACCTCTCGGGTCAACGGCTCCCCGCGCACCGCGCGGAGCACTTCGTCGACGACGTCGGCGCCGGCGCGCGCCTGGCCTTCGGTCGTCATCGCTCCGATGTGGGGCGTCGCGACCACGTTCGACAGCTCGAGCAGTTCTCGGTTCACGGGGGGTTCCACCTCGAAGACGTCGAGCGCGGCCCCGGCGAGGCGTCCGGCCTTTAGGGCGGCGAGCAGGGCGGCCTCGTCCACGAGAGGTCCGCGCGCGACATTGACGAGATAGGCGCCGGGCCGCATTCGGGCGAACGCGCCCGCGTCGAGGAGGTGGTGGTTCTCGGGCGTCAGCGCGGCGTGCACGCTCACGATGTCGGCGCGCGCGAGCAGCGCCTCGAGCGGGACGACCTCTGTTCGGTCCCCCGAGCCCGACACGAACGGGTCGTAGGCGACGGTCGGTACACCGAACGGCTCGAGCCGGCGGGCGACCTCACGGGCGATCCGACCGTAGCCGACGAAGCCGACGGTCCGGCCGGCGAGCTCGCGGCCGTGCATCGAACGCTCCCAACGGCCGGCCTTCGTCGCGAGGATCGACGGAAAGAGACCCCGGACGAGCAGGAGGTAGAGCGCGACCGTCAGCTCGGCGACGCTGGCCGTCGCGGCCGAGGGGGTGTTCACGACCTTGATCCCCCGGGCCGCGGCGGCGGGGAGGTCGACGTTGTCGACGCCGACCCCCGCCCGCGCGATGAGCTTGAGGTGGGGCGCCGACCGAAGGAGCTCGGCGGTTACCTTGGTGCGACTGCGCACGATGAGCCCCCACGCATCGGCGAGTGCGAACGGCAGAGACTCCGGGTTGGCGCTCTCGTCGCGAACCCGACACGGGCCCGCTCGGAGGCGTTCGAGCGCCGCCGCGTCGATCGGGTCGGCGACCACGACCAGGGGGGACTCGGGCATCGCGCGGCGGACCTCCGTCCGGGGGAAAACGGTTTGGCCCCCTGAGAGGGGACCCGGAACCCTGCGCTGTCCCGTGCGCACGGAGGATACCGTGCCCGCGGTGCGTCCGCCCAGCGCGGGACGACGGGTTCTCGGACGCGTTCGGCCGGAGTTGCAAGAACTCGACGTCGCGGCACCCCGGTGCCGGGCGGGCGGCGGGGAACGCGGAGGTACCCGCGATCGCGGAGTGGACCGTGGTCGCGGTGGGGTCGAGTCCCCCTCCGATCCCTCACCCACTTCCGACACGAGGTCCACGACTCCCGAGGTCGCTGCTCTCGGAGGCGGCTCCGCGGGCGGGATCGGATCGAAGGCGCCCGCGGAGATCTATCTCGACCCGAAGCGGACGGGCGGGGCCAACGCAACCACGGAAGTCCGGGGCCCCGTGGGTGGTCCGTTCGCGGGGCGCCATCTCCGTAGCTACAAACCGATCACGGGGGAAGACGTTCTCGGATCGATCTGACCTGGAGGGCGACGCTCGGAAGCCCATCGATGGAGATTCCCCACTCGAAACGATCGACTTTGCGGAAGACGATGCCCGCCTGCACCGGCCCGCTCGGAGTCGGTGACCGCCGACGGTCTCGGACGACGCAGACCGACAACGGGACCTTCAGCGTGAAGGTCTCGTGCGGAAACGGAAGACGCGCCTCCAAGTCGCGGAGCTGACTCTTCCAGTAGAAAGAGCCATCGAAGACGACGGGAGTCCCCGGGGCGAGCAACGGTCTCGCCGTTCGTTCCAAGGCGACGTTTCCCCGCAGGTACATGCGGGCGGAACCTCCGTCCCCGTCCTTGTCCACGAGCCCGTCGAGGTGGACGACCTTCCCGCGGATGACTTTCGCGAGCGCTTCGGCAACGGTGCTCTTCCCGGATCCCAGCGGACCTCGGAGAATGACGAAATAGCCCGACGTTTCGATGGACCGCGTTCGGCGTGGGCGGCTCGGACTCCGGACCTTGTTGGCCAGGGTGGTGATTGGTGTCCCGTGGGGCCGCCGCTCAGCCTTTCGGCGGCGGCCAGGCTCGGCCACCCTCCACGCGCTCCAGGAAGTCGAGAACGGCCCGGTCGAACGCAGCGGTCGCCGAGAGGCTCGCCGTGTGGTCCCCCTCCTCGAGCTCCACGTGGTGGGCGCTCGGCACCTGCGCGGCGAACCGGCCCATCATCATGTTCAGGGCCGGATTGTCGTGCGCCCCCGAGATCGAGAGGATCGGCATGCGGCCCGCGCGCAGGAACGCCGCGACCGGATAGGTCGGGCGCCGCCCCGGGGGCTCCGACCGCGTCATGAACGCCACGAAGTGTTCGTAGTTCTCCGACGTGATCCCCCGAAGCCGGTCGCGCTCCGCCGGCGGAACCTGCGGAGCCCAGAGGTCGAGGATCTGCTCGACCGCCTCCGGTTTCTTCCCGGCCTGCATGAGCGCGAGGAGCTGCTGCTCGACCTCGGCCGTGTCGAGAAATCGGGCCTCCTCCTCCGGCGTCGGGTCGAGGTCGTGGGGATTGCCCGCGACCAGAACGAGCCCCCGGACCCGGTCGGGGAGCCCCGCCGCGAGCTCACAAGCGATCCGGGCGCCGTCCGAGTTCCCGAGCACGAACGCGGCGGGGAGGTTCAGGTGGTTCAGCACGGCGGCGAGGTCCTCGCCGTCCGACGAGCTGCTCCGGTCTCCGGTCGAGAGTCCCACGCCTCGGACGTCGTACCGGACGACCGTGTGGCGGTCGGCATAGCTCGCGAACTGGGGGTCCCACTCCCGCCGGTCGAGAAACGCGGAATGGATCAACACGAGCGCGGGACCCCGGCCCGCCTGTTCGAAGTAGAGTTGGCCGCCGGGGACGGGAACGGACCCCGAGCGCGCGTCGGCGGGCATCGGGGGACCAACCGTTCGACCCACTTAGCTCTGGTCGAGGGGTCGGGCGGCTACGAGACCTTCGGCACGCCGGTCCGCTCCACCGCGACCCGGACGATGTCCTCGCCGCGGACGCCACGGATCCACGGCTCCGGCTTGACGAGCACGCGGTGTGCGAGCGCGGGCAATGCGAGCGACTTCACGTCGTCGGGAAGGACGTAGTCCCGGCCGTCGAGCAGCGCCCGCGCGCGCGACAGCTTCTGCAGCGCGAGCGACCCGCGCGGGGAGGCACCGACCTCGGCGCGGGCATCTCCGCGGGTCGCGCGCACGAGGTCGACGATGTAGCCCGCGACCGACTCTTCGAGCTCGACGTCCTCGACCGCGCGCTGCAGTTCCTGGAACTCGGCGAGCGTCGTCGCGGGCGCGACCGCGACCTCCTCCTTCTTGCGGGCACGCCGGCGCTCGAGGATGGTTCGCTCCTCCTCGGAGGTCGGGTAGCCGACCCGCAGACGCATGAGGAACCGGTCGACCTGCGCCTCGGGGAGCGGGTACGTCCCCTCGAGCTCGAGGGGGTTCTCGGTCGCGAGGACGAGGAACGGGCGCGGGAGGGGATAGGTGGAGCGCTCGCTCGTGACCTGGTACTCCTGCATCGCCTCGAGGAGCGACGACTGGACCTTCGGCGGCGCACGGTTGATCTCGTCCGCGAGCAGCACGTTCGCGAAGATCGGCCCTTGCCGGAACGAGAGGCCGCCCTTCGCGGCGTCCAGCATCTCGCTGCCGGTGATGTCGTGCGGGAGGAGGTCGGCGGTGAACTGGATCCGCTGGAAGGCGAGCCCGAGCGCGGCGGCGAACGACTTCGCCATCAGCGTCTTTCCGAGGCCGGGGAGGTCTTCGAGGAGGAGGTGGCCGTCGGCGGTGAGGCCCGTGAGGATCTCGTCCAGCACCTGGGTCCGCCCGACGACCGCGGCGCCGACCGAAGTGCGGATCACGTCCGCGACGCGGCGCGCCTCCTCGACCTTCACCGGGACCCCTCCGCCTCGAACGTCGTCCCCTTATATGGGCCGCTCCGCGGCCCGCCCGGCAGCCGCTGTGCCCCGGCCCTAACGATCCGCGTCACGGCAGGCGATCGCCCTCTCGGCGGTCTGACCCGGACCGGGGGTGTCGGACACCGGGGTTGTCCTCACGTCATCCTCGGCGGACGACCCGTCCGCATGGAGTCAAGAGGGACCCTTCGACGGTACCCGGACGGGGCCCCACGGTCCCGTCGCCGGTCCCAGCGGTCGGTCCGCTAAATCGTTGCCGCCTCGTCGCGGTCGAAGAGGTCCGGTCGGTAGACGAGGTAGACGAGGAGGATCAGCGCGCCCGCGAGGAGACCACCCGCGACCCCGACCGGCGCCGCCCCGCGCGGCAGCAACAGCTCGCTCGCCCAAGCGAGGCCGACCGCAAGCCCGGGAAGGGCCCACTCGGCGGCGCCCCTCATCGCCCCAGCGGGCGGACGCCAAGGGTCGTCGAGCAACCACGCGACGAACACGACGCCGGCGATCCCGGGAAGGAGCTCGGCGACCGGCAGGAGCGGCGTCTCGAGCGCGAGCGCCCCGAGGGCGAGGAGGATCGGCGCGAACGCGACGTCCCGGAGCGCCGGCGGGGCCGCCACCCGCACCGTGACGCCCGCGGCGATGCCCAGCACCGCGAGCAGGCCGAGGAGGATCGCCGGGAGTCCCCGGAGATCGCTCTCGTACGCGAGGGCGACCGCGACGAGGACGAGCGCGGGGACCGTCGGCCCGAGGACGCGCCGCAGCGGTGGCGTCGATTCGCGCGCGCTCATACCGCCCTCCCGCGCCGGGTCGGCCGCCGAAGAAGGTCGACCAGCGCCCCGAGCGACCAGTACTCTTCCCAGTCGACCACGGGCGCGTCCTCCCAGGTCCGCGCGATTCGGTCCCGACGAAGCAGCCGGGCGATCCGGGCGACGAGCTCCTCGTCGGCGGCATTGAGGGTCGGTCGCTCCGCGAGGATCGGGAGCGACGACGGGCTCAGGACGACGACGGGGAACCCCCGGCGGCGCAGGTACGGAACGAGGTGTCGCGACGAGTCGTCGACCAGGCTCGAGAAGAGGATCGTCGTGACCCCGGGCGGGAAGTACCGGCGGAGTGCGACCGCGCATCGCTCGGAAGGACCCGGCGCGGTGGTGAGCCGGGCGGCGAGGAGCGCACGGCGGACCCTCACGCGCTGGGTCCGACCGCTCGCCAGCGGCACCGCGTCCAGGAACTCGCCAAAGACCCCGACTCCCACGCGCGCCTTCTCCCGGAGGAACGATTCCGCGATCCCATGGGCCGCGGCGACCGAGAGCGAGAGGAGCTCCCGGTCGGGGACCGGGCCGAGGGTCGACGGTCGGGCGTCGACGAGCAGAAGGACGTCACCGGTCCGCTCGAGCTGGAACTCGTTCGTCATCCAGCGACCGGTGCGCGCGGTGGCCTTCCAGTTGATCCGGCGGGGAGGTTCGGTCGGCGGCGCCTCCCGGATCCCGAAGAACTCGCCGCTCGAGCCGACCTGCCGCGAGCGGGTCTCGCCGGGGACCGCGATCGTGCGCTCGAGCCGGACCGCGCCGATGCGGACGAGCTCGGCGGGGTACCGCTCGACCATGAGCTCCGCGGGCTCCGAGAGGACCGACCGCTCGACGAGCCCGGCGGGGTCGCGCCAGAGGAGACGAGGGGGCGGGATCGGAACCACCACCGGCTTCTCGGCGGTCCACTCCAGGGCGAAGCGGATCTCCGTCCGCGTCCGGTCCAGTTTCGGCGCGTGGACCTCGCCGAGCCCCGGGGGGACCTCGAACTCGACGACGACGTCGCGCGCGTCGGTCGGCGGATCGAACGCGGCGGTGCCCGAGACGTGGACCCCCATGCCGGACCCTTCGACCTGCCAGTCGATGCGGGCGGTCGGCGCCCGGCGGGGTCCGACCAGTGCCGCGGCGACCGGCGCCGAGAGGACGGCGAGCGCGAGGTAGAGCGCCGCCGGGTTCGCCGCGAGGACCCCGACGACGAGCAAGAGCGCGCCGGCGCCGAAGAGGACGAACGAGCGACCCCGCCATCGGAACGGCGACGGGGTCGGGACCGTCACACCCCGGCCTCGAGCCGCTCGACGCGTTCCCGCAGGTAGTCGCGGAACTCCTTCGCCGGGAGCCCGACGATCGCTTCCAGCTCCGACACCGTACGCACGGGGAGGTCGGGGGTCAGCCCTTTGCGCTCGACCGTGTCGAGCGTCAGGACCAGCTCCTCCCGTCCGAGCGTGCCGGACGTGAGGGCCGCCCGGAGGCGCGACGTCTCGCGGGGCGGCATCGCCGAGAGGCGCGCGGGCACCCGACCCGGGCGGTCGAACCATGCGTCGAGGAAGAGGAGGGCCGCCGCGAGGGTCGCGGTCGCGGCCGCCGGGATCGCGAGCGCGAAGTTCGGCCCGGCCCAGACCGCGACGCCCGCCGCGAGCAGCGCGACCGCGGGGAGGAACCAGCCGAGCGGCGACCTCATGCGGTGCTACCCCGGGCTCCTAGGTCCTCCTCGGCGGCCCGGATCGCCGCGCCGGCCCGCTCCGCGGCGTCGGCGCCCATCGGGTGCGTCGAGTAGCGCGCCTCCTCGAACAGACGGGTGAGGGCGGTCGCCTCGGCCTCTCGGATCCCGAGCCGGACGAGGTGCCGTACCCGGATCTCCTCGGGGGTCTCCTCGGCTACGCCGCCGACGATCGGCTCCACGCGGTCGAGGAGATTCCCGTAGAGGCGGATCACGACGTCCCGCGGGGAGAGCCCCTCCGTCAGCTCCCAGGCCGCCGTTGCGAGCGCACCGCGGACCTCCGCGAGCTCGACCCCGGGGGGAGACTGCCCCCGTCGGCCGGCCCCGCTCGACTCGCGACCCCGCCACGCCGGCACGGCGACCGCGGCGACGATCAGCACGACCACCGCGACGGCCACGTACAGCCACCAGGACGGGAGGTGCAGCCCGAGCGGACCCGAGATCGAACCGGGGGATCCGGGCAGATCGCCGGGTAAGGTCGTATTGGTCATGGTCGTGTTGTTCACCGTCGTGTTGTTGCCAGGTGAGAGGGTCACCGGCCCCGGGCCGACGGGGGCGATCGCGCGGAACACGACGAGGAACAGAACGGCGATCAGGATGATCATGAACATCATGACCGCAAAGCGCCCGGGGAGTGGCGACCGGGGGGACCGGACGAGGGTCGCGATCGCGAGACCGAGCAGGACGACCCCGACGATCCCGAAGAGGGTGGCGTACTGCAGGTCGGTCAGCTCGAGCGGGCGGTTCCCGGTCGGCTGGAAGGCCGTCGGGCTCGACGCGCTCGCGATCAGGCTCGCGGCGGCCCCTACGATCAACGCGAGGAGGACGACCGCGAAGAGGATGGCCGTAGTGCGGGGCGGGCGGTTCGCCGAGGCCACGGTGCGGTACCCCCCCACTTCACGGGGAAGCCGCCATTAACCCTTCCCGACCCTACGGCGGGATCGCCACGGGGGTGGTGGCCGGCCGGGGGGAGAGGAAGTAGAAGCTCCGGCGTTCGTGGTCGGCCGAGACGACCGCGAACTCGTCGACCGCGTACCCGAGGTCGGTGGCGGCGCGGAACGCGTCCCGGACAGCGTGGCGCCAGCGACGGAGCGCCGCCGGCTCGTGGGCTCGTACGAGCCCGAGGTCGAACGGGATCTCGAGGTGGGCGCTCGCGCCGGACGGCTCGGAGACCGCCGTCGGCACGCGGATCCCGGTCTCCCCGGGCTCGGTCTCGACGATCGGGGAAGATTCCTCCCAACGCTTCCGGTCGTCGGCCGGCGAAGGGGACTGCCCCCCGATCCGCAACTCGACCTCCGGCGCGGCAATCGACCAGACCGCGCGCATACGGTCGGTCTCGAGGCCCTGGTTGAGCGCGTCCGCGAGCTGCCCGTAGTAGTGGGAGTAGTACCGGTCGGGCCGGGCGCCGAGGCGGCGCACGGTCAACC
Organism: Thermoplasmata archaeon; assembly: GCA_050749465.1. Taxonomy (GTDB): domain Archaea; phylum Thermoplasmatota; class Thermoplasmata; order Lutacidiplasmatales; family UBA184; genus Lutacidiplasma. The sequence goes on along the minus strand of JBOGRO010000022.1, from coordinate 40,233 downwards.
AGGCGCTCCGGCTCTGGAGGGGGTCGAACGCCCACCGGATCTCCGTGAGGCCGAGGCGCAGCACCTCGTCCCGCTGGAACGCCTTCAGCTGGAAGCCGAGGTGGTGGTTCTGGTACTCCGGCCGGACGGCGGTGAGGTGCGAGTAGTGGTAGAGCGCGACCCCGTCCCAGCCGATCAGCGACGCCGCGAACCCCGCGAGGTAGATGTCGGCGAACGCGCCGACGACGAGTCCGCCGTTGTCTTGGAGCGCACGGAGGAGCGCCACGGGCAGCGGAGTGACGGACGGGCCGGTGCCCTCGACCGCCCGCTCGACCTCGTCAACCTGGCGAAACTCCTCCGGCTTCTCCAGGCGGCGGAAACGGAAGCCTTTGGCCGCGTCGCTGACCCCGGTCCCGGTCACGGCCCGTGGGACCGGCAGGCGGTACTTAACCCGGTCGCGCTGCGACGCGCGCCGAGCTACCGGCGGATCCGCAGCTCCGCCTTCTTCTGCTCGTAGCGGGACTCGTCGGCCGGCGTGAGCTCCCAGAGGAGGTCCTCGACGTCGGGCAGGTTGCGGAGGAACTCGGCCTTGCTCTTCGTGACCATCAGGTGCTCGAACCTCATGCGCGCGACGTAGTACGAGCCGGCGAGGTACGCGCCGGCGATCACGACGATCGGTCCGACCACGACGAAGACGAGGTTGTAGTTCGCACCGGGCGTGTTGGTGGCGGCGTTGATCGACGGGAACGGGCCGACGCTCATGAGGGGGGTGAAGAACCCGACCGCAAGCACCGTGAGGAGGATCCCGACCGCGAGCACGAAGTCGGAGATCCACGCGCGGTGCACCCGCACCGCGTAGCGGAGCCGACGCGAAAATGGGACGGCGGGGGTTGCGTCGGCCATGTCGCCGGCGGGAGTCCGCTCGGCTTATGAAATCACGCTAGCCCTGCTCCGGGTCGTCCGCCGCCTCGCTCCCCGCGCCGGCCCGGTCGGTCCGGCCGTACGCCGCCGGCACCGCCCGCACCGGCGGTGCGCCGCCCGCTCCCGGAGCCGGGATGTCAGCGAGGAGCGGACGGAGTCGGTGGTAGACGAGCACGCCCCCGGCGAGGGCGATCAACGCGGCGGCGAAAGCCACCGCTTCCGCGTCCGGTGTCGCGGTCCCGGAAAGCGACCCGACCCCGAGGACGAAGAAGCCGACCCCCTCGAAGATCCCGCCCGGCACCGGTCCCCCGCCCTTTCGGGCCGCACGAGCGGACGGCGGAAGGGAGAGCAGCGCCCCCGCGACCTCGAGGGCGAGGACCGCGGCGGACTCGACCAGCCGAAGCACCACGCCGTCCCAGGTCACGACCGCGCCGGCGAGGTACTGCGCGACGATCGCGAGCGCGAAAATGCCGCCGATCCCGGCCCGGTAGCCGAGCGCGTAGAATGGACCGCTCTCGCCGATGCCCCAGTAGTGAGTGCGCAGGAGGGCCCACTGGGCGACCTCGGTCCCGATCACCAGGGCCGCGAGGAAGATCAGCGCCCCGGGGAGCGCCGAGTTCCCCATCGACGTGAAGAAGAACAGCAGGGCGACCGCGAGCGGGACCCCGACGAAGAGGCCGGCCGTGTACGCGAAGACCTCGCGCCGCTCGTCGAACATCGTCTCGGGCACCTGTGGGGTCGCGAAGCCCCCGATCTCCCCGTAGACGAACCCGCCCGAGAGGAGCACTCCGACGAGCGCGCCGAGCGAGAGGGTGAGGTCGACCGTCATCGTCTCTCGGCCTCAGTCGACCCGACGTCCCGCGGCGAGGAACCCGGTATGCCCGAGCATCTCGAACGCGGGCCTCGTTCCCCCGTCGCCGACGTGGAGGCCCCGCTCGAGGACCTCGGCCGCGCGCACCTCGTCGTAGCCGAGCGTACGGAGCTCCCGAACGGTGCGCTCGAGCTGGTTGTACGTGGGGGTGTATGTCGCGACGTACCCCCCCGGCGCGAGCGCCGTGCGCGCCGCGGCGAGGACCGACCACGGCTCGGGGACGTCAAGGACGACACTCGCGAGACCGGTGAGGTCGATCCCGTCGCGCGCGACGTCGCGCTCCCGGAACGTGACCCGGTCCGCGAGGCCACACCGGGCGACGTTCGACCGCGCGTGGTCGAGGAAGTCGGTCCGGCGGTCGAAGGAGGTCACGTGGCCGGCCGGACCCACCGCGTACGCGAGCGCGACCGTCAACGCCCCGCTCCCCGAACCGGCTTCCGCGACCCGGTAGCCCGGCGCCACGCCCGCGAGGAAGAGGAGCTGGGTCGCATCCTTCGGCGTGACGATCTGGGCGCCGCGATGCAGCGCCCCGAAAAGGTCCGAGAGCGACGGTCGGACGACTCGGTACGACTGGCCGAGCCAGGTGACCGCGCCCCCGGGCGGGCGACCGAGCTGGTCGGAGAGGTCGACCACCCCGTCGGTCCCGAGCCGGACCGGACCCCGCTCGAGTCGGACGAGCACCGCGGGCGCGCCGGACCGCTTGAGCGCGACGGTCTCGCCCGTCGTCCAGACCTCCTCCCCCATCACGATGCCTTCGGCGCGACCGGACCACGGGGAGGATGCGGTAATAGCCCGTCGCCCGGCGCTGGCTTTAAGGTGGGAACGATGCTCGGTCTCCCTCGCGCCGTCCGAGGGTTAGGCCCCGCGCCGCAGCTCCGACGATCGGCGCACGAAGGTCGGAACGAACGTCACCGTGCGGGCATAGTGTAGTCTGGTCATCACATAGGCTTGCCAAGCCTATAACCCGGGTTCAAATCCCGGTGCCCGCATCCTCGCCGACGTCGATCCCCGCCCGGTGGCGTCCCGAGCGCCCCGCCGCGCCGAGGCGGGCCACCGAAACGTTAGTGGGGGAGGAGCGATACCGAACGTATGGCCCGGCTGCGGCGCATCACGACCTCGGGTCGACGCTCGTTCGAGTACGTCTCCCAGGGGACGGGCCCGGCGACGCTGCTCGTCCACCCGGGAGGGCCCGGCCTCACCTACCATTACCTGCGCGGGCTGCTCAAGCTCGCAAACGCGCACCTCCGGGTCGTCCTGTTCAACCCCCGGGGAGTGGGCCACAGCTGGGCGCCGGGCTCCCCCCGCGAGTACAATATCCCGGCGATGGCCGAGGACGTCGAGGCGATCCGCCGGGCGCTCCGCATCACCGAACTCCACCTCCTCGGCTACTCGGTCGGAGGGTTCGTCGCGCTCGAGTACGCCCACCGACACCAGAACCGACTGACCTCGCTGCTCCTCTGCGCGACCGCCGGGAGCGCGGAAGAGATGCGCCAAGCGAACCGGATGGCCCTCGGGGTCGCCGCGCCGAGTCGCCGCGCGCGCGTCCGGGAGCTCACGCGCCGCAAGGCGTTCCGCACCGCGGAGTACCGAGCGCTCACCGAGGAGATCTTCGGCCCGTTCCAGACCCGGTTCTTCCGCGGCGCGTCGAACGATTGGAAGGCGACCAAGATGAGCGCGCCGGTCTACCGCGCGATGATGACCCGCTCCGGCGACGAGTTCGCCGTGGACGGCACGCTCGCGCACTGGGACGGCCGCAAGTACTACTCGAAGATCGAGACCCCGACGCTCGTCGTCGTCGGTCGATACGACTTCTTCCTGACCGCCTCGGTCGAGATGTCGGATCGGATCGAGCCCGCCCACCTCCGGGTCCTCCCGCGGAGCAGCCACCGCGCCATCCTCGAGCAGCCGAAGGAGTTCCTCGGCACCGTCCGCGAGTTCCTCGAGGACGTCACCGGCGGCTAGGGCGCGGCGCGGGCCGTAGCGGCCCCCGGTCGGAGCACCCACGCCCGGGTGCTCGTCAGCGGAACGAACCCGAGCCGCTCGAGGATCGGGCGGCTCGACGCGCGGGCGTCGACCGTCAGGAATCGGTACCCCTGACGGCGCGCGAGGTCGGCCCGGGCGTCGAGGAGGGCTCGATAGATCCCCCGGTGCCGGTACGCGGGCGCGGTCCCTCCCCCCCAGAGCCCCGCGAACGAGCGCCCCGGCGTCATCTCGAGCCGACCGCAGGCGACGGGAACCGCGCCCGCGTAGGCGACGAAGAGGGCCTGGCTCGGGTCGTGAAGGAACTCGGCCCAGCGGGCAGCGTTCCTACCCTTCTCGGGGCCGAACGCCGCGGCGCTCGCGATCGACGCGTCGCGCACGCCGACCGACTCCGTCACGCGCCGGACATCGACGTCGGGCGGGACGCCCGCAGCCGGGAAGGCGCGCTCGAGGTCGAAAACCACGAGCGTCTCGGGCTCGTCCGGGGCGAATCCGGAGGCCGCAAGGAGCGCCTCGAGCCCGACCGGCCGGTCGTGGCCGAACACCTTCCACTCGACCTCCTGGCCGAGCGCACGGAAATGTTCTGCCTCCTCGGCGACCGCTGCCGGGGCGTCGGCGTCGTTCAGGTGGGAGTAGATCACGGAGTTCTCGCCATCCACCATGCGGACGAGCCGGCCGACCCGTTCGACGCGGCCCCCCCGGAGGGGGACGGGGTCTTCCCGCATCTCCCGGTCGTAGCGGCGCAGCAGTTCGTCCCGGCGGATCACGCCGGACCCGACGCCGTGCTGAGGATAACGTGCCCGGCGCCGCTGACGGTCGCTCGCGGGTGGGGAGGCGCCCCCGCTCCGCGCGGGACGGCAGCGCTTCCCCGAACGAATAAAGGGGATGCGGTCCATCGTACGTCGATGACCGACGGAACCGGCACCGCGGAGGTCGTGCTCGAACCGAAGCGCGTGGTGCGGGACGGCTGGAACCGCGTCTCCACGGTCTACCGGCCACCGCGATCGCAGGCGGATGCGTTCCACCACACGAACGCCGACTACCGCGCCTGGCTCGAGCCGTTCTTCCGGAGGCTCCCGGCCGGCACGGAGGTCCTCGACCTCGGCTGCGGATGTGGCCTCCCGGGCACCCGGATGCTCGCGGACCGGTTCCGCGTTACCGGCGTCGACCTCTCTGACGTCCAGATCGAGCGCGCCCGGCGCCTCGTACCGGACGCTCGGTTCGTGCGGGGCGACATGACCGAGATCGGCTTCCCGAGGGGCTCGTTCGGGGGGGTCGTCTGCCTCTACGCGCTGATCCACGTCCCGCTGGACGAACAGCCGGCGCTCCTCCGCAAGGTCCACCGGATGCTCGCGCCGGGGGGACTTTTTCTCGTGACGACCGGCGCGAGCGCCTGGACCGGGGTCGAGGAGGGCTGGCTCGGCTCCAACGCGAAGATGTACTGGAGCCACGCCGATCTGCGCACCTACGCTCAGTGGTTCGGGAACGAGGGGTTCCGCGTCCTGCAGCGAACGCTGGTCCCCGAGGGAGAGACACAGCACGCGCTCTTCCTCGTGCAGAAGCAGTCGGCCCCCGGGGGCGGAAACCCCCCGACGCCCCCCGTCGGCCGAGACGCCACCCGGCCCGGAGCCCCCGGCCGGCGCCGGTCCCTCTCGGAAAGTTGAATCTAGCCGAAGTCGATGACCCGCTCGTTGCGGCCTGCCCGCCGCGGCCGGACGTCGGAGAGCGCGGATGCTCGACTCAGACACGGTGCGCACCGCCCTCAAGTTCGTCAACGAGATCAACCGCCACGACGTGGACAGCCTGGTCGCGCTCCTCTCCGACGACCACCTGTTCGTCGACAGCCTCGCGCGGGAGATCCGCGGTCGCGAGCGCATCCGGGAGCTCTGGGCCGACTGCTTCCGGAGCTTCCCGGACTACCACCTCGCGGTGAAGGAGTGGTTCCAGACCGGCCGGGTCGTCGGCCTCTTCGGGCTTGCGAGCGGAACGCTCGCCATCGCCGAGGAACTCCCGGTCCAGAACCGGTGGAGGACCCCCGCCGCGTGGCGGGCGGTTGTCCGCGACCACCAGGTCGCCCAGTGGCAAGTCTACGCCGACCTCGAACCGGTCCGCCGGCTCCTCGGCGCCCGGCCGCCGTGAACGGGCCGCTCGAGTCACGTCGCCCTCATTCGGGAGGAGCCGATCCGGTGGCCCCGGCGGGGAAGGGGTTGGCTTCGGCGCGTTCGCGGGGCTACGGGCCGGAGCGCCGGTGCTGGCTCATCTGGTGGAAGAGCCAGCCGAGCACGACGAGGAAGATCCCCACGCCGACGAGCGCGTCGAACGCTTCCATCGAAGCCGCATACGACGTGAACGCGTTGGCCGAGGCCGAGTTCGCGTAGGTGGCCCATCCGACCAGGCTGACGATGAACCCGATGAGCACCAACGCTCCGCCGAGGAGCACGAGGATGCCGCCAAAAGTGAGCCACGCCGGCAGGGCCGGCCCGTGATAGGCGGGCGAGGGCGGCTGCCAGCCGCGGTACCCCGCAGGGGGGTAGCCACCGGGCGGGTACGCCGGCGGCGGCGCGTTCGTATACGGGGGTGGGGCGGAGGGATTCGGGTCGGACATGGCGCAGTACTTGCCGGGACCTAGTATACGAACCTACCTCCGGCCCCCGAAGGGCCCGGGCGGCGGGTTCGGCCCCGACCGGGCGGTCACCGGCCCTGGGGGACCCCGATCCAGCGCTGGAGCCGCTGCAGGTTCGTCAGGCTGCCGACGACGATCAGCGCGTCCCCCGGCCGGAACTGGAAGTCGGAAGGCGGGTTGAGGACGGTCGCGTACTCGCCGTCCGGGCCGGGCCGAGCGTAGCCGATCACGATACAGTCCGACTGGGCGCGGACGAGCCGCTCGGCGTCGGGGAGCGGCTGGGTCGAGACCGGCGTTGTTGCGGTCAGGACGAACTCCTCCATGTCGGCCCCGAACGCGGTCGTCGTGAGGTCCTCGACCATGTTGGCGACCTCGGGCCGGAACGCCGCGTCGGCACAGAGGCGGCCGCCCATGTCGGACGGGGAGGCAACGTAGGTGACACCGGCCGCCTTGAGCGTCTGCTTGAGCTCCGGCCGACCGACCGAGACGACGATCCGGATCTTCGGCTCCGCGGCGCGAACGTTGAGGGCGGTGACGAGCGTGGTCGTGTCGTCGCCGGTCGCGACGATCACCGAATGGGCCGCGGGGAGGTTGACGCGCCGGAGGATCTCGGGGTCTCCGGGCGGACCGAACGTCGCGAAAAGCTGCGTGTCGCTCCCGAGCCCCCGCAGGAGCGCGACGTCGTCCGCCGACTCCGAGACGACCGCGACGCGCTCGTCCTGGGCGAGGAGCTCCCGGACGGCCGCCCGGCCGACGGCCGAGTAACCAAGGACGACGATGTGGCCCGAGAAGTTCGTGCCGAACGTCCCGAGCATCCGGTGCTGGGACTCCTCCTGGACGACCGAGATCACGATCGACACGAGGTACGCGCCGAGGAAAACCTCGATCGCGGCGATACCGATCGTGAACAGGCGGCCGTCGATCGTTGTCGGCACGACGTCCCCGTATCCGATCGTCGCGAGCGTGACCATCGCCCAGTAGAACGACGAGACGAGTTCCTCGAGCCCGTGGTACGACTCGAGGACGTAGAAGCCGAGGGCCGCGCCGACGAGCACGGCGGTGTACGCCGCGAGGAATTTCCAGAGCCGTCCGAAGAGGATTCGGGCGTAGGAGAGCCGATGAGGGGGCACTTCCGTCGCACGCGCGAACTGGTTCTAATCCTTTCTCCCGCCCACGGCGCAAGATAACCCGGACGGCCGTACGACCGCGGGAGGCGCGCCGCCGCGCCGTCCCGCGCTCCGCAAGGGGTAAATAGGGATCCTTGGGTGGCCGAGCCCTTGACGGCCGCTCCGACCGCCGCGGCCTCGGGGAGTGCTATCGTGCCTGACGCGACGCCGCCGGCGCCCCTCGAGTCCGCTCAATTCACCCGGTTCGAGCGCGCGCGCATCCTCGGGGCGCGGGCGCTGCAGCTGTCGCTCGGCGCGCCGATCCTGATCGACGTTGCCCCGACGACGGTCGACCCGGTCGAGATCGCCGAGTCCGAGTTCGCGGCGGGCCGGATCCCGATCACCGTGCGCCGCGGGCCTCGGTCGAGCTAGATCGCAGCGTCGTCCAGCGCGCGGGCGCACCGGCACGACGGAACCGTCCCGAGTCGGGGCAGGAGTCGCTCCAGCACGCGGCCCATCCGGTCCGCGTTGCGATGCATCACCTCGACGATCTCCTTCGCCTCGACCGGACGATCGGCCCAGACGTCGTAGTCCGTCACCATCGCGAGGCAGGCGTAGCAGATCGTGCGCTCGCGCGCGAGGGTCACCTCGGGCACGAGCGTCATCCCGATCACGTCCGCGAACGAGCGGAAGTAGGTCGACTCCGCCCGGGTGCTGAAGCGCGGCCCCTCGACGCAGACGTACGTCCTTCCTTCCGCGAACGGCGTCCCGAGCTCGTGCCCGACGGCGCGGGCGGCCCCGGTGAGCTCGGGGCAGAAGGGGTCGGCGAGCGAGACATGGTAGACGCGGCCGCCGTCGAAGAACGTCGTCGCCCGCTGCTTCGTGAGGTCGACGAACTGGTTCGGGAGGACGAACGACCCCGGCGCGAGCTCCTCCTTCAAGGAACCGACCGAGCTCACGGTCACGATCGCGTCGGCACCGAGCGAGCGCAGCGCGTCGATGTTCGCACGGTAGTTCACGCGGTGCGGCGGGATCGAATGGCCGGGTCCGTGCCGGGCGAGGAAGAGGGTGCGCATACCCGCCACCTCGCCCTCCTCCACCGGCCCGGACGGCGCGCCCCAGGCCGTCGCGACGCGGTGCGAGCGGGGAGTCGTCCCGCCGAAGAGGCTCGCGACCCCCGAGCCCCCGATGACGCCGATCGTCCGGCGGGCCCCGTCGGTCACGGTCCCTCCGGGGATGGGGCCCCCGCTCCGGGCCGGGCCCGGGCGAGGAACCGAGCCATCACGACCTCGCCGCGCGTCCGCTCGAGGAGGGCGCGCGCGGTGTCCTGCTTCGGCTTCAGCGGGACGATCGCACGGGTCGTGTCGAACCGCAAGAGCGCCCGAGTGAGGCGCTCCATCAGCACGAGGTCGGTCTCGGCCCCGACGAGGTCGTCCCGCCCGAGCCGGTCGAGGACGCGACGTCGGACCTCGCCGACGACGTCGCCGAGCCCGAGCAGGTACGGCTCGGGGTCGACCCCGAGGTCCGACGGACCGGGGAGCGGGCCGCCCTCCAGGACCGCGCCGAGGAGCGTCGCCTCGACCGCCTCCTGGAGCGCGTCGAGCGCGAGCGACTCGTCCCCACGGCCCTCGCGACGCAGCCAGTCGACGAGCTCGGCGGTGAGCCGTCGGACCTCGGCGAGCTCGGGCGCGGCGGCGCCGTTCGAGTGGAGACGGGTCATGGTCGCCTGGCTGAGCCGGCGCAGCCGACGAGCGCGCTCGTAGAGGTCCTCGCGCCGCAGCTCGCGCTGACGCAGGTGGGCCTCGATGGCCGCGAGGACCGCCTCCGGGACGCCGGGCGACGCCGGAGCCGCGGGCTCACTTGTAGAGCGTGAATCGCTGGTCATCCTCGCCCCCGTCCAGAATCCCGAGCCGCACGCCGGCGTCGAGCCAACCGTGCGCGTAGCTTACGGCCGCGAGGGCCCGCTCGGGGTCGCCCGAGGCCGAGAAGTGCTCCGCGTCCGCGAGGTAGGCGCGTGCCATCTCGAGGAAGTCGTCCGACGCGCCACGGAGGAACGACCGCTCGGGCGGCGCCGCCCGGACCCGGTCGAGCGCCTCGTGCGTGAGACGGAGGTACCGCTCGAGGAGGGTCGCTTCGGTCACGGTGGCCTCGGGGTAGCCCCGCGCGCGGATATGATGGTGTCCGGCGAGCGGGCGAGGCGCTCACCCTTTCGGCACCTTCTCCCAGTCCTTCAGGAACCGCGCGAGCCCGAGGTCGGTGAGGGGGTGCTGGACGAGCTTCTCCATGACCGCGTACGGCATCGTCGCGATGTCGGCCCCGAGCTTCGCGGCCTCGAGCACATGCACCGGATGCCGCACGCTCGCGACCAAGATCTGCGTACGGAAGCCGTAGTGCCGGTAGATCTGAACGAGGTCGCGGATCAGCTCCATCCCGTCTTGGCCTTGGTCGTCAAGGCGGCCGATGAACGGGCTCACGTACGCCGCGCCGACCTTCGCTGCGAGGAGGGCCTGGTTCGCGCTGAAAACGAGCGTCATGTTGACGCGAGTCCCCTCCTTCGCGAGCGTCTTCGTCGCCCGGAGACCGGCGGCCGTCATCGGGACCTTGACGTAGATCGACGGGTGGATCTCGCGGAGGTGTCGGCCCTCGCGGAGCATCCCCTCCGTATCGGTCGCGACGACCTCGGCCGAGACGCTCGGCACGCCGAGCGCGCAGACGTCACGAAGCACGTCCTCGAACTTCCGCCCTTCCTTCGCGACGAGCGTGGGGTTGGTCGTGACCCCGTCGAGGATCCCGGTCTCCCACATCGTTCGGATCTCCGATAGGCTCGCGGTGTCCAGGAACAGCTGCATCGTCCGTCGCCCCCCTTGTTCGGCCTTAGGCCACCTTGCCCCGGTTCTTGAGGAGTTCCCACGCCTCGTCGAGCAGGCGCTCGCGCGAGAGGCCGTGCCGGTCGAGGAAGCTCTCGGAAGGGCCGGGGGTTCCGAAGACGTCCGGGAGGCCGACCCGCCGAACGGGGACCGGGTAGTTCTCGGCGGTCGTGGCGGCGACGAGCGCGCCGACCCCGGTCAGGACGGAGTGCTCCTCGAGGACGAGGACGGCCCCCGTGTCGCGCGCCGCGCGCAGGATCGCGGGCTCGTCGAACGGTTTGACGGAGGCGAGGTCGAGCACGCGGGCGCCGACCCCGACGCGGTCGAGCTCGGTCGCGAGGTTGAGAGCACGGACGACGAGGGCACCGAGCGCGACGATCGTGAGGTCACTGCCCGCGTGGAGCTCGGGAGCCTGTCCCAGCGCAAACGACCCGTTGCCGACCACGGGAAGGTCTCCTTCCCGGAGACGAAGATACGCCGGGCCGGGTCGCTCCGCGAGCGCGAACGTCGCGGCGCGGGCCGTCGGCGCGTCGGCGGGCACCACGACCGACATCCCCGGCACCGCACGGAGCACCCCGACGTCCTCGATCGCGGGCGGTGAGGCGACCCCAGCGGTCGTGGTCCGGCCCCCGTGGACACCGACGAGCTTCACCGAGGCGCGCGGCGGGCAAACTCCCTCGCGGAGCGCGACGTATCCCGCGCCGGCGAGGGCACTCGCGACGAGGCTCGCGAAGACCGGCCGGCCTCCGTCCGACATGCCGGCTGCGACGGCGACCATCGTCGGGGCCATGGCGCCGACGTCGAAGAACCGCTCCGGGAACCGCTCCCCGAAGAGCGCCGTCCGCGTCCGCCCGGCGCTTCCCGTGTCAAAGACCACGATCCGCGGGTCCCGTTCCCCCAACTCGACGAGCGCGGCTCCGTAGGCATCGGCGAGGGGAGTGGGGTCGGCGCTCACGATGGCGCCTCCGATCGCGCCCCGTCGATCCCGGCGAGCGCACGCCCCGCTTCTTCCTCGGACGGGCTGCGGGTGCGCCACTCGGGCGCATTCTCCATGAACGACACGCCTTTTCCCGAGACCGTGTGCGCGACGAGCGCGGTCGGGGCGTCCGTGCTCCGACGCGCTTCCGCGAGAGCGCCCAGGATCGCCCGGACGTCGTGACCGTCGATCTCGGCGGTGCGGAGGCCGAACGCCCGCAGCTTCTCCGAGAGCGGCTCGACCCCGAGCGACGTCGCGACCCGGCCGTTGGCGTCCAGCCCGCTCGCGTCGAACACAACGACGAGGTTCCCGAGCCGATGGTGCGCCGCCACGAGGAGCGCCTCCCAGATCCCTCCGCTGCGGCTCGCCGCCTCGTCGAGGAACGCGTAGACCCGGCCCGCGCGAGCGTCGAGTCGGGCGTCGAGCGCGCGACCCACCGCCTCGCCCAACGCGAAGCCCCCGCCCGAAGCGGAGGAGTCGAAGAACGGAGGAGCAGCGGGCTCGTCGCGGGCCGATCCCCGCAGGACGCGGATCGTCGCCCGGAGCGCGGGGGCGGCGTCCGCGACGCCGAGCACGAACTGGCTCCCGTCGCCGGGGACGGCGGTCGTCGGCCCGATCCCCAAATCGTGGGCGAGCAACGTCGCCAGCAGTTCGACGGCGGAGAGACTCCCTCCGGGGGGTTCCCCACCCCGGACGGAGGCGTGACGGAGGATCTCTCGGCGCACCTCGCGGGCCGTCGTCTCGAGGGAGTCGACGAGCTCGGCCGGGACCTCGACCCCCATGCGCAGGCGCGCGAGGCGGGCCGGGCTATTTGACGGTTGAGGAACTCGATGGAGGGGCGTGCCCGGGTCGGGCGTCGCTCCCGCCCGCGACGAGCGAACGGAGGGTGGCGAGGTCCTGCGCGTAGCGGGCGTACCCGTCGTCGTCGAGCGGGGTCTCGAGGTACCCCGGGGTCGTCGCCCAGCGCGGGTCCGCGAGCCAAGGGCGGAACCCGTCCAGCCCGATCTCCCCCTTCCCGATGTTCTCGTGCCGGTCGAGGTGCGAGCCCACGGCCGCCTTCGCGTCGTTCAGGTGGAACGCGCGGACGGTGCCCACCCCCACCGTAGCGTCGACCCGGTCGACGAGCCGACCGTAGAGTTCCGGGGTCCGAAAGTCCCACCCCGCGGCGAAAAGGTGGCAGGTGTCGAGCGTGACCCCGAGCCGCGCGGGCGTGTCCACCGCGGCGAGAACCGTCTGCAGCTCCTCGAACGTCGACCCCAGGGTCGTACCCTGCCCGGCGGCATTCTCGAGCAGCAGACGTACTTTCCCCTCGGGGTTCGCGTCGATCGCCAGCCGCAGGCTCTCTGCGATACGCTTGAGCCCGGCATCGACCCCGGAGTTGAGGTGCGCGCCGGGATGGAAGATCAGTCCGTCCACGCCGAGTCGCTCCGCCCGGGCGATCTCGTCCCGGAACGTCGCGCGCGAGCGCTTGAGGCCCGCGGCCTTCGGGCTCGCGAGATTCGCGAGGTACCCGTGGTGGACCGCGGTCGCCCGCACGTGCTCGGTCCGAACGGCGGCGCGGAACGCTTCGGCGGCCGCGAGCGCGATCGGCGGACCGCTCCACATCTGCGGACTCTTCGAAAAGATCTGGAGCGCCTCGCCGCGGATCGCGGTGAGTTCCTGCACCGCCTCGGGGAGTCCTTTCGCGATCCCGAGGTGCGCGCCGAGGATCATCGTCCGTCCGACCGGTACGGAGGGATTAGGGTATCGGGCGCTGTGGGGTCGAAGGCCGCCCCGGCGGGGCGGCGGGTGGGAGCACGATGACCGATCACGTCGGCCTCCTCCGCGCGGTCAACGTCAGCGGGACCGGCGCGATCGCGATGGACGATCTCCGCGCCGTGGGAGTACACCTCGGATTTGCGGACGTCCGTACCGTCCGGCAGACCGGCAATCTGCTCTTCCGGTCCCCGTCGACGCCCGCCCGAGCGCTCGAGGCGCGCCTCGAGCGCGCGCTCGAAAAGCAGCTGGGCATCACCACCGACTGCCTCGTCCGAACGGCCGACGCGTGGCGGGCGGTGCTCGACCTCAACCCATTCCCGGCCGAGGCAACGTCCGACCCGGCGCACCTCCTCGTGGTGTTCCTGAAAGAACGCCCGCTTCCCCAGTCCGAGCGGCGGCTCCGGGGGTCGATCCGAGGGCGCGAGCGCGTCCGAGTCATCGGGGCCGAGGCGTTCGTCGTCTACCCGGACGGCATCGGCCGCTCGCGCCTCACGCTGCCGGTCCTCGAGCGTGCGGTCGGGTCGCGAGGGACCGGGCGGAACTGGAACACGGTCCGAGAAGTCGCGCGGCAGTTGGACGATCGGCGCTCCGCCTCCGGAGAGGGAGGCTGACAGCTTTCCGCGTCTCCCGTAGGCTCGCGCACTTCAGTACTGCGCGGAACGCCAGCGGGCTTAACTGCCGGGTTCGGAATGGGACCGGGTGTTTCCCCGCCGCTTTGGCCGTCAGCCAAGCGCGGCGACGGACGGACCGTATTTAACCTTGATTCGCGGCGAGCGCCGCCGGCGAATCAGACGGCGCCCCGTCCAAAGGTTCTTCCCGAGTCGGGCATGGAGGGGAGTCGCAAAGCGGGTGGACGAGGTTGGATCCCGGCGAGCCCCCCATCATTCCCGAGTACCGATTGCGGTTGAACGTCGACTTCGAACGAAAGACCTACACCGGTTCGGTCACTTTCGAACCGCCGGCCGACACGCCCGCAATCGCGCTCGACGCCGAGGGGTTCGCGGTCGACCGCGTCCGAGTCGGTTCGGAACCGCTCGAGTTCATCCTCGACGCGACGGGGCATCGACTCCTCCTTCCTCACCTCCTCCCCGGGCCCGTGACGATCGAGTTCTCGGGCGCGGCCTCCGAGACGCTGCTGGTCGGCCTGCACCTCTCCCGCCAGGGCGGTGGCTACATCCTCACAACGCAGGGGGAACCGAACGGCATCCGACGGATCTTCCCGTGCCTCGACCGGCCCGACCGCAAGAGCCGTATCGCCCTCACGGTCCGCACCCAGGCCGGTCTCGAGGTCGTCACGAACACCCGGGAGGAGTCCGTCCGGGATGTCGACGGCGAGCGCGAGTGGACGTTCGCCCCGACCCCGCCGATGCCTTCGTACCTGTTCTACCTCGGGATCGGCCGGTTCGACCGCATCGAGGACGTGCGCGGACGCGTCGCGTTCCGGGTCTACACGCCGACCGGCGAGGGCGCGGCGGGTCGTTTCGCCCTCGAATCGGTGCCGCGGCTCCTCGCGGCGTTCGAGGAGTATTACGGGGTCCCCTACCCGCTTTCGAAGCTCGACCTCATCGCGGTCGCCGAGACGAATTTTGGCGCGATGGAGAACTGGGGGGCGATCACCTTCCGGTCGACCGCACTGCTCGCCGACGAGCGCGCCCCGTCGCTCGCGCGCCGGGACATCTTCGAGACCCTCTCCCACGAGCTTGCCCATCAGTGGTTCGGCAACCTCGTGACGCTCTCGTCGTGGAAGGAGGTCTGGTTGAACGAGAGCTTCGCATCGTTCCTCGGGGTGAAGATCTCGGAGCGCGTCGATCCGGCCGGCGAGAGCCGGTCCGACTTCATCCTCCGGATCAAGGGTACCGCCCAGGGGTTCGAGGGAGACTCGCTCGACTCGACCCATCCGGTCCGGGTCGCGGCGGACCGGCCGGAGGAGGCGAGCCAGGTCTTCGACGAGATCAGCTACGGAAAGGGCGCCACGGTCCTCGGGATGCTCGAGGGGTACCTCGGGGAAGAGCGGTTCCGGCAGGGGATCACCGACTACCTCGAGCGGTTCCGCTACGCGAATGCGACCACGGCCGACCTCTGGGACGCGCTCGGCCGGGCCGCCGGCGAGCCGGTCGGGCCCCTCATCGACCCGTGGCTCGACCGGCCGGGCCTTCCGACGATCTCCGCCCGCCTCGCCGGGGGCGCGGTCGAGCTCGCCCAGCGCCGTTTCTCCTACCACGGCCCCCTCGACGAAGCCGAGTGGCCGATCCCGATGGGCATCGACGTGGACGGCCAGCACCAACGGCTACGCTTCTCTACGCGCTCGACGTCGCTGCCGGTCCCCGACGGCGCGACGGTGCAGCTCAACTCGGGCGCGCTCGGGTTCTATCGCGTGCGCTACGACCCCACCCTCCACGAGCGGCTGCTGCGGACGCTGCCGTCGCGCCCCGTGACCGAGCGTTGGATGTTCCTCGTGGACCTCCTCGCGTACCTCGAGGCCGAAGAAGTGGAGTGGGCAACGTACGCCGCGGCGGTGCGGGCCCTCGGCCTCTCCCCCGAGCGGCTCGTGGGGGAGAGCCTCGCGGCGACCCTCGCCGAGCTCGCGCTGCTCGCCCCGGGTTCACCCCCCGTGCAGGAGCTCGCCGCCTGGTTCTTTTCGTCCCAGCTCGCGCGCCTCGGCCCTGGCCGCCGACCCGGGGAGCGAGCCACCGACGGCGTCCTGCGCGAGCGGATCTCGTTCGGGCGCGTCCAGACCGACCTCCGGTTCGCGCGCGAGCTCGTCGCCCAGCACCCCGATTGGGACCGGGTCGACCCGGACTTCCGGCTAGCGGTGGCCGCGGCGCGGGCCCGTACGGAGGGGAGCGGGGGGTACCGGGAGCTGCGCCGGCTCCTCGAGCGCGCCCGGACCGACAACGAGCGGTCCGCCCTCGAGAGAGGGCTCGCCTGGAGCAACGACCCCGAACGGGCGCTCGAGACCCTCGAGCGGGCGAGCTCGGGAGAGCTCAACCGCGGCATCGTCCACTACGTCATCCGCAACGTCGCCGCGAACCCGATCGGGCGGCCGCTCCTCTGGCCGTGGCTCACGGAACGCCTCCCGCGCCTGGACGCGCTCTTCCGCGGCGGCGCGTTCCTCTCCTACCTGCTCGAGGCGACGATCCCGATCGCCGGGCTGGGCCGAGGCGACGCGGTGCGCGAGTACTTCCGCACGCATTCGTACCCCGAGGGGGCGCGCGGAGTCGCGAAGGGCCTCGCCCAGCTCCGGGTCTTCGAGCGGTTCGTGCCGACGCTCGCGGCGCTTTCGGGCTAGCGACGTCGGGCCGGCGGCGGCGACGGCGGGGGCCGCTCGTCGGACCAGATGTACCAAGTGCCGCGGGCCTGGCTGAAGCGCCGACCGTCGGAGCCGTAGAGGTTCCCTTCCGCGAACGCGATGTGGTGGCCCCGGCGGAGGACTTCTCCCCGCGCCGTGAGCGTCTCCCCTTCCCGGGCAGCGCGCAGGAACTCGACGTAGAGCGAGGTCGTCGCGGTCGTCTCCCCCTCGCGGAGCAGCGAGACGACCGAGCCCCCCATCGCGGTGTCGAGGATCGTCGCGTAGACCCCCCCGTGGACGACTCCGTTGATGTTCAGATGCCGCCGCTCCACCTTTCCATTGACCGTGAGGAAGCCGCGTCCGCTGTGGGCCGCGTCGATCCGGAACCCGACCTCGGCGTGGAAGCCACCGCGCGCGGCGGCGGCGAGGAGGTCCGGGAGCGGCCGGATCGGGCGGGGGTCCGGCATCGGGGCGCGCCGCGGCACGCCGGCCGGGAGGGGACCGCGCGGATAAGTACTGCGAGCGACGGTGGCTCCTCGCGCTCATGGCTCCGCGCGCCCCTCCGGCCGTCACCTACGAGGCGCCGCCGAACATCGCGCTCGTGAAGTATTGGGGGGTCCGGGACCCGGCCCGGGGCCTTCCGTACAACTCGTCGCTCTCGGTGACGCTCGAGCGGCTTCGCTCGCGGACGACCGTGCGCTTCGACCTAGGGCTCGACGAGGACCGGGTCGTCCTCAACGGGGCGACGGCGACGGGAGGACCGCGGGACGGGGTCGTCCGGTTCCTCGACCGCGTTCGCGCCCGGGCCGGTACCCGGGCGCACGCCCGCGTTCGCTCGTGGAACAACTTTCCGACCGCGAGCGGGCTCGCCTCCAGCGCGAGCGGATTCGCCGCCCTCGCCGGCGCGGCAACGCGCGCGGCGGGCCTCTCGCTCTCCGACCGGGAGCTCTCGCGCCTCGCTCGGCTCGGCTCGGGAAGCGCGAGCCGCTCGGTCTTCGGCGGGTTCGTCGAGTGGCGCGCGGGCCGGCGGCCGGACGGGCGGGACTGCTACGCGCGCTCGCTCTACGGGCCAGCGCACTGGCCGGAGCTGGTCGACGTCGTCCTGCTCGTGCGCGGGGCGCCAGAAAAACGGGTCCGGTCGGCGGACGCGATGCAGTCGACCGTGCGAACGAGCCCGTACTACGCCGCCCGCCAGCGCGAGGTCCCCGAACGGCTCGCCCGCATGCACGCCGCGATCGGCGCCCGGCGCGCTGACCGGCTCTTCCCGCTCGTGATGGAGGAGTGCGACAGCTTCCGAAAGGTCTGCGAGACGACCCGCCCGTCGCTCGACTACCTCACGGCCGCGTCGCGGTCGATCCTCGCCGAAGTGCGAGAGCTGAACTGCGAGGCGGGACGTTCGATCGCGGCGTACACCCACGACGCGGGCGCCCACGTCCACGTCTTCACGCTTGCTCGCGACCGGCGGCGGGTCCGTCCCCGGCTCGCAGCGATCGACGGCGTCGAGCGCACCCTGCTCCTCCGGCCGGGGCCCGGGGGCCACGTCGTCTAGAGGACGTGCCGGTCGAATTCGGGAGGCGGGAGCTCGAGCCCGATCGTGCCGGTCAGCGCGGTGACCTCGCGGATGTACCGTTCGCGGGCCTCCTCGTTCGTCCAGCGCTTGAGGCCGTACTCGATCGCTCGGCGGCTCGTCGCCGAGTTCGAGTGGCCGAACATGTCCAGCGCTCGCGGGTACCATTTCGTGACCGCGGCCTGGGCTTCCTCCTTCGAACCGTAGTATTTCGCGCCGGCCTGAACCATCCGCCGCAGGACGCTCGCACCGAAGTTGAGATGGAGCTGCTCCTCGCTCAGCATCAGTGGCATCGCGCGCGCGAGCGGCCCGTAGGAGCACTCCTGGAACGCCCGCAACTGGTAGACCCCGACGCGATCGACGAAGCACGTGAACGCGCCGACGTCCCCCCACGTCTCGAACTTCATGTTGAAGGCGTCGAGCTTGTGCTCACCCTCCCGCTTCGCGAGGAGCTCGTCGATGTACTTCTGACCCGGCTCGCCGAAGTCCCGGAGGATCCGACACGCCTGGAGGCCGTGCCGCGCCTCGTCGGCGACGATCCGCGACTCGATCCACCGGTCCTCGAGCGTCGGGGCACTGTCGAGCCACGGGCGGTGCTGCTGGATCGACGCGAACTCAGTGTCGGCCTGCACGACCATCAGCTTCACGATCAGCTGGCCCATGTCGGCCTCGAGCTCCTCCGCGGTCTCGTACTTGTGGACGCCGGCGGAGGAACCCCAGAGGACCTCGCGGACCGGAACGACGGTCCCGCCGTCCTTCAGGCTCGCCGAGCCGGCGCGGGTCTTCGGGGCCGAGGCGGTGGGAGGGGAGTCGGTCATCGCCGTCAAGGAAGAAGGGCTCAGCGGCCCTTAAAGTTGGGCTTCCGCTTCTCGGTGAACGCGGTCAGCCCTTCCTTCGCGTCCTCGGTAACGAAGAGCCGATTCTGCAGCTCCCGTTCCAGCGCGAGGCCGGCGGTGAGGGGCATCTCGACGCCTTCGACGACCGAGCGCTTGATGAGGTTGACCGCGCGCGACGGGCCCCGGGCGAGGGCGCTCGCGTAGGCCTGGACGTCCGCGGCGAACGTCTCCTTCGGGTAGACGTAGTTCACGAGGCCGATCGCGAGCGCCTCGTCGGGGGTGAGCCGTTTCCCCGTCACCATCATGTCGAGGGCGCGCGACGTCCCGATGAGCCGGGGGAGTCGCTGGGTTCCGCCCGTTCCGGGGAGCACGCCGAGCGTGACCTCGGGAAGTCCGATCATCCCGGAGTCCTTTGCCATCATTCGTAGGTCGCACGCGAGCGCGATCTCGAGGCCCCCGCCGACGGTGTGGCCGTTGAGCGCCGCGAGGACAATCTTAGGGGTCTTCGCGAACTTGTCGAGGGTCTCCTGGCAGTGAAGGCAGAACATCGCCTTGAAATCCGGCGCGCTCCGCTTGAGCATCTCGATGTCCGCTCCGGCGCTGAAGAATCCGGGGACCGTGCTCGCGAGCACGATGACGCGGACCTCGTCGTCGAACCGGAACTCGTCGACCGCGGCGGCGAACTCCCGCATCATGTCGAGGTCGTACGTGTTCGCTTTCGGTTTGCCAATCTCGATGTAGCCAACGTGATCGTCGACGCGAGTGCGGATGTACTTGCCCTCCATGGTGCCTCGGCCGCCCGGGACGAGCGGCGCGAACGAGGGCACCGCTCAGAGCGGATAACGCCGACGCCCCCGCGCCGGGACTAGGGCGCGGGCTCCGTCCGTTTCGTCCGCTCGTCGACCCGGCCGTCGGGGTGCCCGACGAAGACGCGCGTCGCCATCCCGACGAAGATGCCGACCGACACGACGCCGGTGCGCGCGACTAGCTCGTGCGCGGTCGCGGCGGGGTCGTCGATCGGACGCGCGGGGGTGAGGTCGAGGATCTCGTTGCCGTTGTCGGTGCGGTACAGGTCACCGTCCGACCCTGTCCGCCGCGCGACCCGGTAACCCTCCTGCGCCCACCGGCGCGCGAGGAGTTCACCGGCGAACGGAACGACTTCGACGGGGATCGGGCGACGTTCACCGAGGCGGCTGACGAGCTTCGTGGGGTCGACGACGATCGTCAGCTCGGCTGACAGCTCCGCGAGCAGCCGCTCGCGCAGCAGCGCGCCGCCGCCCCCCTTTGTCAGCGCCAGGGAAGGGGTGACCTCGTCCGCCCCGTCGATCATGAGGTCGAACCGGTCGTCCGCCCGTAACGGTCGCACCGCGATCCCGAGGGTCCCGGCGAGCTCCCCGGTCGCGCGCGAGCTCGCGACACAGTCGAGCGGGGCTCCGGGGAGCCGCTCCGCGAGGGCCCGGACGACCTCGGCCGCGGAGGACCCGGTCCCCAGGGCGAGTCGCATGCCAGGGCGGACCGCCGCGACCGCCCGGACGGCGGCCGCTGCCTTCGCCCGAGTGAGTTCCTCCGCCACGACCGACCGGGAAGGTCGCCGGCTATTCAACCCGGCGGCCGGGCGCCCCGACACCCATAAGGCGGGGGACCCCTCCCCTCCCCGGATGCCGACCTCCGCCCCCGCCGCCGGTGCCCGTGCCGTCGTCGTCTCCATCGGCGGTTCCGTCCTGCTCACCGGGGAGTCTGACCCCGATTACCTCCGACGGTTGGGGACCGTGCTCCGGGAGGCCGGGGGGACGATCCCGCTCGTGGTCACCACCGGCGGGGGCCGGACCGCGCGCGAGTACATCCGTCTCGGCCGCGCGCTCGGCCTCACGGAGGTCGAGCTCGACGAGATCGGCATTGACGTTACCCGCTTGCACGCGCGGCTACTCGCCGCCGAGGTCGGGACGCCGACCCCGGCGCACCCCCCCACGACGATCGCGCTCGCCGTACACGAGCTGGCCCGGACCTCCCCCGTCATCCTCGGGGGCACGGAACCTGGCCATACGACCGACGGCGTCGCGGCGCTGATCGCGGCGCGGTTGCGGGCCGCGCGCGTCGTGAACGCGACGGACGTCGACGGGTTCTACGACCACGATCCACGGACCCACCCCGGAGCCCGACGGATCCCGACGGCGTCGTGGCCCGAGTTTCGGCAACTCCTGAACTCCGCCTCCTCCGGCGAGGCGGGGCAGAGCCTCCCCTTTGACCGGCTCGGTGCCGACGTGCTCGCGCGCGCCGGCATCCCGCTCTGGATCGTCCACGGACGAGACCTCCCGAACCTCGAGGCCGCGATCCGCGGCGGGTCGTTCGCGGGGAGCCGCGTCGAGGGACCAGAACGGCAATCCCATTAGGGCGGAGCCGTAGGGCGGCCAATGCATCGGATCGTGTTCCTCGGTCCGCCGGGCGCGGGGAAGGGGACCCAGGCGGCTCGGCTCGCGGTCGAACTCGGGGCGCCTCACCTCTCCACGGGGGACCTGTTGAGAGCCGCGGTCTCCGCGGGGACCCCGCTCGGGCGCGCCGCGCGCGCGCACATGGACGCGGGTCGACTCGTGCCGGACGACCTCGTGCTGAAGATCCTCGACGAGCGGCTCGCCCAGCCCGACGCCCGCGAGGGGTTCCTCCTGGACGGATTCCCGCGCAACCTCGTCCAGGCCAAGGAGCTCGAGAAGGTCTCCGGGCTGGATGCGGTCCTCTCGTTCGAGATCCCCGCCGACCAGCTCGTGACCCGGCTCTCGGGCCGTCGGCTCTGCCCCGCGTGCCAGTCGGTCTATAACGTCCAGACCCAGCCTCCGAAGGTGCCCGGCCGGTGCGACCGGGATGGGAGCGAGCTCATCCAACGGCCGGACGACCGCCCCGAGGCGGTCACTACGCGGCTCGCGGTCTACGCGGAGCAGACCACCCCGTTACTGGGGTACTACCGGAACGCGGGCCTCCTGCGGTCGATCGACGCCACCGGCGACCCGGATACGGTCGCGGGGCGCGTGCGCGCGGCGCTCCGCTGAGCGGGACGCCCCAGGCTCGGGCGGTACGCGCAGGACCTCGCCGGAGCGCTATCGTCGGCCGTCCCCGGTGAGCCGAACCCCGCTCCGTCGCTCGGCGCGGGAGCGCGGCGGCGGCGAGCTCGATGATCCCGCCGTGCGAGACCATCCACCGTGCGCCTCCGTCGGGCACCCGCGCTAGTTCGGTCCGACAGCGCTCCGCCAAGCACGCGCCCCCGGCGGCCGTCTTCCAGTTCGTCCGGATCCGCGCCACGAACTCGACGAACGTTGCCGGGAGAGGCCCGTCGCCGGGATACCCGCGTCGTCGGGAATCCCCGCGAGCCATGGTACGGTCGCGTCGACCCGGCGTCCCATGACATCGGCCGTCTCGACCGCCCGGCGTCCCGGCGATCTGACGACCCGGTCGAACGCGGGCC
Source organism: Thermoplasmata archaeon (assembly GCA_050749465.1). Taxonomy (GTDB): domain Archaea; phylum Thermoplasmatota; class Thermoplasmata; order Lutacidiplasmatales; family UBA184; genus Lutacidiplasma. Next base: position 18,006 of record JBOGRO010000022.1, on the reverse strand, counting down.
GGTCAGGCCCGACCTGGCGAGCGAGCTCGCGTCCGGCCGCGTTCAGCCGCTGCGCCCCCGGGTCCCGACGACCGTGTCGCCGACGATCCAGCGTTCGCATCCGTGCCCCCGAAGACGAGAGGGCGGAGGCAAGTTTATAGCGGGCGGGCCGCTCCTCAGGCCATCCCGGCTTAGCTCAGTGGTAGAGCGGGGGACTGTAGGCGAGACTGCCGGCACCCCGGCAGCCCCCGTGGAGATCCTCAGGTCGCCTGTTCGAGTCAGGCAGCCGGGACCCGAGGACGCGACACGGGGTGCCGCGCCGCCCGTTGGCGTCAAGTACCCCGACCGGCGTCCCCGGTCGATCCACGTCCGTGCCCGGCACGTTTTCCGACTCGTGGAAGCTGACCAAGACCTCGCTGCGGCTGATCGCCGAGGACCGCGCGCTCCTCGTCTTCCCGCTGGTCGCCGGTCTTTCGATCCTCGGGGTGCTCGCACTACTCCTAGTCGGTGAGTTCTGGCGGGTGGTCCCGACCCTATCGAGCCCCCCCGGACCGTCGAGCGCGATCGAGGCGCTCGCGCTGAGGCTGTTTCTATTCGCGTACTTCGTCATGGTCTTTCTCTCGGTTTACTGCACGGCCGCCCTCATCGGGACCGCGACCCTCAAGCGGAACGGCCAGCAACCGAGCGCCGCGGACGGCTGGCGGGTCGCCCGCGCGCGGCTCGGGCGGTTGCTCCTCTGGTCGCTGATCACCGCGACCGTCGGCCTCGTCATCCAGGCGATCTCGAGCCGGGTGCGGGGGGTTGGGGGGTTGCTGATCGGCGCCGTCGGCGGCGCGACCTGGGCGCTCCTGACCTACTTCCTGATCCCGATCCTGCTGTACGAAGACCAGCGGCCCTGGCCCGCGCTCAAGCGCTCCGGCCAACTGTTCGTAACGACGTTCGGCCGTTCCCGCGTCTCGAACTTCGTACTCGGGCTCCTCATCGGGGTCGGCATCGTGGCGGCGGTGATCCTGGGAATCGCCGGCCTCTTCTTGCTGTTCGGGTCTTCGTTCGTCCTGGGCCTCGCCCTCGTGGGGGTCGCGATCGCGGTCGCGGTGATCGTCGCGCTGATCGGCTCCGCGGCGGAGGGGGTCCTTCGCGCCGCCCTCTACCGGTATGCAACCACCGGCCCGATCGACCCCAACCTCCTGCCTTCGGCTTACCAGGTACCCCCAAGCCCGCCTCGGCTCCTCCGCTCCCGTAGGGTCCGCCGGGCGCGCGGACCGGCGATCGCCCACCTGAGGAGGACCTAAGTGCCCGCGCGGGATCGACACGGCGGCATGGCGATCCGAGCGTATTCCGCCGCGGTCGCCGTCACCGACCGGGCCCGGGCGGCGAAGTGGTACGTCGCGACGCTGGGCTGGCGGCTCCTCGAAAGCGACCCCGAACACTGGACGACCGTCGGGGACCGCTCGGGAAAGTTCCGCCTCCATCTCTGCGAGCTGGGAGATCGCCCCGGCGAGGAGCCTCCGAAGTCGGAGGTCGGGAACACGGGCATCGCGCTCATCACGACCGAGCCGTTCCGCGCGACCTGCGCCCGGCTGACGCGCCGCGGCGTCCGGTTCTCGGTACCGCCGAAGAAGTTCCCCTGGGGATGGGTCGCGAAGTTCCTGGACCCCGACGGAAACGAGTTCTGGCTGATTCCCGCCCCGTGAGCCTCGGTCGCGCGGCCGCGGACAGGATCGATGCGGTTGTCGGGATTCGAACCCGAGTAGGTAGCTTGGGAAGCTACCGTCCTAACCACTAGACCACAACCGCGCGACCCCTCCCGGAGGTCGGCGCGTTCTTACGCTTTGTGCGCGGCAGGCGCCGCCGGGCGTTTACAGAAGGAGTCCGACCGACTCGGACGGGATGTTCGGGGCCGCCGCGAGGACGTCCGGGTTCGAGACGAGCTGGTCCGCGAGCTGGCTCGCGAAGCCGGCCTGGCGCAGGATCGTGCGAGCCCGGGCCAAGTCGTTGGTCGAGAGAGCGACGAGCGGGTGGTTGCCTTCCCGCGCGATCAGGATCGCGGCGCTCTGCAGGTTCACCTTCGCCTTGGCAAGTACGTCGAGGATCTGGAGGAGGCTCCCGGCCCGGTCCTCGAGGCGGACCGCGATCATCTCCCGCACCTCGGCCCGGTAGCCGCCGTCCGAGAGCAGACGCAGGGCCCGGTCGGGGTCGCTCACGATCAGCCGGACGTGCCCGCGCGCAGGGGTCGAGTCCACGCTGATCGCGGCGACGTTGATGCGTTCCTGCGCGAGCGTCCGGGCGACGCCCGCGAGAGTGCCGGGGCGGTTCGGGAGCGAGAGGGAGATCTCGCGGAGGGTCACGGAGACCGCAGGCGCCGCGCGCTAAAGGTTCGACGCCACGCGCGTTCGGCGGCTCCGCGCGTCGCGCACGTATTTATAGACGAATCGGGCCTAATTCTCGATACCCGGAGCCGCAAGGCGCCGGCCGGTCCGTCTGATGGGGGGAGCGAACGGTTCGACTGCGGGGCGGCGCTATCGCCGGGGCCGCCGGCTGCGGCACGGACGCCGTGGGGTCGTTGCCGTGATCGGCACCCTCCTTGCGTTGCTGGTCTTCTTCTCGCTGTTCGGGATCTTCCTGACCCAGTACGTGCCTCTCTGGATGACCGATAACGAGGCGACGCTGACCGCGCAGGCGTCGGCGTCGTTCGCCCAGTTCAAGTCGTCCGTCGACCAGCAGTACGCGCTCGACGGCCCCCAGACGTACGGCACGCCGTTCACCCTCAGCAGCCAGGGGGTTCCCTTGATCGCGCAGCCGACCGAAGGAACGCTGACCTTCATCCCGACGACCTGTCCGTCGGGATTCCTGACCCCCTCGAACGGAGGTGTCGCCGGGGATTATGGACTGCCGCGGAACGCGAACTACTGCGTCTATCTGAACGTGACCGAGTCGTACGGACCGGGAGGGTCGACCAACTACGCCCAGGCGATCCAAGCCGGCATCCTCGAGCTCAGCCTGCCGAACCGCTACTACACCCCCGAGACGTTCTACTTCGAGAACGACGCGGTGATCCAGAGCCAGAGCACGGGCTACCAGATCATGGCCGTCCCACCGCCGCTCAACATATCGTACACGCCGGCCAACACCTCCGTCTCCGGGAGCATTCTGCAACTATTCGGGAACGCGTCGACGGTCGTCGGCCAGGGATCGGAGGACGTCTACAGCAACCTCCGCTACAGCCAAACGGTCGCGTCGAACGGGAAGCTCGTCGCGGGCGTCCAGGAGCCGCTCGTGTTCACCTTCACGGTCGGCACGCAGTACCCGTGCGCGTGGGACCCGTACCTGTACAACCTCGTCACGACCAGCGGAATGCCGGCCGCAGACTACGCCCTCTCGACGAACGTCAACGGCACCCCTACGACCGCGCTCACCCCCACGTACACGGGCAGCTGCTTCAATGTGGACGGGGTCACCACCCAGCTGTCATTCGAGCTCAAGTTCGCTAACTACGCGACCCTCTACCTGGCCGGCGTTCAGGTAGGGATCGGCCTCGGAGGGAGCTAGGCGGCATGGCGAGCGGTTCGGTACGCGTCAAGATCCCTCGCGGGGGCTCGACCGGCACGGAGACCTCGCCGCTGGATGTCCAGCGGCCGCTCGAAACTCTGACCGACGTGCCGGGGACGTTCATCACCGCGATGCCGCCGCTGGCCGAGCCGACGATGAAGGAGCTCGAGGTCAACCCGGTCAACCCGCCGTACTCCTACTCTCGCATCAGCTACAACGACCGCACGAAGGAGTACCTCTACGAGGTCATCGAGCCGCAGCTGACGTCCCGGGAGCGCCAGCTCGTCGACCACTTGAAGGCGACACTCACGATGATCCTCGGGAGCGACGTGAGCACGCTCTCCACCGCCGACAAGCGGACCTACCTGCGGGCGGAGGCGGAGGGGTACTTCCGCAGTCGCGGCATCTCGCTGAGCCCGATCTCGATGGAGCGGATCATCTACTACATGCTCCGCGACTTCGTCGGGTACGGCCCGGTCGACGCGCTGATCCTCGACCCCCAGGTGGAGGACATCTCCTGCGACGGCGTCGACGTGCCCCTGTTCATCTTCCACGGGAAGTACGAGTCGATGAAGACGAACGTCGTCTTCCCCGACGAGGACGCGTCGAACTCGTTCATCGTCATGCTCGGGCAGCGCTGCGGCAAGGCCGTCAGCGTCTCGGCCCCGATCCTCGACGGGACGACGCCGGAGGGCCACCGCGTCCAGGCGACCTACGCGCGCGAGGTGACGACCCGGGGCGCGAGCTTCACGATCCGGCGGTTCAAGGAGCGGCCGTTCACCCCCGTCGACCTCGTCGTCCTCGGCAGCGCGAACGAGGAGATGGTCGCCTACTTCTGGCTCGCCGCGGAGCAGGGCGAGTCCCTGATCATCTGCGGGGGTCCCGCGGCCGGCAAGACGAGCACGCTCAACGCGATCGCGCTGTTCATCCCCCCGACCGCGAAGATCGTCTCGATCGAGGACACCCGTGAGGTCAACCTTCCCCACGAGAACTGGATCCCGGGCGCGACCCGGAGCGGGACCGGTGACCGCGGGTCGGACGGGAAGGCCGCCGGCGAGGTGGACATGTTCGACCTCGTGCGCGCGGCGATGCGACAGCGGCCCAACTACATCGTCGTCGGCGAGGTGCGCGGCAAGGAAACCTACACGATGTTCCAGGCGATGGCGACGGGCCACACGACCTACTCGACGATGCACGCCGACAGCGTGAAGTCGATGGTGAACCGCCTCGAGAACCCGCCGATCAACACGCCCCGGATCCTCCTGTCCGCACTGAACAACGTGATCATCCAGATCCAGACGCGGACGGACAAGGGCGTCGTCCGCCGCCTGAAGCAGGTCCTCGAGATCGTCGGGTTCGAACCTGAAACGAACGAGCTGATCACGAACACTGTCTACGAGTGGGACCCCGCGACCGACGGTTTCGTGTTCAAGGGCCACTCGTTCCTCTTTGACAAGATCATGGAACTTAAGAACCTCACTCCGGACGAGATGGACGCGGAGTTCCAACGCCGGACGGCAGTGATCCGCTACCTCGTCCAGAACCAGATCACCGACTACCGCCAGCTATGGCGGACGATCGCGCAGTACTACCGCGACCCCGCCGAGGTCATGGGCCGCATCGGCACCCTGAACACCGCGAAGGAGGGGTGAGCGCGGTGTCGGCGACCCCCACCGTGCGCGCACCGCTGCCCGCGGCCGGCACCGGCCCCGCGGTCCGACAGGTCCGACTCAAGCGCGGCCAGCAGCCGACCCACTCGACGATCAACGGCTTTCAACGCTGGGCCTGGCGCACGTTCAAGGGGCGGGTGCTCGCGAAGCCGGGCGACCCGGTCCTCGAGGAGAACCTCATCAAGGCCCATATCCGCATGCGGGCGGACGAGTTCCTCGCGACCGTCTACGCGACGACGCTCGTCGTCGCGATCGCCACGATCGTCGCGGGCGTGGTCGTCGGGTTCATCTTCATCGGAGCCGGCGACCTCCTGATCGGGGCCCTTATCGCGGTCGCGCTGCCGGTCTTCGGCACGATCGGGTCGTTCTTCGGCCTCCAAGGGGGGCCGGCGTCCCGGGCGAAGACCCGGGGCCGGAAGATCGACCAGAAGATCAGCCCGGCGATGAGCTTCGTGAGCGCGATGGCGTCGGCCGACGTGAACGTCGACCAGATCTTCCGAGAGCTTGGTCGCCAGAAGGTCTACGGCGAGGTCGCGGAGGAGGCGGCGTGGATCACGCGGGACACCGAGCTCCTCGGCGTCGACATCCTGACCGCGATCCGCAACGGCGCCCAGCGCAGCCCCTCGAAGCGCTTCCAGGACTTCCTGCAGGGCGTCGTCACGACCGCGACGAGCGGCGGCCAGCTCAAGCCGTACTTTCTGTTGAAGGCGGAGCAGTACGAGCGCGAGAACAAGCTCGCCCAGCTCCAGCGCGTCGAGACGATGGGGCTCCTCGCGGAGACGTTCGTCACGGTCGTCGTCGCGTTCCCCCTTTTCCTGGTGATCATCATCGCGATCTTCGCGATCATCGGCGGTGGTGGGTCGTTCATGATCGACATCCTCTGGGCGATCGTCGGACTGATGATCCCGCTCTCCCAGTTCGGCTTTATCTTCTTCATGTACGCGCTCGCGCAGGAGATGTAAGTTGGCGACCGGGACGCCGACCGTGCCCGCCTCGGTCCGCCGGGTCAAGGCGCTGACGACCTCGGAGGTCGCGGAACCGGGGACCGTCGTGATCTCTCGGGAGACGTGGCTCCTGATCGGCGGCCTCGTGGGCGCTATCGTCCTGTGGATCGTCGGGGTGCTCAACTACCTCGGGACGCTCAACGTCGAGGTGCGCGCGGGCGAGGGCGCCGGGGCGAACCCCGCGATCGACTTCTTCGTCCTCGGTCTCATCGTCGTGATCGCCCCGTACGGGTTCGCGATGAGCGCGAAGCTCCGGCGGATCTCGAAGATCGAGGAGCGCCTCCCCGACTTCCTGCGCGACGTCGCCGAGGCCGGCCGATTCGGGATGACGCTGCCGGACGCGATCGTGGTCGCGAGCCGCGGCCGCTACGGCCTCCTCACCGATGAGATCAAGAAGATGGCGAGCCAGCTCGAGTGGGGCGTGCCGGTCGCGACGTCGCTGCGCCTGTTCGAGGAGCGGGTCCCGACGCCGCTCGTCCAGCGGGTCGTCTCGATCATCACCCGCGCGAACGAGGCGGGCGGCAACGTCGCCGACGTGCTCACGATGGTCGCCCACGACACCCGAGAAGCTCAGCTCGAGGTCCAGCAGCGCCAGATCTCGATGCTCACCTATGTGACGGTCATCTACATCGCGTTCTTTGTCTTCCTCGTCACGATCTACATCATGGCGGCGGTCTTCCTGCCGCAGATGATCACGGCCGGGCAGGGGATCAGCTCCTCGTCGCTGAACACCGCCGGCGCGCTGACACTGCAGTTCGCGTTCGTCCCGGTCCTCTTCCTCGCGTTCATGGTCGCCGTCATCGTCCACGCGGTCGGGGATGGGATCATGGCCGGCGTCCTCTACAACGGTCGCATCGCCGAGGGGATGCAACACGCGACGATCATGCTCGTGACGGGCTGGTTGATCATGCGGTTCATCGTTCCGATCCTCGCGATCGGATGAGCGGAGGGAGCATGGCGGGAGAGGTGGAGACCCCAACGGAAGAGAGCGAGGGCCCGACCCCGCGCAAGCGTCGCGGCTCCTCACCCTGGCTCCGCCTCGGGGCCTCGCTCCGCCGCGGATCCGCCGAGCCGCGACCGGTGAAGCTCGCCCGCCTCGGCGTCTCGGGGCAGGGCAGCGAGGGGGAGATCACCCCGGTCCCGGCGCTCGCCGATCCGAACCTGAAGGAGCTCGACCTCGCGCCGATCCGGCCCGGGATCTCGTTCGTCCGGATCTCCTACCACAACACCCGCAACGAGTACCTCTACGAGGTCATCGAGCCCCGCGCCTCCTCGATCGAGCGGGACCTGACGGAGCGGTTGCGCGTCGTACTGGTGGACGAGTTCGAGCCGCTCCCCGAGATCGACCCTGAGACGAAGCGGCGCGAGCTCAGGAAGATGGTCGACCGCAAGCTCCAGGAGTGGGAGATCGGCCCGGGCCCGACGACCAAGGGGCGGATCCTCTACTACCTCGAGCGGGACTTCATCGGCTACGGGATCGTCGACGTCCCGATGACCGACTCGGACGTCGAGGACATCTCGTGCGACGGGGTCGGGATCCCGCTCTACATCTACCACCGGAAGTACGGCTCGATCCGCTCCAACCTGAAGTTCCAGAACTCGAAGGAGCTCGACGACTACGTCATCTGGCTCGCCCAGCGCTCCGGGAAGCACATCTCGGTCGCGAGCCCGATCCTGGACGCGACGGTCCCGGACGGCTCCCGGCTGCAGGCGACGCTCGGCACCCACGTGACGAAGCGGGGCAGCTCGTTCACGGTCCGCCGGTTCCGGGACAACCCGTTCACGCCGGTCGACCTGCTGAAGTTCAAGACGATGAGCCCCGAGATGATGGCGTACCTCTGGATCGCCATCGAGAACGGCCAGTCGATGATGGTCTGCGGCGGCACGGCGAGCGGCAAGACGACGACGCTCAACGCGACGCTCCTCTTCATCCCGCCCCAGATGAAGATCGTCTCGATCGAGGACACCCGCGAGCTCAACCTGCCGCACGAGAACTGGGTCCCGTCGCTCACCCGCGCGGGGTTCGGCGCGAAGAACCTGACGAGCGGGAAGGCCCCGGGGGAGATCGACATGTTCGACCTCCTCGCGGCGGCGCTCCGCCAACGGCCCCAGTACCTGATGGTCGGAGAGGTGCGGGGCGCGGAGGCGTTCATCGTCTTCCAGGCGATGGCGACCGGAAAGACGTGCTACACGACGTTCCACGCGGAGAGCGTCAGCGCGATGGTCCACCGGATGGAGAACCCTCCGATCTCGTTGCCCCGCTCGCTCGTCTCCGCGCTCAACCTCGTTCTCCTCCAGCGCCAGGTGAAGGTCGGGACGAAGATGACCCGCCGCTGCCAGTCGCTCACCGAGATCGTCGGCCTCGACCCGGAGACGAACGAGCTGATCACGAACTCGGTCTACTCCTGGAACCCCGCGGACGACACGTTCCTCTACAGCGGCCACTCCTACGTCTACGAGCGGGTCGCGATGATGAAGAACCTCTCGATGAAGGAGATGGAGCGGGAGGTCCGCAACCGCGCGGAGATCCTGGACTACCTCGTCTTCCGGGACGCGCAGTCGACCCGCCTGAAGCCGTTCACGCACCGCGACGTCGGCCAGCTCGTCTCCTTCTACTACAAGGAGCCGGACCGCGCGCTCGCCGAGGCTCGCGCCGAGATGGCGAAGGCGAAGCCGCCGGCAGCGGCCGCACCGGCCCCCGCGCGGTAACGATAACCCCGCCGGCGGCTCGGTCGCCGGCGATGGACCGACCGTTCGCCCGGGTCCCCCTCGGACGGGGTCGTGCGGTCGCGCTCTGGTGCGAGGACGCCGTCGCGGGGCTTCCGCGCCGGGTGCCGCGGGGGGGCGCGGACGTCGTCGTCACGAGCCCCCCGTACAACCTCGGGGTTCCGTACCGCCGGTACGCCGACGCCCGCCCGCGCGCGGAGTACCTCGCCTGGATCGGGTCGGTCCGGGACGCGGTCGACCGCGTCCTCGCGAAGAGGGGGTCGTTCTTCCTCAACATCGGCGGCGCGCCGAGGGACCCGTGGCTGCCGTGGGACGTCGCGCGCGAGGTCGCGCGCGCCTTCGCCCTCCAGAACGTCGTCCACTGGGTGAAGTCGATCGCGATCGACCGGCGCTCGGCGGGCCGCTCCGCCGGCCTCGTGGGCGACCTCGCCCTCGGCCACTACAAGCCGCTCGTCTCGACCCGCTACCTGCACGGAGCGCACGAGTACGTCTTCCACTTCACGCGGGCCGGGGACGTGCCGCTCGACCGGCTCGCGATCGGCGTACCGTACCAGGACAAATCGAACGTCGGGCGCTGGGAGCGACGCGCGCGGGACCGGCGCTGCCGGGGGAACACCTGGTTCCTGCCCTACTCCACGATCCGCGTGCGGGCGCGGGACCGGCCCCACCCGGCCGCCTTCCCGCCCGAGCTCCCCGAATGGTGCCTGCGGTTGCACGGCCTGGCGCGCGTCCGGACCGCGGTCGACCCGTTCGTCGGTATCGGCGCCTCCGCGGTGGCGGCGGCGCGGTGCGGCGTCGATTTCGTCGGGTTCGACCTCGACGAGGAGTACCTCGGGGTCGCCGCCCAACGGGTCCGCGTCGAGCTCGCCCGCCGCCGGGAGCGTGTCCCGGCGCCCCGCGTCCCCGTTCGGGGTCGACGCTAGTGCGTCTCGTCGTCCCCGGTCGTGGGGGTCGACCACTCGCGCATCGGGGTGCGCTTCACGCCCGCGGCGGTCGCGAGCGCGTTCTTCGTCCCTTCCTTCGCGTGCTTTCCCGCCGCAACGAGGGCGTCGCGGGTCGCCGCGCCCGCGCGCGCCGCCCCCGAACCGATCGCGATCCCCGCGTTCGCGATGTGCCGAGGGATCTGGCGGACCTCGTCATCCATCGCCTTCCCGAGCGCCGAAAAGTCATCCTGGATGTCGAGGGCGAGGTACTTCGCCTCCTTGGCGGTCGTGTGACCGAGCTTCTCGATCTTGCGGTCGAGGTCGGAGAATTCGGCCGCGAAGTCCCGTCCGATCCCGCCCGCAGCGCTCCGCATCTCGGCGAGGTGTTCGCGGAAACGGGCTTCGTCCTGGCTATCGGTCATGGTCGTACCGGCCGTCGAAACCGGTCGTTCGGGGGATAAAGCTTGACGGCCACTCGCAACGGAGTACCTATCCACCCATGCGGCGGTCCGCCCGCCGGCGGCGGGTTCCGGGCCGGGGTACCGGACGGGGCGCCGGGGCGGCGGTCGGGGTCGCGACCCGGCGCTCCGTCTCGGTCCCGTGGGCCCACCGGACGAGGAGCTCGACACCGAGCCGGGCGGGATCCGTGACGACCAGCTCGCCGCTCAGCGTCCGGGCGATCGCTCGCGCGGCGACCTCGTACTCAGGATGCTCGCTCTTCAGCAGGATCACGGTCGACTTCAGCGGCGTGACGGTCGCGAGCTCCCGGGCCCGCTCCAGGGCGTGCTCCATCGCCACGTCGAGCTGACCTGCGCGGACGTGTCCGTCCTCCGCGGTGTAGGCCTCGGGGAGACCGTCCGTGAGGAGGTACAGCTCGCGCCGAGTGGCGCGCGAGGCGCGCAGCAGAAGGTGAGCGGCCCGCAGCGCCTCCGCCGTGTTCGTGAACGCCCCGGCCCGGCACTCCCACAGCTCGACGAGGTCGAGCACCTGGACCTCGTTGTCGAACGCGAAGACGTCGACCGTGGCGTCCGGGTACCGGCGGCGGACCGCGACGTAGAGCGCGAGGAGGGCCTTCTTCGCGGCGTCCAACTTCCCGCCCTCGCTCATGCTTCCCGACCGGTCGAAGGCGAGCACGACGTGGACCCGCTCGCTCGTCACCTCCCGGTAGACGTAGCTGGTCGCCTCGTCGATGTGGCGCTGGCCTGCGAGGCGCGCGGCGAGGAGCGAGCTCGGAAGGTCGAGGCGGGCGACCTCCTCGGCCCGGCGGAGTCGGGCCTTCTCGTAGACCCCGGTCGAGCCCCCGCCCCGCAGGGAGAGTCGGATGTCGCCGGGGAGGCGGCGACTCTCCTCCTCGAGGAGAAGGTGGGCGAACCGCTCGACGAGGCCGTAGGTCACGGCGAGCTCCCCGCCGCGTTCGGCGACGAACCCCCGCTCCTTGAGCTCCCGCTCGAGCCGGTGCTCTTCCGCGTCTCGAACGCGCGACTCGGTCTCCGCGGCCGCGCGTCGCTCGGCCTCGCGCCGTTCCTCCTCGAGCGCGCGGCGCTGCGCCTCGGCCGCCTTGCGCTTCGTGTCGGCGTCCCGCTGGAGTTCCCGTTCCTGGCTCCGAAGCGCGCCGCTAACCGACTGGCCCAGCTCGTCCTTCTGGGCTCCCGATAGGCGCGCGAGCGCCTCGCCGAGTTCGGAAGCGCCGAGACCCCGACCGGTGGGGTCGGCGATCGCGAACGACACGCGTCGCTCCGTCCGTACCGGGGGAGCGGCGGACCGGCGTCGGAAGAGGCCTCGCAACCACGCCCAGAAGCGGGCGAGCGCGGCCCGTAGCCGCGCCCCGAGACCGGGCGTCGGGGGTGGCCGGTTCCACGACGCCGTCGGCAGCAGGAGGGACTGGGTCACCTCCGCCTCGAGGTCGACCGGAAGCCGCGACCAGTCGAGGGCCCGCGCGGCCGCGAGGCGACGCTCGAGCTCGGCGATCCGCTGGGCGACCTCCTCGTCACTCCGCCGCGCGACCCGGTCGAGCTCCTCGCGTCGGAGGTCGTACTCGCCCAGGAGCCGCGTCGTTCGCCGGGCCGCCTGCCGCCGGAGCCGTTCGCGCAGGTGCGCGAGACGGGCGGCCATCTCCCGGTCCCGCTCCGCGGTCTCGCGCACGAGTCGGCGCGCGCCGTCGACCCCCTCCTCGGCGAGCGAGCGGATCAGCGCGGCGCGGTCGACCGCGTCGAGGAGGTCGTCCGACGCGACGTCGTCCGCGTAGTCGGCGCAGTCCGGCAGTGCGATCGCGTCGCTAGAGGGGGGCGTCGTCGTCGTCCTCGTCCTTGCAGATGAAGAGCGAGTATTCCTCGAGGAGTCGGAACACGCTCGCCGCGGTCTCGAGCGCCGGACGCCCGGTGTCCGGTCGCTCGCGCTCGGCCACGTAGGCAGCGAAGCCGCGGAACTGCGGGAAGACGGTCGAGTCCGACGCGGCCGTCGTGCGGAGCTCGGCGTCGTCCTTGAGCCGCCGACCCTCGCCGACCAGGGCCTGGGCGTCGGCCGCGTTCTCACGCAGCGGCCCACGGAAGTATCGGCACCAGTAGACGCCGGCGCTGCGCTTCAGCGACGCCTCGAGGTACTGCTCGATGAACTCGGCGACGCGCTTCTCGTTCTGGCGGAACGAGTCGCCGCTGCGGGCGCGAATCCGACCTCGCATCGCGTGGAGGAGGCCCGCCTTCAGGTCCGCGCTCGTCGGCACCGCGCGGCCCGCGAGCTCCGCGATGGCAGACGTGCGCGCCGCGACGTCGAGGAGGGTCCGGTTCGAGCCGACCTCGCCGATGTCCGGGTTCTCCTCGCTCATCCGGAGTCGCCACGCCTCAATGACCCGGACGCCCGCGTCGGCGAGGATCTCGGGAACGTAGCGCGTCGGGTCGTCGCTCCGGCCGAGCGCAACGATCCGCCGGTTGTCCGCGTGTCGGTCGTTGTAGCCGACGTGCAAACTCGTGAGCCGGTCGGAGAGCGGGTCGTTGATGTTGTCGAGGTCGGAGAGGTTGGACGTGCAGACCGCGACGAAGAGTCCCGGAAAGCTCTCCCGGGACTTCGACGGAGTGACGGTGCCCTCCTGCAGCGCCTGCAAGAGGACGTTCTGGGTCCCGAGCGGCAGCTTCCCGATCTCGTCGACGAGGAGGAAACCCCGGTTCGCCTGGAGGAGCTTCCCCGGTTCGAAGACGAGCGGGCTCATCGGGTCGCCGACCTCCTCGAGCTTTCGCAGGTTGATGTTGCCGGTGAGGTGGTCGGGAAATACCTCGGAGCTCCCCTGCAGCCGCGCGTACCCGTACCCCTCGCGCAGCAGCACGAAGCTCGCGGGGACGCGCGCCGGGTCGACCGACGCCGGGTCGAAGCGCGTCGCGTCGCCGCCGGGGGCGAACCGGCGCTCGCAGAGCGGGCACGGCGGGAACCGCTCGGCGACGCGCGGATCGACGACGCTGAGCGGGTGGTCGAGCACCGGGCAGGCGTCGACCGTCCAGACCCCCTTCGGGAAGAGGGTCCACAGCTCCTTCGCGAGGCTCGTCTTGCCGGCCCCGGACGGACCGAAGAAGAGCACGTGCGCGCCCGAGATGAGGGCGGCGATCAGGTCCTCGTACGTCGTCTCCGGGAGGACCGTTCGCGGGAAGAGCGCGCGGACGGCCTCCTTCCGGTCGAGTCCCTGGGCGCGGAGCCCGTCCAGCGTCCGCAATATCTCCCCGCGGAACCGGTCCGCGGGACTCTCGAGCGCGACGTGCGCCGCGACGAGCTCGGCGGCGGTCGAGTGGGTGCCCGGTACCGGGGCCGCAGGAGGAGCGTTCGCCACGTCGCGGCGAACTGGGTTTGGGTTATTAGACTGCCGACGAACCAGGCCGGTCCGGCGGTGCCGGGCCGATCCGGGACGCTCCGCGTTCTCCGTCAGAGAACCGCCGCGACAAGGGTTAAGTAGGGTACCCCGCTCCGCGCCCCCGCGAGCGATGGCCGAGAAGGAGACCCCGGCGAAGAAGCCGGCGATGGCCCGGACCGTCAAGGACAAGTGGCGGTCGAAGCACTGGTTCAAGGTCCGCGCGCCCGGGCTCTTTCAACACGTCGAGCTCGGCGAGACCGTAGCGACCGAGCCGGAGCAGGTCGTCGGCCGCACGCTCGAGACGACCCTCCCCGAGCTCTCGGGCGGGGCCGACTCCGGCAAGGCTCACATCAAGCTCCGCTTCCGGATCGAGCGCCTCGGCGGCGACGGGGTCGCGGAGGCCCGGTTCATCGGCCACGACCTGACGAGCGACTACGTTCGGCGCCTCGCGCGCCGCAAACGCTCGAAGATCGACCTCTCGCTCACGGTCACGACCAAGGACGGCGTCCGACTCGTGCTGAAGCCGGTCGCGGTCGGGGAGCAGCGGCTGCAGACCCGTCTGCGGGCCGAGCTCCGCCACAAGATGGTGGCGATCCTCACCGAGGAGGCGACGAAGCGGACGTCCCCCGAGTTCGTCCGCGAGATGCTGCAGGGCGAGCTCGCGAAGGTCCTCGCCCACGGGCTCAAGACTCTCTATCCCCTCAAGAAGATCGAGATCCGGCGCTCGGAGGTGCTCGGCCTGATCGCGGACGAGGTCCCGCTCGCCGAACCGGCCACCCCCACCGAGGTCCCGACCGCCCCCGATGCGGTCGCGGCGCCGGTCGCCGACAGCGGCGACGTCCCGGTGGCGTAGGGGGCCGGAGGACGCCCGATGGCGCGTCCGTTCCCTGTCGGAGTGGCTCAGCTCGGTAGAGCACGGGACTCATAGCGGCCCGCGTGCGCGGGGCGGGAGAAATCCTGGGGTCGGGGGTTCAAATCCCCCCTCCGACATCTTTTCGACGCCTTCTCGCCGGAAATCGGTGTCGACGTTCCAGTACCCTGTAGGCGAATTGAACGTGAGGGGATTCGAACCGTTTCGCGGCCCCCCCGAACCCCTTTTTGCCGCTCGCCCTTCGTCCCGTGATTGCCCAGGTTCAACCATGCCATTGACGTCGAAACAGCTCGCCCCCGACACATGGCCCGCTTTCGCACGCCTCGTGGAAAAGCACCACGGGATTTTCGGCGGGTGCTGGTGCATCGCATTTCATCTGACGCCGGAGGATGTCAAGAACCACTCGGCCGCAGAGTACCGCGCGATGAAGAAGGCTCGCGTCCGAGAAGGTCGGGCCCACGCTGCGCTGGTCTTCGATGGCCCGTACGCTATCGGATGGTGCCAGTTCGGTCCGACCTCAGAGCTCCCGAACATTCGAAGTCGGAAGACCTACGAAGAGGGCTTGGAGAAGCTGCCTGACTGGCGAATTACCTGCTTTTTCATGGACCGGGAGCGCCGTGGGGAGGGAATCGCCCACGTCGCCCTCCATGAGGCTCTGCGAGAAATTGGTCGACTCGGAGGGGGAACGGTGGAGGGATATCCCGAGGACTATACTGGCCAGAAAATCTCGAAATCTTTCCTCTGCAGTGGGACCTTGGGTATGTTCGAAAAAGCCGGATTTCGGAAGACGCGCAAGATCGCCATGCACCGTTGGGTCGTGCTTCGGAAGGTTCCCCCGAAATCTGCGAAGCGCGCGGCGAACTAGTGGTATGTTGCTGAAGTAGGTCCCGTTATATCCGGGGTCGCCTATCTTCCACCTGTGCGCGTTGCCCCCACCATCACGGTCACGCCGGAAGAACGTGATCAACTGCTGACCTGGTCTCGGGGTCGGTCCCTCCCCCACCGCCTCGTGGACCGCGCTCGCATCGTCCTGGCCGCCGCTGAAGGAAAGGCCAACGACGAGATCGCCCGGGAGTTCCGATTGCACGAGCGCACCGTCGGGTTGTGGCGCCGAAGATTTTCCCTCCTTCGCCTCCACGGCATCGCTCAGGACGCCCCTCGCACCGGACGCAAGCCCCGCCTGGATCCCGAGACGATCCGGGCCATCGTCGTGAAAACGCTCCACACCAAGCCTCGCGGCGAGACCCAGTGGTCCACGCGGACCATGGCCCGCGAGGTCGGTGTACACTACTCGACCGTCTCCCGCATCTGGAGGATGCACGGGATCCGACCTCACCGAACCCAGTCGTTCAAGCTCAGCAAGGACAAGCACTTCGAGGAGAAACTCGTCGACGTCGTGGGGCTCTACATGAATCCCCCGGCGCGCAGCGTGATCTTCCGCGTCGACGAGAAGCCCCAGACCCAGGCGTTGGAGAGGACGCAGGCGATTCTACCGATGGGACGGGACTGGCCCGAGGGTCGGCCCCACGATTACCGCCGACACGGCACGACCGAGCTGTACGCTGCGCTCAGCATCCTCGATGGCCAGATCGTCACCGAGTTCCACGAGCGCCACCGACACCAGGAGTTCCTGGCGTTCCTGAGGACGCTGGACGGCCAAGTTCCGGCCGACCTCCAAGTGCATGTGGTGCTCGACAACCTGAGCGCGCACAAGACCCCCGAGGTGGAACGATGGTTGCGCCGCCATCCGCGCTTCCACTTCCACTTCATCCCCACGAGCTCATCGTGGGTGAACATGGTCGAGAGTTGGCTCGGTCAACTGGAGAAGAAGGCGCTCCGTCGGGGAAGCTTTCGGAGTGTGCCGGAACTCAAGCAGGCGATCCTCGACTACGTGGCGACCTCGAACGGCCGAGCCCGGCCCTGGGTTTGGGCGAAGAGCGCGGACGAAATCCTTCGAAAGATCGCCAAACTTCGCGCGCGCCTGAGCGCTCCCATCATCGATCCGCTGACGGGCGGGATAAAGGCATATCCGTCAGCAACACACCACTAGCTCCGGAGTACGACGGCGGAGGCCGTCGCCAGTTGCTGAAGCGACTCACGCTCATCGTCCGTCAGGGTCGCATCGAGAAGGTCTACTATCCTGTCTTTCCCCCGGATCGACACGCGGAAGAAGTCCTGGCGTACCTGAGTGCCGTGAGGCGAGAGAACCGAAGTTAGCCGTTCGAGCACACTCCACGGAGCTATTCACTGTCAGAAAATCGATCTCAGGGGTCCGCTCGAAGTACTCCATTCCTGCCCATCCTGTAAAGCCCCCCTCCAGTTCATGAGGGCCCCGTGATCGGTTCGAGGTGAGCGAGCTCGCCTTGCAACGCGAGTCGACGTCGGCCGATTCGCTTGCTCTCTCGCGCGCCCTACCTACGATCACGGCGCGCGGTGATGATTCCACGGTAGGAACGTCAGTGAAGCGCATCCCTCCACTCGGTGGGAATTCGATCTGAATAGACCACGGTCTCGGCGCCGAGGAACATGGCCAGCTGCTCGATCCTTTCGGCAAGTTGAGCGGCGACGCCCCTTCCGCGCGGAGCACCGGGCTCGGCGTGCACGGCCTTGATCTCCAGCTGCTTCGAGGCGCGGTCCAGGCGCGGATCGATCCGACCGATGAAGCGGTCCCCCCAGAGAATCGGGAGCACGTAGGTCCCGAACTTTCGCTTCCTCTCGGGCAGGAACTGTTCGCGGACGTAGTCAAATCCGTACAGCTCCTTCGTCCGAGCTTGGTGGAACACCATGTTGTCGAAGGGCGGAATCAAAGAGATCTCCTCCTCCCAGTCCTCGGACCCGATCCCGAGTAGCGAATCGATGTCCGAAGCTAGGGCGTAACGAGTTCCGCGAAGGCCCTCGATCTGCACGCGGCAGACCACGGACTGCTCTATGAGCCGATCGAGCACACCCCGGAGGTCGAGATAGCGCCCGCGCAGCAGATACCGGTTGATTTCGGTCCGTGTCGCGACACCGATGGCGCGAAGGGTCCGCTGCACGCCGACGCTTTCCGCCTCAGATTGGGAGAGATTCGTCCGGTCTACCCAGTCCGGTAGGAAGTTCGAGGGAAGGCCGTAGAGATTCTGTACACCCGTGTGACCGACAACCATCACCTCCCCGCTGAACTGTAGGTGGACGAGCATCGTGGCGAGCGCGCTACCCTCAGACCAAGCGTCCGTACTGCGCGGTCCCTTCGTGTGAACCGCGAAGTCCTTCAGCAGGTGAGCCCCGGTTTCCAGTTCTCGCAGGATGACCTTCCGCAGCCTGGCGTGGGCCGGGATCCAACTTTCCGTCCCGTGACAAGTTGGGCTGACTCTTGAGTCCGTCCACCTCTGGAGGTGTGCCAACATCCCAGGGGGAAGAACGGTGCCCAAGAGCCAGCTTGAGTGGAGCGTAGAATGGACCCGACCGATAA
>JBOGRO010000021.1:0-19535 GCA_050749465.1 Thermoplasmata archaeon | reverse complement strand
AATTTCCGGCGGAGTGCCAGCTCATCCACAGGTACGAGTCGAACGACCCTATATTATAGACCTTGTTTCCTAACGAACCCTAAGACCGACCTTCTTTCGTGGCCGGGTCACTAGCTTCTGACCGCTTGCCCATGGATGATGGATCCCCCTCCTCACTCGACCGGCCCCGGTCAGCGACCGAGCGCACGACCGCCGTCGACGGCGAGGCAGACGCCGGTGACGAACCCCGAAGCCGGAGCGGCGAGGTAGAGGATCGCGTCCGCGACGTCCTGCGGCTCACCGAGACGGGGCAAGAGGGTCGCCGAGCGGAAAAATCGCATCGCCTTCGGGTCGCGGAGCGATGGCTCGGTCATCGGGCTGCGGATGAACCCCGGGTTGACCGCGTTCACGCGGATACCGTCCTTCGCGAGGTCGGCGGCCATCGAGCGGGTCAGAGCGTCGAGGCCCCCCTTCGAGGTCGAGTAGGCCGCTCGGTCGCGTCCACCGATCAAGCTGTAGACGGAGGAGATCGTCACGATCACCCCGTCGTGAGAGCGGCGAAGGTACGGAACGGCCTCGTGGCAGACGACGAACGTCCCGGTCAGGTTGATCTCGAGGAGGCTTCGCCACGCGGCGGGGTCGGTCGTCGCCACGTCTCCCTTCGCGGTCACGCCCGCGGCGTTGACGACAACGTCGATCCCCCCGAGATCTTTTGCCGCGGTGCACACCGCGCGGACAACGTCCGCCTCCCGCCGTACATCGGCCCGGATCTCAAGGACGCGCGGCCCGGGGTCGACCGAGAGTGATCGCGCGAGCGCACCGAGCCGGCTCGCGTCCCGATCCACGAGCGCGACGGAAGCGCCGGCCGCGTGGAACGTTCGAGCGACCGCTTCGCCGATCCCTCCGGCAGCGCCGGTGAGGAGCGCCCTCCGTCCGTCGAGCCGGAAACGCGACGGAAGGGAAGGACGGGCACGCCGCACGGCGTCCCCACGCCGAGAGGCAGAAAAGGCTTCGGCCCGGACGGGGGGACCCACGGTCCTCGAGTGATGGCCGAAGATGCCCAACTACCGGTAAGCGATCGGCCCCTTCGGTGAGCGAGCCGGCGGGGCGCGGGCCGGAGCTCGAGGGTCCGTCGACCGCCCTCTGGAGCGAACCGATCGTGAGCGTCGGCCCGGACACGTCGATTCGGAACGGCCGGACCGCCCGGCTGCCACGTGCGAGACGCGGAGGGCACCGACCTCTGTTCTCCTGTGCGATCCGCTCTCTCGTTCGCTCGACCGGCGCCCCTTGGTGAGGAGGCAGTCGCGGAGCCTTTAAGGGTCGTGTCGCGTTCGGCGACTGCCGTGACTTTACTGGTCGTCGAAGGGCTCACGAAGCAATTCTCAGGAGTGACGGCGGTATCGAACCTCTCCTTCGAAGTCGCGGAAGGGGAGATCCTCGGCCTCATCGGTCCGAACGGCGCGGGCAAGACCACGCTCTTCTCGCTCCTCTCGGGGATGCTCCCCCCCACGAGCGGCCGCATCTTTCTCGAAGGGAGGAACATCACGCGCTGGGCCCCGCATCGCCGCTGTCACCACGGTCTTGTCCTGACATTCCAGCTCGCCCAGGCGTTCCCCGACCTCACGGTCGAGGAGAACGTCCGGGTCGGCGCGCTCTTCGGCGCAGGTCACCGCCGCAAAGGAGGACCTCGGGCCCTGACGGTCGACGAGGTCCTTGCGATCACCAACCTCATCGACCGGCGGGAGTCCCGCTCGAACGAGCTCACGCTCGCAGGGCGCAAGCGGCTCGAACTCGCGCGGGCGCTCGCGGCTTCCCCCCGGTTGCTCCTGCTAGACGAGGTCATGGCCGGACTCAATCTCTCCGAGCTGGCCGAGATCGTAGAGATCGTCCGGCGGATCCACGACCGGGGGGTCACCCTCCTCGTCACCGAACACGTCGTCGAATCGCTCTTCCAGTTGATCGAACGGGTCCTGGTACTCCACCACGGTCAGCTCTTGTTCAACGGCGACGTCCGTGCGGCGAGCCAGGACCCGGCCGTCCTCGAGGCGTATCTCGGACCGGCCGAGGCACCGACAACGGCCCCGGCGTGAGGGAAAGAGTCGGATGTCCTCTTCCCGTCGCGCCAGCGCCCCCGCCGCGGGCCGCGCGTACACGCCCCCGTTCGGACCGGCCGGAACGAGTTCGATCGTCGACCACCCGCCCTGGCACTTTGCCTCCGACGTGATCCAGGTCGTTTACCGCACCGACCCGGAGGCGGTGCGGTCGCTCCTGCCCGCCCCGCTTGAGCCAGGGCCCGAGCCGGACCGCGTCTCCGTGCGGGTCACGGAAGTGATTTCGGTGGGGGACAGCGACCCCGACCTGGCCTATCGCCAGCCGGAGGCGACCCAGTACGGCGAAGCGATTGTTACGGTCTCCTGCCAGTACGAGGGGGAGGCGGGCGTCTACCTGCCTTTCATCTGGACCGATCACGACTGGTCGATGATGCGCGGGTGGCTCAACGGCTGGCCGAAGAAGGTGGCCGCCATCCGGATGACCCGGCTCCACCCCCTCCACCCGAAGCTCCGCCCGCTCGGCCCGGGGGCGCGACTCGGCGGGGTCCTCTCCCGACACGGCGAGCGGATCCTCTTCGCCGGCGTGACCCTCGAAGAGCCCGGACGGCCGGAGGACCTGCCGCGGCTCGGCACCTACTTCGGGGTCCGGTACCTCCCGAGCGTCGACCCGCACGCACCCCCTTCGGTCCACGAGCTCGTCCGGGTCGAGACCGCGGGCCGGGTCGTCACCGACGTTTGGAAGGGTTCGGGTGAACTCGAGCTCTACGATGCGGAGAATGAGGAACTGATGCCGCTCCGCCCCCGCGGCATCGAGTCCGGCTACTACTTTCGCTCAGGTTGGACGAACCTCGGCGGAGCGGTCGTCGCCCGGCTCGGAGGGGGCCCGGTGTGAGCCCGGTCGATCTGGTCGTGCGCTCAGCGCGGTTGCGCTGGGCCGGCGAATGGGTCGAGGCCGGACTGGCGGTGGAAGGCGGGCACATCGCGCGGATCGCGAAGGACCCGCACCTTCCCACGGCGGACCGGACGATCGATGCCTCGGGCCTCCTACTGCTTCCCGGCGCTGTCGACACCCACACTCACTTCACCTACGGCCGCCCGGACCGCACGGACATCGGGACCGGGAGCCGGGCTTGTGCGTCCGGTGGCGTGACGACGTTCGTCGAGCAGGCCGCGTCGACACCCCAGCACTGTCCTCCGACGCTCACCCTTCTCGCGCTGGAGGCGAAGGTGGCCCTCGGCCGTGCGACCTCGGTGGTCGACTTCGGCGTCCACGGCGGCGGGTGCGCCGGCAACCTCGGCGAGGTTCCGGCGCTCGTCCGCGCGGGCGTCGCGGGGGTGAAGGTCTACATGGGCTGGAGCCCGGTCGGCGATTATACTGCGTGCGATGACGCCACGATCCTCGCGGTCGCGGAGCGACTCCGCGGTACCGGCGCTCCGCTCGAAGTGCATGCGGAGAACGCGTCCATCGTAGCAGAGGCGACCTCTCGGCTCCAGCGAGCCGGCCGGACCCGGCCGGAGGTCTACACCGACTCCCGCCCCACGCTCGCGGAGGACGAGGCGGTCGCAAGCGTCGCGCGGATCGGCCGGGCGGCCGACGCCGCCGTGCACATCGTGCACCTCTCGAGCGGGTTCACGCTGCCGACGGTCCGAGAGGCCCGGGCCGCCGGAACCGACCTCTCGGTCGAGACCTGCCCCCACTACCTCTTCTTTGACACCTCCGCCTACCGCGAGCGCGGACCCTACGCGAAAGTGAACCCACCGCTCCGCAGCCGGGCCGAGGTGGAGGCGATGCGCGCCGGCGTGCGGGACGGTACGGTCGATTTCCTCGCCTCCGACCACGCCGCGCCGAGCTCCGAGAAGGCCCCGGGCGCCGAGGATATCTTCTCGATCCCGCCTGGGTTCCCGGGCAGCGAGACGATGTACCCGGTCATGCTGAAGGAGGCGTTCGCGGGCGGGCTCGACTGGGACCGTCTCCTCTATCTCCTGGCCGAGGGCCCGGCCCGCCGGTTCGGCTACTATCCGCGCAAGGGAGTGCTCCTCCCCGGTGCGGACGCCGATTTCGTGCTGGTCGACCCGAAGGCGACGACGACGATCCGCAACGACCGACTCCACCACCACAGCGAGTTCACTATGTTCGAGGGTTGGAGGCTCACCGGGGTCCCGGTCCGGACCGTGAGCCGCGGGGTGACCGTCGCGGAAGGGACCTTCCCCGGGACCGTCCACGACCTCGGAGGCCGCGGGGATTTCGTCCCGGCGCGGAATGTGGGAGCGCGGCCGTCGGGCGGGGCGCCCTAGGCCGGTCCGAGCGGCCGACGGAGGTACTGGCCCCGGCCCGGTGCGTGCAGGCCGGACTCGTCCGCGACGAGTTCGCCGCGGAGGAAGGTCCGGGTCGGCGCATAGTGGAGCTCGCGCCCTTCGTACGGGGAGTAATCGGCCGCCGAATGGACCGACTCCGCCGTCACGCGCCGCGGCTCGGCGAGCTTCTCGACCGCGACCAAGTCGGCGTCGGCGCCCGGCACGAGCGCGCCCTTCCGCGGGAAGAGCCCGTGCGCCTTCGCATTGTTCTCGGCGAGGATCCCCCAGAGGGACTCGGGGGTGAGCAGCCGGCGGCGCACCACACCCTCCTCGAAGAGGAGCGGAAGGAGGAGACCGGTACCGGCGAACGCCGGTTTCGCGCTCCACAGCTCCGTCTTCTCCGCGCGCGCGTTCGAGGCGTGGTCGCTTCCGACGCATCGGAGCCCACCGCGGCCCAGCGCGCTCCACAACGCCTCAACGTCCTCTTCTCGCCGCACCGCGGGGTTGACCTTGGCGAGGATACCGGCGGGGCTCCCGGTCGTGAGCGTGAGGTAGTGCAAGCTCGTCTCGATCAGGAGGTCGGCGCCCCGCGCCGCGTACTCGGCCGCCCTCGAGTAGCCGAGCGCAGAGCTCACGTGCGGCAGGTAAACCGGCGCGCCGGTCGCGAGCGCCGTCTCGCCGAGCCGCGCGATCGCGACCGCCTCGGCGAGCTCGGGCCGGGAGCGACGGTAGGATTCGAGGTCGGTCCCTCTCCTCTGCTTCTCGCGGTCGGTCGCCTCGCGCACGATGTAGGCGTCTTCGCTGTGGACGCTGAGCCGGACAGCGGGATGGTCCGGCCGGAGCCGGGCGACCGCCTCGGCGAGCGCGTAGAAGTAGCCAGAATCAAGGTCGTGTCCGATGTCGGGCCGGCCCTCGTAGTGGGCGAAGTACTTGAGGGTCGTTACCCCCTCTTTCCGGACGAGCTCGGGTACCTCGGCGAGGTGGGCGCGCGTCAGCATCCCAAGGTTGACCGCGTAGTCCACGCTCATCCGGCCGTCGAGCTGGGCGCGGAAGTCCGGAAAGGCGCGGCCGTAGGGCACGAGGCCGTCGGTGTACGGCTCCCCGACGCGCCAGTACGTCACCATCGTTGTGACCCCGCCCCGGACGGCGCACTCCGATTCGGTCCGAGCGTCCTGGTCGGCCGGCCGGTAGATCCCGACGTGCGTGTGGGGGTCGACGATTCCCGGGCCGAGCAGGGCGCCGTGGAGGTCGATCTCCCGGCCCCCCCGCCCGAGGTCCTTCCCGACCGCGTCGATCCGGCCGTCCGAGATCCCGACCTCTCCCTCCACGACTCCCCGGTGGGGAAACACGAGGCGCGCGTTGCGAAGAACCAGGTCGCTCATGGGAGGGAGCGCACCCAGTCGACGACGCGCTGGGCCGGGAAGACGTTCGCGTACTTCATCCACAGGTCGAGGAGGCTCGCCGCGTGCGAAAGCTGGATGCGATCGAAGACCGCGTCCTCCGCCACGACGACGTTGTAGCCGAGCCCGGCCGCATCCACGGCGGTACCCCGGACGCAGCCCGAGGTCGTACCCCCGCAGACGATGACCGTGTCGGCGTGCTGGAGGGTGAGGATTGTCGCGAGCGGCGTCCCCATAAAGGCGCTCGCGAACGCCTTGTCGACGACGAGCTCCCCCGGCTCGGGGCGAAGGGCCTCGATAATCTCGGTCCCCTTGTGGCCGGCAACGAGCGTCTCCTGCCGGCGGTCGGCGTGGATCCGGACGCTGATCGAGAACGGGAGGAGCGACTCCTTCGGGGCGACCGTCGTGAAGAAGACCGGACGCTTCTTCTCACGGAACGCATGTACGAGGCCGAGCATCTGCGGGAGCGCCTGGTAGGCCAAGCGACCGACGCTCGTGGGGTACTGTCCAATCGACTCGAGGATCGGCAGGTCCTCCCCGACGTAATTGTACTGCGCGTCGATAACGAGGAGCACCGGTGCCTTCCCGAGCGGCCGCTCCTTTCCGTAGCCGGCAGCGGCGATGACCTTGCGGTCCAACTCTCCCAACACGTTCTCCCACGGGTGCATGCGAACTCCTCCGAAGCGGTCGAACGCCGCTAGTCGATATAGCCTTCCTTGCGGAGCCGAGGGAGGAGCCCGCCGTCCGCGAGGATCCGCGAGAGGAACGGGGCGAGCGGCCTCACCCTGAGCTCCCGGCCCTCGGAGCGGATCGCCCCCGTCCCCAGGTCGACCTCGACGGTCGCCCCCTCCCGCACGAACGACCGGATCCCCGGCGCTTCGAGCACCGGAAGGCCCGAGTTGATCGCGGTCCGGAAGAAGAGTCCGTTGATCGAATCCGCGACCACGCCGGCGATACCGAGCGCCTTCAGGTTGTCAGCGGCCGGGCGGGAGGAACCGGTCCCGAAGTTGGCCCCGGCGATCAACAGGTCCCCCGGGCGGACCTCGCTGGACCAGCCCGGCCGGTTCGCGCTCATCGTGAGCCGGGGGCGATCCGCCGGAGGGAGCCGGAAGCAGGCCGACGGATAGAGGAGGTCAGTGTTGATGTCGTCCTCGAAGACCCACACGCGCCCGGCGAGCTTCACGGTCGTCCTCCGAGCACGCGCCTCGGGTCGGTGAGATGGCCCTCGACCGCGCTCGCCGCCACGGTCGCGCTCGACGCGAGGTAGATCTTCGCGCTCGGAGAGCCCATGCGCCCCTGGAAGTTCCGCGTCGTGCTCGTCACGCAGACCTCGCCGTCGCCGAGCACGCCCATGTGTCCACCGAAGCAGGAGCCGCAGGTGGGGTTCGTGAGGAGAGCTCCCGCGGACAGGATGGCGTCGATCAGGCCCCGACGCGACGCCTCGGCCATCACCTCGGAGGTGTGGGGAGTGACGGTGAAGACCACGTCCGGGTGGACGTGTCGGCCGCGCAGGACGTCGGCCACGGCCTCGAGGTCCTCGATCGTACCGTTCGCGCAGGAACCCACGACCGCCCGCGTAATCGGCGTCGACTCCATCTCCGAAACTGGACGGACGTTGCGCGCCACGCGGCCGGGGAGAGCGACGAGCGGTTCGACCCTCGCGAGGTCGACCGTCCACTCCTCCAGATAGGAGGCGTCGGGGTCGGCGCTCACGGGTTCGACCGGCTCACCCGGTGCAACTCGGGCCCGGACGTAGTCGAGCACTCGCCGATCGGCGGGAAAGAGCGCGAACTCGGCGCTGAGCTCTGCGCACATGGTCGCGATCACCTGACGGGTGGGGATCGGGAGGTCCGGGATGCCGTCGCCTGCGAACTCGATGTTCCGGCCCGGTATCGCTCCATGGTCCGCGGCGAGCGATAGGAAGACATCCTTCCCCGCGACCCCCGGCGAAAGCCGCCCGTTCAGCTCGGCCCGAATCGTCTCGCCAACGCGGTACCAGGTTCGACCCGTCGCAAGGATGCTCATCACCTCGAGCATCCCAACCCCTCGGCCGGCGCAGCCGAGCGCACCGGTGGCGCAGGTGTGGGAGTCGGTGTTGGCGAGGATCTCCCCCGGACGTACCCAGCCCTTCTCCGCCATCAACGGATGCGAGATGCCGCCGCGGCCGATGTCAAAGACGTTGGTGATCCCCCAGCGTCGCGCGAGCTCCCGGAGCTTTACGAGGCCCGAGGCGAGCTCGACCGTCGGCGCGGGAATGAGATGGTCGAAGACCCAAGCGACCCGATCGGGCCGGTACACCTGGTGAGGGAGATGGGAAAGGAACTCCGGATGCGTCGCGGCCATGTCGATGAGGACGAGGCGGTCGACCTCGACCTCGACGAACTCTTCGGGTTCGACCGGTTTCCCCGGGGCCTCGGTCGAGTGGCGGGAAAGGATCCGCTCGATCTGGGTCTGCGGGCGGCTCATCGGTCGCCCACTCTGGCGGCGCCGGCCTCGTACTTCCGGCCGCGTTCCCTCATCTCCGGAAGCCCGACAACGCGATTGAGATCGTCAAAGAGGAGCATCCGCCCGAGGAGCGAGGTGGTGGTGCCTTCCTTCGCCAGGGTCGAGTAGAGCTCGCGCAGCGCGAACGCCGCGACACGGGCGCCCGCCCCGGGGAAGATGACCAGCCGGTAGCCGATTCGTTCGAGCTCCTTCGCCGAGAGGAGCGGGGTCTTCCCTCCCTCGACCATGTTCGCCATCATCGGCCGCTCGAGCGTCGAGCACGCGAGCCGCATCGTCTCCACGTCGGGCGGCGCCTCGAGGAAGAGCACGTCGGCTCCCGCCCGCTCGTATGCCCGCAGTCGTTCGAGGGCCGGCTGTATCCCCTCTACGGCGAGGGCGTCCGTGCGTGCGATGAGGAGCGTCTCCGGCGAGCGACGGGCATCGATCGCCGCCCCGAGCTTCCCAACCATCTCCTCGACCGGGACCACCGACTTCTCGCTCAGATGGCCGCAGCGCTTCGGGAACGTCTGGTCCTCGAGTTGGATGGCACCCGCCCCGACCGCTTCGAACTCGCGGACGGTCCGCCGAACGTTGAGGGCGTTGCCGTGGCCCGTGTCACCGTCCGCGATCACCGGGATCCCCACCACGGCGGCGATGCGCGCCACTTGGTCGCGCATCTCGGCGAACGAGAGGAGCCCGATATCGGGGGCGCCGAGCAGGCTGTAGGAGGCACCGGCCCCGCTCGCGTAGACCGCCGGGAACCCCGCCGCCTCCACGAGGCGGGCGGAGAGGGCGTCGTACGCGCCCGGCGCGACGAGGATCCCACCCGACTCGAGGCGGGCGCGGAGCGTCGGACAGGGGTGGCGCTCGACCATCTCTAAAGAGGTCCTCGTGGGGCCTACGGCCCCGTTAGGATTTGAGCGCTCACGCCCTGCCCCGGTCCGCCGAACCGCCTTCAGCCCAATCGGTAGACCTCGCGGGCGTTCTCGCGCAAGAAGCGCTCGAGCACCTCGTCCGAAAGATGGTGGTCCTTGAGCTCGGTCATCGCCCGCTCGAACCCGACGATCGGGTAGTCGGTCCCAAACAAGACCTTCTTCTTTCCCCGGGTGCGCAGGTAGTCGACGAACCGAGACTCCCAGTACTTCGGGGCGTGGGCGTCGGGGGCGATGTAGACGTTCGGGAACCGGTAGGCGACCGAGATCATCTCCTCCGTCCAGGGGTACCCCATGTGGGTCCCGATGATCTTGAGCTCGCGGAAGTAGATCGCGATATCCTCGAGCGTGATCGGGCGCGCGACGGAGGGGAGATAGGTGTGGGGCGTCGCGTGCCCCACCTGCATCTGGACCGGGATGTCGAGCTCGACGCACTTCGCGTAGAACGGGAAGTAGATCGCGTCGTTCGGCGGCCGGCGGAACCAGTGGGGGTAGACGTGGGCCCCGATGAAGCCGTGTTTCTCGACCGCCTCGGCGAGCCGCGCGACGCCCTTCATGCCGTGAAAGGGATTGAAGCCGGCGACGGCAGAGAACTTGTCGGGGTACTCGTGGACGACCTTCGCAACGTCCTCGTAGGGAACCTCCCAGTCCTCGCCCTTCGCGGCGATGAGGAACGCCCGCTCGATGCCCGCCCGGTCCATCTCCTCGACCATCCGCTCGGGTCCGATCACGAGCCGGTCCATGTCCTGGCGGAGCGTCTTCCAAGCCTCGTTCATGTAGGGTCTGATCGCGTTCACGTAGTGTTCGTTACGGAGGTTCGCGACGACGTCGATCGCCTTCACGCCCGGCCTCTCGAGCTCGTCTTCCCCGCGGTCGGCGGTTCCAGGCCGACCTCGCGGAGCACCTCGCTCGTGTGCTCCCCGAGGTCCGGCGCTGGCCGGCGGACGAGCGGTTCCCCTTCCGGCAAGAGAGAGCGGAGAGGGGAGCCGCCCACCATCACTTCTC
The DNA here is from genome assembly GCA_050749465.1 of Thermoplasmata archaeon. Lineage (GTDB taxonomy): Archaea > Thermoplasmatota > Thermoplasmata > Lutacidiplasmatales > UBA184 > Lutacidiplasma. Next base: position 9,389 of record JBOGRO010000021.1, on the reverse strand, counting down.
CCGCGTGCGGGGCCTGCATTGTCACGATCGAGCGGTTGAACTCGATCTGAGGGTCGTGCGGCAGGTCTTCGATGCGGGCCACGACGGCGCACGGGACGCCAGCGCGGTTGAGCTCGGCCGTCGCCTCTCCGGCGGTCCATCGGGCTAACCGGGGGAGAACGAGTGCGAGGACCTCCTGTCGGTGGGCCACTCGCGCTGCATTCGTCGCGAACTTCGGGTCGTTCTCGATCGCGCCGAGCCCGAGCACCCCACAGAAGCGGTGCCAGAGGACGTCGCTCGAGACGCCGAGCGCGATGAACCCTTCCTTCGTAGGAAAGACTTGGTAGGGGACGATGAGCGGGTGGGAGGTGCCGCTCGGCGGGGGGACCTTCCCTTCGAGGCTCAAGATCGGGAGCCAGTGTGTGAGCATCGAGATCGACGTGTCGAGGAGGTTCACCTCGACCGGGACGGTCGGACGATGGGCCTCTCGCTCGCGCAGCTGCGCGAGGACCCCGATCGCGGCGTACAGCCCTGCCGCGAGGTCGAAGAGCGCGATGGCGACGCGGATCGGCTCGCCGGTGACCGTGCCCGTGACGCTCATCAACCCCGAGCGAGCCTGGGCGATGAGGTCGAACGACGGGTCGTCGCGGCTCGGCCCGTCCGGCCCGTAGCCCGTCACGGAAGCCATCAGGAGGTCCGGCTGGATCGCGCGGAGCGTTGCGAGGTCGAAGCCGAGGTCCGCCATCGTACCCGGGCGGAAGTTCTCGACCAGGACGTCCGTGACGCGGAGGAGACGGCGCAACGCCTCCTTGCCGAACTCCGACTTGAGGTCGAGCTCAACCGAGCGCTTGTTGCGGTTGACCGAGAGGTAGTAGGCGGAGTTGTGCGGGGAGGCGAACGGAGGTCCCCAGCCGCGGGAGAGATCCCCCGAGCGCGGGATCTCGACCTTGACCACCTCGGCGCCGAGATCCGCGAGCACCATGGCGCAATACGGTCCGGCAATCCCCTGGGAAAGCTCCACTACCTTCAGACCGGCGAGCGGCCCTCCTCTCGAACGCTGCAAACCGCCTTGGTCAGCGATTCTTTGCTTAAATCCCTCCTCCCGCTGCTCGCCCCATGCTCCCGCGTCTCGAACGACCCGCGCTCCTCATCGTTGACATGCAGGTCGGATTCGTTTCGCCGACCGGGGCGTATGCGCGGGCCGGCCGACCGCTCCTGAACGACTGCCACCTCTCGTCGAACATCGCTGGTCTGCGGGAGGGGTTCCGCCGGGCGGGACTCCCCCGGCTCTACACGGCGTACCGGTATCGAGCTGACGGTGGGGACTATCCGGCGCGTCTCCACCGGGTCCTCCCCCGTGCGTACTTGGGCCGCTCGGAGCCGATCTTCACCGCGGACTCGGCCGAGGCGGAGATCGTGCCCGAGCTCGCTCCCGCCCCAGACGAGCCCATAGTCTACAAGAGCCGCTACTCGGGCTTCTTCGGCACCGACCTCTCTGACCGTTTGGCGCGTGACGGAGTGCGGTCGGTCGTGGTCACCGGCGTTCTCTCGCACGTCTGCGTGGATTCGACTGCGCGGGACGCCTTTGCGCGGGACCTCGATGTGGTCGTGGTTCGCGACGCAGTCGCGGGGGTCGACGATGAGCTCCATCGGGCTGCGCTCCGGAACATCGAAGAGACGGTGGGAGCGGTCGTCGCCTCGTTCGAGATCCTTCCCGCGATCGCCCGGTCGGCGAACGCTTAACCTATTGGGCGGCTCCCGTTCCTGACCTCCCATGGCGTCCGGCCGTTCGGCACGTCCGATCCCCTCCTCCGAGCCATCTCCGGGCGTGACCGCGCTGCGGGTCGAGTCGCTACGCGCCGGCTACGAACGGATGGACGTGCTTCACGACGTGAGTCTCGAGATCCCCGAAGGGAAGTTCACCGCGCTCGTCGGTCCGAACAGCGCGGGGAAGACCACCCTCCTCCGCGCGATGACCGGGCTGATCCCCACCCTCGGGGGCACGACGTACCTCGGCGAGCACAAGCTCACCGGCCGCGCGCCGGAATCGATCGTTGCCGCCGGCATCTCGCTCGTCCCAGAAGGTCGGCACGTCTTTCCGAACATGACCGTCCGCGACAACCTCTCTCTCGGCGCGTACCTCCCGCCCGCCCGGGCCCGCTTCCGGGAGACCTACGAGACGGTCTGTGCGCTGTTCCCGATCCTGAAGGAGCGGGCTCGCCAGTCCGCGAAGACCCTCTCGGGCGGGGAGGCCCAGATGCTCGCGATCGGCCGGGCGCTCATGGCGCGCCCACGCGTCCTCATGGTCGACGAGCCATCCCTAGGCCTGGCTCCCCAGGTCGTCGCGCAGGTCTTCCAGACTCTCCGTTCGCTCACCGAGCACGGCGTGACGGTCTTCGCGGCCGAACAGAACGTTCGGCAGATCCTCCGGCTCGCCGACCGGGCGTACGTCCTCGCTCAGGGCCGCATCGTCAATCAAGGGGTCGCCCGCGAGCTCCTCGACCACCCCGATATCCGCAAGGCGTTCCTCGGGATGTAGCTCCGGCCGACCGGCCCGAGACCGTCGCCGCGGCGGTCCGTGAAGCCGCTCAGAATTGTAGGACCTTCGGCATCCCCCGGAACCCGAAGATCCCGCGCGGGACGAGGAGGACCGCGACGATGATCACGACGCCGGTGATGAGGTAGTTGTAGACGTTGAAGCTCGTCAGGGCGACCTCAAAGACCCAGGCGAAGAGGACAGCCGCGACGATCGGCCCGAGGACCTTGCCGCGACCCCCGACGACGACCATCAGGATAATCTGGAGATTGTAAAGGAGGTTGAACGCCGAGTTCGGATCGACGTAGTGCGAGGCGAACGCATAGAGGCCGCCGACCGGCCCCATGATCGCGGCGCTCAGGCCGAAGGCGAGCGCCTTGTAGCCGCGGGCGTAGATCCCGGTCGCGATCGCCACGTCCTCGTTCTCACGGACCGCCTGGAACGCGAGTCCGAGGCGACTCCGGGAGATCAGGTAGACCATCGCGGTCGCGATGACCCCGAGCGCAAGGGCGCTGTAGTAAAGGTCGGTCGGCGAGATGACGACGAAGAAGATGGGGAAGCCGAGCGCGCCGAGGGTCACCGTCTTCCAGTTGAGGATCACGAGCTGCATCAGCGCCGCGCCCGCGAGGGTCGCGATCGCGAAGTACGGCCCCCGGAGCGCCGAGCCGACGTACCCGATGAGCAGACCCAACAGGAAGGTCACGAGGGCGGCCATCGCCATCGCGGCGATCACGTTCCAGCCGTAGGTCACGGCGAGGATCGCGCTCGTGTAGGCCCCGACACCGAGGAGCCCCCAGTGGCCGAAGCTCAATTGGCCACTGTAGCCGCCCGAGACGTTCCAGCTCTGGGTCATCGCGAGGTACCACGGGATGTAGAACAGGATCGTAGCGATCATGTACGGGCTGGGGTAGAAGATCGGCAAGAGGGCGAGCAGCCCGAAGACGACGATCAGGATCGTCCGACGGTGGTTCCAGGCGAGAAGGCGCTTCCCGGCGCGACCGAGTGGTGAGGGATTGTCGGAAAATAACATCGTAGTATTCACGAGCCTTCACCGCAAGGGTCGGGCCCTCAAGTCCGCGCCTTCCGCTTCTTCTTTTCCGCCGACGCTCCTGAGGGATAGATCGTGTAGTTCCACTCAGGATTCACTTCGTGGTGTTCGATGTGGATCTCGGCCATCTGCTTGTCGGTGATCTTCTCCTTCAGCGGGTATTTCCCCCGGTCCAGGCGTGCTCCCACCTTCAGTCCCTTCTTGGTCTTCGTTGCCATGATCAAGCTCACCACCGTCTCGTAGCTCTCCAGCGGTACCCCTTGCCAGTTCATGCTAATGAAGCTGAACAACCGGTGTTCTATCTTGTTCCACTTGCTCGTCCCCGGCGGGTAGTGGCAGACCGACACCGGGATTCCGAGGTCTCGGGCCAGTTCGTGCAGGTGGTACTTCCATCCACGCCGGTTGGACCCGTTCCCTCCCCCGCCGTCCGCGCAGATGAGCCACCCGGTCGCGTCCGGGTACCATCTCTGCCCGTACCTTCGCCACCACCACCGAAGGCTCTCCACCGCGAACGCCGTCGTCTCGTGGTCCATCCCCGCGTTGACGAACCCCCGGTTCCGATCCACGTCATAGACCCCGTACGGCACTGCAGTCCCCTTCGAGAAGCGGGGGAAGTCGTAGACGTTGACCTCCGTCGGCTCCCCACTCCGTCGATACGTCCGTCCGGCGTTCTTGAACGATCCCACCTTCTCCTTCTTTTTCGTGTCCACGGACAAGACAGGGTCCCCCGCGGATTGTGACATCGCCACCTCGCGGTTGATGTAGCGGAACTGGGAGTCCCTCTCGGGGGGTGAGCGGCCCTCCTTGCTCTTGGCGTTGACCTGGAGTGAGTATCCCAGCTGCTGGAGAAGTCGAATGACGGTGTCGTACGAGACCGGGTGTCCTAGACGGGTCAGTTCCTCCGCCAGTCGCCGGCTGGACCGGTGCGTCCACAGGAGGGCGCTCATGGGGTCGCCAGCGGTGGTGTCCTGCAGAAGGGCCTTCAGTGCGGGTAGCACAGCAGGATCGGTGGTCTCGATGGATTTTCGGCCACCCCCTGGCCGGCGGACCCTATCGGCGATCGGTGGGAAAGTATCGGCCCGGATCTCCCGAATCCCACGACGGATGGTATCGAAGGAGAGATCACTGAAGGTGCGCACCCGAGTGATGCCTCCCCGTCCAAAGTCTACGGCCTTGGCGCCCGCCACCCAGCGACGGTGAGCCTCGTCGAGGGTAGGGAGGATTCGAGCCCAGAGTTCCTCCGGCTCCTCTCCACTCACGCTCAGGACATAGAGCCCACAGTTAAGAAGTTATTTATCGACATTCCCTGACAACCCCGCCGGGGCGGGAGTACCCTCTAAGTCGCTCACCGTGTCTTCCCCAGGAAGGCACGGAGGGCGAGCGCGACGAGAATCGCCACGTAGGCGACCCCGTTCGCCCAAATGCCGTACTGACCGTTGAAGACCCACGCCGTCATCGACTCGGCGACGCCGAGCGAGAGTCCTCCCGCGATCGTTCCGACGAGACTGCCGAGGCCGCCCATCATGATCACCCCGAAGGCCTTGAGGAGGTAGTCGAATCCGAACTCGGGGTAGAAGAGGAACTCCATCGCCACGACGACCCCCGCGATCCCCGCGAGGAGCGCCGAAATGCCGAAGCTGACCGCGTAGAGGCGCGTCGCGGGGATCCCGAGGAGGCGCGCGGCGAGGAGGTCCTGGCTGGCCGCTCGCATCGCACGGCCCGTCCATGTGTACCGGAGGAACAGTCCGAGCGCGATCGTGGCCGCCGCGGCGAGGCCCGCCCCGATCAGGACAACTTGGGAGAGGACCGCGTCCCCCCACGGTGTCACGAGGACGACGGGGGTGTTGAAGTAGCTCGTGGGCACCTGACGCTGGTTGTCGGTCCACAGCCTCACGAAGATGTTGTCCAGAACGAGAAGGCCGGCGAAGGTGAGGAGGAGAGTCGTGTCCTCGAATTGCGGACGTTTGAGGACCGGCTGGACCATGATGAAGTGGAAGAGCACGCCGACCGCGAAGAGCGCGGGCATCACGATCAGCAGCGAGAGGAGCGGATTGAGGCCGTACCACTCCCAGAGGAAGTAGGTCAGATACGAGCCGAGGAGCATGAGATAGCCGTGCGAGAAGTTGATCACCCGCATGACCCCGATTAGGAGGTTCATCCCGAGGGCGAAGACCACGTAGAGGCTTCCGACGCCGAGCCCTCCTAAAACGGCGACTAAGAAAGGGTTGAACCCCACGGAACCTAGACTCCCGTGCTCGTGGTTCCGCGGGGTTGCGACGTGTTGGATCCCCTCCCCCGGCTAGGGCCACGTCGTCGGCAGCGGATAGACGACCGATACCGTCGCATACTGGGCGGGCGCGATGATCTCGGGTAGCCCGTTCTGGACCTGGATCACGAACGGACCGCGGGCGATATCGAGCCCGTTGGCGTTCGCCACGAACGCGCCGTCCACCGTCGACATGTTGAGCCCCGCGAGCGCCGCCGCGACCGCCGGACCTGTCGTCGCCCCGGCCTTCTGGATCGCCGCGAACTGGATCTCACAGGCCATGATCCCCTGTACCGGCAGTTGGTTCAACGCAATCGACTCGCCGTAGGTCGCGTTCAGCTGCTGGAACCAGTACGTGCCGTTCGCGTAGCCGGGCGTCGCGTCGGCCTTCGTCATGTTGGCGGCCCAGTTGTCCTGGCCGATCATGCCGTTCGCATCCGCACCGAGTTGGCTGATGAAGAACGGCGAGTCCCACATGTCCTCCGAGAAGATGAGCGGAGGTCGGATGTTGAGGGACTTCATCTGTTGGATCCAGGTGATGACATTCCCGGGGGCCTCGTCGGAGACCATCAACATGTTCGGGTGCCCTGCGTCCGCGGCGAGCAGGTACGAATCGGCGCTCGAGCTCGTCAGCGCGGTCGGGTCGTACGTTTGGTTGTAGATCACGTTGTAGCTCGGGCCCATCAGGTCGATCGTCGTGCCGAGCAGCTGGATCATCGCTTCTTCGTTCGAGTACAACGTCGAGAGGTTCGTAGCGTGCGGGCTCAGCGTTGCAAAGAAGTTAGCATAGATCTGCATCTGCGCGGCGGTCGTCGGGTAGATCGAGAACAGGTACGGATTCCCCACGTGGAACTCGGGGTCGTCCGCCGCGTTCGCGACGATCGGGACCTGCAGGCTCTGGACCGTGGACGCGATCGCGTCCGTGTCGCCGGTCAGGAAGCCGGTGATCAGCATGTCAACGTGGTCACCGCTCACGGCCTGTGTTACCAGCTGGATCGCCTGCGACGGGTTGCTCTGGTCGTCGTACATCTTCACGACCACGTGCATGGTCTTCCCGTCGTAGTGGACCCCGCCCTGGGCGTTCATCGCGTTCGCCCAGACCGTGACCCCGTCGGCCCAGGGCGTTCCCGCCGGACCGAGCGCGCCGGTGAGCGGACCCACGACTCCGACGACAAAATTGTTGTTGCTACTCGGTTGGGTCGCATAGTAGTAGTAGACCCCTCCACCGATCCCTCCCAAGATGACGATCACGGCGACAATGATGGCTATCGTTCGCCCCCTTCCACCCCTCGGCGGCGGCGTCGCGTTCGTCGTGACCGGTGCGGTCGATGCTCCTCCTTGACTCGTTCCCATCCGCTTACCCCTTGGCGCTCGCTCCCGCCGGGCCCCGGTAAACCCGTGGCTCACCGGTGGTTCGGTGCGAGCTAAACCTTGACACGCGCAAATGGCCGTCCTATATGAGCGTTCAGTAACAGTAACTGTCACTACCTGAATAGCGCGGTCCGTTACCACCCACACGATCCGTCGTAAGTCGTCGATCGACCCGCTCCGCCTCCGCTTCCGGCGGCGATTTCCTCGCCGGGTACGCTCCGGTACACCGAACCGGCTAAATAGGTGTGGGTGTTACGTGACACCTATACGGCGATCAAACACCACCGACGGAACGGCCGCTGCTACCGCGAGGAGTGGCGGACCTATCGCCGAGGAGGCAAGGTCGTCAGTGAGTACGTTCGCTATCTCGGCCTCTGTCCGGAGCACTCCCCCAAGGACGCCGTTTCCCCTCTGGACCGTGTCTCCCACGGTGTTTCCTCTCGAGCCGGGGCGGTCCGACTGCTCTGGTCTGTCGCCGAGGGTCTGGAGTTCCGGACCACTATCGACCGGATCTGCGGCCAAGAATCCGATCCCGCGGAGCCATCTCCGGGCCGAACCCTGACCGTTTGGGCCATCAATCGAGTCCTCGATCCGACCAGCGCCACGCGGCTCGAGCTCTGGACGCCCACCACCGATCTCCCGCTCGTCAGTGGCGTTCCGTCCGACGCCTACACGAAAGACACGTTCCTTCGCGCCCTCGATAGGGTCAGTTTCCAGGACCCGGCGATCGCTCAGGTGGTGGACCGCACCATCGAGCTGGAAGAGGCGCTCAGCCGAGGGTGGCGGGAGCGCCACCCGCTCCCGAAGGGCGAGAAGGAGGTGATGGCGTACGATCTGACGAGTGTGCTCTTCTTCGGCGTCACCTGTCCGATCGCCACCTCCGGACGGAACCCGGATCATCAGAACCGACTCCAGGTGAACGTCGGGGCGGTGGTGAGCCGCCACGACCGGATGCTCTGGCGACACTTCGTCTACCGGGGGAACCGGCACGGGGCCGGGACGATGCGGAACCTGCTGGTGGAGCTCCAGCGGGCCAAGGTCCCTCCAGGCCTGCTGATCGTGGATCGGGGGCTCGTGGGCAAGGAGATCGTCGAGGAAGTCCAGGGAGTCGGGTGGCAGTTGCTCGGGGGACTCTCGAAGACCCTGAAGGAGGTTCGTCAGGTTCTCGACATGACGAAGGTCCCGGAGACCCATGGGACCTTCGTCCAGAAGACCCGGACGGGGGCGATCTATGCCGTGAAGGCGCGAGCTCCGCTCTGGAAGACGGAGCGGGAGGTGGTGGTCTACACGAACGCAGATCACGCCCTGGACGACCGGAACGAGCGCAACCAGGCGCTCTCCACGATCGACAAGGCGTTGACGACGCTCGCGAAGAAGGGGAAGGACTGGGCGGAGAAGAAACTCCACGAAGCGATCGAGGGGATCCTCGGCGAGTGGACCGAGTTCGTTCAGGTACGGGTCCGACGGGGCGGCGCGGAACCCCGCATCGCCTGGTCGTTCCGGGAGCAGGCGGTGAAGGAGGCCGCCCGTAGGGACGGGAAGTACGTGCTGCTCTGCACCGAGGCCCGGCTGACGGCGCCGGAGGTGGTGGAGCAGTATCTCGGGAAGGACTTCGTGGAGAAGGCGTTCCGCACCTGGAAGACCGGGGTCGAGGTGGAGCCGGTACGCCACCGACGTGAGCGGCGGGTGCGTGCGTATCTGTTCGTATGCGGACTCGCCTACCGATTGGAGATGGCGCTCCGATGGAAGCTATTGGAGGGCGGAGTGGACCCGCTGAAGGTTGCGGAGTACCAGACCCGTCTGCTCGAGGAGCTGGGGCGAGTCGAGAGGACGGAGGTGAGCCTGGGCGCCCAATTCCGGACTTGGTATCTGAACATCACGGATCGAATCAAGGAGGGACTACGTCGGGTCGGTCAGCCGGATCTTCTCAAAGAAGGACAGCCGATGGCCAGCGTTCCGACGTAGGTGCGAATCTCCTGCGCTATTCAGGTCACTACTTTGGCGGAAGTTGAGCGAACCTGAGTCTGTGGCCGGTGGTGCTGTTTCGCGATAGGCGCGCGTTTTCTTCCGGTGGCGAGCGGTCCGGCCTTCGACCTCGCATCCAACGATTCCTGTCGAGAGCGGGTCCCCTCCTCCGCGAGGCGGCGCCCGGCCCTCCCTCGGACCGCGGCTTCTGCTATCCTGCTCCG
>JBOGRO010000020.1:0-124588 GCA_050749465.1 Thermoplasmata archaeon | reverse complement strand
CCCCCGGGGGACCGAGACTGACCCCGATCGAAGAGCCGCATGGGCTGAAGATGCGCTTTGCCTATTGGGGAATGCGACATTGGATGGGGAAGGTCCTCACCCCCGCCAAGGTGCTCTATGCGCGGGTACCCGAGTCGATGGCCGTCCTCCGCGCGATCCAGAAGTTCCAGGCAAAGGGACTGACGCTGGATCTGAGCCTCCAGCTTCTGATCGCCGACCTGGCGTCCCAGATCAACGGCTGCAGCTTCTGCGAGGACATCGGCCGTGCGATGGCCTCTCGGCGCAAGCTGGGTCTCGATCGGAAGTTCGACGCGCTCCTGAACTACCGGACCGATCCGATCTTCTCGGCGCGCGAGCGGGCCGCGCTCGCCTACGCGGAGGAGGCGACCCGGAACAAGCGCGTCTCGGAGGAGACCTTTGCGGCGCTGCGTCAGCAGTTCTCCGAGCGCGAGATCGTCGAGATCACGCTGGTCAACGCGCTCGAGAATCTCTACAACCTAACGAACCTCCCGCTCGGGATCGGTTCGGACGGACTCTGCGCCCTCGCCCAGACCGCTACGACCCGCCCCGGCTCGGAGTGATCCATGTCGGCGTCCCTGTCCGTGCAGGTCCCTTCGGCTCGCCCCGGCGAACTCAACCCGACACGGCGGTCCCCGGCGTCCCGGTCCGTCTCGACCGTGGCCCCGCGGGAGCCCGACCCGAAGTATTCCCGGCTCCCGACGGCGGAGCAAGTGGAGAGGGCCGCGGTCCACCTTCGCCGGCGTGGATTCGAGGTCGTCGTCGTCGAAACCTTACCGGACGCCCGCCGCGAGGCGCTTTCCCGGATCCCGGCGGGAGCGGAGGTCCTGGATGGGCCGTCCCGCTCGTTGGAGGAGACGGGGATCCCCGCGGCCCTGGCCGACGATGCGCGGGTCACCCTGCTCAAGCCTCGATTGCGCGCGACGGACCGAGCGACGCAGTCGGCCGAGATCCGCCGGCTCTCGCAAGCCCCGGGCGTCACGATCGGCAGCGTCCACGCGATCACGGAAGGCGGCGAAGTGCTCGTCACCTCCGGCACGGGGAGTCAGATCGGGCCGTACGCGTACGGGGCCGGGCGCGTGATCTGGGTCGTCGGCATCCAGAAGATCGTTCCGCCCTTCGCCGAGGGAATGAACCGGCTCGAGCAGTACTCGCTCCCCCTCGAGAACGAACGGGCACGAGCGGACTACGGCCACGACAGCGCAATCGCTCGGCTCCTCCTCCTGCGCGCGGATCACCCGGCCGGACGTACCCCGGTGATCCTCGTGAACTAGAATCTCGGGTTCTGAAGGGGCGATCTCTATGCCCAACACGAGTCCGACGCCGCGTCCGATACCCGGTCACGACGCCCTCGGTGATCCTCGATAGCCCGTGGAGGCTCTGGTCCGATTCTACCGGGCCTTCAACGACCGAGACCTGAAGTTGATGGAGGAGAGCTGGGATCACTCGCCCGAGGTCGTGGCCATCAGCCCGCTGGGGGGGGTCGTCCGAGGATGGCCCGCGATCCGGGGCGGCCACGAGCGAATGTTCCAGGGTCCGGACCGGATCGAGACGGAGTTCTTCGACTAGAGCATCCACCCGCACGGCGACGTGTTCTACTCGATCGGGCGAGAACGGGGGCAGATGACCTCGGGCGGACGAACTCTCCCTGCGGCCGGTCAGGCAACGAACATCTTTCACCGCGCGAAGGACGGTTCTTGGACGCTGGTCCATCACCACGTATCGCTCGAAGGAGCCCCCGGTTCGGGGAACCCCCGACCGTCGTCACCGTAACCGTCTCGGCGAGCGGGCGCGCGTTTCCGCGCGCCCGGGCTCTTACATCGCCCGGGATTCGCCCGCCCACGATGTCCGAGGTCGAGTCGACTCACAATTGGTATTCGTACAACGAGGTCGCGCGGCATGGCTACTTCACGACCCTCTCGAAACTTCCCCCGGAGGAGTTGAACAAGGACCGGGGAGCTTCCTTTCCGACGTTGCTCGACGTCCTCGGACACTCGATGGGAGGTATCGAGATCTGGATCGGTCGGATGGCGGCCCTCAACAGCGAACCACTCCCACCGTACGACGGCCCGGATCCGAACACGCTCGACGACCTCCGAGGGTACCAGAAGGTGGTGGAGGGAGGGATCGCCGAGTTTTTCTCCCGCCTCACGGACGCGGACCTGGACCGGGAGTATCTGGTGCCCCAGCTGCCCCCGTGGTGGGACGAGGACTTCACGACGTCGATCCGCTCCACGTCGTCGAGCACGAGCTGCAGCATCGGGGAGAACGGAACGCCCTCCTGGGGCAGATGAACGTCGACCCGCCCATCCTCGATTGGGGCGACTTCGAAGAGACACGGCCTCGGCCGTCGCACACACAGCACTAGGGGTCGGGGACGGGACGGAGACGAGCGCCGCGGGGTCGGGGGGGCCGACTCAGAAGAGGGCTCTCGGGGAATACCCGCTCGGGGGGAAAGTCACTCCGCCGCCGCCTTCGCCAACGCCACCAGCAGTGGATGGGGACTCCCCGGCGCTGAGGCCATCTGAGGGACGAAGAGTGTTCCGAAGAAATTCCGGTGGCCGGGAAGTTCCATGATCCGGACCTCCCCACTCGCGTCGAGACCGGACGTTCGGAGTCCGGCGGCCTCGACCTCCTTGCGGCGCTCGGGGTTCAGCCCGAAGTTGCAGTAGAACGGCTCGTTCGACCGGACTCGCCCGTAGACCGACAGCGCCCGGGTGCCGGGGAGGATCCGAACGCTCTGAGTCGTCCCCACGAGCGAGCAAGCAAGTCGGGTGACGAACAGTCGCGAGGACCGGGGATGCTCCTCCTCGTGGTCAGCGTCGGTGACTCCCATCACGTCGCGCGCGTACTCCACGATCATGTGCTGAAAGCCCCCGCACGTCCCGAGGATCGGGATGTCCGACTCTCGGGCCCAGCGGATCGCGGCCAAGGCCCCGGCCATGCTCTCGTACGGGCTCCCGGGGGCGACCAGGAGACCGTGAAAGCGATCGAGTTCCCGTCCCGACGCGGAGATCGCGGAGGTTGGCAGCCATTCTACGTCGATCGGGGAGTCGAGATGTTCGGAAGTCTCCCGAAACGCCCGGTCGGTTCCGAGGTGAGTCGCGTTCGTGGAGTTTCGGTCGCCGACGATCCCGACCGTGATCGCGCGCGGCATGTCGAAGGAGGGGGGGGCCGCTCATAACCTTTAGCGGAAAACGCGTCCGGAGAATTCTCCCGAACGGTTCCGGTAACCCGTATCCGTCGCCCTCTCCGCGCGCCGGAGCTTTGGGAGGCTCCCGCGAGCGTCAACGTCTGCCGCGGAGCATTCGAAAAGTCTCAAGAGCATCCCCGGGGTCGGAGACGCGATGGACGCAATCTCGCCGACGCCGACGAGCGAAGGCACCGCGAACCCAACGCGTATCTCGATCGGGTCGATCGTGGTCGACTGCACCCAGCTCGACGCCATGGTCCGGTTCTGGAGCGAGGCGCTCCACTACGTTCCGCGGTATCCGGTTCGGCCGGACGGCGTTATGCTGCGGGACCCGAAGGGGCGGGGACCCAATCTGAACCTGAGCGTGTCGAACGAGGGGCCGCCCCGGGAGTACCGCCTTCACCTGGACCTCTACGTCACCGACCCGCTGGGGGAGCTCGACCGTCTCGTCGGGCTCGGTGCGACCGTCCACCACCGCCCTCCTCCGGGCCATGACTTCATCGAGTTGGCGGACCCCGACGGGAACCTCTTCTGCCTGATCGACACCGATTGGCCGCTCGATCGGAGCTTCTGGGGAGAGCACTGGGAATACGGCCATCGAGACGGGGCGTGAGCGACCGGAAGGCGCGCCCGCCACTAAGCCACCGCGCGCCGCCGACGGCTTCGAGTACCGTTGACCCGAGGGCTGGAGCGGGAAGCTTACCCGGCGGGGGTGCCAAGGGAGGGGCGGGTCTGGTCGTCCGGCGGTCGGTCGGAACCGGCGAAGCGAACCCGGGCCCCCCCTCGACGGGTCCGACCGACGGCTCATCGAACGGGTAGCGCGGGGACCGCTCAAAGCCCCCGGAAAGGGTCGGCGCCGGTCCGCCCGGCGACTACGACTCACTGCGACCGGGGAGAACTTAAATGGGAACGGAGTTGGATGCCCGCGCGCCGCCGGCGCCGGGTTCCATCCGGGCGGGGCCGATCCACCGAATGTTCGCCTCTCGAGCAGGGTTCACCGAAGCGGCGCAGCGGCCAGGTTGGGTTCCGTCTCCATGAGTCGAGACGGCGAGGCCCCACCTGGTTCGGACCCCATGAGTCATGGAGGCGGGGCCGGGGCCGCGGGCGGCTTCCTCCTCGTGATCGCTCTGCTGATACTCCTGTACACCGGCTTCCGCTACGGTTGGAAAGCCCTTACGAACACCCCCGAGGTGGTCTGGACCGAACTACGGGCGTTCTCGAAATGGTTTCTCGCGGGCGCGTACTCCGCGGTGTTCCGCGAAGCGCCGCACTTCTTTACCGTGGAGCTGCCGAAGTGGATCGGCGTGGAGCTACCGAACTTCGTGCTCCACCGATTCTGGCCGGACCTCGTCGGGGCCGTCCCGAGGATCGGCTACTACTTCCGGCCCCAGAACTTTCCCATCGGAATCCTGATCGTTGCCCTCTTCTTGGTCTTCGCGATCCGCGTCGGGATCGAGAAGATCGGCTCCGATAGCGAGGCCAGCACGATCCAAGCGATCAAGCCGGTGGACCTCGCGGACCCCCGGGCAGTCTACGAGCCGCTCGAGCCCGAGGCGGGGGCCGACGCCCACGCCGCGCCGGACCTCGGCCCCGTGGTGCCGCCGCCGCCCGACACGATCACGATCTGGACCGTACGGGGGCGGACGACGTTGCCCAACGAGCTCCCCCCGCCGCCGATCTCTCGCCCGCCACAGAAGTCGCGGTTCCCGATCCAGATGCTCGCGACGTTCGTCGTGGTCGTCATCGTCCTCATCCTCACGCGCTCCGTTTGGCTGAATCTCTACGACCAGTTCGTCCACTTCGTGGCGTCCGTGCTCTACTATCCGTACGCTCCGCCCGCCCACCTCTCGGTCGGGAGCCACGTCCTCCCCGACTTCATCCTGCTGATGTACCTCTCGGCGATGATCTCCTGGGGTCTGGCCTCGGGCCTCTTCTGGAGCGGGAAGTTCTCGAGCCGTCAGCGCTGGGGCGCGCTCGGGATCCTCCTCACCTACCTGTTCGTCGAAGCGCTCCTCGACTCGGTCGGCTTCAACGTGACCAACTCGTTCGCTGCCTCCGGGTTCCTGGTCGCGCGCGGCGTCACGGGCGGGTTCTTCTCGTTCGTCCTGCTCTTCGATTCGTTCATCCTCCCCCAGCCGATGCAGATCACCCCGCGCTTCGCCCGGGACCGCGGTACGATCCGCCTCTTCATCGCGACCGCCGTACCCAGTCTCCTCGTCGCGGCCGGACTGCTCTACGGGTTGTGGGGGTATCTCGGCCGACTCGGGGTCTCGCTCCCGTTCGCGGTCCTGCTCCTGCTTCCGTTGATCACGCTCGTGATCTTCAACCTCCTCGGCCGGGTCTTCTACGAGGTCGAGCTGCGGCGTCGCCGGGTCCCGTCGGTGCAGGACTATCACCCGCCGGTGACCGTCATCATCCCGGCGTTCAACGAAGAGGAACGGATCGCCCAGGCGATCCGGTCGGCCGACCGAGCGGCGCGCCTCTACCCCGGCTTCACCGAGGTCGTCGTCGGCAACGACGGCTCGACCGACCACACGAGCGCGATCGCGCGGGCGGAGATCGCGCAGATGCACCACGCGACGGGGGTCGTCGTGGACCTCCCGCACGGAGGGAAGTCGAACGCGTTGAACGGCGTGCTGCGGCTCGCGCGGGGGGAGTTGATGATCCGCGTCGACGCCGACTGCCGCCTCTCGGAGGACTTCGGCTTCACGGCGATCGTCCCGCACTTCGCCGACCCCGAGATCGGCGCGGTCCAAGGGATGCTGCTCCCACTCCAGCGCGAGGGGTGGGTGCGGAAGATGCGGATCCAGGAGATCTGCTGGAACCATCTCTTCCTGCGGCGGGGCCTGATGGCGACCCGCTCGACCCAGGTCGTCGATGGGGCGTTCAGCTCGTTCCGGCGGAAGGACATGCTCGAGGTCGGTGGGTGGGTCCCGTGGAACGGAGAGGACAACGAGATCACGCTGCGCCTCTATCGACTGGGGTACCGGACCCGGTTCGAGCCGAAGGCGCTCGTCTTCGAGGACGTTCCCGAGGACTACGCCGCGTTGCGGAAGCAACGGATCCGTTGGAACCGGGGCGGGCTCTTCGCGCATCGCCGGCACCTGCCCGCGCTCACGTCGCCCGCGTTCGAGTTCGGCGGCCTCGCGACCGTGATCTGGGCCCTGACGTTCCTCAAGAGCGGGATGCGCTACATGATCTATGTCTACGCCGCGCTCATCACGCTCCTGACGGGGATCCCGACACTGATCACGGTCGCTTTCGTGGTCGCGTTCCTCTTGATCCCGCGGGGGGCGGCGATCTGCTACTATCTGGTCCGATTAGGGTACTGGCGGGACGTCCTCTGGGTCCCGACGTGGCCGCTCACCTCCGCGATCAAGCAGTCGTTCGCCGTCGAGTCGTTCGGAACGATGACTCCGGGCAACCCGGTCGAGTTCTCGGAGTAGGGCCGAGTCGTGGCCCCACGGCCCCCTATCCGGGCGGGTCGTTCACCGGTCGGAGCCGGCGGGGCGAACCTCCGACCGACGATGCGTCGGTCGACGGAAGGTTCGGCTCCGTAGTGCCCGGCCCCGTCGGGGCGTTCGCGGGCTCCCCGGCAAAGTCGGCCGGCAGGTCCAGCGGTAGCGGCGGTCGCGCATTCGTGACCGACGGGCTCGCGAACGATCCTTCCAATTCGCTCGGATCGTCGAGGAGGGCCGGGAGATGGAGCGCGGAGCGGACCCCGACCTCACCGAGCGTGCTCGGGGCGCCGAACGCCCGGCCGGTCCGCGCGATCGTGTAGGTCCGATGGAGCGCCCGCTGGTAGGCGTCGGGAGAACCCACCGAACGCCAGTCAGCGAAGCGCGGGTCGAGGACGAGGGCGGCGACGGACGCGCCGTCCCGAAGGAGCTGTTGGATCCCCGCCGTGAGCTCGAGCTCGGCGGCCGGGTCTTCCCGAGCGACCTTCTTGAGGGCGTCGAAGATGCGCGGCGAGAAGCAGTAGAGCGCCGTGGCAGCCCAGCTCGACCGGGGGTGCGCCGGCTTCTCCTCCATGCCGGTGACCGCGAGCCGGCGGAAGTCCCCCTCCCGCCCGACCGTCTTGCCCTCCACGACGCCGTAGCTCCGGGGGTTCGAGACCTTCCGGACGAACAGCACCGCGTCCACGTCGTCGCGGTCCCGGATCTTCGCGAGGAGCGACGGGACGTGCCCCCGGTGACGCTCGAGGAGGACGGCGTCCCCGGCGTGGAGGACGAACGGCTCCGACCCGAGGAACGGCTGGGCGCGGAGCACCGCATCCCCGAATCCGTGCGGCAGGGGCTGGGTGACGAAGCGGATCCGGACGCTTTCGAGGCGGCGGTAGAAGGCGGTCAGCTCGTGGAGGCGCTCGGAGTGGTGGGCGTGGCGGGCGAGGAACTCGCGGTCGATCGTGAAGTAGTTCTGGACCGCGGCGCCTCCGTCCTGGCCCCCGACGACGAGCACGACGTCATCGAGGCCGGCGTCGATGAGCGTCTCGAGGACGAAGTTCGCCACAGGCTTCATGACCGGCACCCCCCCGATCCCTCGGTCGTAGAGCGGCAGGAGCTCCTTGCGGAGGCCCCGCGTCCAGGGAAGCATCCGGCTCCCTTCGCCGGCGAGGGTCAGGAGGCCGCGCATGGCTAGGGCAGGTCACTCCGAGGAAGACGGAGGGCTTCCGGCCTCGGACGTCGACGGCCTCGGTGCCGAGGAAGAGACGGGGGGCGGTGCCGGGGCAGCGACGGCGTGCGAACGGCCCCGGATCGCCGAGGCGCTGCTCGCGGTGCGCCACTGCACGACCGGCATCACGACGTTCCGGCGCTTCTCCAGACGGGACCGGTGGCGGAGGAGCACGGTGAACAGCTCATGGACCACGTCCTTCAGCTCCCGGCTGCGTCGGTACCCGAGGGTCGGAAGTCGGTCGTGGATGGGCCGGTAGTAGTGCTCCTCGGCTTCGACGCGGGGGTCAGCCGGGTGCTGGATCTCCGGTTGCAAGCCGAACTCGGTCGCGACGTCGCGGACGATCTCCGCGAGCTGGTTGACCGTGTACGCGGCATCGAACTGGTTGAAGACCCGGTATTCGCCCGCCGCCGGCGGGTTCTCGATGGCCAACCGGAGGGACTGCATCGAGTCCTCGAGCGCGATGAACCCGCGCGACTGCTCGCCCTTTCCGTACGGAGTGATCGGAAGGCCCAGGACCGCCTCGGCCACGAACCGGTTCAGCGCCGTCCCCCAGACATCGTCGAAATCGAAGCGCGTCAGGAGCGCGTTGTCGGTGATCTCCGGCGTGAGCACTCCGTAGACCACCCCCTGCATCACGTCGGTCGCGCGGAGGCCCCAGGCTCGGGTTGCGAACATGACCCCGCCGGAGTCGAAGACCTTCGACCAGTGGTACCACGAGCCCGCCTGCCGCGGGAACGGGAGGTTCACGTCCACGCGCCCATGGTAATTGACCTCGAAGAATCCCTCCGGGATGTCGACGTTCGGGGTCCCGTACTCCCCCATCGTCCCCATCTTCACGAAGTGGCACTCCGGCACCTCCTCCTCGATCGCGTAGAGGAAGTTGATCGTCCCCGAGAGGTTCTGCACCTGCGTCTCCACCGCATGATAGACGTCGATCATCGAGTAGGGAGCGGAACGCTGTTCCGCCAGATGGACGATCGCGTCCGGGCGCTCGGTGGCGATGACCTGGCGAAGGGGTTCATACTTCGTGACATCGACGCGATGGAACCGCAGCGACTTGCCGAGGAGCCGCTCCACGTTCGCCTGTCGCCGGGGGAAGGAGGGGATCGGGGTCGCCGACCAACCGCCGACCTCGCGGACCCGACGTCGAGTGATGAAATTGTCGAGCCCGACGACCTCGTGGCCCCGCGAGAGGAGGTGGAGTGCGAGAGGCCAGCCGGTGTACCCGTCAATCCCGGCGATCAGTACCTTCAAGGAGATACCCAGCGAGTACGCCTTGCACGCATCGCTGATAAGCGTTGTTGCTCGACGCGGTCCTGACGGCCGGCTCCTCGACGACCCCCCCGGGGGAAGCAGCCCCCCCACCCCGCCCCGTTTCGCTAAGCCTCGTCCGCGCTGACGGTAATGGTCGTCGTGTCGGCTGGCCCGGCTTCCCACTTCCGCCATCCATCGGCCACGGGGGTAGGCGAGGGGTGGGGGGTAGACGACACCCCCCTACTGGACCGGATAACTTCATGAAGGGCGTGGGCTCCCGTGACCCCCAACGGGGAAAGGCTTGCCAACCGGGTACAAGCAAATCCTCCCTCGTCCGGGGCCACCGGGAACGGGCCGCGGCGTCGTCGAGAGGGAGGAAGTCCGCAATGGGTTCCTACCGACGGGCCGGGGGTCTCCCCGATCTCTGAGTAACGCACCTGCGACTTCGACCCGGTCCTGGACGTTGACCCGCTGGCTGGTGGTCGGGATCCTCGCTCTTCTCGTCCTCGAGTCCGTGAGCGCGGTAGGGCTCGTCGGTGCGGTCCGATCGGGGGGGGCGTCATCCCCCCTCCCCGCGGTCGAGGGGAGCGCGTACCCCGTCACGTTGCCCCCGGGGGAGTATCTCATCAACTACACGGAAACCGGCCTCCCGGCCGGCACCGCGTGGTCGGTCGTCCTGGGCGAGCTCGCCAACAGCTCCACCGACTCGACCGTCGGCTTCATCCTCGCTAACGCGACGTACTCGTTCCTGGTCGAGCCGGTCGTCGGGTACGCGGCTACTCCCCCTAGCGGCAACACGGTCGTCAACGGCCAGAACCTGACGGTCCCGATCGTCTTCGCGCCGACGTACCTCGTATCGTTCGTCGAGTCGGGCCTCCCGGCCGGCAAGCATTGGACCGTCGTGCTCAACGGATCTACCTCTTCGACGAACAGCACCACGAACTCGTTCGAGGAACCGAACGGCACCTACTCGTACGCGATCCAGCCTCTCCAAGGCTGGGAGACATCAAACCCTTCCGGGTCGGTCGAGGTAGCGGGGGCCAGTCCCACCCCGATCTCCGTCCCCTGGACACAGGTGACCTACCCGGTCGAGTTCTACGAGTCGGGTCTGCCTCCGAGTGCGCTCTGGAGCCTGACGTTCCAGGGCTACCTCTATGAGACGACCGCCCCGAGCCTGGGGCCGTTTTACGCGCCGAATGGCACCTACAACGTCGGCGCGGCCGGGCCCGCGAACTACGCCCCCGACCCGACGCCGTCCCCGATCTCGGTCGACGGCGCCCCGGCCTCGGAGACGGTCCAGTTCGCGCACCTGTGGGAGGTCACCTTCTACGAGACCGGCCTCCCGGCCGGCAAGGACTGGGGTGTTCGCGTGAACGGGACGAGGTACACCGCCACCACCCCCTCGCTCGAGCTCAACCTGACCAACGGCTCCTACGCGTTCAGCCTCGACCTCGTTTCGGGCTACGCCCCGACGCCGGCGAGCGGGAACTTCAGTGTCGCCGGGCCCGGGCAGAACCTCTCGATCAGCTGGGCGCGCGTGTACTACTTGACGACGTTCGACGAGTCGGGCCTCCCCAGTGGCGTGGACTGGACTGTCTACTTCGCCGGATACCAGACGACCACCGGGACATCCCCCGTCTTCTTCTCGGTGCCGAACGGAACCTTCCCGTTCCAAGTGCTGAACGTGAGCGGGTTCTCGCCGAACCCGATCAGCGGCGAGGTGACCGTCGCGGGGTCGGACCCTTCCCCTATCATGGTCCAGTTCTGGCCGACCTATCCGGTCGAGTTTGAGGAAACGAACCTCTCCGCCAACACCACGTGGACCGTGACGCTGGGGGGGAACACCGCCTCCGGGACCGGGGCGGACCTCACGATCCCGGAGCTGCCGGGCAACTACTCCTTCTCGATCGGCGCGGTCCGGGGCTATCGCGCAACCCCGGCCTCGGGCGCGGTCACGGTGCCTAGCGGGCCGGTCACCGTCGCGATCAACTGGACCGCGGTGACGTATCCGCTCCTCCTGGACGAGCAGGGGCTCCCGTCCGGCGTCGAGTGGGCCGTCACGATCGGGATGGTCCCGAACGCGCAGACCCAGACGAGCCTCGACTCGGTGATCGACTTCCCCGAACCCAACGGCACCTACCACTACTCGGTCGGGTCGGTCGGGGGAGCGGTTCCGGTCCCCGACTCCGGGGACGTGACGATCAACGGGGGCGGCGAGAGCGTCACGATCACGTTCCACGCCGAGGAGACCTTTACGGTCACCTTCGTCGCGTCGGGCTTCAACGAGGCCGCGAACTGGTCGGTCTCACTGGAGGGAGTGGTCGAAAACGGCTCGGTCCCCACGATCGCCTTCGTGGAGCCGAACGGCACCTTCGCCTACGCGGTCTCGACCACCCCGGAGTACACCGTCGCCCACCCGACCGGCAACGTCAAGGTCGCGGGGGCGAACACCACGGTGGACCTCTCCGTGACCCAGGTCACGTTCACCGTGGCCTTCCTCTCCCTCGGCCTGCCGTCCAGGACGACGTGGTCCGTCAACTTCTCCGGCACCGTGGACTCGACCTCCAAGCCGACGATCGACTACCTCGCCGCGAACGGTACGTACACGTTTGCGGTCGGGCCCGAAGCCGGGTACGTTCCAGACCCTCAGCAGTCGAGCGTGACGGTCA
Source organism: Thermoplasmata archaeon (assembly GCA_050749465.1). Taxonomy (GTDB): domain Archaea; phylum Thermoplasmatota; class Thermoplasmata; order Lutacidiplasmatales; family UBA184; genus Lutacidiplasma. Next base: position 112,780 of record JBOGRO010000020.1, on the reverse strand, counting down.
ACGGAAATGACACCTCGGTGAACGTGCAGTGGTCCGCCTTCGTGGCCCCCGTGCGTTTCACCGAGAGCACGCTCCCAGCAGGAACGGACTGGTGGGTGAACCTGACCCGAGGGGCTTCGTTGCTCTCCAACACCACTTCCTTGACCTTCCTGGAGCCGAACGGCACCTACGGTTACCGCGTCGGCTCCGTGCCGGGATGGGTCGCGAACGAGTCCGGCCCCGGTTCGGGCAAGTTCGTCGTGAACTCGACCGGACCGACGATCCTCGTCGCGTTTCAACCCATGACGTTCCTCGTGGAGTTCGTGGCCTATGGCCTTCCGGCCGGGTCGAATTGGACCATTGAGATCGGCGGCACGAGCCTGAGTACGTCCGGGTCGGCGGTGTTCCTCAACCTCACGAACGGGACGTACCCGTACACCGTCTCGACGGTCGCAGGACCGGGGGCCTCCTGGGTCCCCACGGTTTCCGTAGGGGTCCTTACGGTAGCGGGCGCGCAGAGCGTGAAGGGGGTCTTCACCCTGCACTTCTCCCGGGTCGCGAACGCCACCGGTTTCACGCTGACCCCGCTTGACGAGCAGCTGCTCGTGGGCGGGATCGTCGTCATCCTCTTCGTCGCGTTGATCGGACTCGTCGTGCGCCCCCTGAACCGTCAGCGCCGGACCGGACCGAACCCCCTGCTGCCGCCCCCGGACGTGACGTATTCTTCCCCGGCCACCCCTTCGGCGCCCGCCGCCCCGGCGCCCTCGGGCGGGGGCCCGGTGGCGGCGATGGCATCCCTCGAGATCGCGCCTACTCCGCAAAACCGGGCCGCTCTCCTCGCGATCGCGGTCAAGCTCGGGACCGCGCTCCGCGGGCGGAACGGCCCCTCCACGGCCGCCCTCGGGGTCGAGTTGCGACGGGTCCAGGACCTCATCGCGAGCAACCGCCTCACGGAGGCGAAGTCGGTCCTGGATCGAATCGTCACCAGGGTGCGCGCTCCGTCGCGGTCGAAGCTCCCCAACACCCAGACGGTGACCGCGTCGAACGCGTCCTTGACCGGCGGTTCCGGCGCGTACGCGATGCCGGTCTCTCCGAACGACCGAACCCTCGGCGCCGGCACCCCCCCTTCCGGTCGCGTTGCAGGACCCGCACCCCCGAACGGGAAGCGCCCGCGGAACCCTCCGCGACCGTGAAGTATATCCGAGCCAAGTTCGCTGGAGGGAAGCATGGGCGCCCTCTTTCGGACGAACGGGATCCGCGAGGTGGTCGGGGACCGGCTCACTGCGCCGTTCGCGACGACGATCGCCCAGGCGATCGCCTCCGCCATCGACCCGACCGCAACGGTCGCGATCGGCCGGGACGGCCGCACGTCGAGCTCGGCGTTCTCCGACCTCATCGCCGCCTCGCTGCTGCTCGCCGGCCGCGACGTGGTCGACCTCGGCCTCTTGCCGACCCCGGCGGTGCAGTACAACGTGCCCCGCGTCGGCGCGGGCTTCGGGGTCGTCGTCACCGCGTCGCACAACCCGCCCGAGTACAACGGCATCAAGTGCCTCGACGAGCGAGGCCATTCGGTCTCGACGGGGACGGAGCGGAAGATCGAGCAGGCGATCGACGCCGGCGTCGAGGTCTCGGTCCCGTTCGACCGGGTCGGTGAACGGCGGCCGGACCCCCACGGGGCCGAGCGATACCTTACGGGGGTCCTGGGCGAGGTCGACGCGGGGGTCGTCGCCCGCCAACACTTCACGATCGTTCTCGACTGCGCGAACGGCGCGACCGCCGTCACGAGCCCCACGCTCCTCCGCCGGCTCGGCTGCCGCGTCATCACCCTGAACGGGCACGTGGACGGTTGCTTCCCCGGACGGCCCTCGGAGCCGAACGAGCGGACGCTGAGCGCCCTCGCGCGCGCGGTCCCCGAGTTCGGGGCCGACCTCGGGATCGCCCACGACGGGGACGGGGACCGCACGCTGTTCGTGGACGGGCGTGGCCGGTTCGTGCCGGGAGACCGCAGCTTTGCTCTCCTCGCCCGCGCGGCGGCACGGGCCTCCCCCTCGGGCGTCGTCGTGACCCCGCTCTCCACCTCTCAGGTCGTCGAGGACGTCGTGACGCCGCTCGGGACCCGGGTGCGGTACACCGCGATCGGCTCCCCGAAGCTCACCGGCGAGATCGAGAAGAGCCACGCGGTGATCGGGGGCGAGGAGAACGGGGGGGTCGTCTTCCCCCACTTCCAGCTCGCCCGGGACGGCGGGCTGACCGCCGCGGCGTTGCTCGAACTCCTCGCGAAGGCCGACCAGCCGCTCGACGCGCTGCTGGACGACCTCCCCCGGTACGGTCTGGTCAAGGAGCGGGTGCCGTGCCCGCCCGACCGCGCCGCGCCCCTGCTCGCGACCGTCGCCCAGGCGATGAGCGACGGCGCGCGCCGCGTGCTCACGCTCGACGGCTTCAAGATCTATACGGACGGCGGTTGGCTGCTCCTCCGTCCGTCGGGCACGGAGCCCGTCATCCGGATCTTCGCCGAGAACCGGGACCCTTCGAGCGCACGGCGACTCGCGGACGAAGCGGTCTCCCGGGTCCGGGAGCTCCTCGAGCTGGAAGGGCCGCTCGCCCCCTGACGCGCTTAAGGCGGAGACCGTACTCGGGACGGCCACCGCGGGTCCGGGGCGAACGGAGCCCTGCGGGGGAAAGAGGGTCCGCCCACGACCGCGCAGACCGGACCGGCCTCCCCCCCTGCTCGCCCCGGCTCGAGCGCCTTGAGCTGGATCGCGCTCTTTGTGATCCTCCTGGTCGTCGCCGGTCTCGCGGTCGGGGTGGAGCTCGCGACCCAGCCGTCCGCCCCGCCCGCCGTTCCGGCGCCGATCGTGAACACGACGCTCGTCGTCGACCGGAACGTCTCCCAGCCCGTCCCCTCTGACTTCCTCGGGGTCAACGTGCGGGCCGACTCCGCGCTCGGCGCCGCCCAGGAGGGGGCGCTCTCCGCGACCCCGGTCTCGCTCGTCCGCTGGCCGGGCGGGAACCTCTCCGACCTCCTCGATCCCCTCGCCGACGACGACCAGGGGCTGATCTACGACGCCGTCGGAGCGGCGAGCCCGTCGGTGACCTCGTTCGCCGAGTTCGCCGCGTGGTGCACCGCGACCCACTGCGCCGCGATCGTGACGCTCCCCGGGGAGATCGACAACGCGTCGTACGCAGCCAGCATCGTGGAGTACTCCGAATCGACGCTCGACTTCACGCCCGCGTACTGGGAGGTCGGGAACGAGCCCGGGATCTGGACCCACTTCGGGGTCGCGTGGACGAAGTGGAACTCGAGCCAGGCGCTCTCGCCGAGCCCCGACGAGTATGCGAAAGTGGTCCAACAGTACGTGGCCGCGATCCACGCCGTCGAGCCCGGCGCCGCGGTGATCGGGCTCCCCGGCGTCGGCACCGGCGGCAGCTCCGACACGCAGTGGCTCCGCGCGGTGGTGGCCCTGAACGGCCCGAACCTCTCCGCGGTCGCGATCCACGTCTTCCCCGCGGGCTCGGTCTTGCCGTCGGAGCCGGTGGCGGCCTTCTTCACGACCCTGACCGGCTCGGGGAGCCTCGTGGCTCGCGTTCCCTCCGACCTCGCCGCCATCCACGCTGCCTGTCGGACCTGCGACCTTCCGCTCTTGGTCGACGAGCTCGGGTCCGTCACCGGCTCACCGTACCCCAGCTACGCCGGGGGGTACGATGCGGTGCCGTACGTCGCCGCGGAGCTGGCGGAGGCGCTCGAGGAGGGGGTGCGGGGGACCGCTCTCTGGGCCCTCCAGTCGACCTACCCCGGTTCCTGGTTCAACTCCGGCGGCAGCGCCGCGCCGACCTTCTCGCTCTACTCCACCCTCCTCGCGCATCTGCCGGCGGAGACGTACCGCACGGACGCCCTTCCTAGCCCAGAAGGGCTCTTCGCGATCGCCGGCTACACCCCGTCCGCGCTCGGGGGAAACTCCTCGATCCTTCTCGTCAACACGAACACCACCACCGCGCTGCGGGTCAACCTGACGGTCGCCGGGTTCCCGATGGTGGCCGGGAGCGAGGGATGGAACTGGACCCCCGGCGCGTCGTCGCCGACCGGCCCCCGGGCTCTGGCGGTGGGAACGACCTCCGTCCTCCTCCCCCCCCTCGGGGTCGGCCTCTGGATCTCGCCCGAACCCTGGAACCCGGAGCCCCCGAGCGCCCGCGCGCCCCTCGGCGGGATGGGCCCGGTGACCTGACCTCGGGAACCGGGGTCGAGCACCGGTTGGGTGCTGCTCCACGAGGAGCTGCAAGCCCGAACGGCGGCGGATCGGATCGGTCCCGGAGCCTTACGCGGGCGGAGCCCGGCGGCGTCGGAGCAGGAGCATCGCGCCGGCGACGACCGCGATCCCGATCGCCGCGATCCCGGCCAGCGGAATCCATCCCCCGGATCCGCTCGGGTTGCCCGCGGGGGAAGTTCCGGAGCCGGACCCGGCGGCCGAGGTCAGCGAGAGGTCGACCGAGCGGACCGGTCCGCCGGCGACCGTGACCGTCACGCTCGCCGGATCGTAGCCGGAGTCCGTGGCGGTGATCGTGTACGTCCCGTTGGGAAGCGCAAGCGAGAACGAGCCGTTCGCGTCGGAGACCGTCGAGACGCTCGTGCTGCCGTTCCGAGCCTGCACGGTCGCGTGGGAGAGCGGGCCGCCCTCGGCCGCGACGACGACCCCCGCGGCGGGGTAGCTGGCCGCGGCGACCTTGAGCGTGAAGTTGAGCGAGGTTGTCGTCCCCGGTCGGACGGTCGCCGTGCCGGTCGCCGCCACGAACCCCGTAGCGGACACGCGGACGGAGTACGACCCCGCCGCGACAGAGATCGAGTACCCGCCGTACGAGTTGGACGTGGCGCTGCCCGAACCCTCGCTGCCCACCGCGACGACCTCGGCGCCGCCGAGCGGAGCGCCGGACCTCGCCGTGACCTCGCCGGCGATCGTTCCGGGGTGGGGCGGCGGGACGATCGTAAGGTTGCCGCCGCTCGCCAGGAGCGCCACGCTCTCGGGCGCGACCGTCCATACCGATGGGACCGCGCGCTCGCTGAGCGAGACCGGGGCCGGCGCGGTCCCGTTCCACCAGGTCGCGGTCGCCTCCGAGCCGGTCGCCCACGGCAGGGCCCCGATCTGGAGCGAGTACGAGGTCGCGACGTTGGTGTTCACGGCAAGGAGCCGCTCGGCGCCGGTGGTCGTGTTCTGAAGGAGCGCGACCGCGAGCCCAGCGGCGGTGGCGCTGAGCGCGAGCGGTTGGGCGAGGGTACCGAGGTTCGCCAGCAAGGTACTGTAGAGCGTGTAGACCGGGTCGATCGAGCCGTTCGCCGCGACCCACGACCCCGGGTACGTCGACTGGAACGCGAAATCGTACATCCCCGAGAGGTTGAGCGCGATCCCCTGGACGAGTTCGGTCGCGATGTAGGGGACGTTCGGGAACCCCTCCATGTAGGAGGTGAACGACGACGTCGAGACGCCCGAGGCCCCAAGCTCCGTCACGAGGATCGGGATCGAACCGCACGTGGAGCAGGCCGCGGCCATCGCGGCGCGGTCCTTCGGCACCCGGACGTCGAGCGAGGAAGCGCCGGTGCTGAGGGTGGAGTAGAAGGCCGACAGCGTCGGCAGGATCGGGGAGTCGGAGCCGGCGGGATAGACGTGGATCGCGACCGCGGAGAGGTTCGGGCCGTTGACCGACACGGAGTCCGCGAGCCAGGTCGTCTCGCCCGACGAACCGGTCCCCAGCCCCGGTAGCCCCACGAAGCGAGCCGAGGGGTCGACCGAGCGGATCGCCGCGATGTAGGCGTGCACGAGCTGGGCGTACTGAGTCGCCGTCACCGTATCCTTCTGGGCGGAGGCCCACTTCGACCAGGGGACGTCAAAGTGGTCCCAAAGGGCCGGCTCGTTGCCGATCTCGATCAGTGTCGGCTGGAAGCCCAGCGTCTTGACGGTGTAATTGATCTCCGCCGCGGCGACCCACGGCCGGTCGGTCTCGGCGGGGACCTGGATGATCGCGCTGCAACCGCTCGAGCGGCACCACGCCACGAACTGCGCCTCGTTCGACGGCATGGTCGAGGCCTGGCCCGAAAGGCTGTAGAGGGTCCCCGAGCTCATGTTGTACCGGTCGGCGATCGCGCCGCCCGGCCAGATGACGTAGCGGACCGGCGTCGCGTCGATCAGCGCGGCCTGAGAGGCCCCGACCGTGGTGTAGGGCCGGACGTTGACGCCCCAGAATCCGGGGGCGAGGTCATACGGAGCGGCCCCCGAGAGATTGACGGAGACGCTGGAGGAGCCCCGCGTCACCCCCGCGGCGGTTTCCCCCGAAGTCGCGGACGATGCGGGCGACCTCGGAGTCGAGCCACTGGCGAGCGCGAGTCCGGACGCGAGAAGGAGGCTGACCACGACGAGGGAGGCCGTTCCCGTCCATGCTCCTCTCATCGTGTCGACCCTCCGACATCCACTGCACCAGGCCGCTCAGGAGACCGGGGTCGAGGAGCGAAGAGCGACCCAGCGGTCGCTTCCCTCACCGACGCGAGAGCGGGTTCGATGCGGACCTTTGGATGTATATCTCGCCCTCTCCGGTATATGAACCTGTATGCCTGCGTCGGGGCGGCCGCGAGGCTCGCTGCCGCGGCTAGTGGGCGTTTCCAGAAGTTCCTAGCCGAGCACGGCCCATCGCCTCTACCATCCCTCTTCTTCCGGGTCGTACTCGTCCAGCTTCTGGAATCCCTTCACTCCAAGGACCGCGAGCACCGAGGGTGTCTCGCGCGCCATCTGTCGGACAACGCCGAGCAGCTCCTTCGGGTCCCGTTTCTCGAGCTGCTTCAGCACCTGATCCAGGTCCACGAACGATCGCGGATTGCGCTGGTAGGTCTCGAGCAGCGCAGCCACATGCTTGCACGGGACGTACTCGGACGGGCAGGTGCAATCCGACGCCTTCTTTCGCCCCACCGAAGCCTCGGTCCGGTAGACCCCCGAGTTTCCCTGGATCCGACATATCACGGTCGATCCGTCCTTGATCCGTTCTCGCATCCGCGGTGAGTCTACATACTCGTCGACCCGGTCCTCCCACGATCGGGACATCGTCCTTCTCACCTCAGGTAGGCGAGCCCCGCGCAGTCGAAGCACTCCTCGGGCGTGCCCCCCATCGACCCGCTCGGCAGGAACGAGCGCTCGTACCGCTCCGTGCTGTATTTGTAGAACGCAAAGCCCCAGAGGTCCGACCGACCGGCGTATTCCAGTCGACACAGGTGCGTCGGGACGCTCTCCACGTTCCCCGGCGACTCCTCGTCAAACTCGTAGGCGTCCACCTGGGCGTATCGCCCCCGGAACCGCACCTCCACCCGCGCGCACCGTTCTTTCCAGTGCTTCTGGGCATGGGTCCTCAGGCGGTCGGTCAGCTCCTGTCGGAGCTTCGGAGGGATCCCTCCCGCGGCTCGCGTCATCGCTTCTCCTCCGCCCTCACGAGCTCCCGACTCTTGGGCTCTTCTTCGGACCACCGCTTCAGGTCGGCCCGGAGATCCTCCCGCGTGTAGGTCCAACGGAAAGGACGGGGGTGTCGGTTCCATCGAGCGAGGAATCCCCGGATACGGGCCGCTGCTTCTTCGCGGCTCGCAAAGTCCCTCGGCGTCAGCGCCTTCTTCGTCAGGATCGCCAGGAAGAGCTCTTCCTGGTCCACCCAGCTCGCGTGTACCGGCGTGTGAACCGCGCGAGCGTGCGGATAGCGGGCCGTCAGCCACGGTCCGAAGCTCTTCGGGTGATGCGCGCTCCCGTTGTCCGTCACCCAGAAGATCCGAGTCGCCGAGACGTACGGCTCCCCTTCCATGACCTCGGCGACGAAGCTTCGGAACGCCTCGGCGGTGTTGCGTTCGGGGAATGCCCCGAACACACGCCCCCGAAGGACGTCCAGAGCTCCCTGGAAACAGAGGGTCCCTTTCCGGGTGTATTCGAACTCCACCTTGCCCGGTTCCCTTGGTCGGGGCGCTCGGGTCCCCACCTTTCGGCGGAGGATCTGGACCCCGGTCTTCTCATCGGCGCAGATTACGTGGTCCCTCGATCCCAACGGCTGCCCTTCCCAACGCCCTTCGTAGAGATCGAGCACGGGGCCGGCCTTCTCGAGAAAGTCCGGGGCGCGCTTGTGGATCCAGGACCGGTAGAACCAGGGACGGATCCCATCTTGATGGAGGACTCTCCAGACGGTGGTCCGACTAGGGAGCGGCCGGAGCCGCTCCTTCCGAAGCACGGAGTGGATCTCCGAGAGGGAGAAGCGGCTGAGCGGGAGACCCCGTTCCGCCGGGAGCTCGCAGGCGATGGCCTTCAGGGTCGCCCACGTACGGGCCGGGAACTGTCGGGGGCGTCCGGTCCGAGGGCGGTCGACGAGGGCATCGAGTCGCTCTCGGACGAAGCGTTTGCGCCACGTCTTGACGGTCTGAAGGGCGCACCCGAGGGTGCGGGCGATCTCGTGATTGGACGTACCTTGGTCGGCAAGGAGCGCGATCCGAGAGCGCAGCGCCTCACGATACGGGGCCGAGGTCCGGCGGACGGTCGCCTCGAGTCGTTGATGCTCCCCTTCCGAGAGGACCACCGCATAGCTGGGTAGGGGCAGAAGCCCACCTCGCAAGAGGTAGGCATCGCTAGGCTAAGGACTTATGGAATGTTCCACTCGTCCCGGGCCGGCCCCGGCACGCGGGCGAGCTGGAGAGGTCTGCTCGTCCCGCTCCACGGGGGACGCGGGCTCGGCTTGATCCAACACGAGTCCGCTTCCCGCCCGGTTTCGGGCGGAAGCTTCTACGACGAAGGAACCCATCGGGTTCGGCGGCAGGGACTGTTCTACTTGACGCCGGGTCTTGAGGCACGGTGGGAGGGGGGAGGACGACTCGCTGACCGTCGCAGCACCACCCAGCTCGCCAGCCCGGCGACCGCAATGACGGTGCCGATGACGAGATAGTCGTCCAGCGGGGTCCACGGGGTCCCGGCCGGAGAGGAGGGGGACGAACCGGGCAGGAGGGTGAAGTTGAGGATGTTGTGGTCGGCGGGGGCGACCGTCCCCTGCGTGACGTCCGTCGTGTAGCCTTGGGCCGTGACCGTGATGTTGTACTTCCCGCTCGCCAGGAGCGTCGAGTACTCACCGGTCGCGTTCGTCGCCGCGTGGACCGAGAGCGTCCCGTTCGTGAAGACGAGGGTCGCGTTCGAGATCGCGGCGCCGGTCGAGCTGCTCTGAACGAAGCCCTCCGCGGGGTAGCGCGGGGCCGGAGCCGCGGTAAGGGCGAAGTTCTCCCGGCTGACCGAGGCACCGTTGACCGTTACGTTCTCATGCCCCGGCTCGAACCCAGCCGCGGCCGCGGTGAGATGGTAGGTGCCGTTCGAGAGGGCTAGGGAGTAGTTCCCGTTGGAGCTGCCCACTCCCTGGGCGGACCCCCCCGTCGAGTTCGCGTAGACCCGAGCGTCCGGGACCGGGGCCCCGTCGAGCGCCGCGAGAACGGAGCCCGATACCTCGTAGTCCGACGAGAGGGTGAAGTTCACGTTCGAGAGGGCGGTACCGGCGACGGTCACCGACTGGCCCTGGGGCCCGTCGCCCGGGGCGGTCGCGGCGAATTCGTAGCTCCCGTTGACCAGCGAGAACGTGTAGGTGCCGGACGCGGACGTGGTCTGGTAGACCGACGACGTGCTCGTGTTCGCGTAAACCCTCGCTCCGGAGATCGGCGCGCCGGTTCCGAACTGTTGGACCGTTCCCGATACGCCGTAGCTGGCCGTGCCGAGCGCGTGGAGCTCCAACGAGACCCCGGTGATGGCCCCGCCCGACACGGTGACGCCGGTAGCGTTGGCGAGGTAACCGGTTTCCGTGGCGGTGAGTTCGACCGACCCGTTCGGCAATTGGAAGGAGAACGCCCCCGCAGCGTCGGTCGTCGTGGACCGCTCCACGCTCGAGCCGTTCGCAAAGACGGTCGCTCCCGAGAGCGGTTCGCCCAGCGCGCTCGAGACGATCCCCGAGACCGTGTAGCTACCGGTCAACGAGAGGTGGAACATCGCCGTGAGCGGGGTGCCCACAATGCCCACGTCCGTCGTGAGGCCGAGGAGCCAGGCGACCGTTTGGTATTCGGAGAAGTGGTCGCTCGGCGTAGCGTCGTTCCCCACGCCCGCCGAGTAGGGACTCACGGCGGCGAGGTAGGTGAGGCCGCCGCAGCCGGAGGTGAGACCATCGACGCCGGGGCAGCTCGTGTCGGAGGCGCCGCCCTCATCGAAGGCGATCAGCATGGCCGTGCTCGACCACCAGGGCTGCGACTCCCACTCGCCGAGGTCGTAAGACGCCATCACTGCGTTGTCCTTGAGCGAGTAGACATTGCCGCCGGTACCCGCGCCGCCCTGGCCCTGCCCCACCCAGGCGAAGTTCGGCGGAGCGCTCGTATTCCACGAGGGAGGGCTGTAGACCGCGCCGTTCGCGAGGACGTGGCTGTCGCAGTAGCTCGTGCTCGAGGTGACGTAGGTGAAGAAGACGGCCGGGTCGTGCCAGGCGTCGTACGGTTTGTCGTTCTTCAGGTAGCAGGCGGAGGGCATGTCGAGCTCGTAGGACGCCCAGGAGCGCCCCGACGCGTCGAGCGAGTTGGCGAGGCTCGTCCCGCCAAAGGACGTCAGGTCGTCCGTGCCGCATCGCCCGTGCACGGAGTCGGAGAAAAAGGCGAGATAGTTCGGTTCGCTCGGGTGACACTCGGAGTAGAAATCCGTGGCGCAGGAGTAGGTCTTACACAGGCCGGCGAAATAGCTGTTTCCCAGGACCGAGGACTGGGCCTGGTTCTCGAACATCAGCACGATGACGTGCTGAATCGGCGTTGGAAAGCCCGCGGCGGCCGTCGAGTGCGATACGAGCGAATCCAGTGAGGGAGGACCCGACGACGCGCTCCCCGAGGCGGGGACGACGAGCGACGGCACCAGCAAAACGACCACCACGACCGACAGGGCGACCAAGACCACCCGACGGGGGTTGACCGTACCCGTCCAGGCTCGCGGAGAGGGCAGAGGTTGCATGCGTGAATGCGAGGATTCGGGATTCGTTCTCGAACGGCGCACGTGGGGTGGTCAAGCTTGGGTCGAAGTAGTATTTCTACGTTGGTCCGTCCGTGGCCGATCGAGTTCGTATTCGCATAGTTCGCGACGGGAGTTCGCCGCCGCGGCTCGAGGTCGAATCCGGTGACCGGTAGCCGGTGCGAAAAACGACCGGCGCGACTGAATCCGGGTCGGTTCGAAACGGTTAACTACTGCTGGGATTGGAACGCCCGGTCGGAACCAGCATGGGGTGGGTCATTCGCGCGAGAGCCCGCTCCTGCCGGGGCACGATTCTCTCGGTCGGAATTCTCTTCATCCTGATCGTTGTTCTCGTGCCGGCCAGCGGGTCCGCGGGACCTCGCGCGGCGACCCCCACGGTAGTGCCCGGTGGGAGGGCAAGCGCGGGAATCGCCAGGACCGGCGCCGCGGCCGGTTCCGCCCACATCGAAACCGGTCTCGGCCCGAGCCTCAACTCGGGGCCGACCTCGACACGGACCCTCGTTCTCCTGAACAGCACGCTCGTGGACGGCAACTTCGCCGCGGCCAATGGCCTTAACCCGCTGGCGGGGACCGTGGACACCGCGACGGGCGCGGTACTGATCGCGGACTTCGGCTCCGACAGCCTGAGCCGGATCAACGCTGCGACGAATCTCAACGCAGGGACGGTCGGCGCCGGAACGCTTCCGATGGCCGTCGCGTACGACGCCGGCCACGAGGAGGTCTATGTCGCTAACAACGGCTCCGACAACGTCAGCGTCCTCCGCGGGGTCACCTACGCGGCCAACACCAGCGTCGGCGCGGGCAACGAGCCGGATGCCCTCGCGTACGACCCCTCGGTGGGCGACGTGTACGTCGCGAACAACGCCTCGAACAACGTCACGGTGATCAACGACACCCGGAACGTCGTGGTCAAAAACGTCGCCGTCGGCCTCGAGCCCGACGCGGTCGCCTATGACAACGCGACCGGCGACATCTACGTCGCGAACTACGGCTCCGACACCGTCAGCGTGATCAACGACACGCTCAACCAGGTCATCGCGACGGTGAACGTGGGCACCAACCCCGCTGCGGAGGCGTACGACTACGGGACGCACGAGGTGTACGTCGCCAATCAGGGGTCCCGGAACGTCAGCGTCGTCAGCGGCTCCTCTCCCTATCCCGTGCTCACCACCGTGACCGTCGCGAGCAACCCGAGCGGGGTCGCCTACGACCCCGGGCACGGGGAAGTGTTCGTTTCGAACCGCGGACCCCGCGACGTCTACGTCATTGACGACACCGGGAACACCATCGCTACGATCGTCGCCGTGGACTCGCACCCCTCGGGCGTGACCTACGACCCGTCGGTGGGGGAGGTCTTCGTCGAAAGCAGTGGCTCGGACAAGATCACGGTGGTCAACGACACTACGGACCTCACGGTCGCATCCGTCGGGATCGGGGCCACGCCTCGGGGGATCGCGCTCGACCCCCCGCTGGCGGAACTCTTCGTTCCGGACGAGTTCTCGAACAGCGTCGAGGTGATCAACGACACCTCGAACGTGATCGTCGCGAACATTTCGGTCGGGTACCACCCTTACTCCGCGGCGTTCGACCCGGCGCAGATGGAGGTGTTCGTCGCGAACTCGGCGTCGAACAGCGTGAGCGTCATCGACGTCAACACGAACCAGGTCGCCTACACCCTCGGCGCGGGCTACTTCCCGGTCGCCGTCACGTATGACTCCGGCCAGAACGAGGTCTACGTCGCCAACTCGATGTCGAACAACACGACGGTCATCGACGCCTCGAACAACGAGGTGGTCGCGAACGTGACCACGGGCGGCGGTCCGGACGCCCTCGCGTACGACCCGGGTGCCGGAGAGATCTTCGTCGCCAACGAGCTGACGAACAACACGAGCGTCATCAACGACACGGTGCACGAGGTCGTCGCGACGATCGCGGTCGGAACCGATCCGGACGCGGTCACCTACGACCCGGCGCAGCGCGAGGTCTTCGTCGCGAACCTGGCCTCGAAGAACGTGACCATCATCGACGCCCCGACGAACACGACCGTGACGAGTGTCACGACCAACACGCACCCCGTGGCGCTCGCCTACGACGCTTGGGCCGGAGAGATGCTCGTCACCACATTGAGCCACGCGAGCGTCAGCGCGATCAACACTACGACGGATCGCATCGTGACGTCGGTGCCCGTCGGCCAACGGCCCGAGTCCGTGCTCCGTGACCCGCTCAACTCCCTCGTTTACGTCGGCAACTACGCGCAGGGCACGCTCTCCGTCATCTCCACCAACTACTTCGTCACGTTCACCGAGTCCGGACTACCCGCGGGCACCCATTGGTCCGTCACGCTCGGCGGCGTGAAGAACAGCTCGACGACGCCGACGATCGGGTTTTGGGCACCGAACGGAACGTGGAGCTGGTCGATCGGGGCCCTCCCCGGGTACTCCACCGCCTACTCCGGCAGCGTGACGGTCGCGGGCGCGAACGCCTCGGAGCCCGTCGTCTTCACCGTCGTCACGTACCCCGTCACCTTCACGGAAGTCGGACTCCCCGCGGGCACGGAGTGGTGGCTCAACACGACGGGTCAGTCGGCGATCGAGACGACGAGCGCGACCATTCAGTTCAACGAAGCCAACGGGACCTACTACTACTCCACGGCGACCCCGAACAAAGGGTACTCGACGAACGTGAGCGACTTCGTCGTGAACGGGGCCCCGGTCGCTGAGACGGTGACATTCACCCTCTACCGCTACCCCGTCACCTTCACCGAGTCCGGTCTGCCGAGCGGGACCGAGTGGTGGGTGAACGTCACCGACGGCGTGTCCTTCAACTCCACCGGGGACTCCCTCACTTTCCCCCTCACCAACGGGACGTACTTTTACGCCCTCGCGAGCGCGAACCGGAGCTGGAGCGGGGCCGGGGGCGACTTCACGGTGAACGGCGCCGCGGTCAGCCAGCCGGCCGCCTTCTCGCTCGTGACGTACGCGGTGACGTTCACCGAGAGCGACCTCCCCACGGGGACCCCGTGGTGGGTCAACCAGACCGGCCAGTCACCGCTCGGCTCGACCGGGACGACGATCACGACCGCCGAGCCGAACGGGAGCTACTCCTACGGGATCGGGTCGGGGAACTCGAGCTTCTCCTCCCCCGGCGCGGTCTACACCGTGCAGGGGCGCGCGGCCGCGGTGTCGGTGCCGTTCGCGCTCGTGACCTACGCCGTAACGTTCGACGCGAGCGGTCTCCCCACCGGGACCGTGTGGACCGTGACGCTCGACGGAACGACGCGGTCCAGCGCGACCGGGTCGAACGTGATCGCCGAGGCGAACGGGACCTATCCGTACCTCGTCGCGTCACCGGGCTACCTTCCGACGCCGGCGTCCGGCGTCGTCGGGGTCCACGGATCTTCGGAGACCGAGTCGGTCTCCTTTGCCGTCTTCACCTACGTCGTGACGTTCGCCGAGACGGGCCTCCCGGCGGGGACGGACTGGTCGGTCTCCACCGGCGGTCAGACCGTGAACTCCAGTTCCCCCGACCACACTTTCCTCCTCGCGAACGGGACGTACCCCTTCGCGGTCGGGGCAGTACCCGGCGAGGTCGGCACCCCGACCCACGGCAACGTGACCGTCTCGGGAGCCGCGGCGACCCAGGCGGTCGCGTTCTCGTCGTCGAACCTGTCGCCGGCGAGTACCTTCCCGTGGGACTGGATCGTGGTCGGAATCATCCTCCTCGTGGTCCTCGGCGTGGCCGTCGGAGTGATCGTCCGCTCGCGGCCGAAGCCCGTACCTCCCCCGTCGCCCCCCGAAACTGGGTCCCGTTCCTAGGGTCGCGGCGTCGGAGCTCTTCTGCTCGTGCGCCCTCTCGTCACGCATGGCCCTCGAACCGCTCGACCTCCGGCGCTCCGCGCTCGTCGTCTGGGATATGCAGGACGCGATCGCCGGACGCGCTTTCAATCGAACCGAGATCGTCCCCCGGGTCGCCGCACTCCTCGCGGCGTACCGCGCCCGGGGACTCCCGGTCGTCTACAGTCAGCACACGACCTTACCCGAGGGCTGGGGGAATCCGGCGATGGTCCGCGCGGCCGCGCGGCGGGGGATGGCCCCGGGCAGTTTCCGGCTGACCCCGGGCGCGCCAGAGTGGGAGATCCTTCCCGAGCTCGCTCCCCGGGCCGACGAGCTCGTCCTCCCGAAGACGACGCCGAGCTTCTTTGTGGGGACCCCGATCGAGGAGCTCCTGCGGTTCCGCGCGTGTGAGACGATCGTTCTCACGGGGGTGAGCACCGAGGGCGGGATCCTGGGCACCGCGCGGCACGCGGTCACCCTCGGCTTCCACCCACTCGTCGTCGAGGATGCCGTGGGCTCGTCGTCGCCCGAGGGCCACGCCGAAGGCCTCCGCGTGCTGCGAGCGATGTCGGACGTCGAGACGACCGCGACGGTCCTCGCCCGACTGGGACCCGGCTAGTCGGCGCGCGAAGGCGATGCGGTGACCGGCGCGTTCGTTGGGCTGGGCGAGGGGCGCGCGGCGACCATGGGGAGGCGGGCTCGTACGGGAGGGACGCTCCGGGTCCCGATCCGCTCGCGGATCCAGTGGCGGACGTCCGAGAGGTAGAGGTTCCCATACGGGCAGGCGCCCGCGCAGTTGCCGACCCCGCAGCACTTCGAGCTGCGGAACTCGCCCTTCGTGCGGAAGTGCCCCGGCATGTCGACGAGTCCGACCGGGCACGCCTTCGCGCAGTCGAGCGTCGTGCACGCCCGGCAGATCCCCCGGTCCCGGACCTTGAGCTTCGAGAAGCCGATCCGGTGGAACGCCGCGGCGATCTGGCCCGTGTAGCACCAGCCCATCGTGACGCAGTTGTAGTTCCCGGTGTACGGGATCGTCACGAACAGGACATACCACAGGATCCCGAAGTACAGCGAGAAGAGGAAGACGGTCGGATCGGCCGAGAGGACCTGTACGGCCCAGACGCCGGTCGTGTTGAGGTAGGAGGCGATCGACGCAAGGGCGAGGGAGCCGACGACGAGGCCGGTCGTGACCGAGTAGGCGGTCGAGAACCGGCTGCCGAGGTACTTCTTCGCGGGCCACTCGGTCCGGTTGAACGATTTCATCGCGTCGAGCGCCGTCCCCTGGTACATGAGGGGGGCGGTGCAGAACACGGAACAGATCACGCGGCGGCCGAAGAGGACGACCAGCGCGCCGGTGACGAGGTAGGTGACGACGACCACGATGAAGACGGCGGAGGCGAGCTCCGCCGAGCCGACCCCCATCGACCAGCCGAGCACCGGCACCGCGGTCCCCTGCGGTGCCTGGGGGAAGACCGCGGCGTAGTAGACGCTCGGGAAGAAGACCGCGAAGGCGCCGTAGCAACCCATCGTCAGGAGGATCCGGACGCGGGTCTCGAGCTCTCGGGTCTCGCGGAACTTGAAGTACATCAGCGCCCCCATCTCGATCCCCATCATCGTGAGGAACCAGGTCGAAGCGGTGACGCCGGCGAGGAACCAGAACCCGTTGTAGACGGCGTCGTAGAGGATCGTCGCCGGTGCGCCGCTGAGCGGGAGCGTGAAGAACGCACCCACGTAGGCGTCGGGCTGAATCTGGAGGTCGAGGAGCGCCCCCATGAAGACCTCGGCGACGAAGATGCACGCGAGCAGCCGGAAAGCCCATCCCGGGTCGAGCTGCCACGGACGCCCGACACCGCCCTCGGAACGCTCGGGCCGAACGACCGCCGCGAAGAACAGGACCATCTCCGCGACGACGCTGAGCGCGAAGAGGTCGGTCCAGCCCGGATAATAGAGCCACAGGAACTGCCCGGCCATCATGGCCGAGTAGACGGCGAGCAGCGCCACGATGTAACGGGAGAACCCGAGGTCGAGCTGCCGGTGGCGGTAGATGAACTCCATGAGGTAGACGATGAGCACGATCATCGCCGAGCTCGACAGGTAGATGCTGAGCGCGACCCAGCTCCCCGCCGCGATCGCGGTCGGCGAGAAGAACATGATGAGGGATTGCACGAGCAGGACCCGATAGAAGGCCGGGGAGATCCGGTCCCGCAGCAGGTAGGTCGTGACGCCCATCTCCGCCGACATCGTGAACAGGAACCACGGCGAGGCGACGACGCTCGACAGCAACGCCACCGCGCCCGCGACGCCGCCCGCGCCGGCACTGAGGGACAGCCCAGCCGCGGCGGAGAAAGTCCAGCCCATCAGGAGCTCGTTCAGGAGAACGACACCGACTACCGAGACGACGAACGTACGGCGCGAACGGAGCAGCGGCGGCGAGTACCCCGCTCCCACTGCGAGGCGGAGGCGCGCCTCCTCCAAGAACGCGTAAAAGACGGCGACGACGCTCACCGACATCACGGCGCTCGCGACCCAGAACCCCTCGACGAGGCTCGTCGCCCCCGGGTGAAGGTAGTAGATCGCGGCACCGCCGATCATCGCGACCATCATGATCAAGAGGAACAGGACCGTCGCCGCCCGCAACGGAGTCCGTGCGTCCGCGGCCCACTTGAGCAGAGCCGCCGTGACGACGGCCATCCCCGCGGCGATCGGCCAGAGGAGCAGGCCGGCCGCGATCATTCGAGTCCTCCCAATGTCCGGCGGGCCGGGGTCAAGGCTCCCGGACGACCCCGGCGCGCGCCGGTGCCGGGACATCGAGTCGGCTTGCCCGGCTCTCGAACGAGAGGTCTGCGCCCGGGGTATCGAACGGGGTGGACCGCGGCGCCGGTGCGGGGTTCACGCCGGCGCTGCTGGCCCGCCGGGGGAGGCCCAGCGTCCAGGCGAGCGGGGAAAGTGCGACCCGGGGCGCGAGCGCGACCGCGACCGCGAACCCGCCGAGCAGCACGTACTGAGACCCCCAGCGGAGGAACAGAGCGACTCCGGGGGAGTACACCGGCGCGACCGCGCCCCATGCGGCGGAGAAACCCCCCGCTCCCAAAAGTTCGTTGACGAAGCCGGGAGCGCCGCTCGCCGCGACCGCGGGTGGGACCCACGCCGCGAGCGAAAGCCCGCTGAGGAGCAACGCGGTCCGGAATGCATACCCCGCAGTCGTCGTGGCCCGCCGGGTCACGACCGAGATCACCGTGCTCGGGAAGAGGGCGGCCACGATCGCGAACCCGCCGAGGAGCTGGTGCTGGAAGATCCATTGGAACCATAGGCCCGCGCTCGCGGTCGCTGGGGAGACCGTGGTCCACTCCGCGAACATCGCCAGCGACCACGTCACCCCCCCGAGCAGAAGGGTGGCGCGGAGCGCACCCCCCGCGATCCGACGGGCCGCTCCGGGCGACGCGAGCGGCGGCGCCATCGCGTTCGAGTCGCCCCGGGGTTCCAGCCCGAAGAGGCCCCCGTACACCTCCAGCAGCATCTCCTGGGCGAGGAGCGCCACGAAGATCACCGTCATCTGGAACAGGTCGAGGTACCAGTTGTTGACGAGGAGGCTGTTGAGGTTCGAGCCGCTCGCCTGGGCGACCAGTCCGACTCCCGCGGTCGCGGCCGCCGTGGTCGAGCAACACGCACCGAGGGTCACGAGCGCGATCATCGCGGGCGTGAGCCCCGCTACCGAGCCGACGACGCCCGGTGTCGCCGTGGCGCGACGGCGGTCCTGGATCAGGCGGGCGGAGATCAGGATCGCGACGGAGACGCCGATGCCGACACCGATGGAGACGACGATCATCGAGATCGTCGCCAGGAACGGCAGGGTGACGACCCCCCAGGGGGCGACGATCAGTATCCCCGGGTAGTTCCACTGGCCGGTCCCGAGAGCCGAGCCCCACATGATCTCGCTCGTGTAGCCGCCGCGCACCCGGGTCAGCAGCAGCATCCCCCCGAGGACCATGGAGCCGAGCGCGTAGAGGATCGCGAAGAAGACCACCATCATCCGCGCGTGCGCGCGGCGTATGTACCGCCGAGTCTCTACGAGACTCACGATCGACAGCATTCGCTCGGCGCCGGCAGCCTCTGACACCGGGTAGTAGCTATCTTCCCGACTTATAATCCGTCGGTTCGTTCTATCGATGCCGTCACCTCGAAACGGACCGCCGCGGGTCGGGCGGCGAGCTCGGAAGACGGGACGGGCCCCCCGGCCCGTCTACCGGATTCGCAAGGTTCGCGAACGAGACGCCGGCACCATCTTGGCTCACCGAATGGAGATGTTCCGCTCGTACGGGGAGCTCGCGGCGCCGGCGATCTCGGCGTACGGACCGGTCTTCCGTCGGTGGTTCCATCGAGAGTTCTGCGCGCGTCACCTGTGGGGGCTCGTCGCGGAGACTTCCGCCGGTGTGCCCGTCGCTACCGGTCTCCTGTGGCTCCAACCCCGACAGCCCTCCCCCCGCTTCCCGCACCAACGAACGCCCTACATCCTGTCGGTTTACACCGACCCGGCGCATCGCCGTCACGGGCTCGGCTCGCAGATTGTCGCCGCACTGGTCGCGTCCGCCCGTCGCCGGGGATATACTCGGGTCGAGCTGCATTCGACCGAGATTGGTCGGCCGATCTACGAGAAGGTCGGTTTCACCCCGACGAACCAGATGCGCCTCGACTTCCGCCTCGCGGAGTCCTCGGCGGGCTCCGCCCCGACTCCCCCCAGGGGACGAGGACCGAAGACCCCCTGATTGGACGTGGGACACCGGCTTATCTCTCCGAACGGACTCGAGTTCTCCGCTCGGGGTCGGGGCTCGTAGTCGGATCCAGCGAGCACGGGTGTCGCCAAATCATGCCCGCCGCACGAGCCGGGGAACGGGGCCGGAACAAGCGGATTGGCCGGCAGCTCTCCCGAGTTGCTGTCAGGGGTCCGCCCACGGGGCGCGACCACGACATCTTGACGGTGGACGCGCTCGACTTCGTCACGACGCTCCACGACCGCTTCGAAGAGCGTCGGCACGAGGCGCTCCGCGCCCGCGGCGCGTTCCGCGCCCTCGTTCGTTCCGGGGGTCGTCCGGAGTTCCCGGTGGAAACGTCGAGGATCCGGAGCGCGGAGTGGAGAGTGCCCCCGCCTCCCCACGACCTCCTCGACCGCCGGGTCGAGATCACCGGGCCGGTCGACCGTAAGATGGTGATCAATGCGTTGAATTCCGGGGCGTCGGTCTACATGGCCGACTTCGAGGACTCGCACTCACCGACCTGGTCGTCGACCGTCGAGGGCCAGGGGAATCTGGTCGACGCAGTGCGCCGGCGCATCGACTACCACTCCCCCGAAGGCCGCGAGTATCGACTCGGCCCCCGTCTCGCGACGCTCATGGTGCGGCCGAGAGGTTGGCACCTCGACGAGCGGCACGTCACGATCGACGGTCGGCCCGTTTCGGCGAGCCTCTTCGACTTCGGACTGTTCTTCTTCCATAACGCCCGCGAACTCGTGGCCCGCGGTACAGGGCCGTACTTCTACTTCCCGAAGATCGAAGACTCTCGGGAGGCGCGCCTCTGGGACGACGTCCTCCGGGCCTCGGAGGAGACCCTCGGGCTCCGCGCGGGCACCGCACGGGCGACGGTCCTTATCGAGACGCTGCCCGCCGCGTTTCAGATGGACGAGATCCTCTACGAACTGCGGGAGCACTCGGTCGGACTGAACTGCGGCCGCTGGGACTACCTCTTCAGCGTCATCAAGCAGTACCGGGACGACCGGCGACTCTGCTTCCCGGACCGCGCGGCGCTGACGATGACGACTCCGTTCCTCTCGGCGTACTCGCGCCGGCTGGTCGAGGTCTGCCACCGCCGCGGCGCGCACGCGATGGGCGGGATGGCGGCGCAGATCCCGATCCGGGACGACCCGGCGGCGAACGAGCGGGCGCTCGCCTTCGTCCGCGCGGACAAGGAGCGCGAGGCCGCGGCGGGGCACGACGGGACGTGGGTCGCGCACCCGGGTCTCGTGGCCGTCGCCCGCACCGCCTTCGACGCGCGAATGCCGGGGCCGAACCAGATCGACCGCCCACCATCGGGTCCCTCGGTCCCCGCCGAGGATCTCCTTCGGCTACCCGCAGGGCCGGTGACGCGCGAGGGGGTCCGTCGGAACGTCCGCGTCTCGGTACGCTACCTCGAGTCCTGGCTCCGCGGGATCGGCTGCGTTCCGATCGACCACCTGATGGAGGACGCCGCGACGGTCGAGATCGCGCGCTGCCAGCTCTGGCAGTGGGTCCACCACGGCGCGACCACCGAAGACGGCGCCCCCGTCGACCTCGCGCTCGTTCGCCGGACGCTCACCGCGGAGGCCGGCGACCTCGCCGCCGAGCGGGGGCGCTCGGCCCCGTCGCCGACGCTCGAAGGGGCGGTGCGTTTGCTCGATCACGCCGTCGCGGCCGGCGAGCTAGAGGAATATATCACGGTAGACGCCTACGCCGCGTTGGAGGACCCTCCGGGGGAAGGGGGATGAGCGGAGAGATCGAGACCGATTGGAAGACGTCCGAACGCTGGCGAGGGATTCGGCGGCCGTATCACGCGGCCGACGTGGAGCGATTGCGCGGCTCCGTACGCGTCGAGCATACGCTCGCGCAGCTCGGGGCGGCCCGACTCTGGCGTCTCCTCGAGAGCGAGCCGTACGTCGCGTCGCTGGGCGCGTTCACCGGTACGCAGGCCGTCCAAATGGTCCAGGCCGGCCTTCCGGCGATCTACGCGAGCGGCTGGCAGGTCGCCGCCGATGCGAACACCGCGGACCAGACCTACCCCGACCAGAGCCTCTACCCGGCCGACGCAATGCCGACGCTCGTTCGCCGCATCAACAATGCGTTCCGGCGAGAGGACGAGAAGCAGCACGCCGCCGGGAAGGACGACGTCTACTGGTACGCTCCGATCGTCGCGGATGCGGAGGCCGGTTTCGGCGGGAACCTGAACGTCTTCGAACTCACGAAGGGCCTGATCGACGCGGGCGCCGCCGGGCTCCACCTCGAGGACCAGCTCGCGTCGGCGAAGAAGTGCGGGCATATGGGCGGAAAGGTGCTCATCCCCGCCCGGGAGTTCAACCAGAAGCTCTGGGCCGCGCGACTCGCGGCGGACCTCGCCGGGGTGCCGACGTTGGTGGTCGCCCGGACCGACGCCCAGAGCGCGAAGCTCCTCACGAGCGACATCGACCCGCGGGACGCGCCGTTCCTCACGGGCCGGCGGACCTCCGAGGGGTTCTTCGGCATCACCGGTGGGCTCGACATGGCGATCGCTCGTTCCCTCGCCTACGCTCCGTACGCGGACCTCCTCTGGTTCGAGACGTCGAGCCCGGACCTCGAGGAGGCCGAGCAGTTCGCGCGGGAGGTCCACCTCGAGTTTCCGGGGAAACTGCTCGCCTACAACTGCTCGCCCTCGTTCAACTGGCGGAAGAAGCTCCCCCCCGAGACGATCGCCGATTTCCAGGAGACGATCGCGAAGATGGGGTATCGCTTCCAGTTCGTCACCCTCGCCGGATTCCACGTGTTGAACCTCTCGACGTTCCGCCTCGCCCGCGGCTACGCCGAACGCGGCATGGCGGCGTACACGGAGCTTCAGCAGGAGGAGTTCGCGGCGGAGGAGGAGGGGTACGCGGCGGTCAAGCACCAGTCGTTCGTCGGTGCCGGCTATTTCGATGACATCGCGCAGGTCCTTTCGGGCGGCCTCACGACCACGCTCGCGATGGACGGATCGACCGAGTCGGAGCAGTTCGCCCCGGCGAAGGGCCGGTCCTCGGAGCCCGCCCCGGGACGGTCACGCCCGAGAGGCCTGGCCCGCTCGAAAGCGACGTAGGGCGCGGGCCCGACCCGACCCGAGCTAAGTTCCCGGTCCGGTCGGCGGGCTCTTGCGTCGGGTCGCCACCGCGGCGATCACGACCCCGAGGAGGACCACGACGATCCCCCCAACGAGAAGGTAGCCCCATGTCCCGAGGCCAAAGAGACCCCCGGGGCTCGAGGGGGAGACGACGAACGCCACTACGAGCGGGGCGCCGGTGACGGTCAGGCTCTCGTTCGTGGGGCTCACGGAGTACCCCGTCCCCGTCGTGAAGCTGAAGTCGTAGGTGCCGTTCGGAAGCTCGACGGGGATGTTGGAGGCATCGCCCGGGACGGTCGTCCCATTGAAACTGGCC
This sequence comes from Thermoplasmata archaeon, assembly GCA_050749465.1. GTDB lineage: Archaea > Thermoplasmatota > Thermoplasmata > Lutacidiplasmatales > UBA184 > Lutacidiplasma. The sequence goes on along the minus strand of JBOGRO010000020.1, from coordinate 89,747 downwards.
CACCATTCGACCGCTCCCGTCCCCGAGAAGCTGGGCGCGAACGTGACGACGTAGACGACGCGGGTGAAGGCGACCGCGACGGTCGACGGGCTCGAGCCGACCGATACCGTGCCGGTCCGCGGGGCCGCCTGCCAGGTCGCGTCCGGCCCCTGGATCCGGTAGGAGTGAGCGCCGTATTCGACCGTGACGGTCAGGTCGATCGTAGCGCCGGAGACCGTAGGCCCTCCTCCGATCGCGACCCGCCACGTAGCGCCCGACGCGAGTCCGAGCTCCGAGAAAGTGACCGTTCCGGTGGGCACGTCGTACGTCAGGTCTACGAACACCCCGGCACCGCTCACCGTGACGGTGCCGCTGCCGGCCGACGCGGTGCCGAGGATGGAACCGACCTGGAACGTCCACGGGTAGCTGCCGTCCGTGAGGTCGGTGACCAGGTCGGCCGTCGAGCCGGGGCCCGAGAGAGGGGGCCCGCCGGTCACGTTCACCCACCAGGTCGTGCCAGCCGGGACGCCGGTCTGGTTGAACTGGACGGCGTACTCCGCGGCGCCGCTCTCGAAAGCGAGGACCCCTTGAGTCCCGCTTCCCGACTGGACACTGATCGTCCAGTTATTGCCGCTCGTCGGCGTGTACTCGAGGTTGGCCGCGACCTCAGCGGTCTGGCTCGCGGACGTCGTGAACGTCGCGGTCCCGGCGGGCACGAAGACGCTCGAGCCCCACGCCGCGGTGTACGCCGAAACGGTCCCGGCGGTCGGAGCGGCGAACTCCCCGACGCCGAGACTCGGGCCCCCGACGAGGCCGAACTGGGGGGTGAGGAACCCCTCGGCGGCTCCGAAGGACGGTCCGCCGTTGGTGTACGACGTCCCCTGCCAGGTGTAAGTGTAGTTGAGGCTCCCGATCAGGAACGACGCGCCCGGCACCGGGAGCGTGAGCGTCGAGGCGCCCGCCACGCCGAAGGAGAACGTCACCGCCGCCCCGAGGCCCCCGGGGTCGACCAGCTGGGTGGTGAAGTTGAGCGCGATCGGCGTCGACTCCGCGAGGCTCGTGGCCGGCCAGTTGTATTCGTAGACGGTGAGGCTCGGGTACGCGGCGTAGAACGGGAAGACGACCCACCCGGTGAACCGCATCGACCACGCGCCCGGCTCGCCCGAGATGTAGACGACGTTCTGGACCCAGTAGACCGGTGCCCCGAGGCTGTTCGCCAGGAAGAAGTTCTGCTGGGTCGAGGCGTTGTAGGTCTTCCCGGCGGACGAGACGGAGAGTCCGGCCAAGTGGACGCGGTCCTGGATCCCCGAGAGTCGACCCGGGTCCCCGGCCGAGGACGTGGTCTTCACGTACATCGTGTAGTTGTAGGCGTCGAGGGAGCCCCACCCGGTCACGAGGTCGTAACCGAAGGCGGCGTCGTAGACGTAGTTCGAGCCGAGGGTCACGTCCGAGAATGGCGTCGTCGGGAGCGAGTAGATGTACGCACCGGTGGCCTCGGCGCCAATCCCCGTCGCGTTGTTCGGGAGCGGGGCGTACTCTCGGTTCGCGACGGAGTACAAAGAGGGGTTGAGGAATCCGAGGGGAGCGGTGTGGTTCACCGACAGAACGTAATCGATGTCGGCGAGGAGCCCCGCGGTGAGCGGGCTCGCGATGCTGGTGCCCCAGAAGGAGTAGAACTGCCCCACGCCGGACGCGTTCGTGGCCCGGTACTGGTACCCATCCACCGACAACGTAGCGAGCGTGTTGTTCGCGATCGCCGCGAGGTCGGGCACCCCACGCCCGGCGCCCCCGATGGCGTCGTTCGCCTCCGTGTCGGTCTGCCAGATCGGCTCGGGGTACACCGTGCTGACCCCACCCGTGGAGCCCGCCGGGCCGTCATCGGAGACATCCGCCGCCGTGATGTTCCAGACGACCTGGCTCGTCAGGTGGTAGGTCGTGGAGGAGAGGGTCGGTGTCGTGCCGCCGACCGCGGTCATCCCGAACGCATTGTACGACATGGAGGAGGGGAACTCGACCGTCGAGCCCAGGTACTTCGAGCTGGAGGGGTTGTCCCCGGAGTCGCCCGAGCTCGCGAGCACGCTGATGCCGCGGGCTTGGGCCTGCTCGAGGTACTGGTACCAGTTTGAGTCGTAGGTATCGGACTCGCCCCAGGAGTTCGTGATGACCGTGACGTTGCTCAAGCCCGCCTGGGCGGCCGCAGAGAGGGTCAGGGGCGGGCTCAGCACCGTGGCGAACGCCGCGTCGAGGTAGGTCTCGCTTGGAGTCGGGCCATAGACGTTGTAGATCTGCGAGCCGGGGGCCGTCGACCCCACCATCTCGAGATCGAGGGTGTTCTCCCCGACCGCGCCGGTGGAGTCCCAGGAAGCCGCGCAGCTCGCGCCGGCCGCACTGCCGATCGGAACCGCCGTGACGCGGGGGTGCGGTTCCCCGGCGGGCAACGTCTCGTTGAAGTAGCCATAGACGTCCGCCGGCACGAACGGGCCGACGTCCTCGCCCGTCGAGACGGTGCCGCAGGGCGTGGAGACGGTGCTGCCGCTGTACGCGCCAGCCCAGAGGATGGTCGCGACGGTGGCGTTGGTGGGGTACCCGTACTGCGCGAAGAGCGACTGCTCGTCGTAGGCGACCTGGAAGTCGGGAGCGTACTCGAGTTGGGCGCCGTCGTACTCGACCGGGGCGAGGTACGAGAGGGACGGGGCGCCCGCCGCCACCGCGCCCGGGGAGCCCGACCGGGCGACTACGCGGCCGACGCTGGCCGTGTGGATCGTGTACTGCGAGTACGTGCTCAACCCCGTGACCTGGGTGAGGACCCCCGCGAGCTCGGACGGCAACTCGGGGTTCGTGAGGGGAGCCACGAAGTCGTCACCGCCGAGGTCGAACGTCTCGAGCGTCGTATGGAACATTGCGTCGATCACGGCGGGCGTCGCGTCGAACCAGACCGAGACGCGGTCCGGAGTGGTCGTGAGGTTCGAGACCTCGAACCCCGCGAGGTAGTCGAGCACGCCGTTCCAGGTCGCCCGCGAAGGGCTGAAGCGGGCTTCGAACCGTGCCGCAGTGACGTACTGGTGATACTCCGCGGAGACGGGGTCCGAGAGTCCCGCGAGCAAGGCTCCGAGGGCCGTCCGGTTCGTGAGCTCCAACGTGAGGAGGATCGGAAGGGGCGCATCGCCCGGCCCGCCGATCACCCCCGCCCCGGCGGGGACGATGTCGGAGGCGGCGACCGGCGCCAAGACGAGCGGACCGCCTAGAACGGGGCCCGGATCCGTCGTGGTCGAAGGAACCCCGATCGATGGAGCGGAAGAGGCGGTGAGGGCGGAAGTCGGGAGGAGCGACAAGACGACGACCACGGTGACGAGCGCCACCCCGCCGCCTACGAGCGTACGGCACGCACCGCGGCGTCGATTCGAGGGCGGTCGTGAGGTCGGTCCCGGCGCGGCCTGCACACGTTGAGAAGGTCCCAACCTGCCCTATAAACCATCGCCGGGTTTCCGCGGCCACAACCCCCGGGCGCCGAGCCGCAGAAGGACCTCGGACGGTCCGTGAGCGATCCGGCCGCTCCGCACGTCGCGCCATCGTTGTTCGTGCGGGAGGGACTGGGAGTACCCCCGGCCCCCGTGGAACTGGATCGCGTGGTCGATCGCTGGCAGCGCCGCCTCGGTCGCCATCCACTTGGCGAGGGCGGCGTCGGCGTCGACCGCTTCGCCGGCGTCCAACCGAGCGAGGACATGCTGAGTGTAGAGCCAGGCCGCGGTGAGGGCGACGCCGTCTTCGACCAGGGGGAACGCCACGGCTTCCTGGGCCGACAGCGGTTTCCCGAACACGACGCGTTCCCCCGCATAGCGGACCGTCTCCTCCCAGGAGGCGCGGGCGACCCCGAGGTAGATGGCCGCGAGCAGCGCGCGTTCGCGAGTGAGCTCCCCGCGCACCTGATCGAGGCCCGCCCCCTCCGCTCCCAGTCGATGGTCCGCCGGCACCCGCACGTTCTCGTAGCGGACCGTGCCGCGCCGCTGCCAGCGCTCCCCGAGGTCGCCGGCGCCGGCTTCGCGGTGAATGCCCGGGAGGTCCTGGGGGACGAGGAACGCGGTGATCCCTCGCCGTGGGTCCGCCGACGGGACCTTGGCGTAGACGATCGCGGCGTCCGCCTCCTCGGCGAACGCGACCTCGCTTTTCGTCCCGTTCAGCCGGTACTCGTGCCCCTTCAGGTCGGCCGTCGCCTCGATCGCACTGACGTCCGACCCGGCCGACGGCTCGGTGATCTGATTCCCGACGAGTCGTTCCCCCGCGAGCATCGGGCGGAACCACCGGTCGACGAGTTCGGGCGGCCCGTGCTCCGCGAGGACCGAAGAGAACTCGGGCTGCAGCGAGAGCTTCGCGAACGTCGTGCCTGCCTCGTACGCCAGTCGAAAGAGCGCGACCCCGACCCGGGGGAGCGGGAGCCCCCGACCCCCGAGCGACTCCGCGGTCCTCAGTCCGAGGAGGTGGCCCCTCCCCAGCGCCCGGAACTCCTCGCGCGGGAAAGCGGGGCTCCGGTCGAGCTCTCGGTACCGCCGGGGCAGGTCGAGCGCGCGCGCGGCGGCGACGATCTCCTCCGCGAGCGGGTCCTCCGGAAGCGGGGGGAGCGACGACGTCAGAGTCCCTCCCGTCGGAACCTCGGTTCCGATCTCGCCGCCGATGCGGTCGGCGGGTGGTCTCCCACGACCCCCGACCGTCGAAGTTCGTCGATCCGCTCCGGTGGATACCCTAGGATACCCGCGAGCACCGATCGGTTATCCTGTCCGAGCCAGGGGGCGCCGCGCCAGACGCCCCCCGGCGTCGCCGAGAACTTCGGCGCGACGCCCGCGCCCTTGACCCGGCCCGCGACCGGGTCGTCCCACTCCAGGAACATCTCGCGACGGCGATAGTGCTCGTCGTGCGCGATGTCGGCGATGTCGAAGACCCGAGAGATCGCCACGTCATGCTCGCGACCGATCCGCTCCAGCTCGTCTCGCGTACGGGTAGCGCAGAGCGCCGCGATGGCCCGGTCGACCGGTTCTCGGTGGGCGAGGCGGTAGTCCCGGTCGTCGTACGCGGGGTCGGTGAACCCGAGGACCCCCTTGAGCTGCGCCCACGCGTCGGGCGTCGGGGCCGCGACGACGACCCAGCCGTCCGCGGCCCGGTGCACGTCGTACGGATGGAGGCGGGCGTGGCCGGTCCCGAAGCGACCCCGGACGACCCCACGCATGAAGTAGTCGAGCGCGAGGTTCTCGAGGAGCACGAAGAAGATCTCGTACTGCGCGACGTCGACGGCCTGTCCCTTCCCCGTCCGCTGAGCGTGGAAGTACCCCATCAGTCCGGCCGTAGCGGCGGCGAGGCCCGTCACGGTGTCATTGAGCGCCGTGCCCGAACGCATCGGAGGCTCCGGGTCGGGTCGCCCCTGCAACGACAGGTAGCCACTGAACGCCTGCGCCGTGAGGTCGTAGGACGGGGCGCTGACCCGTGCGGGGTCGCCGGTCCGACCGTGCCCCGAGACGTGGACGATCGTCAACCGGGGATTCGCCGACCAGATCTCGGCGTCCGTAAGTCCGAGCCGGTCGTAGGTACCCGGTCGCGACGACTCGATCCAGATGTCCGACGCGCGGGCCAGGTCGAGGAAGACCGCGCGACCTTCGCTTCTCCGCAGGTCGAGGCCCACCGAGAGCTTGTTCCGGGAGTACTGCACCCACGACTCCGAGACCTCGTCGCCCGGGGCGCCTCCGGGAAGGAGGGGGCGGAGGGACCGGGTGGCGTCGGCGTAGGGGGGGCCGAACGGCGGACCCTCGACGTGCACCACGCGGGCGCCGAACTCGCCGAGGTACGTCGCCGCCCAGGGGCCCGCGACGAACCGCGCGGACTCGAGCACCCGCAAGCCGGCGAGCGGCCCGAACTCGGGCACGATCGCCGGGGTCGTCGCCTCGCCGGTCATCGGCTCCGAGCGGGCCGGTCCGCGATAAACCTCGAGGTTCAGCGGAGAACCTCGAGCCCCAAATAGCGCGCCGCGGTCGAGGGGCCATGACGGAACCCCCGTGGGTCCGGTACGAGGGCGAGAAGTTTCGCGACGAGCTCACCAAGTTCAAGATGGCGAACCACCCGTTCGCCACGCACCCGTTCTTCTCCGACCTCGAGCACGGCAAGGTCCCGAAACCGCTCGTCCGCGCGTGGGTCGCCCAGTTCTATCCCTGGCTCGCGTCCGTGCCGGTCGCGATGGCCGAGCGGTTCGCGAACTGCTCGTGGGAGCCGGCGAACGACCGGTACCGTCGGATGATCCTCGACCAGCTCGTCGAGGAGGCGGGGGACCCCAAGGGCAAGGAGCCGGGCCACCCCGAGCTCTGGCTCCGGTTCTGCGAAGGGCTCGGCGTCCCGCGCGGGGAGGTGCAGTCCGCCTCGCTCCTCCCGAGCACGATGGTCGCGATCGACGACTTCCTCTACACGAACCGGATGAACCCGTTCTACGTCTCCGCGGCGGGCTCGTCCGAGCCGCCGAACGTCGACCTCTGCGCGCGCCTCCTTCCCGCGTTCAAGAACCACTACGGCGTCGACGACGCCCACCTCGCCTACTACCAGCTCCACGTCACCGCCGACGTCGAGCACTCCGAGTGGATCGGACAGATCGTCGCCGGGTTCGCGAACTCTCCTGAGGTCCGCCGGCAGATGTGGGACCAGATGCTCCGGGGCTTCTCGATCCACGCCTTGCTCGTCGACGGGGTGATCGCGCACGCGGCCTCGAACGGGGGTTCGGGCAACCATAAATAGAGGCGCGAGGGTCCCGGCGAACGATGGCGGACCGACTCGACCGATGCGTGCACTCGCGGTCGGGCGTCGTGGCCGCCGAGACCTGGCTCTGGTGAACGGGAGGCGCCGGGAGGGCGCCGCCCCGACGTGCCCCGCACGCGGAGGGTTCGCTCCCTTTCGGTGTCCTCCCTTCGAAGTAACACGAAGGTGGAAACCCCGATGTACGGCAAAACGATCCGACTGAAGCGACTGTTCCCGACGCCGGAGCGACGGCTCTTCTCCGTCCCCCTCGACCACGCGCTCTCGATGGGGCCGATCGACGGGCTCGAAGCGCTGGCTCCCCTCGCGGTCGCGCTGCAGGAGGGCGGCGCGGACCTCCTGATCGTCACCAAGGGCGCGGTGCGGGAGCTCGCCCCGGTCCTCGCTCCGTCGACGAGGCTCGGAGTCCACGTCTCCGCCTCGACCAGCCTCGGCCCGACCTCGAACCACAAACGCCTCGTCGGCTCGGCGGCGGAAGCGGTCGCGCTCGGGGCGGACCTCCTCTCGGTCCAGGTCAACTTCGGCATCGCCGAGGAGGGCGACATGCTGACCGACCTCGGGGTCGCCGCGGACCAGTGCCGACAGCTGGGCCTCCCGCTGCTGTGCATGGCCTACGTCAAGAAGGCGAACGGCGGAACGCCCGACGAGCTCCGTCACGCGGCGCGGGCGGCCGCGGACCTCGGCGCGGACATCGTGAAGACGAGCTACCCGGGCTCCGTCGAGGAGTTCGCGAAGCTGTGCCGTACGACCCCGGTACCGGTGCTCATCGGCGGGGGCGTTCGTCTCGAGGACGAGGCGGCCTTCCTCCGGGTCGTCGAGGAGAGCGTCCGGGCGGGCGGCGCCGGGATCTGCATCGGCCGGAATCTCTTCCAACGATCCCCGATCGCCCCGCTGGCGCGCCGGATCGCACGCGAGCTGCACGGGAGTTGAGGAGGTCGCTCGTGGCGCGGGAGCGGATCACGATCATACTGCCCGCCGGGGACCCGACGGCGCGGGCGGCGGTCCTGGCCCGCGCTCGACGCCGGGGGTTCAGCCGCTTCCACGACGCGTCGGCCGATCCGGTTCGGCCCGAGGAGGGCGAGGAAGTCCTCCGACGAGAAGGGGACCGGCTCCGGGGCGCGGGCACGCCCGACGCCGGTGTCCAAGTGGTATCGGTCGGGACTCCCGACGAGCTCGACGCCGCCGCGCGTCGGGTGCCCGACGGCGGGATCCTCGCGATCGAGTGGACCGGCGACCGCGTGATCCCGCTCGAGAACGCGATCGCCGCCCGCGGAACCCACCACGCGGTCTGGGCCTTCGCACGCACCCCGCTCGAAGTCCCGGGAGCCCTGGGCGCCCTCGAGCATGGCGCCGACCGCGTCTTTGTTGCGGTCCACTCTCCCGAGGAGGTCGACGCCCTCGAGGGGATCGTGGAGGGCCCGTTGCGAACGAGCCTCGAGTGGACCGACGCCCGGGTGACCTCGGTCGGCCCCGCCGGCGTGGGGCACCGCGTCCTCGTCGACACGACCTCGCTCCTCGCGCCGGAGGACGGGATGCTGGTCGGCAGCGCGGCGGCGTTCCTCTTCCACGTCGCGAGCGAGGCGGTCGGCTCGCGGTTCAGCCGGCCCCGCCCGTTCCGAGTCAACGCGGGCGCGGCCCACTCCTACGTTCTCCTGGCCGATGGAACGACCCGGTACCTCTCGGAGCTGGCGCCGGGGGACGCCGTGCTCGTCACGCGCCCCGGCGGGCCGGCCCGGTCGGCTCGCGTCGGCCGGATCAAGATCGAACGCCGCCCACTGGTCATCGTCACCGCGGAGGACGCCGGCGCCGCCCGGACCGTCTTCCTCCAGGAGGCGGAGACCGTCCGATTGTCGACCGCCGCCGGCCCCGTCGCGTCCCCCGACGTGACGGTCGGAACGTCCGTGCACGGCGTGCGACTTCCCGCCGCCCGCCATCTGGGCACCGCGGTCGAGGAGACGATCGAGGAGCGATGACCGTCCGACGACCGCTCGTCATCGTGACCGTCCCTGGCCGGACGGTCGCGGAGGTTCGAAGCGAGATCGCGTCCGCGCGGGACGCGGGGGCGGACGCGGTCGAGATACGGTTCGACCGGTGGGAGTCGAAGGAGCTCTCCGCGGCGGGCGCACTCTTTCCGAGCCCGGTTCCGCTGGTCGCGACGATCCGTTCACGGGCCGAGGGCGGGGAGGGTCCCGATGCCGAGGAGCCACGGGCGCGGTTGCTCGAGTCGCTCGGGGCCTACCCGTTCCGGTGGATGGACCTCGAGGCGGCGCGGGACGGCGCGCTCGCCGGGCGTCTCCCTCCCCCCGCCCAGCTGGGGCGAATCCTCTCCACCCACCTCCCCGAGACCGCGTCGCTCGAGGACGTCGCTCGCCTCCTCCAGGAGGTCGCGCCGCCCGGTGCGATCCGCAAAGTCGTCCTTCCGGCGTCGGTCGACCGGGTCCTCCGCGAGCTGCTCCCCCTCGTCGTCGGCGCGAAGGATCGCGAGGTCGCCCTGATGACGACCGGGCCGTCCGGCGCGCTCTTGCGGGCATGGTCCCAACGTCTCGGCCTTCCGCTCGTTTACGCCAGGCCGGCCGACTCGGAGTCTACCGGCGCGCCGTCCGTCGAGCCGAGTCAGATCCCGATCGACCGGCTCGTCCCCTTCCTGTCGGCCGACGAGGAGGCTCCGCTCTTCGCCATCCTGGGTCACCCGATCGGGCACTCCCGGAGTCCGCGACTTCACTCTCGCTGGATGAGGTCCGCGCGCCGCGCCGGTCTCTACATCGCGCTCGACATCGAGAGCGAGTCGGAGTTCGTCGAGAGCCTCGACCCCCTCGCCGACGGGGGATTTCGGGGCCTCAATGTCACGCACCCGTGGAAGGCGGCCGCGCGGGACGTGGCGACGCGGGTCGGCCCCGGCGCCGAGACCGTCGGCGCCGCGAACTGCCTCACGTTCACGGACGGAGAGATCGAGGCGGAGAACACCGACCTCGCCGCCGTGCTTCGCCGACTGGACGAGCTGCGCCAGTCGGGCGGGTGGGACGGTTCCGAGCTCGCCGTCGTGGGCGCGGGCGGCGCGGCCGCGGCGACCCTCGCGGCGGTGAGGGAGCTGGGGGCGACGGCCTACGTCTTCGCCCGAGACGGGCGACGGGCCCTCGCGATCTCGGAACAGTTCGGCGCGAAGTTGGGGCTCCGGCCCGAGGCGCGTCCGTTCCCGCTCGTGGTGCACGCGACCGACGTCGGCCGGGCCGGGGCCGGCGCGCTGGAAGTGCCGCTCGCGGAACTGACGGCCGCGGGTACCACCGTGCTCGATTGGGTCTACGCAGCCGACGATCCCACGATCCGCGTCACCACCGAAGGGGCGGGGGGCCGTTACGAGGACGGTTGGCGCCTGCTCGTCTACCAGGCCGCCGCGAGTTTCGGGATCTGGTGGGGGTCCGAGCCGAGCGTGGACGAAGTGAGCGCCGTCGTTCGGGAGGGGCCGTGCACGGCGTAGGCGAGTCGACCGCCGCGATCACGATCGTCAACGCGCTGCCGACCGGCGTCGGCTGCGCGGTCGGGATCGACCTCCGGGTCCGGGCCGAGGTCGACCTCCACCCGGCGGGGTCGCACGGGAAATGGGACGTGCGGATCGACGCGGAGACCCGCACCCCGCTCGTCATCGAGTCCGTCGGCCGCGCGCTCCGGCAGTTTGCCCCGGGCTCCTCGGGCTCCGGCGCCCTCGCGGTGCGCTCCGACGTCCCGCCGGCTCGCGGTCTGAAGAGCTCCAGCGCGGTCAGCTCCGCGGTGATCCTCGCGATCGCGCGCGCGACGGACGCCCGGGCGGACCCGGCCGACGTCGCCCGCCTCTCCGCGGAGGTTTCGCGCTCCGTCGGCGTGAGCGCGACCGGCGCGTTCGACGACGCCCTCGCCGGACTCGTCCCCGGCGTGCTCGTGACCGACAACGCCCAGACCGAGCTGCTTCAGCAGTTCCCGATGCCCGCGGAGCTGGAGGTCGCGCTGTACCTGCCGCCCGGAACGCACCGACCGTCCCCGGAGTGGGCGGCCGCGTTCCGGGCCGAGTCGGAACGGGGACGCTCCGCCGCTACGCGGGCGCTTCGGGGCGACTGGACCGGGGCGATGCGCGAGAACACCGAGCTCGTGGAGCGCATCATCGGCTATGATTACGAACCGTTGCGGACGGAGCTACTCCGCCACGGGGCGGTGGCGAGCGGCGTGAGCGGCATGGGACCGGCCCTCGTGGCGATCGCGCCCCGCTCCCGCGTCCGGGAGCTGCTCGAGGTCCTGGACCCCGCGCCCGGCGACCGACGTGCGGTCGCCTTCTCGACCGGGCTCGCGGCCGAGGGGACGGGGGCTCCGTGACCTCTCTTCGACTCGCGCCCGGGATCACCGCCGGATCGATCCGCGCGCCGCCATCCAAGAGCTACACCCATCGAGCCCTCGTGGCGGGCCACCTGAGCGGTCGCGAGTACGCGGTGAACGGCCCTCTTGACGCGGACGACACCCGGGCTACGGCGCGCGCGTTGCGCCCGCTGGGTTCTCGGGTCCGCATGGAGGGTAAGCGCTGGCGAGTTTCGTCGGCCCGTGCGTCCGGTCGAACCGACCCGACGATCGACTGTGGCGAGTCCGGCACCACGCTCCGGTTCGTAGCGGCCCTCGCCGCCCGCGGGAGCCGTCCGCTCCGGCTCCTGGGTCGCGGCCGACTGCCGCAGCGTCCGATGGCCGAACTCCTGGACGCGCTCCGCACGATCGGCGCCACCTGCGTGCCGGCCAGCCGCGCGCGCGCGCTTCCGTTGACCATCTCCGGGCCGATCCACGGCGCGCGGGTACGGCTGGACGCCTCGCAGAGTTCTCAGTTCGCGTCTGCGCTCCTCCTGACGTTGCCGACCGTGTCGGGCGACTCGGTCCTCGAGCTGGTGGGTCCGATCGTCTCCGAGCCGTACATCGAGGCGACCCTGAGGGTCCTGCGGCATCACCGCATCCGCGTCGCGCGAGGCGGGCGACGGTTCTCCATTCCCGGAGGTCAAACCTACCGGGGAAGCGGCATGACCGTGCCCGGGGACGCCTCCTCGGCGGCGTACCTTTGGGTCGCGGCGGCCGTCACGGGCGGCCGCGTGCGAGTGAGCGGAGTGCCGAAGACCTGGCCCCAGGCCGACCTCACGATACTCGATCTCCTGCGGGCCGCGGGCGCCACGGTTCGACGGAGCTCGGACGGAGCGGTCGTGGAGGGAGGCTCGCTCCGCGCGTTCACGGTCGACCTCACGTCCGCGCCCGATCTCTACCCGCTCGCCGGCGTCCTCGCCGCCTCCATCCACGGTCGCAGTCGACTTCGCGGTGCCGCCCACGTGGTCCATAAGGAGTCGGATCGGCGGGCGGGCACGCAGACGTTGGCGGAGGCGATGGGCGCCGAAGTGCGATGGGAGCGGGGCGCGCTGACGATCCGTGGGGCGTCGCGACCGCGCGGGTTCCGGCTCCGGCACCTTACCGACCATCGGCTCGTGATGAGCGCCGCGGTCGGCGCGCTCGCCGGGGATGTCGAGTCGGTGGTCGGGGACGCCTCCGCGGTCACGAAGTCGTACCCCGGCTTCTGGGAGGCGCTCGCCACGCTCCGGGAGAAGTCCCGTCGATGATGCGATTCGGGGAGAAGTTCCGGGTGACGATCTTCGGCTCGAGCCACGGGCCCGAGGTCGGGGTCGAGATCGAGGGGATCCCGGTCGGGACCCCGATCGACCTCGCTGCCGTCCAGGCCCAGATGGACCGGCGGCGACCGGTCGGACGATCGCTGGCGACCAAACGCCAGGAAGAGGACCACCTCCTCGTTGACCGCGGGGTCCTCGACGGGCGGGCCGATGGCTCGACCCTCCGGGCTCATGTGGCGAACGAGGACGTGCGCCGCGAGCCGTACGACCGACTGCGCGACACGCCCCGGCCCGGTCATGCGGACTACCCGGCGCGCGTGCGCTTCGGCGTGGATGCGGACCTCTCCGGCGGAGGGATCTTCTCGGGTCGGATGACCGTCGGCCTCGTCATCGCGGGCGCGGTGGGGCGTCAGCTGCTCGCCGTCCGCGGCATTGATCTCGTGGCGTACACCCGGTCGATCGGCTCGGTCGACGCGACGATCCCGGCCGACCTCGACCTCCCGACGCTGCGCGAGCGCTCCTTTCAGAACGAGGTCGGAAGCCCGGACCCGGTGGCGGCGGCTCGCATGGCGGCGGAGATCGGGGAAGCGCGACGGGTCGCCGACAGCCTGGGCGGTGTGGTCGAGGTACGGATCGACGGCGTCCCGGTCGGTCTCGGCGAGCCGTTCTTCGACTCGATCGAGAGCGCCGTCGCCCACGCGGCGTTCGCCGTCCCGGCCGTGAAGGGGGTCGAGTTTGGCGCCGGCTTCCGGGCCGCTCGCATGCGAGGCAGCGAGCACAACGACCCGTTCGAGTGGCGCGAGGGCCGGGTCCGCACGGTCACGAACCACGCCGGCGGGGTCCTCGGGGGCCTCGCGACCGGGATGCCGATCGTCTTCCGGGCGGTCGTCAAACCGACCTCGTCGATCGCTCACCCGCAGCAGACGGTCAACCTCCACGATCGCACGACCACGACCCTCGTCGTCACGGGTCGCCACGACCCGTGCATCGTGCCCCGGGCCGTCGTGGTGCTCGAGTCGGTGGCCGCCATGGCGCTCGCCGACCTCGGGCTCCGAGGAGGGTACCTCCCGTGAGCGACGACCGGATCCCCTGCGCGATCCTGGGCGCGGGGGGGTACATCGGCCAGCACTTCGCGCGGCTCCTCGCGGACCACCCGTCGTTCGCGCTCCCTGCCCTCGGCGCGGGCGACCGCTCGGGGGGAAAGTCCCTCGCCGAGGTCTGGCAGCTGGCCGACGCTCCCCCGCCCGTGCTCGCCGATCGCCACCTCGATCGGCTCACTCCGGCGACTCTCGCGCGCACCGGGATCCGGATCGTCTTCTCCGCACTGCCTTCGGGCCCGGCCGGTCCCATCGAGTCGGAGCTCGCGCGCCGCGGGATCTCCGTCTTCACGAACGCAGCGGACCACCGAATGGACCCGACCGTCCCGCTGCTCGTTCCCGAAGTGAACGCGGACCACCTTCGACTCGTCCGCGGTCGACCGAGCGGGCGGGGGCTCCTCGTCGCCAACCCCAACTGCTCGGCGACGGGTCTCGTCGTCGCCCTCGCCCCGCTTCTCCCGTTGCTCGCGCCGCGGGCCGTGCACGTGAGTACGTACCAGTCGCTCTCCGGCGCCGGCTACCCGGGCGTCCCGTCGCTCGCGATCACGGACAACGTCCTACCCTTCGTTCCGGAGGAGGAAGAGAAAGTAGCGCAGGAGTCGGCGCGCATGCTCGGCCGCCGTCGTGGGGGTCGGGTGGTCGAGCTGGGAGTGCCCTTCCTCGTGCACTGCGCTCGGGTCGCGACGCGGGAGGGCCATCTCGAGTCCGTGACGGTCGAGGCGGCCCGGCGGCCCTCACGGGCGGATATCCTTGCCGCGCTCCGAGGGTTCGACCCCCTCGCGGGTCGGCCCCTACCGAGCGCGCCCCACCCCCCGATCGAGCTCCGAACCGAGGCGGACCGACCCCAACCGATCCGAGACCGCTGGGCCGGCGCGCCGGCCCGCGCGAGGGGCATGGCGGTCGTCGTCGGGCGCGTGCGGTGGGAAGCACCGTACCTTCGGTTCTTCCTCCTCTCCCACAATGCGGTGCGCGGGGGCGCCGGGGCATCCGTCCTCAACGCGGAGCTCGCCCTCGCCGAGGGTCTCCTCTCCCCCGGCTGGAGCGCGGGAGCGTGAACCGCCGTCGCCCGCCCATCGTCGTCAAGTTCGGGGGCGCCTCCTTGGAGGATCCCACCCGGGTCGCGCACGACGTCCGGGAGCTGCTGGCCGAAGGGACCGGAGTGGTCGTGGTGGCCTCGGCCCGGGAGGGAGTGACCGACCTGCTGGGCCGTGTCGTAGCCCACCCCCGCGCGACGGCCCAGCACCGCGACGCGCTGGAAGTGCTCGCTCGCCGTCACCCCGGGCTCCCGCCCGCGGGCCGTCGACAGCTCGACCGCCTCCGCCACCTCATGTCGGAGGTCGAACGGGCCCCCGCTCGAGATGCCCCGCTCGCGGACCGAGTCCTTAGCCAGGGCGAGCGCCTCGCGGTCCACTGGCTCTCCGCACGGCTGGTCGAACTCGGGCTACCGGCCGTGCCGGTCGAGGCCGACCACCTCGGCCTCATCACGGACAACGCCTACGGCGCCTCGTGCCTCCTGCTCGATCGATCGAGCGGCTCGGTCCGGCGGGGCTTGGGGCGACTCCTCGCCGCCGGAAAGCTCCCGGTAGTGACCGGTTACTTCGGCCGGAGCCTCGAGGGTCGCGTCGCGACGCTGGGTCGCGGGGGTTCGGACTACACGGCGGCGGGGATCGGCGCGCTCCTCGGTGCATCGCGGGTGGAGCTCGTCAAACGCCACGTCGCGGTGCTCTCGGCGGACCCGCAGGAAGTGCCGGAGGCCCGTCCGATCCCCGAGCTCTCGTACGAAGAGGCCGAAGAGCTCGCCCAGTTCGGCGCCCGCGTCCTGCATCCGCTCACGATCGAGCCGGCGCGCGCCCACGGCGTGACACTGCGGGTTCGATCGCTCGAGGACCCGACGGTGGTGACGACGATCTCGCCCTCGCGGGAGGGCCGGAGGAACCGGGCGATCACGATCCTCCGCCCGCTGCGCCTGCTTCGGCTCCGGTTTCCCGGGGGCCGTCAACGCCCCGGCATCGTCGCCGAGGTCTCGCGCCGCCTCTCGGAGGCGACGGTCAACCTCGTCCAACTCTACACTTCGTCGGCGCTCCTCTGCCTCGTTCTCGTCCCCCACCAGGTCGTCCGCGCGATCCGGGCGCTCGCGCCGGTCACGCGCGACGCCGCCGCGATGCTGGACGGACCCTACCGGGTCGCGCTCGTGACCGTCATCGGCGACGGGGTGCTCGACGACGTGCATCGCATCCCGCCGGCGGTTCTCCGTGGGGTCGAGGGGTTTAGCGCGACCCCGCGCGCGCTCTCTCTTGCGGTGCCCCTCGGGCGAGGGTCCCGGACCCTCCGGGAGCTCCATCGGGTGCTGGTGAGCGAGGACGGCCGATGACCGACCCGTGGGTCGCGTTCGCCCGCGCCGCGGAAGGGAGCGAGGTCGCGGGCTATTTCGAGCGCGCCGCGCTCGCTCCGGGGAAGGCCGGGCGTTCGCTGTCGTTCTTGGCGGCGTCGGCCGTGCACTCGCTCACCCCGCGCAGTCGCCCGGCGGATACCGCGCGAGAGTTGGGGCGATTCCTCCGCCGGGGTCGAGGGCGTGCCGCGTTCGGATTTCTGGGGTTCGACGCCGTGGGGCTCTTCGAGCCGAGGCTCCGCTCCTTCCCCTCGAATTGCCCCTTCCCGGTCGGCGCGTTCGCACTCGTCGAAGGCCCGACTCGCGCGCCGGTGCCATTCCGTCGGGTTCGGCGCCCCCGACGACCCCGCGCCGTACGGGATCGACCGCTCCACGACACGCTGCCGCGCGCGGCGTTCGAGCGCAGCGTCGGCCGCTTGGTCGAGGCGATCCGAGAGGGCGAGGCCTACCAGGTGGTCCTCGCGCACCGTCGAGCGTGGCGTCGCCCGACCGACCTGCTCGCCCGCGCGGGTCGGCTCCGCGCGTCGGAGCGGTACGCGTTCTTCTACTATCTGCGCCTCGGCGACCTCGAGCTCGTCGGCGCGACGCCCGAGTCGGTCGTCGAGGTGGCGCGGGACCGCGCGTTCCTCAACCCCATCGCCGGGACGATCCCCCACGGACGGTCGCCGCGCGGGCGCGTCCCGCTCGCGGTCGACCCGAAGGAGCTCTCGGAGCACCGGATGCTGGTCGACCTCGCGCGGAACGACCTCGGATCGGTCGCCCGTCCGGGAACGGTTCGGCTGGTCTCGGTCGAGCGGGTCGAGCGATTCGCCCGCCTCGACCACCTCGTGAGCCGGGTCGCCGCGCGACTTCGCCCCGGAACCGGGCCGTGGGACGTTCTCGGCGCCGCGTTCCCGGCCGGGACCGTCTCGGGGGCGCCGAAGATCCGGGCGACGGAGCTCCTGCGTCGCGAAGAGCGGACCTGGCGCGGGCCGTACGCGGGGACGGTCGGGCTCCTCGAAGGAGGGGGCCGCGCCGATTGGGCTCTCGCGATCCGGACCGCGTTCGCGGCCGGCCCTCGCCTCTACACCGCGGCCGGCGCGGGGATCGTCCATCGTTCGGAACCTCGTCGGGAGTTCGACGAGACGCTGACGAAGCTCGCCCAGGTGGAGTCGATGCTCGCGGAGGCCGGATCGTGAAGGTCCTACTCGTCGACCACGAGGACTCGTTCGTCCACAACATCGAGCAGGCGCTGGTCCAGGACGGCGCCGAGGTCCACTGCCTCCGGGCGACGGAACCGCTGGCGCGGGCATTGAGCATTGACCCGGACGCCGTCGTCCTCTCGCCGGGACCGGGTCACCCCCGGGATCGTCGACTGACCGGGCTTGCCCGCGCACTCCTCCGCCGATGGGACACCGAGCGCCCTTTCCTGGGTGTCTGCCTCGGCCACCAGCTCGTGGCGGAGCACTACGGTGCGCGCGTTGTCCGGGCCGATGCCCCCGTCCATGGCGAGACGAGCCTCATCACGCACGACGGGCTCGGAGTGTTCGAGGGGCTCGCGAGCCCGACCTCCGTGGCGCGGTACCATTCTCTGGTCGTGGACCCGGGTTCCGTGCCCCCCGCCCTCCAGATTTCGGCGGAGAGCAACGAGGGGGTACTGATGGCGCTCCGGCACCGAAGGCGACCGGTGGAGTCGGTCCAGTTTCACCCCGAGTCGTATCTGACGCCCGCCGGGCCGGCTCTTCTGAGGAACTTCGTCGCGGAGGCTCGTCGGTGAACGCGGGGCTCCTCGACCGACTCCTCGACCCCCGTCCGCTCGGAGCGCGCGAGGTCCGGGCCGCGTTCGACGCGCTGACCGCCCCCGCGACGGCGGAGGACGAGCGGGCGGCTCTCTTGGTTGCCCTGCGGGCCCGCGGCCACCCCGCTCTCGAACTTCTCGCCTTCGCGCGCGAGATGCGCCGGCGCGCCATCCCGTTCCCGGTCCCGCGACGCGACCGGGCGCTCGACCTGTGTGGCTCGGGCGGCGCGCTCCACCCCTCGTTCAACGTCTCGACGGTGAGCGCGTTCGTCGCGCGGGCCGCCGGACGGGCGGTGGTCAAGCACGGCAACCGTAGCCGCCGCGTCTGCGGTTCGAGCGACTTGCTCGACGCCCTCGGGCTCCCGGTGCTGACGTCGATCCCGTTCGCCCGGGCCAGCTACCGGCGCTTCGGGATCGCGTTCCTTCACGCGCCCCTTTTCCATCCCGCGACGCGCGCGGTCGCGGCGACCCGACTTCGCCTCGGTATCCCGACGATCTTCAATCGCCTCGGTCCGCTGTCGAATCCGGCTCGGGTACGGTGCCAGGTGGCGGGAGCCCCCGATCTCCCGAGCGCGATCGAGACCGCGCGCATCCTCCCCGTGCTCGGCGTAGAGCGGGGCGCCGCGATGGCGTCCGACGACGGTTGTGACGAATTCTCGCCGCGCGCCTCGACCACCGCGATCGTCTGGACCGGCGCTCGCACGCGACGCCTCCGAGTTGACCCGACCCCGCTCCTCCCCGCCGACGATCGACGGGGCCCTTGGGGACCCCTTCCTCCGCCCGAGGCGGCGGAGGAGGCGGAGCGTATCCTCGCCGGCGGCGGGGGAGCCCGTCGCGGGTCGGTCTTGCTCACGAGCGGGACCGCCCTCTGGGTCGGCGGCGACGTCCCCGCCCTCGCCGACGGCATCGAGCGAGCCCGCGAGGCGCTGGACAGTGGGGCCGCCGAGCGGCTGCTCGAGAACCTGCGAGGACTGGCCGCACGGTTTCCGACTTCGCCGAAGGAGTCGTGATGGGGTTCCTCGCCGAGATCGTCGCGGCCACGCGGACCTCGATCGCGCGGCCGGAGTACCTTCTCGCGGCGGCGACGCCGGCCGGCTCCGGGGCGCGTCCGAGCTTGCGAACCGCGGTGGAGTCGGCCTCGGCCCGCGGCGCGCTCCTCGCGGAGTTCAAGCGGGTCTCCCCCGGGTCCTCGGCACCGGAGCTGCCCACCCGATCGCCCGCCGAGTTCGTCCGGGCCACGGCCGACGCCGGCCTGGCCGGCTACTCGTGCGTGGCGACCGAGCACCGGTTCCGTGGGTCGGTCGCGGACGTCCGCGCGGTCGCGACGGGAACCGGCCTCCCGGTGCTCTTCAAGGACTTCGTGGTCGACCCGGTGCAGCTCGACGCGGCCCGGAGCGCGGGAGCGAGCGCGGTCCTTCTCATCGCGCGGCTCGAGTCGGAAGGGCTCCTCTCGACGTCGCTCGCGGAGTTGGCCCGGGCGGCGCACGCCCGCCAGCTCGAGGTTCTGCTCGAGTACCACGACCGGTCAGAATTAAGACCGACGGCGGACGTGCCCGCCGACATGTACGGCGTCAACGTGCGCGACCTCGACTCGCTGCGGATGGAGCCCGAGGTCGCCCTCGTCACGCTCCGCGCGGCGCGCGGCCGCCGGCCCCTCCTCGGGTTGAGCGGGGTCGGTACGCCGGCCGACGCGGCCCGTTTCTGGTCCGCCGGGGTCGATGGGATCCTGCTCGGCCGCGCGGTGGCGCGCGCGCCCGATCCCGCCGCGTTCCTGCGCACCCTCGCCCGCCCCTCGAGCGGAGTCCGCGCGTGAAGACGTTCGTGAAGTTCTGCGGCCTGCGGAATGCGGAGGCGGTGCGCGAGGTCCCGGCCGGAGGAGCCGCCGGCTTCGTGGTCGAAGTCCCCACGTCCCCCCGATCGGTCCCGATCGAGTCGGTGGCCGAGCTGATCGAGCTCGTCCCCACCGAGGCCGAGGCGTGGGCCGTGGTCGTCGAGCCGAGCGCGGAATTGATCCACCGTCTCTTCGAGGAGGTGGGCGTGGATCGAATCCAAGTCTACGGCGCCGTCCCGACCGGGCTCGAGTTCCTTGAGGTGCACCACCTGGTCCCCTCGATCGCGGTCGGACCGCCGGGAGGCGACCTCCCGGAGCCGACGGTCCCCCCCGCGGAAGACTACCCGCGCATCCACCTCGATGCGGCGGGTCAGCCGGTGCCCGGTGGGAGTGGAGTGCGACCCGACTGGGAGGTCTGCGCGCGGATCGTCGACGCCCATCCGGGTCGAAAGTTCGTCCTCGCGGGCGGGCTCGCGCCGGAGAACGCGGCCGACGCGCTCGCGACCGTGCGGCCCTGGGGGCTCGACGTCTCCTCGGGGATCGAGAGCGCCCCGGGCGTGAAGGATATCGAGAAGATGCGCGCGTTCGTCCGGGCGGTCACCGCCTATGAGTCGACCCATGCCTAGGCGGTTCGGCCGTTTCGGGGGAGCGTACGTTCCCGAGACCCTTGTCCCGGCGCTGGTCGAGCTCGAGAAGACGTGGCGCTCGGCGCGTCGCGACCCCGCGTTCCGCGCCGAACTCCACCGCCTGAGCACGACGCTGGCCGGCCGCCCGACCCCGCTCTACTTCGCGCGGCGCCTCTCGAGGCGCGCGGGCGGCGCGGAGATCTGGTTGAAGCGCGAGGACCTTCTCCACGGCGGGGCGCACAAGTTCAACAACGCCCTGGGGCAGGGGCTGCTCGCAGTCCGGATGGGCAAGCCGCGGTTGATCGCCGAGACCGGGGCCGGCCAGCACGGCGTCGCGACCGCGATGATCGGGGCCGCCCTCGGACTCGAGACCGAGGTCTACATGGGCGAGGTCGACATGGCGCGTCAGCGACCGAACGTGGAGCGGATGCGGCTGCTCGGCGCCCAGGTCGTCCCGGTCCGGAGCGGAAGCCGCACGCTGAAGGACGCGATCAACGCGGCGCTTCGGGATTGGATCCAGAACGTCCGCACCACCCACTACCTGCTCGGCTCGGCGGTCGGACCGCACCCGTTCCCGACGATCGTCGCCGACTTCCAGAGCGTCATCGGGCAGGAGGTCCGTCGTCAGTCCCTTCGCGCCTTCGGCCGGCTGCCGGATCTCGCGGTCGCGTGCGTCGGCGGGGGGTCGAATGCGATCGGTACGTTCCGCCCCTTGCGCCGCACGAAGGTCGAGTTCCTCGGCGTCGAGGCGGCGGGGCCGGCCGGGCGCGGAGTCGGGGCGGCGTCGCTCTCTCGGGGCGCGCCGGGCGTGCTGCACGGCAGCTTCTCCTACGTCCTCCAGGACCAGGACGGCCAGGTCGCCGCAACGCAGAGCATCTCCGCCGGCCTCGACTACGCGGGGGTCGGCCCCGAACACGCCTACCTCAAGGAGAGCGGCCGCGCACGGTACACCGCCGTCCACGACCGCGACGCGCTCCGCGCATTCCACTGGCTCGCGGAGGACGAGGGGATCCTCCCCGCGCTCGAGCCCGCGCACGCGATCTTCGCCGCGGTCCGCGAGGCGCGGCGCCGGCCGGCCCGGCAGCACGTCGTCGTCACGCTCTCCGGTCGCGGCGACAAGGACCTCGAGGTGGTAGCCCACGCGGCTCGCTAACGCGCTGCGCCGGAGCCGCGACGCCGGACGGACGATCGTCGTCCCGTACGTCATGGTCGACCGGCGCCGCCGGGGCGAGCTCGTCCGCACGGTCACCGCGCTGCGGGACGGGGGCGCGAGCGCGCTGGAGCTCGGGATTCCGTTCTCCGATCCGATCGCCGACGGTCCCGTCCTCGAGGCGGCGCACGACCGGGCCCTCGCGCACGGGACCGGCTGGAACGACGTCGTGGCCGCGGTCCGCACCGCGAGCACGGTGCTCCCGACCGCGTTGATGACGTACGCGAACCCGCTCGTCCGCCGCGGGGCCGCGGGCGCGCTCAGCGAGCTCGCCGCCGCCGGGGCCTCGGGGATCATCGTTCCCGACCTCTCCCTCGAGGAGTCCGGTCCGTTCCGCCGCGCGGCCCGACGCGCGCGCGTCGACGAGATCCTGCTCGCGGCGCCCGGGATCGACCGCGCTCGACTCGCGCGGATCGCTCGAGCCTCGCGCGGCTTCCTCTATCTGGTGGGACACTACGGCACGACCGGGGGCAGCGCGCGCGGCTCGACCGTGGGTCTCGCGCCGTTCGTCGCAGCGGCCCGGGACGCCGCACCGGCGCTGCCGGTCCTCATCGGGTTCGGCGTACGCGATCGCGCGAGCGCTCAGCGGGCGCTCGCGAGCGGCGCGGACGGGGTGGTGGTCGGGACGGCACTCGAGGAGCTCCTCCGCCGGAGGGCCGGCCCTCGGGCGATGTCGGAGCTCGTCCGGTCGATCGTCGCCGCCCCTCGCTCCGTTCCGCGCGGGACCCGGTGACGGACTCGGGCGGACCGGTGGGAGTGGCCCCGCGACCCTAGTCGGACGGGGTCGGCGCGCGCTGGAAATGGGCCACGGCCTCACGGCTCACGAACCCGGCGAGACGGTGCGGGTCCGCTTCGTCCAACACGAGGACCGCGTCCACGCCCTCCCCGTCCATGATCCCGATCGCGTCGAGCAAGGTCGAACGGGTGGTGACCGACGGGAACGACTCCCGAAGCACATTGGCGACGAGCTCCCGGTCGCGCTCTGCCGGGGGCACCTCGAGGATATCGGCGAGCCGGACCTCCCCGACGACCCGCCCGGCGTCCACGACCGCAAGGATCGAGTGGCCGGAGCCGGTGAGGCGGAACGCCGCGTCCCCGACCGAGGTCGTCGGCGCGACCGTCGCGACGTGAGGGTCCAGGGCCGACGAGACCGGCATGTGCCGGAGGAACTCGGCGAAGTACTCGGTGGTGTGGGCCGGAGAAGCGAGCCGGTCGCGAACTTGCTCTTCGTAGAGGTGGTACGGTCCGGCGACGTAGTAGCCGATGAAGATCGCGATCATCGCCGGCACGAGCAGGGCCTCCGAGCCGGTCATCTCGACGACCATCAGGATCGTCGCGATCGGGGCCTTCGAGACGCTCCCAAAGAACGCCATCATGCCGATGATCGTGAACGCGGTGACGTCCCCCGGGTTCGCGATCTGAGGGAACACGAGGTCGACGAGGCTCACGACCGTGAACCCGATCAAGGCCCCGATGACGATCGCCGGTCCGAACAACCCGGCGCTGCCGCCGGAGCCGATCGTGAGCGACGTCGCGAAGATCTTGACGAAGATCAGCGCGATCACCAGCGCGAGGACGATCGTCCCCACGTGTCCCTGGAAGAGGAGCCACTGAACGAACCCGTACCCGATGCCGATGGACCCCACCCCGAGGAGGTGGTTCTCGTACGGCACGAAGTAGTAGAGCGCGGCGAAGAGCGCGCCGACGATCCCGACCCCGATCGCGGGGCGGCTCCACGCCGGCAGCCGGAGCCGGCGGAACGCGTCGCGGGTCCGATAGAAGCTCACGACGTAGAGGACCCCGAAGAGCCCCGCGACCGCGCCGAGGAGCGCAAAGATCGGCAGCTGCGCCGGGATCCAGCTGGCCCCCGGAGTGGCGAACTCGGGGCCAAAGCCGTTCACCGCGCCGAAGATCGAATAGGAGATGACCGACGCCATGATCGACGGCATGATCACCTCGGGCTCGAAGTCCGAGAGGTAGAGGATCTCGCTCGAGAGCAGGGCCGCCCCGAACGGCGCCCGGAAGATCGCTCCGATGCCGGCGCCGACGCCGGCCATGACCGCGACTCGGCGCTCCTGGGTCGAGAGGCCGAGGGGGCGCGCGAGGAAGCTACCGAGCCCCGCGCCGATCTGCGCCGTCGGCCCCTCCCGACCTCCGCTGCCTCCCGTGCCGATCGTGAGCGCGGAGGCGATGAACTTGAGCAGGGGCACCCGATAGCGGATCACCCCTCGCCCGCGGTGGAACGCGCGGATCGACTGGTCGGTACCGTGGCCCTCGATCTCGGCGGCGCCTTTGTAGATCAGAAGGCCGACCGCGAGGCCGCCGGCGATCATGAGGACCGGCAGCAGGATGAACAGCGCGGGGTCCGTCGACCACGAGTAGGTCCCGCCCGGTGGGGCGCCGTTCTCGGGGAGCCGGATGCCGAGGAGGGTCCCGAGAAGGGTACCGCTGAAAAGCTGGAGGGCGGCGTAGAACGCCACGGCGACCAGCCCGGCGATCATCCCGACCGAGACGCCGATGAGGGCCCATCGGTACAAGTTCCGGGCACCGCCTAGGTTCGGGTGGCGGAACCAGCTGACGAACTCCGCGAGGCCGCTCGGGGCGGTCGAGGGGGGCGCTTCGGTCTCGCCGTCGGTCATGCGGCGCACCCGGGGGAGGCCGTCCGACCCGCCGAACGGCACCCCCCTCTTTCCCCGCCGCTCCTCCGGTGAACCGCGACTCTCACCTCCGACGTGGGCTTCCACCCGATCCGAGACCCCGACCCGGGTCCGGCGCGAGACGGATCATTCGGGAGGGTGGTGCAGGGATCAGAACGACCCGTCGAGCGGGGCCGAGTACAAAACCTCCGCCGGTTTCGCCGGCCGGCGCCGTTCAGGGACGAACGCGTTCGAGCGACAGAAACCGCACCCCCGCTTCGGGGCCGACGCCCGCGAGGACGTACTCCTTCCGGACTCCCTGGGCGACGCGGACGCCGCCCGCGATCTCGGGCCACGCCGCCCGGTGGTCCGCGGGCACCGCCTGGACCAGGTACTTCGCATGGGCGTGTTCGGGGTTCCGGGGGTAGGCGCGGAAGTGCGCCCCGTACTTGAACCCGGTCTTCACGACGAGCCGGCGGCTCCGCAGCGCGCGATAGGCGGCCCGGCGCTCGGCGAAGTGGGGGTCGAGGCGTTGGGCGCGCCGCTCGAGCCGGTCGAGCGGTACCGGTCGGCCGCTCTTCGCGTCCCGCAGGGCGAGCTGACCCGACTCGACCAGGTAGGCCGCCTCCAGGAGGGAGAGCTCCAGCCGCTCGCCGATCCGACTCCCGTACGCGAGGGCCCTCCCGAGTCCGTCGACCGCGGCCGGCTCGTGGACCGTAACGCGGTCGTCGGAGAGCCAACCCTCGGTCGGTGCTGCGAGCGGGGCGGGAACGACCGCGCCGCTCGGCGCGGTCCGCCGGACCCGATAGTAGGTGAGGTCGGACTCCTCATCGACGAGCCCGAGCAGAAGGAGCTTCTTCGCGCTCTGGGCGCGGTCCGCAAGGTCGAAGAGTCGGGCGAGATCGAACGGCACCCGCTCGCTCAGCGCCTCCACCCAATAGCGCGACGGCGTCTTCCGCAGGATGCCCCCTCGTGGTAGTACCGAGAACGCGACGGGGGGCGGCGTCGCCCGCACGACGTACCCGCGCTGGCGGAGGTCCCGGTAGACCAGGTAGCGGACCGCAAACCCCGCGTCAGCCCGAACCGCGCGGCGAAACACCGCGGCCCAAGGCGTCGGACGGCCGGGCGTCGCCGCGACCTCCGCGCGCCCCATCTCGGTCAGATAGACCGCCTCGTAGCGATCGAGCGTCAGCCCGCCCGCCGCGGTCGGCGTCCCGAAGTAGCCCTTCCCGTAGATCGCGCTCGACTCGGCGGGGTCGTCGAACCGGACCGTCGCGTCGGGCCCGAGGACCCCCGTCACCGACGTGCGCTCCGCAGCCCCGAGAGCGTGACGAGTGGTTCGAGGCGGACCCCCGCCGCGCGGAGCCGTTCTGTCGCGCCGTTCTCGCGGTCGACGACGACGACCGCGCGGTCGACGACGCCGCCGGCGGCGCGCACGATCTCGACCGAACGCAGCGTGCTCGCGCCCGTCGTCGTGACGTCCTCGACGAGGAGCGTGCGGCTGCCGGGCGGGAACTCGCCTTCGAACGGCTGACGAGTGCCGTGCTCCTTCGCGGCCTTCCGCAGCACCGCGTACGGACGGCCCGTCGCGAGGGCGAGGGCGACGACGAGCGGTACGGCGCCGAGCTCCATACCGGCCAGGCGCTCTTCGGTGCCGGCGCGGCCGGCGAACGCCGCCGTGAGCGTCGCGAGCCGGCGCGGGTCGGTCCACGCCTTCTTCACGTCGATGTAGACGTCGCTCTTCACCCCCGAAGCGAGGGTGAAGTCCCCGAACCGCACCGCCCCCGCGTCGAGCAGGAGCCGGACGACCTCGTCCCGGCTCGGGACCGCTGCGCTCTCCGCCGGGGTCACCAGGGCACCTTCTTCACGCCCGCCTTGTAGCCGACCCAGTTGAAGGCGGCGTGCAGCCCGAGCGTGTAGACGAGAAGCCATAAGACCGCTTCCCCGGAGTCAAACACCCCGACGAACAGGGCGGGGTAGAACAGGAGCCCGAGCGCGATCGGGACCAGGACGAACGGCAGCTGATCGAGGAAGAGGGTACGCGCGCCACTCTCCCGGCCGAGCCGACGCTTCACGAACGAGCCGAGGGCGTCGCCGGTCATCGCGCCGAACGTGAGCACCGCGACGACCGGGATCGCCGCGACGACGGTTCCCGCGAGCCGCGGCACCAGCTGGAGGTTCGGCGGAGCCAGGAGGATCAGCCACGCCTCGAGAAGACCGACCGGGATCGCGACGAACCCGCCGAAGAGGAACCCCGACCACGTCTTCGACGGGCCGAGCACGTGCCGGCCGTCGCCCGGCCAGGGCCGCCCGAAGTCCATCGGGGGTCCACGGCCCTTCGGGAGGGTTGCGATCGAGTTCGCGACGTAGGCGGGGAGGAGCAGCCAGAGGACCGCGAGCGCCGACGACTCGAGGGCGTTCAGCACGGGCGCTCGCTACGGTTCCCGCACGAAGCGCTCGATCGTCTCGGCGACGGCCGCGATCAGGTGGGGGTCCACGCTCTCCTCGGCGTCGTGGATCCGACACCAGGGATCCATGGCGCCGAACACGAGCGCCGGTAGCGGCTCATTCTTCGGAGTGCGAAGTCCCCGGAGGGAGCTCGCGTCCGTGCCGCCGTACTCCCCCCGGACCCCCTCGACTCCGAACGTCGACCGGACGATCCGCTCGAGTTTCAAGACGATCGGGTGGTCGACGGGGGTCGCCGAGCCGGCCCGGCAGTGCGCCGGCGGCGCGTCGAGCCGCGCGAGCGGAGAGTGGGTCGCGCTCCAGCCGCGGAAGTAGGCGAACGCCGCGTCGAGCCCCTCGGAAAGCTCCATCTCGGGGACCAGTCGTAGATCGACCGTGAACGTGGCGGTCCCCTTCGCCCCGCCATCGACCCAGCCGCGGTCGACCGCCGCGCGGAGGACCTGGAGGACGACCGGTACGGGGTTGTGGGCGCGGTGGGGGTACCCCGCGTGCCCGGGTTCTCCGACGAGCTGGAACGCTCGGGCACCGGTGGGCACGGGGAGCGAGCTGGGACCTCCCGTCTCGAGAGAAAACGGAGCGGGGAGGAGCGGGGCGAGCCGGGAGTCGAGCGACTCGAGCTCGGCGGCCGGTCCGGCCAGGAGGACCGTCACCGCGCGAGGGATCAGGTTGGACGCTTCGGTCTCGGCGTGCGCGGCGAGGAGCCGAACGTGGGTCGGGTCCCCCTCCACTCCCTTGATGTCGAGCTGCGTCACGGTGGCGCGGCCGGTGAGCACCGGCTCGGGCGCGTGACGGTCGGGCCAGTCCGGCGAGAGGTAGGCGGAGCGCCACGTCCGCGCGATCTCGTGCAAGCCGACCAGCGCGTGCCCGTAGGCGAGCGCGTCGACGAGCGAGACGCGGGCCGAGAACGAGGCGTCGAGGAACGCGAGACCGCTCGAGCCGGCGGTCGTCTCGGGACTCCCGTCCGGGATGAGCGCAACGTCCGCGCGGAGGATCCGCTCGGGGTCGTTCGGCGCGCGGGGCCCGTCGTGGGCCCGGATCGCCTCGATCCCTCCCTCCCCGCCGGTCTCCTCGTCGCAGCACGCGAGGAGGCGAACGTTCCGCGGGGAGGGGGTCGGGCCGTTCGCGAGCCGACGCATCGCGAGGAGCGAGGCGACGATCCCGCTCCCGAGGTCGTCGGCCGCGCCGCGGCCATAGAGGCGTCCGTCGGCGCGGAGCGTCAGGGAGAACGGCGGGCTCTTCCAACGGGGCAGCTGCTCGGCCGGCACCGGGATGACGTCGTAGTGGGCGAGGAGGAGCACCGTCTCGAGCGCCCCGACGTCGAGGTCCACGACGACGCTCGGCCGGTTGACGCCGTGCCACTCGCCCGGAATGTCGCCCGCGACGAGCGGGTCATAGATCCGCGTCGCGAGACCCGCGGCGCGCGCCGCGCGGGCGATCGCTTCCGCCGTCCGCAGGTAGTTCGGCTTCTCCCAGCGCCCGTCGCGCGGAATCTCGAGGTTCGTCGGCGCCGCAGCGACGAACTGGGTGAGGAGCCGGAGCGCCTCCTCGTCGCCGAGCGCCGCCGCCGCTCCGCGGAGTCCCGGTTCGACGGCCGCCATCGTCCGCGCCCTCTCACTTCAGCGCGAAGGTGACGACCAGGGAACTGGTCAGGAGGAGGAGGAACGTCGCGACGACCATGTTCGTGAACATCGAGAGGGTGTCGCCGAGGGAGGTCAAAAGCCGTGCGGTGAACCCCGGCCCCAGGACGTTGACCCCCGGTACGGGGGCCGAGCCGAACCGCGCCTCCGCGGGCCCGAGGTCGGCCTTCGCGCTCGCAAGCACGGCCCCCGCGTCGCGGGTCAGCGCCTCGAGCGACCGGCGCTCCCCGACGGGGTTGATCCCTCCGTCGACCTCGTGCACAACGTGGTTGTCCGTCGTGAGCACCTCCGCGACGTCGACGACCTGCTCGAGCGACTTGACGATCGGATCGCGGAAGCCTACCTGGAGGTTGTTCCCGTCGATCAGGACGTAGCCCGACGTCCGGCCGCCGGCGCGCACGACGAGCGCCCGCATTCCCTGCGGCCCGATCCCGTCCGCCCCGATGTCGTAGCCGGACCTCATCGCGACGCCGACCTCGATCCCGCCGGGCCGGGCCGCGGCCGCCGCGGCCGACACCGCCGCCTTCGCATCGGTGGCGAGCTTCTCGGCGACCGGGGTTCCGTAGGTGATGTCGCCCTTCCCCTCGATGTAGGAATTGTGGGCGTCGACGAGCGCGAGGCGGAGTCCGCCCTCCCGGCCGAACTCGCGGTCGATGCGGTCGGCGACGCTGAACGCGATGTCGTCCGTCGGCGCCGGGGCCTGCGTCACGACGACGAGCGCGACGTCCCCGATCAGTTGCGCTCGGGCGAAGCTCCCGGCGTAGGGGGAGACGAGGGGGCTCGCTCGGGCCGCGGAGACCGGCCCGAGCGTGCGCAGCAACCCGCGGCATACTTGACCGACCCGGTCGACCTCGCTGTCCGCGGGGAGGTCGAGGTCGTGGTCCGATGGGGTGTGAGGGACGAGGACGACGCCCGCGTCCGGTCCGAGCTGCTCCGAGAGCTTCCGCGGGAGGTCGCTCGCGCCGAGCGCCGCGAACGGCCCCGGGTGCACCGTGGGAAGGGCGATGGTGGCACGGGCCTTCCCGTCCCGGAAGAACGAGAGGAGACTGACCTTGAGGTCGACCGGCGAGGAGAACTTCTCAAAGAACTTCTCGAGGGTCCGCGTCGCTCCGGGGTCGCGGAGGGCGACGTGGTCCAGCATCGGGCGGATGAGGGAGATCCCCGAGCTCTGAAACTCCCGACGGAGCGGTCGGTCCGCCGCGCGGAGGAGCGCGACGGAGCAGCCGAACCCGATCACGAAGAACAGGATCGCGGCCGCCACGACGCGGGCGGTCGGCGGTGTGACGACGAACAGGCCCGCCAGCGCCAGGAGCGGCTGCAGGAGCGCCGCGGGGAGCGTCGCCGCGTGGTTGGGGCGCGAGAGGCTGAAGAGGCTCATCTGGCGGAACCAGACCGCGGGACCGACCAGGAATGCGCCGAGGAAGACGACGCTCGGCGTCTCCCCGGGCCAGGTCATCAGCGCCCCCCGCCAGACGGCGGCGATCGGGAGCTGGATCACGAGAACGACGAGCGAAAGGAAGACGCCTCGACGTAGCTCGAGCCGGCCGCCCATCGCCGCGGCGAGCGGCGTCGTGGCGAACGCGGCGACGAGCGCGGGGGCCCCGAAGGCGAAGAGAAACCCCTCCCCGAGATGGGTCGAGTCCGGCCACCAAAGCAGGGTCGCGAGCGCCGCGCTCACGGCGACGATCGCGACGATCGCCACGGGGACGCTCGGCGCCCGGAACAGCAGTGTGCCCCGATGCGGTGCCCTCTTGTCGGGAGCGGTATGGGAGGGCGCGTCAGTCGCCACGAGCGCGTCGCACCTCCTCCAGGATCTCGCGGAAGCCGCTTCCGAGTCCGGTCTCCTCCGTCACGGTGCCGGTGACGAGCAACTGCGCGCCGGCGGCGAGCAGCTCGCGCGCTTCGGGACCGCCCCGGATCCCGCCTCCCACGACCAGCGGGATCGACAACACCGAGCGCACGGCCCGAACCATCGGCGTCGGCACCGGTGCCGGAGCTCCCGAGCCGGCCTCGAGGTAGATGAACCGCATCCCCAGGAACTCCGCGGCGAGGGCGTAGCCGGCAGCGCCCTCCGGGTCGTCGCGGGGGACGGCGTCGACCTGACCGACCTCGCCGACGCGCATCCCGGGAGCGACCACGAGATAACCCAGCGGGATCGGTTCGAGACCCATCTTCCGGACGACCGGCGCGGCGCGCGCATGGGTCCGGATCACGAGGTCGAGATTCCGCGAGTTGAGCAGGCTCATGAAGAGGACCGCGTCCGCGTTCGGCGTGAGCGACCCCGAACCTTCGGGGAAGATGACGACCGGGACGTCGACCTCGGCTTTGATCGCCGCGGCCGCGTCGCCCATCCCGTCGCGCGAGATCCCGGTCGATCCACCGAGCAGGATCACGTGGCTCCCCAGGTCCACGGCTCCTCGCGCGATCTCGGCCGCGGTCGCCCCGGGCGACTTGTCGGGGTCGATCAGCGTGAAGTGGACCGGACCCTTCTCCAGTCGCTCGTTCAGGTACCGCTCGACGCGGCCGTGGGGGGTCGAGGCGGTCACCGGAACGCCACCGCCAGGAACGCGAACAACGCGACCGTCATCGCGGCCTTGCTCCAGGTCTGCTCCGCGTGCAGCCGGCCGGGTAGGTAGTAGACGGACACCACGAAGATCGCATCGGCCGCGACGACCAGACCGAGATACATAATTCCCGCGACCGTACCGGTCGAGACGAACCAGAAGAGCGGGACGAAGCTGAGCACGATCGCAGCCCCGACCGACGCCCGGGCGACGACCGCCGAGAACGCCAAGCCGTGCGTCTTCGGCAACGTGCGGCGAGTGACGTCCCCGGCGACGTCCTCCATGTCCTTGATCACCTCGCGGCTGAGCGTCGCGAGGAACGCCATGGCGGCGAACGGCGCGAGGACGACGAGGTCCCCCGCCGCCGCTCCGCCGTAGAGGAAGACGAGGCCGGTCAGGACCGCGACGACCAGGTTCCCTCCCCACCCGGCCGCCTTGAGCCGGAACTCGTAGGCGAGCATCGCCGCGAGCGCGATCGCCAGGATGACGCCCACGAGCGGCTCGACGAAGATGACGGGCAACGCCGCCTCGATGCCGGCGACGAAGAGCCCGATCGCAAGGATGCGCGCTCCCGGCACCGAGACCGCTCCGGTCACGAGCGGACGGTCCGGGTGGTTGACCCGGTCCCCCTCGATGTCCTCGAGGTCGTTGAGGACGTTGCCGCCGGCCGTCACGAGGGCGGTCGACGCGGCCGCGAGCAGGATCAACGCCCAGAACGTGGTGGAGCCGGCGACCCCGGCCGCGTGGGCGACGAGCCCCCCGACCAGGGTCCCGACGAACGAGACGCCGAGATTCCCGGCGCGCACGAGCCGGAACGCCGGATGCACGCCGACGGATGGCCCCGACGCTCGCTTAACGATTTGGTTGAATCTGCGGCGGGCCCACGATACCGCCGGTGCCTCGAGATAACGTCCGGGAACGCGGCGCGTTATATGCCCCCCGCGCTCGTTGAGAGAAGATGGTCCGGTCGCGCGTTCCACGCCCCGCGGTGGACCAATTCCGTCTTCCGAACGGGCTGCGCGTCGTTCTCGCCCCGGACGCCTCGAGCCCGACCTCGAGCGTCTGGGTCTGGTACCGCGTGGGCTCGAAGAACGAGCACCCCGGGATCACGGGGGCGTCCCACTGGGTCGAGCACATGCTCTTCCAGGGCTCGCCGCGCTACGGCAAGGGCGAGATCGACCGCGCCGTGGTCAGCGTCGGCGGCGAGCTCAACGCGTTCACCGACACCGACTTCACCGCGTACTTCTCGACCGTGCCGCGCGAGCACCTCGAGGTGCCGCTCGACATCGAGTCCGACCGGATGACCCGCGCGTTGATCGCGGACGGCGAGGTCGAGCGCGAGCGCACCGTCATCCACTCGGAGCGGGAGGGCAACGAGAACTGGCCCGAGTTTCGGGTCGAGGAGGAGCTGTACCAGCTCGCGTTCCGGGTCCACCCCTATCGTTGGGAAGTGCTCGGGCGGCGCACCGACATCGAGCGGCTCACGCCGGCCGAACTGCGAGAGTACTACCAGAAGTACTACGGCACCCGGAACGCGGTCCTCGTCATCGCGGGCGGGTTCGATCGCGCGGCGCTCGCCCAGGATGTCCGGTCGCGGTTCTCCCCGCTGCCCGATAGCGGCGCGGATGTCGCCGTCGGGGACGTCGAACCCCCCGCGAGAGGCGAGCGGAGGTCCGAACTCTCCGGTCCCGGGACGACCCCGTATCTCCAGATCGGCTGGCGATCCCCCGCGCTCCGCGACGCCGAGACCCCGGCGACGATGGTCCTCGACACGGTCCTTGGCGGCGAGACTCGGCTCTTCTCCGCCGGTGCGGGATGGGGTCGAGCGAACGAGCACCCCTCGGCCCGGCTCTACCGTGCGCTCGTCGACCCCGGACTCGCCGTTCGGGCGACGAGCGAATGGCGACCGCGCGAGTTCCCGAGCCTTTTCACGATCCAGAGCCAGGCGGCGAAGGGGGTCTCGCTCGATCGACTCGAGTCGGCGATCTACACCGTGACCGAGCGCCTCCAGCGCAGCGGGCCGACCGCCACGGAGCTCGACGACGTGCGTACGAAGATCCGTCGTGGAGCGGGCCTCGCGTACGAGGGAGCCTCCCGGATCGGCTTCCGGCTCGGCTACTTCTCCGCGCTCCGCTCGGTCGAGTACGAGGACGAACTCTTCCGCGCCCTCCTCCGCGTCACCGCCCCCGAAGTCCGCGAACGGGCTCGGTCCCTGTTCTCCCCCGAGTCCCGCGTTGTCGTCCGGTACACCCCGACGGGGGGTGCGGACGACGACTAGTCCGACCGACCCGCTCCGACTCGAGTACGGAGACGGCCCTGACGGGCTGCGGGTCGCCCGCCAATACCCCCCCGCCGGGGCCGCGAGCTTCTCGGCCACGTACGTCGGACCGGCGGGGTGGGGATTCGACCCTCCGGGGGAGGCGGGGCTCGCGCGGCTGGTCAACCATCTGCTCACGAGCGCGACCGGACGATTCGACCGCGTGGCGCTGGCCCGTCGGCTCGACCGTGCGGGAGCGACGCTCTCCCGCGACGTCAACCCGGAGTCCGCGGAGGTCACGATCTGGGGCCCGGCGGAGGACTGGGAGCCCCTGCTCGGGCTCCTCGGCGAAGTGGTGCGCACTCCGCGCTTCGACCCGGACGATCTCGCGCGGGTGCGGCGTCAATTCCTGGAGCGCCAGCTCCGCGAGAGGACGCAGCCGGCGAGCCGCGCCGAGCTCGAGCTCCTCCGTACGGTCTTCCCCGAGGGGCACCCGTACCGCGAGACCGGCCTCGGCGACCGACGCTCGCTCGCCCGACTCACCCGGGGGCGGCTCCGCCACTTCCACCGCGACCACTACACGAGCGACGGGGGGCTCGTGGTCGTCACCGCCGCTGCGCCGATGCGTTCGATCTCTCGAGCCGTGGAGCGGCGCTTCGCCGAACTCCCCACCTCGGGCGGTCCGCGCCTCGCTCTCCCGTCGCTATCCCCCGCGTCCTCCAAGCGAAGGACCGTCGACCTTCCCGGGCGCTCTCAGGTCGAGGTGAGGCTCGGTGGGCCGTCGATCCCGCAGGATGCGCCCGACTACCCGGCCGCGTATCTCGCGAACCAGGTCCTCGGCGGCCGACCGCTGCTCGCCCGGCTCTTCCAAAGAGTCCGGGAGAAGAACGGCCTCGCCTACCACGCGTCGAGCCACCTCGAGTCGATGCGTCTCGGCGGGATCTGGAGCGCGCAGGCCGGCACCGGGGCGGACCGCTGGCGCCAGGTAGTACCCATGCTCGAAGAAGAAGTCGAACGCCTTCGCACGGAGCGGGTTCCCGGCCGGGAGCTCGGGTCGGTCCGCGAGAGCGCGATCGGGGAGATCCCGCTCGCCCTGGAATCGACGGCGGACGCGCACGGACTCGCGGTCGACGTCGCCTACCACGAGCTCCCGGCGGACTTCTGGCTCACGTGGCCCGCGCGCCTGCGAGCCGTGACACCGCAAGAGGTCCTCCGGGCGGCGGAGCGAGCCTTCGAGCGGAACCGCTCGGTCACGGTCGTTGCGGGGCCGGTCGGCCCCGGGGGCTGAGCGTATCTTAGCTTCCCTCGAAAAGTGGGAACCGTCGTCGAAGCGGGAACGCCCGAGGCCGACGGTCGCTCCCGAACGGCCGTTGACCGACTCGCCCGTTTAGAGCGAGTGGTTCCCTCCTCCGTTTTCGCTGCGGAGCTGGCTTTCGTCAAAGTCTGGGGTCACGACAACGGGTGGCCGAGCCTGCGACGATCTTCCCGGATCGAGCCGTATGCCGACGTGGCGTTCGAGGTGATTCCGCTCGCCCAATACGCACATATACGTCCTCGCGCTACGGAGCGACATGCGGCTGCCGCAGAAGGGAGAAACGGCCCCCCAGGGGATGCTCCGCAAGAACATCACCATCACGCCGGACGAGGAAGAATTCCTCGAGCGCCACCCCGAGATCAATCAGAGCGCGCTGTTCCGCCAGATCGTCGAGAGCCTGATGCTCGCCGAGCGCAGCCCGAGCGTCGCGTCGACGCAGCAGGTCCGTCTCGGGAAGGCGGTCTACCGCTCCGGCGCGATCATGTTCCAGAAGCCGGCCGAGAAGCGGTCGTAAGCTCCGCCGGACCCTCGCGCCGCGGGGCAGCGCCGTCGCGGAGCCGGGGACCGATCCCCGCGAGCGCGGTCAGCGTTGCGTCCTCCGCGCGCGCGTAGAGCACGCCCTCCGCGCCGGGCGTTGCGGTCCAAGCGGCCCGCGCGGTGTCCGCGTCGAGCTCCTCGAGCGCGTGACGGGAGAGGAGGTGGCCGAAAGCCCATCCCCTCCGCAGCGCGAGCTGCGTAAAGTGCGGGGCGTAGTGGCCTCCTCCCACCCCCAGGGCGACGCGGTCGGCCGAGTTCGGTACGATCTCGGGGATGGCCCGGGCGAGCGCGCGGACCGCGCCGTCGGAAGGACCCTCAGCAGCGCCGAAACCGATCTCGACGAAGAACGCGGGAAGCCCCACCTCCGGCCCGTGGTGCGTCGCCTCGAACGTCACCGGGAGCCCCAGCGCGCGGCCCGGCTCCTCGAGGAGTCGCAACGCGGCGGTCATGCGACGTGGGTCGGTCGGCGTCAGGGTGCGCGGTCGCCCACCGACCTCGGAGTTCGGCCCCGGGTTCCCGAGCGGATGGACGGTGAGGCACTCGACGTTCTGCTCGCTGCGGTGGATCGACGGGAAGACGAGCGTGACGCCCGCCTCGCGAAGCGCCGCGGGCAGCCGAAGGTCGACCCGTTCGTCGTGGATGTGCCGACCCGGTCGCCGAAGCAACCCAACCTCCGGCCCCAGGAGGCGGATGGGGGCCCCGTCGACGAGCGAGCCGGTGGACTCCGGAGTTCCCCAGTGCTCCGCGACCCGGGAGGCAACGGGGTCCTCGTCGGACGCGAGCACGAGATACGACAGGCCCATTGCGCCGTCACCGCCGTGCCCCTCAAGAGATTGCGGGCGGCGCCACCGGCTCCGCGTCGGTCGAGTTCGCTCGGCAGCGAGCGAGGGAACCGGTCCTGCGTCCGGCGCACGAACGCGGCGCGCTCCCGGATCGGGTCGCCGACCCCGAAGTTTTCCGACTTCTCAACGGGTTAGATTATGGTCAGAGAAAAAGAGGAAGCCGAAGCGAAGCCGGCGAACGGTCGTCATCGGACGGGGGGAGGTGCTCCCGGCGGGATTTCCCGGGCCGGTCCCGTGGGGCCGGCCGCTTTGAACCCGCGTCAGAGGCTCGAGAGGCCTCTATCCTTGACCACTAGACTACGGGAGCGCCCGCGCTCCGTAGGGGGTACGCTCTTTGAGCCTTTCTCCACGGGGCGCGGGAATCCGGCCGCCCGGCCCGAGGGAGACGCTTCACCTCCGGCCCGAAGCGCCTAAGAGCGGGCTCCCCCTCCATTCGCCGTGACACCACCGGTCAAGGCCCGCAGCGGCCACATCCTGCTCGACCCGAAGCGCTCCTACAAGGACCTCGTCCGGGTCTATCCCGAGATCCACCGCCGGGTGGTCGAAATGAACCGACCGTTCGTGAAGGAGACCGACCCGCTCCTCCCCGAGGTCCTGCTCGACGAGAACCTGCGCGACCTCAAGGGGGACCGCAAGCCGACCGGCTACAACCGGCAGGATGCCTTTGGCCTCCGCCTGATCTTCCCGCTCTCGGACGAGCGGCGCGCCGAGTTCTACTTCACCAAGCCGGCGCGCTGCCAGGAGGTCGTCCAGATCACCGAGCAGGTCTCGGTCCTTCTGCGGCGCCGCGGGATCAAGCACACGGTCGAGTACGACCGACTCCCGCTCGGCCCGCCGCGCGGTCCTCCCGGCCTCCCGCCCATGGGCGCGGCCTCGAGCTTCGCGTCGAACTAGGACCGTCCCGCTACCCGCCGCTGGGGGGTCGCTTGCGGAAGGGCCAGAACGTGGGGGTCGTGGTCGGCGCGGGCGTCGCGGCCTTCTCCGAAGCGGGCGCGTCGGAACTCGCCGCGGGGGTCACGGAGGGGGGGACTGCGGGCGGCGGCGCCTCGCCCTGGAGGAGTCGGAGCGCCTCGCGGGACTTCTCGAGCGCGGCGACGTAGTCGGTCTCCCGGATCCGGATCGACTCGGAGAGGAGCTGGCGCGCGGGCGCGGTGTCCATCCGGTTCTGCTGGGCGCGCGCGAGCGCGGCATCGATGAGGTAGTGGAGGTTCGTCAGCTCGCGGTGGAGCGACTTGCGGAGGTTGAGGTCCTCTTCGGCGGCAAGGAGCGCACGGCTCGCGTCGACCGGGTGGCCGTCCCGCTCGAGCGCCTCGACCTCGCGGAGACGCTCCACGACCGGGCCGACGCTCACGTGGAGACCCTCCTGGGCGAAATTGAGTTCGGTCGCGACGTCCTTGAGCCGCCGGGAGAGCGGTTCGCGCACCGCCTTCTCGAGCGCGGGGAGCGCCTCCGCGAGGAGTCGGTCCGCGTCCTCGAGCCGCCCGGCGTCGGTCGCGCTGCGCGCCTCGCTGAACGTCTGCATGACGGGCGTCGTGTCGAGGCCGAGGCGCTCGCCGACCCACAGTTGACCCTTCAGCTCGGCGATGCGCGCGTCGACCCGCTCGCGACGTCGGCGCCGAACGAGCTCGAGCTCGCTGCGAACGAGATCGAGCGCGGCCGGGTAGTCCCGCTGCAATCGGAGTGAGGCGAGTCGCTGGCGGACCTCGTCGCGTCGGGCCGCCTCGGCCGCCAGCACCGGGCCGGCCCGCGCCTCGTCGGCCTCGACCTCGCGCCATCGCTCGTCGATGACCGACTCGAACGCGCGTCGTGCCGCGGTGCCGGCGCGGTCGATCGTTTCGCGCGCCTGACCCCAGTCCCGGGCCCGGAGCGCCGACTCGCCCTCCGCGACGATCGACTCGACCGGGTCGAGCTCGGTCGTCAGTTTCTCGCGACGGCCCTGCTCGACCAGCTGCCGGAGCTCGCCGAGCGGGCCGGCGAACAGTTTCTCGATCGCCCAGCGCGCGATCTCGGTCGCTTCGCGGGCGCCGCGGATCGTCTCGGGGTACTGCCCCACCTCGGCGGTCCGACGCGCGCCCGCGAGGCGCGCGACCGCTTCCGCGACCTCCGCACCGAGGCCGGTCGCCTCGGCCAGCTGCCGGTCGGCCGCCCCGAGCGCTTCCTTGGCCCGCCGGTGATTCTCGCGCGCGACCCCGAGCGCATCGGACGCGCTCAGCGCGCGCTCGAGCACGGTCGGATAGTCCCGCTCTTGGAACGCGGCCTTCGACGCGGCGACCTCGGCGGCGGCGGCGGGGGCGTGTACCCCCTCGCTGACGGCGCGGTTCAAGGAGCGCTCGGCCGCCTGGACCGAGCCTTCCGCCACGCGTCGCTGCAGGTCCGCACGCTCGAGCTCGGACTCACTGCGGCCGGCAAGTTGGAGGGCCTCCACGGCCTTCCCCTCGTCCAGCGCCATGCGCGCCTGGTGGAGGAGGTTCTCAGCGATCG
The DNA here is from genome assembly GCA_050749465.1 of Thermoplasmata archaeon. Taxonomy (GTDB): domain Archaea; phylum Thermoplasmatota; class Thermoplasmata; order Lutacidiplasmatales; family UBA184; genus Lutacidiplasma. The sequence goes on along the minus strand of JBOGRO010000020.1, from coordinate 51,702 downwards.
TCGTGTCGCTCCCCTCCCGGCGGAGCCGGGTGAGCATCGCCTGGAAGTTCGCGAGCGTCTTCGAAACGTGCTGGTACGTGGCCTGGAGGAGCTCGCGCTCGAGCGGGCCCCCGAGCTCGACGACCCGGGCGTACTGCCGCTGCGCGAGCCCGGTTTCGAGCCGCTCCATCGCGGAGCGCAGAGAGGGCGCTTCGACGTGGAGGAGGTCGGCCTGGGCGAGCGCCTCGCGCGCCCGCTTCGCGACGCGCTCGGCGTGCTCGACGAAACCGCGCGTGTCGACGAACTCCGCGCGGGCCTCGTCGAGCAGCGCGGCCGCCCCGGTCGGAACGCGAAGGGCGATCCGCCGCCGGGCCTCGGAGAGCGGGGCGAGGATCCGGTCGACGTCGACGCCCGCGCCTCGGGCGATGTCGAGGTCCCGCTCGAGGCCCCGCAGATTCTCCTCGAGCACCGGCCGCAGGAGGGCGACGACCTCCTCGTGGACGAGTCTCGCCTGGGTGCGCGTCGCCTCGGGGGCCGCGGTCGCCTGCTCGGTCCGCATGCCGTGGAGCCGGGCAGCGAACGCTTCCATCGGGATCGCGAGCCGGCGTCCGTCCTCGACCATCCGTTCGATCTCCGTGAGGAGCCGGCCCGTCTCGCTGCGCGCCTCCTCGTCGCCCAGGCCCCGCTGGACCGCTTCGAGCTTCGCCCGCGCGGTGTCGAAGTCGAGCGCCTGGAACGCGACGCGGGCGTCGCGGAGCGGCTCGTAGTACGAGCTCGCATCACTGCCGGACTCGCGGACCCGGCCGAGGAGATCTTGGGCGTGGTTGAGGGCCTCGAGGATCTCCTGCGCGGTCGTCCACGTGCGCCCCGCCGACTCCTCGAGCTGGCTCGCGCCCCTGTACGCCTCGGAGTACTTGGCCGCGCGCGCGTTCGACTGCGCCGACTCGAGCTGACCGCGGAACTTCGTGAGGTCAAGGCCCATCGTCTCGAGCTCGACGAGGGCGAGCTTCGCGTGGGAGACCGCCTCCTCGCTGCGGAGGAGCTGCTGCTGGCGGGCGCGCTGACGGATCTCCTGGGAGGCGCGCGACGCCTGGACGAAATCGCCCATGTTGAAGATCTGTTGGACCTCGTCGATCTGGCGCTGGATCTCGTCGCCGGCGCCGCCCATCGCCTCAAGGACCCGCCCCTCGACCTCGAGCTCCTCCACGAGCGACGAGGCGTGGGCGGCGAAGACGGCGGCGAAGTCCCGCTCGGCGCGACGGAGGCTCTCGACCGAGCCGATGACGTCCCGCTTGATCCGCAGGGTGACGTCCGCGTCGGCGAGGAGCCGACGCGTCGGAGCCGCGAGGGTCTCGTCGGGGAGGTCGGCAAACCCCTTCTCCATCTCCTCGATCCGCCGCGCGACGAACGGCTCGGCGGCCGTCCGAAGTGCGACCTCGGCCTTCGCCAGCCGCTCGACCCCTTCCGCGAGGTTCCCGGACTCGAGTAGTCCGTGTACGTCGGTCAATTCCCGGTCGATCTCCGCCGGCAAGAAGCCGCGCCGCCGGGCGTACTCCCGCACGCCGTCGAGCGAGCTCCATCGCTGGAGGAAGAACTGCAACGCCTCGCGTCCGACCGCGAGGACGGTCTCCTTGAGGAGGTCGCGCGCGTGCGGCACCTCCGCCCGTTCGACGTACGCGGTGACCCGCTGGACCTGCGTGTCGAACGCGTCGGTGACAAAGCCGACGCGGCGCAGGCGCCCGAGCATCTCCTCGACCGCCGCGAGCTCGTCGCGGACTATCTCGAGGTCCTCGGTGAGGCGGCCGACGCGGTCGACCGCTTCCTGGCTCGCGGCGAGCGCTTCGGAGTAGATCTTGAGCCTCAGCGCCTCGCGGGCCCGGTTCATCGCCGCGAAGACGTCGGAGGGGTCCCGACCGAGCCGGCGGGCCTCGGCGATGCGGGGCCGTACTTCATCCAAAAGACCGGCGACCACCGCGACGATCGGCTCCTCGGCGGCCCGGCGGGCCTCGGTGAGGAGCGGGATGATCTCGAGCGGCGTCGCGGTCTTGATCCGGGCGACCGCCTCCTCGACCGCGACCTGCGCCGGGGCCGGGTCGACGCCGTAATCCTTGGTCGCGGAGAGCGCGACCGCGAGCGAGTCGAGCGCCTGGCCGCCGCGTTCGCGCAACCCCTCGCCGACCTCGACGATCGCGTCCTCGATCGCGCGGACCGACTCGGGCCATCGTTCGGGCGTCGCGTCGCCGTCGTCGCGGACCGCCGCCTCGAGACGGGTCGTTGATGCGCCGAACTCGCGCGCCTCGGCCACGATGCGGGTCCCGGCGGCCCGGACCTCCTCCCGGCGCGCCTGCGCCTCCGGAAGTCCTTCCAAGAGCGAGCGACGGATCTGGTCGATCGCCTCGACGACGCGACCGTCGGCCGCCGGGGCGGCCGCGGCCTCGATCAGTTCGTGGAACTCCGCGGATCGCTCCGGGCTCAGGCCGATCCATTGGCCGACCGCGAGCGCGCCGGTGCGGGCGGCCGCGACGTACTGCTCCTGAGCGATCGTGAGCGCGAGCTCGACCTTCGCGAGACGGTCGACCGTCGCGGACCACGTGGAACCCTCGGGAGGGTGCTCGAGGAGGTTCAGCTCTTTCGAGATCGTGGCGGGGACGGTGACCCCGGCTCCCGCGAGGGCGCCGGCGGCTTCGACGGTGCGCTTCCGACGACTCTCGATCGAGTTCGGGACGGTCCGTCCGAGGTACTCGGTAAGCGCCTTCGCCTGCTCCTCGACGCCGTCCCAATCCGAACGTCGGGCAAGCTCCCGCAGCTGGGTGAGTCGTTCGGGGGCCTCCGACGGGGAGATCCCCAGCGCGTCCAGGAGCGCGACCTGCTCTTCCGCCTCCTTCTGGCGCGACTCCGCCGATTGGCGCTTTTTTTTCAGCGCCTCGGCCTTTTCCTGTAGGATTCTCGTGAGGCGAGAGGACCCGACGCCTCCGATGTTGCCGGCTCCCGACGTGGACTTCCCCCCTAGACCCCCAGAACCGTAGAACGGAGTTCGGGCATCCGGGGCACCCGATTGATGCCCGGACCACCTTATAAATCAAGCGAGCGAATGCCGCTCGGCCGGGCGGGTCGCGGAGGGCGGCCGCCGCCCCCCCCTCACTTGCGCATGATCCGGCGCTTGCCCATCGCGTCGAGGTACTGGACCTCGGCGCCCGGGGCGAGCTCCCCCTTGACGTCCGGCCCGACGGCGAGGAAGAACGTCTCGTACGTCTCGAGGTCCATCAGCTGCACCTCGGCGCCGGTCAGCGACAGCACCTGGGCCATGCGCTTCCCGATCATCGGCACTTGGACCTTGTGGGTCACCGGGAATACGACGCTCCGCTTACGCTCGTCAAAGATCCCGACCGCGTCGATACGCGCCTTCGCTTCCCCGTGCTTCCCGGGTTTGGAGGTCTGGATGCTGAGGATCCGGCAGGGCTCCTCGTCGATGAGCAGGTACCGACCTTCCTTCAGCTCGCGGATCTCCTGTTGCGTCCAGGCCATCGAGACTCCTCGGGCGCCGAGGAGAGCCGGGGTGGCATAACGGTTGCCGTGAACCGACCCCTCCGGGGGACGGACCGGTGGGCCGAGAGCTTATTCTGGCGGGCCCCCATAGTGCATTCCCTGGAGTCCAGACCCCCACGCATGGCGACGCTTTCCGAGAAGGCCGACCCCCGGGCGATCGAAGCGGAGGCCCGGGACCTCTGGGCCGCGCAGCACCTCCCTCCGGCGAAGGGGCCGGTCGGCCCCGCGGAGGGGCCTGTCGTCCACCAGTTCGAGGGGGCGTTCGCCCCGCAGGAAGCCGGGATCCTCGCGGTCCAGCGCGCGGTCGCCGCCGACGTTGACGCGCGGGCGATGATCCTGGTCGGCCGACGGGCGCGAGGGATCCTGCGAAGGGAAGAAGGGGGTCCGCCCACCCCGTCGCCGCGGCTCGAACCGCTCCTTACTGCGCTCGGGATCTGGGTCGGGGGCGACGACGGTCGCGCCTGGGACAGTGCCCCGCGACGCCCCGCCGTGCAGCAGATCGTCGGCCGCCTCGCCCGCTTGGGGGCGCTCGCGGTACGGGACGTTTCGCTGCGGATCTGCCCCGCCTGCGGCATGGCGCGCTCCCCGGAGCGCCTCGTCTACCAGGAGGAAGACGGAGAGACCTTGCTCGTGCGCTTCCCGTTCCTCGAGGGGGACCGGACCGTCTCGGCGCTCGTCTGGACCGACGCGCCGTGGCGGCTCCTCGGCACGAGCGCACTGATGGTGCACCCCGACTACCCGTACGTGGTCGCTCGGTACCGGCGGCACGGCGTCGAGGAGCTGATCTTCACCTCGAAATCGTCGCTCCCGCGTCTCGCCGAGTGGTTGCCGGGCGCGGAGGTCGAGGTCCTCGAGGAGCATCCCGGACAGCACTGGCAGCGGCGATCGTACGTACACCCGCTCCGGCACGAGTTCCCGATGGGAGGCAGCATGGAGCCACCCGCCGGCACGATCCAACCGATCGCCGAGGTCAGTGACACCGGGACCGGGGTCGTCCCGCTCGTTCCCGGCCACGGCGGGACCGATACCCAGATCGCCGACCGTCTCGGCGTCCCGGGTTGGCCGCTCGTCACGCCGAAAGGCCGGTTCGACATCCTCTTCGTACACAAGTACGCGGGCCTCGAGCTCGAAAGCGGGAGTGAGTTCGTCGGCCGGGACCTCGCGGAAGGGGAAGCGATCTTCGCCCACCTACGCGTCCGACGTGGGGTCCCGCACTGTCAGCGATGCGGGACCGCGCTCATCTGGGCACCCGGACGGGCCTGGTGCCTCGAGCCGTCCCGGCTTCCCGCTGAGCGGATCGCGCTCTACCGGGCGCTTCTGCCCCACGACCGCCCGATCGAACGCTTGGAGGCCGTCCCGTGGCCGGTCAGCGTCCCGCAACGCAGCGACGACCCGTCCGCGATCTCGCTCCTCGAGTGCAGCGCGTGCGACCGCGTCGACGCGGCCGACTCGGTCGGGGACCGGTGCCCCTGCGGCGGTCGCCGGCGCGCGGTCAAGCGCCACCTGCTCCCCGCCTTCGACGCGGCGGTCACGGCGTGGGCGTCGACCGACCCGTTCCCCGCGGCCGACTCCGCGCGGCTCTACGTCAGCGCGCGCCGGAGAGCCCCCACGGTCGTCCACCAACTCGCGGCGATGAGCGGCGTGGCCGGCACGGCGGCCGAGGTCCGACTCGCGATCCTCCCTACGCTCCCCGAGGTCGACCTTCCCGCGCTCCTCGCGGAGCGGGGGGCGGACGCGGTGCGGGCGGCGCTCGTTCGCGCGCAGGAGTCCGAGGGAGCGACCGCGACGTTCGAGCAACGGACCGTCCAGGAGTCCCAGCGGCTCGACGCGTTCTGGCGGCTCGCGCGGGAGATCCTCGCCCGCGTCGACGCTCCGTCGCTCGCTGCGTACGGCCACCCGATCGCCGGGGCGATCGGCGAGCTCGAGCCGGAGGACCGCGCGATCCTCGCGCGCCTCGAGCGGCTCCGCATCCAGTGCACGGTCGACTTCGACCGCTCCGCACCGGGACGTGTCCACCGGCACCTCTTCCACTTCGTGGAGAACGACTTCGCGACGTACCGCGACTGGGTCGCTCCCCGCCTCGACCGGGGGGGCTCTCCCGCGTCGAAGCGCGCGGCCCTCCACACGCTCATCCATCTCCTCACGAACGTCACACAGCTCCTCGGGCCGATCACGCCTCACCTCGCGGAGGTCGTCCACCGGGCCCTCCGGCGACGCCGCGCGAGCCTCTTCGAGGAGACGACCGGCGCCGTCGACCGGGCGCTCCTGGACGAGACGCGCGCCGCGGCGTGGGACCGCTGGGTATCGGTCGTCCGATCGGCCGACCGCCTCCGCCGGAACGTCGGACTTCCCCCCCACGAGGTACTGCCGCGGCTCGTCCTCACGGTCGACTCGGACACGGTCGCCGACTCGCTCCGTGCGGATGCGCCGACGCTCGAGCGGATCGCGGGCGCGAAGAAGCTCGAGGTCGGATCGCCGGGGGCGCCCTGGTCCGGTCGCAAGCGCGAACTGCGCCCGCGCGAGGCGGAGATCCAGCGGGTCTACGCAAGCCGCGCGGCACAGATCAACCACCTCCTGCGTCGGATGCCGGAGCGCCGGGCGTTAGACGCGACCGGCGCGGGGTTCACGATCCTCGTGAACGGACAGCCGAGCCAGATCCTGCCGTCGATGGTCGAGTGGATCGAGACCCTCCCCGAGCGCATCGTACCGGTCGACTGGGCCGGGGGCGAGATGTACGTCGAGCTCCCCCCCGGGCGCACGCTGCCCACTGCCCCGCCCCCGCCCCTCTCTCCGGACGCGTTCCGCGTCGTCCGTCGGGTGGCGCACCGGTTGCGCGCCGGGGGGCCCCGGCCGGAGCTCACGGTGCAGGTCGTGGCTACCGGAGCCCTCGCGGCGGAACTCGCCGGAGTCGCGAACGCCGTCGCGAAGCACCTCGGCGCCCGAGCGTTCCGCGTCGTTCCGAACGACCGAGAACTGCCACCGGGAGAACGCGAGACCGGCCGCACGAAGGCCGGGGCCCCGTGGTCGTTCCACCTCGGCGGCGCGTCCGCGGGGAAACCCCGCGCTAAGGCTCGGCCCTCCCGGATCCGCGGGGCGCGGGTCCGGCCGGTCTTCGCCCCCGGGGAGCTCACCCCGACGACGACCGACTTCTCCGCCCCGGAGCTGATCGAACGCGAAGAGTCGGTCCGTGCGCTCGGCGACGAGCTCGACACGATCCTGGGCGCACCGGTCCTCGGACCGGCGAAGGCTGCGGCGGCGTGGGACGCCGGGCTCCGGAGCGTCGACGACTTCCGCGCCGCGTCCTGGGAGGCGATCGTCGGGCTCCCCGGCTTCGGCCGACCGGTCGCCGCGGCCCTGGTGACGAAGTTCGGCGGGGTCGTTCCGCCTCCGCCCCCGCGCGCGCCGCGAGCGGTCTCGGCACCTTCCGTCCCGCACAACGGAGGTCGACCGGGCGTCGGAGGACCGACGGAGCCGACGCTCGCGACGGCCCCCGCACCGTCGCCCCCACCCGCGACGACCGTCCGCTCCGCCCCGACGACACATCGGCTCGCCCCCCACGCGGTCTCCGTGCCCCGGGTCGCTCCCGCTCCCCCCGTTCCAACTCCGCCGGTCGAGCCCGCCCGGGAGCCGGCGAACGCTGTTCCGGAGCTCCCGGGACCCTCGCCCACGTCGACGGATCCTCCGGCCCCGGCCGAACCGGACGAAGCGTCAGCACCGACTCGCGTCGACGAGTCTCCGGACGCTCGACCCCTCGTGGCCGCGGAGGCCGACGCCGCCGACTTCACCCCGCCCTCCGAGTCGCCCGCGTCGGAGTCTGTCCCGGAGGAGTCGGTCGCTCCCATCGACGTGGAAACTCCTACTGTCGAGCCGTCGATCCCGAGCCCGATACCGGTTACCGAGTCCGCCCAGTCCGAACCCGCCGAGACCACCGCAGAGCCGCCCCTGGCACCGCCCGACGCCGACGCAGCTGTCTCCCCGACGGCGGAGACTCCTTCGGAGCTCCCTGTCCCTGCGGAGCTCCTGCCGGTCGCTCCCGCGATCGAGCCTGCGAAGCCGGACGATGTCCCGCAACCCGAGCGCGATCCGAGGGCGGCGCCGATCGGTGAGGGGTGGGCCCGCCGCGAGCCGGGGCCGATGGCCGGCCCCGAAGAGCCCGCCACTGCTGCGGAGATCGTGGCCGAGCCCACCCAGACTACGGCCTCTCCCGCGGCGCCCATTTCGGACCTCCCCGCCGAGCTCGCTTCGGCCCTGGAGAGCCGGGAGACCCCCGCAGCCCCGGAAACGCCGCCCGAACCTGACCTCTCTTCAACCACCGTGCCGGAGACCGTCGAGCCGGCACCGGATGCCCCTTCGCCTTCGGCCGCCGAGCCGGAGCCTCCCGGGGTCGGGGCGTCGCCCGCCCCGGAGTCGGACTCAGCGTCCCCGATTGAGCCAGTCCCGGAGATCGCGGTCGTTCCCCCCTCACCTCCCGAGGTAACCGTCGAACCGCTCGTCCCACCGGTCGTGGCGGTGCCTCCGCCGCCTACCCCGCCCGCCGGGCCCTTGTTTCCGGAGGTCGCGGTGCCATCCGCGCCGGAGCCTCCGATCCCGGTGGTCGCGCCGCCGCCCCCCGCCGCGGGGGTCGAGATCGCCGTCGGCCCCAGCTACGTCCCCGCGCTGGAGCGGTTCCTCGAAGCGACCGCGGCGGGCCACCAGGGGATCTGCGTCGTGCGCGACTCGCCCGAACGAGTCCGCGCTTACATCGGCTCTCGACCGGTCGAACTGCGCTGGCTCACGAACATCGGCCGCGGAGCGGCGCTGAAACCGTCCGACCTCGAAGGGTTCGCCGGATTCCTCGCCCGGGCCGTCTCGACCGACCACGTGACCGCGTTCTTCATCGAGGGTCTCGAGTACCTGGTACGTCTGCACGGACTCGAGCGCGTGGTCGAGCGGATGGCCGAGTTCGACCGGGTCGCGCGGGAGCACGCGGCGCGGGTCTGGGTACCGCTCAACCCGAAGCTGCTCTCCTCGGCCGAGGTCGACCGCTTCGTCGCGGTGTTCGCCCGGGGCACCGGGTCTCCCTGACCGGCCGGTCGTAACCGGCGCGCAGAATGCCTTCGGATAGGTTGATTACCCCGGACTCGGGTCCCGCGACCGATGCGACCCCCGCGCCGACGCCCGTTCCCCCGAAAGCTCGGCGTTCACGTCGCGCTGCTCGCGGTGGTCGTCGCGCTGCTGGCCGCGGGTCCCGGCGCCGCCTTCGCCTCGCCCTCCGCCCGGTCGTCCACGATGACGGTCCAGTCCGCACCATCGGCGAGCGGCACGACCGCCACGGTGACCTGGGACGGGTCCGACATCGCGAACGCGGCGAACTCGAGCTCGGCGTTCCCGATCTCGTTCAACGGCGTCGTCAACGTGCTCTACGTCTGGTCGTCGAGCCACCTTCTGACCCCGACCCTCATCAACGATGCCCGGCTCCAGATCTTCTACTTCGGCTTCGCGCTCGCGACGCGGGATGTCACGCAGAGCGTCGGATCGGCGTCGGGCCGGATCGTGATGAACTGGACGACCGGGCCACTCGAGTACATCACGGAGGGCCGGTTCCTCTTGACCGCGAGCCTCCTGTCGCCCAACGGGACGACCGCGTGGAGCCAGTCGTTCTGGGTCGACGTCTCGGCCGCGTTCTATGTCGTGGCCGCGCTGCCGATCGTCCTGATCCTGATCGCGATCTACGAGCTCTACGGCGTCGCGATGGTGGGACGGCAGGCCGCGCTGAAGCGTAAGAAGGGGGGCCCCCCGACCGCGACCCCCCCGACCTCCTCCGCGCCCCCGTCCGCCCCGGCGACCCCCGAGGCCGAGGCGACCCCCCCCACGGACCCCCCCTCGGGAGGGAGCCCTTGAGCGCGACCTCTCAGGGGGCGGGCTGCGGCGTCGTCCTCGGGATCGTCTTCATCCTCCTCGCCCAACAGTTCGCCTATCTCAACCTCAGCCAGATCGTCCCGGCGATCGAGTACCTCGTCGTCGGCGCGGTGATCGGGGGAGTCCTCTTCGCCCTGATCGGCTGGTCGCTGGGTCGACGCTACGAGCGACTCCATCCCCCGTCGTCCGACGTTTCGGGTTCCGGGAGCACGGGCCCGAACACGTCCTCGTGACGCCGAGCTCATTCCGTCCCTCGCCGCCCCGGCAAGAGGGGGCGCCCGCGCGGGCTCACCATTAAATCCGTCGACCCGCCCTTATTCTCGGTGCGCGGGGCGGTGAGATCTCCTCCCGCATCGATGTCGACCTCCGTGCCCCTGTCGAACGATCGTCGCGCGACCGCCTCGGGACGTGGTCGCGGAGATGCGTTGTGATCGTCTGCGGAGCCTGCGGCCGGCCCAACGAGGACAACGCGCGCTTCTGCGCCGCGTGCGGCCGACCGACCGTCGCGCCCCCCGCGCCGCCGACCCCGCCTCCCCCGACCGCGCCGACAACTCGGAGACCGGTTCCCGGCGCGGCGCTCCTCGGCCGACTGGCTCATCCCAGCCCGCGCGTCCTCTTTGCCTATTTTCTGATCGTGATCTTCCTGCTGAGCCTCATCGCCCTCGCGACGCCGTGGTGGACGTACACCGCGACCGAGGGAGGCGGCGTCGTCTCGGTCAACTTCCTGCCGGGGTCGAGCTACAACGTCACTTGCTCCGGGGCGCACTGCGGGGGGTTCAGCGCGGGGTCGTTCCCGTACTCCGCGTTCGGCGGCTCGATCGGTACCCTGTACGAGGTGGTGCTCGGGCTCCTCGTCGCCAGCGTCGCGCTGACCGGCCTCGCGGCGCTGCTCGGCGGACTCTCGGCGCTGGGACGGCGCGTGATCGGTGCCCAGCGGTCGTGGACGTTCGTGTTGGGCGCGCTCGGCGTGCTGGTCCTCCTCGCGACGCTCGCCACGATCGTGGGCGTCCAGGCCGGCGCCCTCCCGAGCGGGAGCTTCACGACCGGAGCCGGCGCATCCCCGTCGTCGTCATTCTGGGGCTCGAGCTCCACGGGCGCGGCCTCGTGGGGAGCGGGCACCGGCTGGTACTGCGCGCTCGCCGCCGTGATCCTCCTGTTCGTCGGGATCGTTCTGTTCCTCGTTCTCGAGCGACGGCACCCGATGGCGGCACCCGAGCGGCGGGCCACGGTGAGCACGACGTGGCGGAGGGCCTCGAACTATCGGCCGCCTCCGACCGCTCCCGCCCCGGCGCGGTCGGTGACCCCGACGCCGACTTCGACCGCCCCGCCGTCGGCCCTTCCCGCCGCGTCCCCGTCGCCCGTCGCGCCGGACCCCGCGATGGTCGCATGCCCGGAGTGCGGGACCCCGAACCTGGCTCGCTCGCGGACCTGTTCGTACTGTCAGCGCCCGCTGCGCTGAGGCGTCCGCGGACCTCGCGAGCCGTTATCCGTTCCGGCTGATGAGGAGAACCGCCCTGACCGGGCGGTCCGCGACATGAACGCCTCCTCCGCTTCCGAGTCGAACGCCTCGCACGAATTTCGCGCGTACCTCGACCGGGACTGGAAACGCTGGCTGGAACAAGCGCCCGAGCTCGCGACCGCGGTCGGATATCCCGGGCTCAACGACCGCTGGAACGACGACTCTCCCGCCGGTATCTCCGCCCGACGCTCCCTCCTCGCGGAGAGCCTCGCCACGCTCGACCGGTTCGACCGTGCCAAGCTCTCCGAGACGGAGCAGGCGAATCAGGACCTCTACCGCGACCTCCTCGTCACCGCCGAGGCCGGGCTCGCCCTGGGGCTCGACCCGTTCCCGTTCCGCCTGGGGTCGCCGCACCACCTTCGGCTGCCGATCAACCAGCTCGAGGGCGTCCAGCTCCTCGCGGCGGACGCCGGCGACGTCCAGCCGCTCGAGACCGTCCGGGACTTCGAGGACCTCCTTGCGCGGCTCGCGGCCTACCCCGTCGCGATCGAGAACAACCTCGGCCTTCTCTCCACCGGGCTCGAGCTCGGTTTCTCGCCCCCCAAGCTGCCGCTGCGAGGTCTCCCCGACCAGATCACGGCGGAGATCCCGTCCGACCCGATGGCGAGCCCGATCGTGAGGCCGTTCCGGGGCTTCCCCGTCGGGATCCCCGTGGCGGACCAGGAACGGCTGAGGGCGAGGGCGGTCGAGCTTTACCGGGAGCGCATCGTCCCCGCGCTCACGCAGCTCCGCGACTACCTCGTCGGGACGTACCTGCCCGCGTGCCGGGACTCGATCGCCGCGAGCGCGCTGCCCCAGGGCGCGGAGCTCTACGCCTTCCTCGTCCGCTGGCAGACGACGACCGACCTCACGCCCGAGCAGATCCACGCGATCGGGCTCGGGGAGGTCCGACGGATCCGCTCGGAGATGGAGGCCCTCATCACGACGACCGGGTTCACCGGCTCCTTTGCGGAGTTCACCCGGTTCCTCCGCACCGACCCGAGGTTCTACTTCTCCTCGCCGGAGGAGCTCGTCGATGCCTACCGCGTCATCGCGAAGAAGATCGACCCGCAGCTGGGACGGCTCTTCGGGCGCCTGCCCCGGAACCCGTACGGGATCCTTCCGGTGCCCGCTTTCCGGGCGCCGACGGCCCCCGCGGCGTACTACATGCCCGGCGCGCCGACGACCGGCCGGGCCGGCTACTTCTACGCGAACAGCTACAAGGTCGACGCCCGCCCCCGCTGGGAGATGGAGGCGCTCACCCTCCACGAGGCCGTGCCCGGCCACCACCTCCAGATCTCCCTCGCGCAGGAGCTCTCGGACCTCCCCGAGTTCCGCCGGCAGACAGGGGTCACCGCGTACGTCGAGGGCTGGGGACTCTACGCGGAGAGCCTCGGCGAGGAGCTCGGGCTCCTCTCCGACCCGTACTCGAAGTTCGGCCAGCTGACGTACGACATGTGGCGGTCGATCCGCCTCGTCGTCGACACGGGGATGCACGCGCTCGGCTGGAGCCGGGACCGGGCGATCGACTTCTTCCGCGAGAACACGGGGAAGAGCGACCAGGACATCGTCGTCGAGGTCGACCGGTACATCATCTGGCCGGGCCAGGCGCTGGCCTACAAGATCGGTCAGCTGAAGTTCCGCGAGCTGCGGACGCTCGCGGAAGAGCGGCTCGGCCCCCGTTTCGACGTCCGCGCGTTCCACGACACCGTGCTCGAGAAGGGGGCGCTCCCGCTCGACCTGCTCACGGCACGCGTCCACCGCTGGATCGAGTTGCGGCTCGCGAGGTAAACGGCGCGGACGAACCCGGGAACCCACCGGGCTCCGAAACTTGCTCCGCCCCGCTCAGACCGAGTAGCTGACGGTGAGGTTCGTGAATGTGGTGTTACAGCCCGGACCGACCGGCAGGGTCGGCACCTCCACCAAGAATGGATCGGCCTCGGAGACGAACGAGCCGCTTCCGTTCATGCCGACCTGGTCGTACGGCAGGCCCTCGGAGGACGCCGCCTCCACGAGCACCCAGTCGAACCCGGTCGACGTCCACGCGAGGTGGACGGTGGCCCACATCGGCGCCACCAGCGGGACGGGTGGGGAACTGTGCGTCTCCAACCCACTCGGGGTCTTCGAGCACGTACTCTCCACCCTCCAGCTCGTCGAGCTCGCCGAAAACAGTCCGCTCGGCACGACACCGGTTCCGACGAGCAAACTCGCCGCGAGCACGAGGGCGCAGACCCCGGCGAGCGCCGGGTCCTGAACGCGCATCCTCCGGGCTTCCGTCCACCGAGGGTCCGAGGTCGACCGATCCCTCGATACGGAGGTCGATGGGTTCGGGGCGTTCATCGGGTCGCCGGATCCGGCTCCCCGGGTGCCGCGCGAAGGACGGGCGCCCCCCAGATGACGCTCAGGAGCAGCAACAGAACCCCCGCGATGGGAAGACCGGGAGAAGATTCAGGCTCTCCATGTACGAGGGGTTCAGCTGGTCCCCGAACACTACGTGGAGGGCGTAGCCCACGACGAGGACCAGGAGTCCGGCCCAGAACGTCCCGCGCACCACCCGAATCGTCTGAGGCCTCGCACGAGGCGGGGCCCCGCCGGGGCCCCGCCCGGGGAACGGGTGGGCGGCTCTTAATCGTGCGGGTTGCGGGCTCGCGCGGAGCCGCCCGCCGCGAACGGGAGATGCCGGCTCGGAAGCCCGAGCGCGGGCGGAGGGCCGCCCAATGCGACGGGTCGGCAGCCGCCTCGGCGGGGCGAGTCATCGCCCGGAGCACGCGGTGGGGTCGGTCCCACGGCCCGGGACGGAACCTCCACGGCGAGCAGAAGGGTAGAGTTTATCCGTTGGGAAACCGGCTCGGATACTATGCGACTCCCCCGGACTGGCGCGTCGATCGCGGTGGCGGCTCTGCTGACCCTGACGGTTTTTGCTGCGCTGGCGGGCTCTCCGCCGGCGTCGGCGGCTGCGCCGTCGATCGCCGTTCCCACCCCGAGGGCCCCGGCAGTGTCGGATCCCACGGGGCCAGCGGCCCTAGCAACGACTCCGGGCCCGACCCTCCCCCCACCGGCTCTCCCACCCCCGCGCGGATCCCCCTCCTTCCCGTTGGCCATCTCCATTCATCCGGACGCGTCCCTGTTCGCGACGATCCTTCCGAACGGGACCCTCTCCGGTCTGGCGGCCCCCATCGTCCAATCCGGGAACCTCTACACGGTGACCGCGAGCTTTGCGGGGGCGATCCTGGACGAGCGGAACGGCAGCACCCTCGACGGCGCCGGATTCACGATCACCTCGTCCTCCACCATCGGCTTCGGGATCGGGGTCAATGTCTCCGAGAACGTAGCCGTGAACGGGTTCACGGTCGCCGGCGCCCCGGACGCCGTGTACGTCCTCGACTCCACCGCGGTCGTGGTCACCGACGTGGCGGCCCCGGCAACGACGGCGGAGGCGTTCTTCGCGCAGGACAGCACGGACGTCCGTTTCTCCCACGACCAGGCCAACTCGAGCGAGGTCGGATTCGCCGCGATCGGTTCGAGCGGGGTCGACCTCCTCTCCGGTTACGCGAACGCCGCCCTGTACGGGGTCTTGATGGAAGACGACTCCGATGTCGAGGTCAACGCCGTCACGAGCACCGGGGATACGGCGTGTGGGCTCGACGCCCTTTCCAGCGCGTCGATCGAGGGTGCGACCGACAACTTTTCAACGCCGGCCGATGCGGGAGTCCTCTTGAGCTCCGTGACCAACGCCTCGTTTGTGGGGGTCAACGGCAGCGACGGCGGGGAGTACGGCGGGGCGGTGGTCGGGAGCTCGCACACCGCGTTCGCGGACTCCACGTTCTACGACGACGTGGACGCGGGTCTGTTCGCCACGCGCTCCGAGGAGATCTCGCTCTCCTCGGTCGCGGTGGGGGGCGGACCGAGCTTCGGGGCGCTCTACACCTACGATACCGGCCTCACCGTGACCGGAGTCTCCGCGAACGACTCCGGGATCTCGGGGATCCTCCTCTCCAATGTCTCTTCCGCGAGCGTCGCCCATTCGTACGCCCTCGGTGACGAGTGGAACGGTCTCAGCGTCGGACAGAGCGAGAACGTCGCGAGCCGCGACGATAGCTTCGACTCCTCGAGCGCGAGCGGCGGAAACGGGACCCTGGTCGTGGGCTCGGTGAACGTCACGCTCACCGGGGACACCGACCGGGCCGACCCGTTCGGCGGGGTCGTCGTGCAGTATGGCGAAGAGGTCCGGGTCGCCTCGACGAACGTCTCGAACGACGGGACCTACGGGGTCGAGTTCCTCGGAGTCTCGGCCGCCGCTACGGCGAACGACCGCGCGTTCGACGATCCGGTCGGATTCCTCTATTCGTCCGTCACCCGCTTCTCCGCGATGAACGACATCGCACTCGACTCGCAGATCGGCTTTGGGCTGTTGAACACCAACGCCGGCACGCTCGTCGACTCCTCCGCTTCCGGCTGCTTGGACTACGGGCTCCTGTCCGAGGGCGACCTGGGAAGCGCCGTCGTCGGGGACCAGTTCACGGCGTGCGCCGTCGGAGCGGAAGTCTCCGACTCGGCCGGGACCACGTTGAGCGGCCTCAACGTCTCGGGATCGACCACAATCGGGATCGACGTGTACCTCTCCGACGAGGTTACGGTCGTCGGCAGCAATGTCTCGGGTTCGGGGGTCGGGTTTGCGGTCCTCGGCGACGCTCAGACGACGGTCGAGGCGAACTCGTTCTATCACAACACCGACGACTTTGAAATCTCGACGACGGGCGCGGGCGGGAACCGAATCTTCTGGAACGACTTCGTCGACGGGTCGGGGTGGGAGTTCGCTTCGGGATCCGCTTCCGTCGACGCGGTCTTCGACGCGGGATATCCGGGCGGGGGGAACTACTGGAGCAACTGGACCGGTCCGGATACGGAGCACGGCCCCGACCAGAACCTCCCGGGCGCCGACGGGATCGTCGACGTACCGTTCGAGATCAGCGGATCGTATGTCGATCCGTACCCCCTCACCCTCCCGATCGCGCTCGCCGACCTCAACCTTACCTTCGCGGAGACCGGGCTCCCGGGTGGTGCGACGTGGGGCGTCACCGTCGGATCCGAACTGAACGGCAGCTCCACCGGCTCGACGATCGTGATCTCGACCGGCGCCGCGGCGTGGGCGACGTACGCCTACTCGGTGAGCGCCCCGGCCGGCTGGACGGCGCGCCCGGCGGCCGGCTCGGTGACGACCGACGGCGCGCCCCAGACGGTGACGATCGCCTTCACCGAGGTCACCTACGCCGTCTCGTTCGTCGAGACCGGGCTCGCCACGGGGACGGCCTGGTCCGTCTCGGTGAACGGGACGAGCTACTCCGATACCAGTACGACCATCACGGTCGCGCTGCCGAACGGGAGCCAGGAGTACTCGGTCTCGCCGGTCCCGGGATACCTCTCCGACTCGGCGGGCGGCGTCGTCACCGTCGCCGCGAACGAGCCGACCGTCGACATCGAGTTCACCGCGGTCGACTACGCGGTGACGTTCACCGAGGTCGGGCTGCCTTCGGGCACCCACTGGAACGTGACGCTCGGCGACGCCGCCGCGCATTCGAGCAACTCGACGATCCGCTTCGATGTCCCTAACGGGACCTACCCGTTCTCGGTGATGGGGGTCTCGGGGTACTCGCTTGTGCCGTCGACGGGGATGCAGTCGGTCTCGGGACCGGGGGTGAGCGTCACGGTCGCCTTCACCGCCAACCCCGCCGGGGCCCCCGCGGGCACGGCGCTCGTCTGGGCGCTCGTCGCGCTCGTCATCGTGCTGGCCGCGATCCTCGTCGTACTTCTGGTCACGCGTCCGAAGCGTCCGGCGCCCCCGGCGCCGTTCGTGGGCGCAACGTCGGCACCGGCGGGGGTCGCGGACACCGCCACCCCGGTCGAGGGGGGCCCGCCACCGGGGGCGATCTCGCCGTCGCCGCCCCCCTGGATGGAAAGCTAGCCGGTCGGGGGCCCGTGGCCGCGGGCCGTTAGGGGAGTTCGCCGCGCCAGGCCGACGGGACCGGCCCGGAGACGACCACTTCGCTCGCGCCCAGGAATCCGGCGAGGTCATCGACCGCACGTCGAAGGCCGCGTACGGCCCCCGCCTCCGACGCCGCGCCGGGCTCGGCGTGGACCCCCCGGATCCGGAGGACGCCCGCGGCTCGGTCGAGGAGCGGGTCGACCCGGCCGACGAGCCGGTCGCCGTGAAGGATCCAGAGCGCGTAGGGGCCGAACTGCCGCTTCCCTTTCGGGACGTACCCCTCGAACCGGAGGCGGACTCCGAAGAGCTGTTCCGTCCGGGCCCGGTCACAGATCAGGTTGTCGAACGGAGCGAGGAGGGTCGTCCGCGGCCGCCGTCGCGCCGATTCGGCTCGGGTGAGGCGCTCGAGGTCGTCCGCGTGGACGTAGCGCGGGATGCTCGGCCAGCCACGGACCCGGACCGGCACGATCGCCTCCTCCGCCTCGAGACGGGCGAGGGTCGACTGGAGGCGAGGATAGCGGCGACGCAGGAAATGGGAGTGGATCTCCCGCGGGCTCGCGACGCCCAGCGCGCGCAGCCCGCGCTGCACCCCGATGTGCTCGACCTCCCCGGCGGTGAGCTCCGTGCGGGGCACGTCCGCCGGGAGGCATCGCTCAGCGAGGTCCCACTTCCGCTGGATACCCACCCGACCGGCGACCATCACCTCCCCCCGGAAGTAGAGCATCTGAAGCATCTCCGCGATGTCGCTGCCCGAGTCCCAGCCGACCCCTCGGCGCTTCGACCAGCGTGGGTGGTCGAACTCTCGCAGGAGGAGCGGCCCCCGGCGCCGCAGTTCGCCGAGGACATGCTCCCGGAGCGCCCCGTGACGTCGGACCCACGCGACCATCCACCGGCGCCAGCTCTTCTGCATCCAGCTCGGGATCGACTCGCGGTCGCCCCGCATCATCGCCCGGTAGAGCGGGTAATCCTCGGTCAGGACGATCGATGCCGAGTGCGCCCAGTATTCGAAGAGCCGATGCTCTTCCCACAGGAGGCGGTCGAACTCCGCGCGAGGGAAGCCGCCGAGACGACTCCAGAGCACGAGCAGGGGGCTCGGCGCGACGACGCTGATCGGGTCGAGCTGGAGGCAACCGAGCTCGCGCACGACGCGCAGGATGTCGGCGCTGGTGACGCGCCCGGGCAGCGGGTCGGCGAGGTGCTGCTTCTCGACCGCGAGTCGGCGCACGGCGGCGGCCGAGACCTCGAGCGGAGCGGGAGACATCGGTTCGGTCCGGGCGGGGCCGACCGCCCAACGGGGAGTTCACGCTTGCGGGATCGGGAACGGGCGTCCCCGCGGCAGAGCCCGGAACCTACCGAAGGATTCGCTTAGGGGAGTCCCGCGCCGCAATGCGGGCAGAACTTGACGTTCGGGTCGACGACCCGACCGCACTTCGGGCAGACGCGCTGGACCGCCGGGGCGGCCTGGAAGACCATCGTCGGCTTCCAGACGATGCCGAGGATGCCGCCGATGAGCGCGAGGATGAACCCGAGGATGAACCCGCCGAGGAAACTCGTGAGGCTCACGATCGCCAGCACGAGGACGATCGCCCCGTAGATGGCGTGGTGCTGGGGCGACTGGTGGATCATCACCCCGAACACGATGATCAGAATGCCGAGGATGACACCGAGCGCACCGAAAAGTACGATGCTACCCCCGACGACTCCGAAGGAAAAGGCACTGACGAACGATCCGATCGCGACCTCCGCGAGGCCCCCCAGCAAGATGAACACCCCGCCGATGATCGAGAGGATCATCGCGCCGGTCGGGCGGTCGGTCGGAGTGGGGGCTCCCGTGGGATAGTACACGGGTTGGGTTACGGCCTGCGGCGCGGACATTAACTGTCACTCGAGCCGGGTCCCTCTATATCAAACCCCCCACGCGTGAGAACCCCGGCGCGGGAGCCAGGACCGGCTCGCGGGCCCGCGTCGGCGAGGGCCCGGCAAGTTCTGGCTTGGGGCGGCCCTCCCGGCCACCTCGGTGCACGAAACTCGCAACTCTTCTATAGAATCAACGCGATCTCAGGCCCCGGTGTCCGCGCACGGATCCAGGGCCCGTTCGTTGGGAGTGATCGCCGTGGTCGTGGCGATCGGCGCGTTGATGGTACTTCCGGGAGGCACGGTCCTCGCCTCGGTGTCCCCGTCCGTGGGACCCACGGGTGCGACCCCAACGGCCACGCCTCCCGTCGGGACCGGCCCCCTCCCCTCGGTCGGCGCGAGCCGTCCCGCCGCGCCCAGCCTCACCGTGGACCTTGCCTCCTCCCCCGATCTTATGGGGGCGTCCCGGATCTCGGGCTCGTGGGTTCAGGGCCTGCTCGGGACCGCGGGCTCGAAGTCCGCTCGTCCTCTCGTGTCGTACCCGAACCTCGGGTTGCTCGAGCATCCGGAGACGGGCGTGAGCACGACGGTCGTTCCCGGCTACGTCTCGCAGCCGGCGCCGTTCGGAATCGCCGACTACGGGCTGGGCGTCACCCCCTACGCCTACTCGACTCCCCACTTCCTCGGCAGCGCGACGTTCAGCGCGCCGCCGAACGTCACCGACCCCGGGGCCTCGGAGGTCATCGACCCGGGCGCCTCGCACCTCGGGGACGTCGGCTCGGTCTATGAGTTCGGGATCCAGCTCAATACGGTGCTCACGAACGTGAGCATCCCCGGCAACGACGCCGGTGTCTTCTGGACCCAGAACGTGGTGAACGTGAACGACACCGGAATCCACTTCGTCGACGACATCTTCAACTTCTCGGCGAACTCCGACGCGTACATCTCTCCCGCGGCCCCCGCAACGATCCGCTCCGGCTGCGGCCTCGCGAGCGTGAGCACGATCCTCACCGTCTACGGCGGGGTCTATCAGTGCGTCGGCGAGACGATCCCGATCTCCGCGGCGGCTTACCCCCTCACGATCTCGCTCTACAACAACGCCACGACCAGCGCCGGAAACGACACGGTCCTCACCTTCGGCTACGACATCGCCGGCGCGCTCGGCTCCTGGAACGGCACGTCGGACACCGTGACCTTCAACGACCCGACCGCCGCCCTCGGACCCCCCGAGCAGCCGGCCGGGTTCACGGTCAGCGGCACGACGCCGGCCCCGATCGGACTCCTCGAGGACTCCGAGCTCGACATCGTCGGGAGCATCGGCGGCGCGAACGCCGTCTTCCGATCGATCAACGGGAGCGTCGACCTCGAATACTCGAACGCGTCGGCGGGTGGCTGGCAGAGCGTCCCGTCGGCGTACAACTTCGGCTCCGATACCGGCGAAACGTCGACGGGGATCGCGGGCGTCTGGTCGGGCACGACCGAGTCGATCGACCAGGGCCCGAGCTTCCTCTATGGCCTGTGGAACGCGGTGCCGTACGCGTCGGTCGCTTCCGGCTCGATCCACGTCTCCGGGACGATCGCCCCCTCGTACGGGTTCGCGTTCCTCTCGAACGTCGCCCCCGACCCGAACGCGACGAACTTCACCTGGGTCCCGACGAACGCCGCCGGGGACTTCGACACGTACCTCCCGCCGTCCGTCCCGCCGGCGACGCAGTACTACCTCCAGGCGTGGGCGCCGGGGGCCGAGGAGGTCAACCGCTCGGGATTCAGCGGGTCGACCCTCTTCTCGATCAGTCTGCCCGCGTCGTCCCCCGGGGCTCCGATCGAAGCCCCTCTCTACCTGAGCGGCAACGCCCAGCTCGCCGCGCTCGCGCTCGCGATCTCGGGCTCGGCCGGGGCGCCGTACAACTTCAGTGACCTCGTGGTCGCGATGAATCTGACGTTCAACCATCTCAACGACTTCGGCTTCCCGACCTTCGTGATCTTCCAGGCGGAGGGGGTATCGGCCGCGCTCGTGGTGAACAACCTCAGCCAGGGGAACGACTCCCCGTCCGGCAACTTCTACTACTCGGACCTGGCGCCGTCGCCCGGCCCGGTCGGCTTGCTGGACCCCGGCGCGACGCGGCTTCCGGACTCCCACGAGAATTATTCCGCTCAGGTCCAGGTGATGAGCTCGAGCGCGCTCACGGTGACGAACGAGACGCTCGAGGGGAGTTCCGACCTCGGCTCGGACCAGGGAGGAGTGGTCTTTCTCTGGGGCGACGTCACCCCCGTCGTTCGAGCGGTGAAGGTCGGCGCCGGGCCGTACGGGTTCTCGTACGGCGGGGTCTTCGTCGGCGACTCGTCGGGAGCGACCGTCCAGAACGTCTCGGTCTCGGGAGGTTCCAACGGCGTCGACGACGTCGGGTCGGTCGGAACGTTCGTCGAGAACGTGACGGCCTCGGGAACCGGCACGTTCGGGGTCTACGCCCTCTCGACCACGCTTACGGCGTACTGGTACGTGAACGCCACCGACAACGCGACCGGGGTCTATGCCGGCGGGTACGCGGGACCGGACCCCTACTACGCGACTCCGGGAACCTACGACGCCGGGATCGAATACGTCCGCGCGGTCGGGAACGTTTCCTCCTCGAGCGCGACGGTCGGCGTTACGCTCTACTGGTCGAACCGCACCACGGTCGAGTACGTCGCCGCGAACGGTTCCGCGATCGGGGTGGCGGCCTATTTCAGTACGACGACGACGGTGGAGTACCAGGAGGTGAACGTCGCGGGCGGCTTCACCGGCACGGACCTCGAGATCGACCGGGACCTCCGGGTGCTCTACACCTCCGTGTCCGGCGTGGGCCCGGGTAACTATCTCTCCGGAGACGGGGCGGTCAACGTCAGCTTCGCCACTTCGCCCTCGGGGGCGACGACCGCCGAGGTGTTCCAATGCGCGGGGGTCGAGATATGGAGCGCGGTGGACACGTTCGTGGAGGGCGCGAGCCAGCTCCTCCCCGCTTCGGCCGCGGTCACTCTGGGCGAGGTCCAGCGCTCCGAGGTCGTCGGTGCCAACGCGACCGACGACGGCGTCGCGGTCTACCTCGAGGACGGAAGCGACCAGAACGTCATCGAGTACGCCAACGCCACGAACCATAGCTACGCCGTCGGCGCGGGACTCTTCTCGCCCCCCAGCGCCGACGACACGATCTCGGACGTCTCCGCCGAGAACCAATCGGTCGGGGTCTACGACATCGACTCGCCGTCCTTCACGATCTCCGGAGTCCGGGCGACCGACCTTTCCGGCGCGGTCGGCCTCCAGGACGCGAACAACACGACGGTCACCGGCGTTTCCGTCACCGACCTTTCGGTGGGCGTCCTCGACGAAGAGTCCCACGGAAACACGATCACGGACGTCCGTGCGTCGAACGCGACGCTCGAGAGCCCGTGGGACCCGCCGGCGATCTCGATCCTCAACGCCCCCGTCGCCGCGGTCGTTACCCAAGACGTGGACGCGAGCACGATCTCGGGAGTGAGCGCGACCGACTATCCGGTGGCCGTCTACGACGGTTTCTATTGCGGCGCCGGCCCCACCTGCGCCGGCGCCTCCGCCGAGCTGACCGTGCAGGACGTCAACGCGAGCGGCGGAGAGTACGCGATCCTCGCGAATTACACGCAGTCGAGCCGGTTCTTCGGGATCGACGCCTTCCAGGACGACATCGGCCTCGCCGCGTTCGACGACGCGAACAACACGATCACCGGCGGACGGTTCGTGGACGATACGAGCTACGGGATCTCGCTCTCCGAGGCGAACCCGTCGCACGACACCATCTGGCTGAACGACTTCCTCGGGAACAACGGCGCGACCTCCTCCTACCGCGCCGCGCACATCCAGGCGTACGACGCCGAGCGCGACAACGACTGGTACGCGTGCTCCTCGATCAGCGGCGTCTCGGTGTGCAGGGGGAACTACTGGTCCGACTGGCACCTATACTCCTCGCCCGGGGTGCTCGCGCCGTACTTCATCCCGACCGACAACTACGACTACTACCCGCTCTCGACCCCCGCGGGAGAGTCGACGGTCGTCTTCTCGGAGGTCGGCCTCCCCGGCGGCAGCGCGTGGTCGCTGACGTTCGACGGGTCGACCGAGACGACCACCGCGAGTTCCGTCTCGTTCGCGGTCCTCCCCGGCACCCACCCCTTCTCGGTTGGCGCGGTCGCCGGATACACGGTCGTGCCCCGCAGCGGCAGCGTGACGACCGCCGTGGGCGAGGCCCCGACGACGATCTCGCTCGCGTATACGGCCGTTTACGCGGTGACGGTCCGGGAGTCGGGCCTCGCCTCCGGGACGAGCTGGACCGCGATCGTGGGAGGCATCTCCAACACCTCGACGACCTCGGCGATCGGGTTCACGCTCCCCGCGGGGACGTACCAGTTCCAGATCGTCGGCCCGAGCGGCGCCTCGGCGAGCCCGTACTCGGGAACGCTCAGCGTGACGGACGTCGCGTACACGCTCTGGGTGACGTTCGCGCTCCCGGCACCGCCGTCGACGGTCGTCGTCATGGCCGCCGGACTTCCCACCGGGACCGGCTGGAGCGCGATCGTGGGCGGCTCGCTCGCCTCAACGGTCGGCGGCTCGTCCCTGAACTTCTCCTTCGCCGCGGGCACCTACGCCTACCAGATACTACCGGTCCCGGGATACACGGTCTCCCCTTCGGGCGGGACGATCACGCTCGGCGCCTCCGGCTACGCGCTCGTCGTGACGTTTGTCCCCGTGACGTACGCGGTGACGCTCTCCGAGGTCGGCCTCTCGGTCGGCACGAGCTGGTCGGCGAGCGTCAACGGCGTTTCGCAGAGTACGGTCGGGACGACCCTCACGTGGTACCTCGCGAACGGGACGTATACCTACCTCGTGTCGATCCCCAGCGGCTACACCGTGAGCGCCGCCTCGGGAGTCGTCCTGGTCTCCGGCAACCCGGCCGGGGCGAGCCTCGCGTACCACTCCACCGCGAGCCCGCCGCTCGTCTCGGTCGAGACGCTCACTCTCCTGATCGCGATCCTCGCGCTGATCGTGGCGCTCGTCGCCGTGGCCGTCCGCGGACGGAAGAGCGAGCCGCCTGCACCCCCCCCGGTGGCGGAGTGGACCCCGATCGTCGTGGCCCCGGCCGCAGCGGAGCCGACCCCCGCCACCGAGGGGGAACCTGCCCCCGAGGCCGAGTTCGGCGCCCCGGGCGAGAGCCCGACCGGATCGGGAGATTCGACGTCGCCGTCGGGCGGAGCCTAGTCCGCGGAGATCGACCTACCCCGAACGGGGCCGGAAACCGACCGACCGCCACAGGTCGTCGCAGGCGTACTGGCGCCCTCCGACGATCACCGAGACGACGTTCCGAATGTTCCGGATCCGCTCGAGCGGGTCTCCGTCGACGAGAATGAGGTCGGCCCGCTTTCCGACCTCGATCGTCCCGGACTCCCGCTCGAGACCCAGGACCTCCGCAGGGACGATCGTCGCCGATTGGATCGCTTCCATCGGGGAGAGGCCGGCTTCGACGTAGAGCTCGAGCTCGCGGTGGAGGCTATGGCCCGGCACGGATTGGTCCGTGCCGGCGACGATTGGGACGCCGGCGCGGTGGAGCGCACCGGTGAGAGCGAGGAGCTTACGGAAGCCGGCCGCTCGTTGCTCGATCTGCGGGGTGGACGGGCCGAGGCTCCGAAACCGGTCGGAGAATACCGAGGGGATCCGGTCCACCCCCGGCTCGAACGCCCCCGGCGGATTCGCCGTGGAGATGGTCCTGAGCTCGAAGAGGGCGAGGGTCGGGTCGACGACGGTCCGGTGCGCCTTCAGGAACGCGATCCCCTCCCGGGCCCGCGGGCTCTCGAGGTCGAGCGCGGCGAACGACCTCAACGCCCCCTTCGCCTTCTCGGCCTCCGGCGGCGGGTCGAGCAGCATTTCCGCCACGAACCCAATGTGGTTCAGCTGGTCCTGCCCGACGAGGATGACCTGGTCCGCGGTGAGTCCCACGGGGACGTGCCCCGTGACGGACATTCCCCGGCGGTGGGCCGCCTCGGCGACCGCTTTCACCGCGTCGAGCTTCATCGAGCTGTAGACCTTGATCTGCTGAAAGCCCGCGGCGTGGTACCGCGCGACCCACCGCTCCGCTTCCTCGGGGGAATCGACCCGCACGATCCCCATCCCGATCGGACCGCGCCCGTCCACGAACCCCGCCGCAAGGATGCGGGGCCCGAGACCCTTCCCCGGGGCGATGGCGTCCCGAACGGCGGTGATGAACCCGAGCTCGTTGCCGCAGTCCCGGACGGTCGTGACCCCCGCCGCGAGGTAGATCGGGCCCCACTCGACCTGCTGGAAGTGGGCGTGCATGTCCCAGAGGCCGGGGAGGACCGAGAGGCCGGTGGCGTCGACCTCTGTAGCGCCCGCCGGGACCGTCACGGCGGACCGAGGGCCCGCGGCGACGATCTTCCCGTTCCGGACGACGATGGTGGAATCGGGGACCGCCGGCGCCCCCGTGCCGTCGATCAGCGTTCCGCGGACGACGGCGAACAGTGCCGGCGGGTTCGCCGAGAGCCGGTGCGAGAGCTCGCTCAGGACCGCCATCTCGTCGGCGGCGGCCCCGCGGATGAACTGATCGAGTTCGGCTTCGTATCCCGCGCGGGTCGCCTCGAAGCGGTCCATCTCCGCGTCCCGTGTCACCGCCGCGATCAATCGACCCTCCGCGTCGCACCACACGGTCTCGCGTCCCCAGATCAAGCCCTCGATCGAGTACCGGTCGAGGGACTCGACCGTACCGTTCCGTCGGACGAGCTCCTGCCCGCGCCGGGCGATCCGAACGGAGCCGAACGGCAGCGTCGGGAGCTCGGAGGGAGAGCCGTGCATCGCCCAGTACCGGAGGAGCAGCATCTGGAAGGCGAACGGCGCGTACCCCGAGATCGTGAAGCACGGTCGAGGGAACGGAGCGTCGGTCCAGACCTCCCAGTCGCGGACCCGTGCCCTCCCGTCTCGGATCTCGACCGCGCGATGGATCTCCGATTGACGGCAGTCCTTCCCGTCGACCTCAAAGTAGACGGGGCTCAGGTCCGACGCGCCCCGGAACGTGGCGGTCAGCGCGACCGTCGCGCCCCGGTCGACGAACCGGAACTTCACCTTCGCGGTCAGGCCCTCCGCGGATCGTTCGATCTCGTAGGATTCCTCGCCGATCGGTTGCTGAACCTTATGCAGGGTGAACTGGCCCCGCTCGAAGGGGCCGTCGGTCGCCCCGGACCTCGTCCCGTTCGAATCGGTCATCGTCGTCGCGGAGTGCGAGTGCCCGACTCGCCGGGCCCCAGATAACAGCTCGCGAAAGCTCGACCTCGACGTAACGGCGGGACGAACGACGCCCGCCGCCGGTCCGCTGCGCCCGAGGCACCGGCCTCCTGGCGGACGAGCCGCGCCGGGACGAGCGCGGCGACGAGGGCCGATCTAGCACGCGCCGCGGGCGACGACTTCCTCGCAGTTGGAGGCGGGCGCGACCGTCAGGCTCCCGGCCAAGGCGAAGGGAGCGAGGTAGGCGCGGACCGCCTCCTCGCTCGGACCCTCGACGACCACGACTAAGTGGTGCTTCCCCCGGATCACGGCATCGGCTTCGATCCGAAGCCCTTGTTTCTGGGCGTTGTCCTTCGAGAGGATCTGCAACAGGAAGGGGGCCATCTTCGGATTCCCGGCGGGGCAGCGGTCGGGGGCGTGCTCGTGCTCAGCGACAAACAGCGGCATCAAGCCGGGCGAGTTTCGGGAGAGGGTATAGGCCCTCCGACCGGCACAGAATTCGTCGCCCGGAGTCAAATCACGCGGTCCGCGGTAGAACAGGGCAGGGCGCGGGGATCGGGCCTCCTTGCCCCTCCGACGTAAAAAAGCCGGACACGACGCGTCTCCGATCGAGGTCGCCCCCCGGGGGCGAGGGGCAGAAAGTAATCCGCGATGTCACCGGACGAAATCTGCGGGTCGGCCGTGGGTCCGCGTTGCCCCGGGCCATGCGAGCCGGTACGCCGTCGGGCCTATTCCTCGTTGTTCGCTCTTTCCCCTACGGAGACGGGGCGAGCTCGGCCGGCTCGTAGTGGAGCGCCACCACGCCCGACTTGAATCCCTGGCAGCTCACGAGCCGGAGCCGGTGGGGTTCCTTCTCGTCCTTGAACAGGGGACGTCCGGCGCCGAGAACCACCGGTACTGCCCGGATCCGGAACTCGTCGATCAGCCCGTCGCGCATCAGGGAGGAGACCTGGAACGAGCTCGCGAGCACCAGCATGTCCTTGCCCGGCCGCGGTTTCAACTCGAGGGCGACCTCCTTCGTCGGAGAGGGTAGGATCGTGGAGTTCTCCCACTTCGTCGACTTCAAGGTTCGCGAGAAGACGATCTTCGCCGAGCCGTTCCGGTGCCCCGCGATCTCGGCCGTGTTCTCCCGCGCCCAGGCCCCGGGCCAGAACTCGGCCCTCCCCTCGTACGTGACGCGGCCGAAGAGGATCGTGTCAGCCCGGCGAAGCATCTCGAGCGACCACGCCTTGCCTTCGGATTGGTGGAAATCCTCTTCCTGGACGAACCGGTCGCTCTTACCGTCCGCGTCGGCGAGGTACCCGTCCCGGGAGATCAGTGCGTATACGAGGATCCGCCGCACGAGGGGCCTTACGAGACTTCTCCACCTATAGTACCCAAAAGCCGGCGATGTCGAGGGAGGCCGGGCCGCCCCCGCGTCGGCGTCACCTGTGCTCGTGCTTCGCCTCGGGGCAAGGAAGGCCGACCGCCTCGAACCGGAGCGTCGGCTCGAGGACGCGCGCGGTCGGAAAGAATGCGATCCCGACGAGCCCGTCCGAGCGCCGACTTTCTGGACCTGGAGACTCAGGACGAACTTCCCGTCCCGTACTTTCCGGCACGATCCCTACCCTGAGATCACCAGTGGCTTCCCTCCAGGGCAACCGACCCCCTCCGGATGTGGCTGACAGGTTTGCGGTCGCCCGGTCCCCGAATGTAAAAAGGAGGGTACGATAAGTTTAAATATTTGTTTTATTGTGTTAAACATCGTGCGAACCGCTCGAGCCGACGCTCCCGCGACCCACTTCCTCGGTGTACGGCTGACCACCGAAGAGGAGTCGCTCCTCGAGCAGTTCCGGTCCGCGAACGAACTTCGGAACCGATCCGAAGCGGTGCGGGCGCTGGTCCACGGGGCGACGGAAGCTCGCCCCGAGGCGGTCCGCGTCCCCGCGTCGCTGCGGAACCGGCTCGAGGAGTTCGTCGAGGAAGGCTACGCCTCGGACCTGGACGCCGCGGTGACGGTCGTCCTGACGCTGGGGCTCAGCGAAGCCGGACGGATCCACGGCGAGCAGTGGAAGGCGCTGCGCGATTCCGCGCGGACCTCCTCGAGCCGCCGGGGGGAGCGAGAGCGGGCGGATCGCGAAGGACGGGGACTCCTCCGGCGGTAGGTCCTCGTCCCGTGGGGAATGGTTGCAACATGGAGACGATCGGAAAAGCGTGGAGCGCGCGGAGTGGATTCATCTGCCGACTGTGCCGTCAAGACGCGAAGCATAATGAGGTGCTGCACATCTCGTATTGCCCGGTTCACGGCCTGAGCTCGCCACTGGACGCTTTGCCGTGGCGCCCGGAGATGAGAGTATCCCGCGCCTCTATACCCGGACCGGCGATCGGGGTACCACGGGTCTCGTCGGTGGTGCGCGCGTAGAGAAGGACTCGGCGCGGATCCGCGCCTACGGAACGCTCGACGAGCTCGGCTCGGCGCTGGGGCTCGTCGAGGCGGACCTTCCGGAGTCGCTTGGCGACGCCCGGACGACCGTTCGTCGCCTCGAGCACGAGCTGTACATCGCGCAGTCGGAGCTCGCGGTCGCGCCGACCGCGACCAAGCCGCCCGCGCATCGGATCGAGGCGCGGCACGTGACCCGGCTCGAGTCGGACATCGACCGGTTCGACGCGGCCCACCCCGAGCTCCGGTCGTTCGTGCTGCCGCGCGGCGCGCGCGTCGCGGCCGAGGTCCATCTCGCCCGCACGATCGCGCGGCGGGCGGAGCGCGAGCTCTGGGCCCTCCACCGTTCCGAACCCCAACGGGACGAGCTCCTCCAGTGGGCCAATCGTCTGAGCGATCTCCTTTTTGCCCTCGCCCTCGCGGTCAATCACGCCCTCGGCGTCGCCGAGGTCGCGCCGGACTACTCGACGTAGCCCGTCGGAGGAGGGTCGAGCGTTGGAGGTCGGGATCGTGGGGAAGCCGAACGTCGGCAAGTCCACGTTCTTCAACGCGCTCACGCTCCTCGATGCGCCCATGGCGCCGTACCCGTTCACGACGACCGTCCCGAACCGGGGCGTCGCGGCGATCCGCGCACCGTGCCCCCATGTCGCGAAAGGCACCCCGTGCACGCCGGGGAATGCGAAGTGCGTGAACGGCGTCCGGTGGATCCCCGTGAATCTGGTCGACGTGCCGGGCCTCGTCCCGGGCGCGCACGCGGGGAAGGGACTCGGTCACCAGTTCCTCGACGACCTGCGCGCGGCGGATGGCTTCGTCCAGGTCGTCGACCTGTCGGGGGGGACCGACGCAGAGGGGCGGATCGTCCCGGCGGGCAGTCACGACCCGTCCGAGGAAGTGACGTGGCTCGAGGAAGAGCTCGTCGCCTGGGTCGCCGAGATCCTTTCCCGGGACTTCATCCGACACGCTCGCTCGACCGAGCTCGACGGGAAGCAGGTCGACGAGTTCCTCGCCCAACGTCTGACCGGACTCTCGATCTCGGCGCCTGCGATCAGTGCCGCGCTGCGGACCGTGCCGGTCGACCGGCTCCACCCGGCCCGGTGGTCGGAGTCGGACCGCGTCGCGCTCGCCCGCGAGCTCCTGCGCGTCGCCAAGCCGCGGCTCGTGGCGGCGAACAAGTGCGATCGCTCTTCTCCCGAGGCCGCCCGGGGGCTCGGCGACCGGGTAGCGCCGATCCCGTCCGTCCCGGTCTCCGCGGAGGCCGAGCTCACGCTGCGACGCGCCGCGCGCGCGGGCTTGGTCGAGTATTCGCCCGGGGACCCGTCGTTCTCGGTGCGCGACCCCGCCCGGCTCTCGCCGGGCCAGGCGAAGGCGCTCGACGACGTTCGCGCGATCGTGGGGCACTGGGGGTCGACCGGCGTCCAGGGCGCGCTCGAGTCGATGGTCTACGAGCGGCTGGGCCAGATCGTCGTCTATCCGGTCGAGGACGAGAGTCACTGGACGGACAGTCGCGGGAGGGTCCTGCCCGATGCCCTCCTGGTCCCGGCCGGGACCCCGGCGAGCGAGGTCGCCTACCGGGTGCACACCGACCTCGGCAAGAACTTCATCCGGGCGATCGACGGCCGCACGCACCGCGCGCTCGCCGCCGACCACGCGGTCGAGCCGAACGCCGTGATCCGGATCGTCGCGCGGAAGTAGTCGACCCCGGTCCCTCACGAAGCCGGTGGGATCGGCGCGAGCCCGGCTCCCTCGGCGGCGGGTCGCACCACGAACGGCAGGCCGCCCGCCCGCGCGAGCCGGCGGACGAGCTCGGTCTCCCGCCCCGGTATCGGCAACGCCACGATCGACCCGCCGGCACCGGCCCCCGTGAGCTTCGCCCCCTCGGCGACGGGCTCCGCGGCCCGCAACAGCTCCTCGATCCGCGGGTGGGAGACCCCGACCTCGCGGAGCAACTCCTGGTTCCGCCGCAGGAGGGTGGCGACCCGCGCTCGGTCGGCACGCTCCACCGCGGAGATCCCTTCCTCGGCGACGCGGCGGAACTCGGCGAGCAGCGTGGGGCCGTCGGGCTGGGCGAGGCGTTCCCCGACCGCTCGGACCGCGTCCGCGGTGGAACGGGGGATGCCGGTATAGGCGACGACCCAGTTCCATCCCGGGTCGGAGACGCGACGGACCTCCCATCGCCGCTCGCCGTCCTCGACCGTCCAGAGGGGGTCGCCCGAACCCCCGTTGACCGCGAGGAAGCCCCCACCGACCACCGCGGTGGTGTCGCCGGGGCTGCCGACCCCCTGTGCGCCGCGCTCCACCTCGAAGCTGCGCCGCGCGAGGGTGGGGCGGTCGATGCCGCCGGTCGCCGAACCGAGGGCGGCGGCGAGGGCCGCCACGAACGCGGCCGACGAGCCGAGGCCCGCGGCCCGAGGGATGCGGGAGACCGCCCGCACTTCGATGGGGGGCCCGTTCGCCCAGAGCGAGCCGAGCGCGCGTCCGAAGTACGCGTTCCGCGCGGCCGCCCCCTCGTCGCCGTTGAGCCGCGTCGCGGGCGCGGGCCGCACGTAGACCTGGGTCTCGAGGTCGATCGCGAAAACGAGCTCCGGGGCCCCGTGAACGACCGCGTGCTCCCCGAAGAGGATGCATTTGCCGGGGGCGCGCGCCGCGATCGGGAGCGAGCCCGCCGGGATCGGCGGAACGGTCTCGGCCGTCATCGCCGCCCCCCTCGCGCCACGACCCTCTTCCCGCGCACCTGCGGGACGATGCGACGCGTCGCCCCCGGAAAGGGGCGCGGCCCGGGCACCCCGAGGAGCCGCTCGAGGACGATCGCGACCGCGGCGACCTCGCTGTGCGGCTGGTGGCCGACCGCGACGTTGACGTCCGCGAGGCGGTAGAGGTCGGGCGGCACCTTCGCGCCGCCGACCGCGAGGAGGAGGCGCCGCGCGCGACGGAGCCGCGGGAGGACCGTGTCGAGCGGCTCCCCGTACATCGTCAGGTGTACCACGAGGGCCCCGGACGTGCGGACCACCTTCTTCCACTCTTCGACGCCGACGACCTCGAACGCGCCCCCCCATCCTCGCCCGAGCGCGGCGACGCGGGCCGCGAGGTCGGGGTCGGGGGGCTCGAGGTACATGCGCCGCGCGCCGAGGGCGCGCGCCGCGAGCGCGAGGTGCGTCGTGAGCCGCGGGTCCCGTCCGACCCGGTGCCCGACGCGGAGGACCGAGACCTCGGGCCGCGGATTACGCGGACGCGTCCGCCTGGAACCGCTCGATCCGGTGGCCACGGTACTCCAGCTTGTCCGAGCGCTTGACGAGCCCCTTGAGGCGCGTCGGCGACATCCCGAGCTCCTCGGCAACGTCGGAGAAGAACCGCCCCTCCGCCCCGACCGCGTCGTGGATCTTCTGCTCGAGCTTGGCGTACTCTTTCGGGCTCATCATCGCGATCGCGAGGATCTCGGAGACCTCGGCGAGCGGCGAGGTCGTGTTGATGTTGATCGTCGAGTAGTAGAAGTGGTAGCTCTTGTCCGGCTGCTTCCGCCCCTCCCGGGCGACCCAGCGCGTGTCGATCAGGCGCAGCTTCTCGAAGAAGAGGAGCGCCTTGATCCCCTCCTTCCCGAACTCCCGCTCGACGTCCTCGCCGGTGAGCCAATTCTCGCCGAGGCGTTGCACGAGCCGCAGCTTAAGGGGCGAATCCACCGCCCGCAGGATCGAGACGAGGTCACTCACGTCGTTGACGACCTTGATTCGGTGCATCGAGGCGGCCATGCTCATCACGCTCCGCGCTCCGGTCCGGCGGAACGACTCGCGGCGGTCAACATCCGCCGGTACTTCCCGTACCGGTCCCCCGGATCGTAGCGGGCCGGGTGGGGGGTACGCGTCCGCTCGCCGCACTCCGGGCACTTCGGACGGAGCGTATATCGACGGCAGGGGCGGCACACCTGGAGCAACGACTCGGTCATGCGCGCGTGAACGTCCCCTCGCCGCCAGCGGCCTTGATCGAACGGAGCGCCGCGTCGGTCGCGCGCTTGAGGGTCTCCTCGGCCTGCTTGTACTGCGCCGCGA
This sequence comes from Thermoplasmata archaeon, assembly GCA_050749465.1. Classification (GTDB taxonomy): domain Archaea; phylum Thermoplasmatota; class Thermoplasmata; order Lutacidiplasmatales; family UBA184; genus Lutacidiplasma. The sequence goes on along the minus strand of JBOGRO010000020.1, from coordinate 19,191 downwards.
GGACGCGCAGGCGGTACTTCGGAGCCCCCACGTAGTGCACCTCGACCGACTCCGGGTCGACCTCCTCGGCGGCGAGGAGCGCCGCGCGGACGTGCTCGGCGCCTTCCGGCGTCGGGTCGGAGATCTCGAGCGTCCCGAGGATCGTCACCCGGGGCGGGAGGATGTTCTCCCGCGCGACCTTGAGGAACGCGCTCGCCCAGGGCGCCTTCTCGTTCTCCTGCTGGAACCGCTTCGCGTCCGCGGAGGCGACCTCGAAGGCCGCGAAGAGCGAGCCGTACTTCTCGATCAACGTCGCGCCGAACAAGTCGCTGGCCCGGTCGGCGGAGATCTTGAGCGCCACCGCGACCTGCTCGACGAGCCGGAGCGCGCGACCCTCGTTCTTCCACTGCTGGGTCTTTTCCCGTCGCTGGTGGTCGTTGATGCGCTTGAGGGAGAGGTCGATCTGGCTCTTCGCCGGGTCGACGCGGAGGACCCGCGCGACGATCTTCTGACCCTCGCGGATGTGGTCGCGGATGTACTTGACCCACCCCGTCGCGACCTCGGACAGGTGAATGAACGCTTCCCGGCTGCCGTATTCGTCGAGCGTGACGAACGCGCCGAAATTCCGGATCGAGGTGACGGTCCCGATCACGAGGTCGCCCTCCTCGGGGTATTCGGCTCGGAGAGGCATTCGAGGTCGGATCCCCAGTTCAGCCCGTGACGGGCCGTACGAGCTCGCCCCGGAGCTTCGCCTGTCCGCCGGTCGGCGTGGCAAGGGTGGCGCCGCAGACGCCGCAGTTGACGACCGTGGCCGGTCGGCTGAAGATCGTCTGCTCCGTCGAGCAGTCCGGACACTTCACGACCCAGAACGGGGACGGGCTGCGCATCGAGGACCCTCCTTAGTGGTGCTCCACCAGTTCGAGCGTGGTGGCGCGCCAGCTCGCCGGCTGGACAACATAGGAGCACTTCTTGCAACGGAATCGAAGGTTCACCCGGCGCACGGCCTTCGCGCGCCCCTCGGGTTTCGGGCGAGGAAATCCACCATAGCCGCGGGTGGCGCGGCGGAATCGGCGCTGCCCCCACTTCATCTCGGAGGCCGGGCGCTTCTTCGCCTTCTCCACGTCGTGCGCGGTATGCACCTTGCACTTCGGGCAATACGTGGACACGACCTTTGGATAGTGCATCGGGGGCCGCCGAGGCGGGGGAGCTATATAGGGTTGCGGGCGCGCCTCGAGGGCGGTCCGCCGGGAATATCCGGAACCGGCGTTCCGAAGTCGTCCGGACGACCGGCGTCGCGGGTCGATTCGTGCGCGGCCGGTTTTTCGCAGATTTCGGCGGTGTACCGAGGAGGACGGGCCCGAAGGCTTATGTAGCAAGGCCTGCTCGGCGGCCGCGCTCCCAGAGGAGAAAATGGCCGATCGACCCGCGCTCGATGTAGTCACCGAGGTGCTCGGAAAGGCCCCCGAGCGGGGCTTCTCGGAGACGGTCGAGCTCTCGGTCAACTTGAAGGACCTGGACCTCTCGGTCCCCAAGAACCGGCTCGAGGACGAGATCCCGCTGCCGAACGGGCGCGGGAAGACCGTCAAGGTCGCGGTCTTCGGCTCCCCCGAGCTCTGCCAGAAGATGCGCGGGGTCGCCGACCTCGTCGTCCCCGCGAACGAGCTCGACGAGTTCGCGAAGGACAAGAAGGCGACGAAGAAGGTCGTCACCGACATCGATTTCTTTCTCGCCGAGGCTCCGCTGATGCCGACGATCGGAAAGCGGCTCGGCATCGTGCTGGGCCCGCGCGGAAAGATGCCGCGGCCCGTACCCCCCGGGAGCGACCCCACCAACCTGGTGAACGCGCTGAAGCGTTCGATCCGGATCCGCTCGAAGGGGAGCCGGACGTTCCACGCGCCGGTCGGCACTCGGGCGATGTCGCCCGCCGAGATCGCGCAGAACGTCGACGCGGTCCTCGCGCGGATCGTCGGGAAGCTCGAGCGCGGTCGGACGAACATCGAGTCGGTCTTCGTCAAGACGACGATGGGCCCCGCCGTACGGCTCTGGTGAGGGAACGACGATGCCGGGTCGAGGTTCGGTCCCGCCGGAGCGGCTCGCCGCCGTCGACGCCCTCGAAGTCGTGCTCCTCTCCCACTCGCTCACCGCCCTGGTGGGCGTCCGCGGAGTACCGGCCGGGCCGCTCCAGACGATGCGACGGGAGCTACGGCAACGCGGTCACCCGATCCAGGTCGCGACCAACACCTCGATCCGGCACGCGATCGAAAAGGCGTCGGCGAAGCGAGCGGGCCTGAAGCCGCTGCTGGGCCAGGTCGAGGACCAGACCGCGGTGCTCTCCGCCGAGGGGAACCCTTTCTCGCTCTTCCGGGAGTTCTCGCGCACGCGCTCGCCGACCCCCGCGCGGGGCGGCGAGCTTGCGCCCAGCGACATCGTCGTCCCCGCGGGCACGACGAGCTTCAAGCCCGGGCCCATCGTCGGCGAGCTCCAGCACGCGGGCTTCCCGGCGGCGATCGAGAAGGGGAAAGTCGTCCTGAAGAAGGACACCGTCATCGTCAGGGCCGGCGGAACGATCTCGCGCGAGGTCGCCGGGCTCCTCACCCGTCTCGAGATCTTTCCGCTCGAGGTAGGCCTCTCGCTGCGCGCCGTCGTCGACGGAGAGACGTTCTACCCGCCGTCGGTGCTCAACGTCGACCTCGATGCACGGCGGGCGGACCTCACCCGCGCCGCCCGCAGCGCCCTCGGCCTCGCGGTCGAGCTCGGCTACGTCACGCCCGCGACCCTTCCGATCCTCGTCACCAAGGCCCACCGGCGCGCCCTCGGGCTCGCCCTCGCGGCCGGGTACGCGACACCCGAGACGATCGAACCGCTCTTCGCGAAGGCGATGCGCGAGGCGGCCGCGCTCGGTAAACTGACAGGCAACTGAGGGTCCCCCCGAAGTCCACGGAGTGAGAACAATGGAGTACGTGTATGGTGCGCTGCTGCTCAACGCGGCCGGAAAGCCGATCGACGAGAAGGCCCTCTCGGGCGTCCTGACCGCGGCGGGGCTCTCCCCCGACACGGCGCGGGTGAAGGCGTTGCTCGCCTCGCTCGAGGGCGTCAACCTCGCCGAGGTCCTGCAGAAGGCCGAGACGTTCGCCGCCCCGGCGGCCCCCGCGCCCGCGGGGGAGAAGGACGCGAAGGGCGAGAAGAAGGAAGAGGAAAAGAAGGAAGAGAAGGGCGTCACCGAGGAAGAGGCCGCCGAGGGTCTCTCCGCGCTCTTCGGGTGACGTTCGCCCCACCCGCAGCGCACCGCTTAAGAAGCGGGGCCGCGTCGCTCCGGTCGGAGGACCCCCTTCGCCCTCGGTCGAGCCATGCCGGCGCGAGACCATTGCGGGGTCGTCGGCGTCTCGCTCCAAGGTAAGGGCGCGGCGCCGTTCCTGTTCCGTGGGCTCCGCGCGCTCCAGCACCGGGGGCAGGAGTCCGCCGGGATCGCGACGACCAGCCACGGGGTTCTCCACCACCGTAAGGGGATGGGGCTCGTCCACGAGATCTTCACCCAGGAGATGCTCGACGCCCTGAGAGGGACCGGCGGGATCGGCCACGTCCGCTATCCGACGACCGGCTCGACGGACCTCGAGAACGCGCAGCCGATCGTCTTCAAGATCCGCGACGAGGACGCGGCGCTCGCCGCGAACGGCGACCTGGTGAACTACGAGCGGATCCGCCGCCGCATCCAGACCCAGGGCGTCGAGCTCTTGGGGAACGCCGACACCGAGACGATGGCCCAGGCGATCGCCCTCGAGTTCAACCACACGCGCGACGTCGACGCGGCGATCCGCCGCGCGTGCCCCGAGCTCGTCGGCGGGTACGCGGTCGTGATGATCGTCGGGAACCGCATCTACGCCTTCCGCGACCCCCTCGGGATCCGGCCGCTCGTCTACGGCACGGTCGAGGGCGGCGTGGCGGTCGCGAGCGAGTCGGTCGCACTCGAGCTGATGGGCGGCCAGTCGCTCCGGGACGTCCTCCCCGGCGAGGTCCTCGTCCTCGAAAAGGGGCAGCTCGTCCGCTCCTCCCGGATGCCGGGGTCGAGCGAGCGTGCCCACTGCATGTTCGAGTGGGTGTACTTCTCCCGGCCGGATTCGATCGCCGAGAACCTCCCGATCTACGACGTGCGCCACCGCATCGGGATGCGGCTCGCCAAGGAGGCTCCCGTCGAGGCGGACCTCGTCGTCCCCGTCCCGGACTCCGCCCGCCCGCAAGCGCTGGGCTTTTCGGAGGGCTCGAAGATCCCCTATGCCGAGGCGCTGATCAAGAACCGGTTCGTCGAGCGGACGTTCATCCTCCCGGACCAGAAGCGCCGCGAGTCGGAGGTCCGGGTCAAGCTTCACCCCGTGCCGGGGCTCCTCAAGGGGAAGCGGGTCGTCCTCCTGGACGACTCGATCGTCCGGGGGACGACGCTGCGCGAGATCGTCCAGATGGTCCGCGTCGCCGGCGCGACGACCATCCACGTCCGGGTCGGGTGCCCGCCGATCCGCGCGCCGTGCTACTTCGGCGTCGACATGAAGGACCGGCAGCAGCTGGTCGCGACCGACCGGGACGAGTCCCAAGTGGCGGACGTCATCGGCGCCGACAGCGTCCACTACCTGTCGATGGCCGGTCTCGTCGAGTCGATCACGTTGCCCGCGGAGAGCCTCTGCCTCGGCTGCCTCACGGGGAAGTACCCCGTGGACGTCCCCGAGGAGCACCACCGCTTCCAACGGTCTCTCGAGGAGTATTAGGGTGTGGCGAGCGCGGTCGTCGTCGCGCGGGGCCCGTTCCTGTTCCTCGTTCCGCCCGGCCCGGGCGCGGCGGTAAAGTTCGTCGCGGGGGAGCGGTCGTTCCGATCGCTCGGGGCGGCGATCCGCGCACTCCCCGCCGAGACCACGGTCGCGGCGGACTCCGAGTCGTCCGCCGCGGCCCTGACGAACAGCCTCGGAGTTCCGGTGCGCGTCGCGGGGACCCCGGAGGTGCGGGCGGCCCGGGGGGCGCTCCCCGGCTGGGACCCGGGCGAGGAGCGGCGGTACGTCCTCGGCACCGCCCGAGCGTCGCTCGAACGCGCCCTCCGGACCCCGGAAGAGATCCTGATCACGCTCACCCGAGAAGAGGAGCGCGTGGAGCGGACCGTCGGACGGGAGTCCCGCGCGGCCGAGTCGTTCCTCGTGGTCGAGGGCTCGCCGCTCGCGGAGTACGCGCGGAGGTGGTCGGAGGTGCGCGACGGGCTCGCGCGGCACCACGAGCAGCTCGCCGAGCTCGTCCGCTCGCACGCCCGCTCGTTGGTCCCGAATCTCTCGGCGGTCGTTGGCGAGCGGACCGCGGCACGACTCGTCTCCGCCGCGGGCGGTGTCGCGGCGCTTTCCCGGATGCGAGCGGGTCGGATCCAGTTGCTCGGGACCCGTCGGCGACCGTCGCCCGAGCGGGGACCTCGCTACGGGCTCCTCTACCGCGCGGCGCGCATGGAGGAGGTACCGCCCGGGCGGCGCGGCGCCTACGCGCGGAGCCTGGGCGCGATCGCCGCGATCGCGATCCGTGCCGACGCGACCACCCACTCCGCGATCGGTGCCGGGCTCGTGGCCCGCCGGGACCGCCGCATCGCCCAACTGCGGAGGAGCGCCTGATGCGACCACCGCGTCGATTCACGCCGGATCCTCGCTCCCCGCGTCTCGCGCGCGTTCGGGCCGCCGACCGCACCGAGCTCTTCACCGAGACGGTCGGCGCGCTGCCGCCGGTGTACGGCGAGCGATGGGTCCCGGCGGGGAGCCGCTCGTTCCGCGCGTTCGAGCCCGGCCGTTCCAAGCTCTCCGCCGCGATCGTTCACGACTGGACGGGTCCGTTGCCGAAGGAGGGGGAGCGGTGGCTCTATCTCGGGGCGGCCAGCGGGACGACCGCGTCGCACGTCGCGGACCTGGTCGGCCCGTCGGGTCGAGTCTACGCGCTCGAGCGGAGCCCGCGGCCGTTCGCGCGTCTCGTCGCGCTCGCCGAGCGCTGGCCGAATCTCTTGCCGATCCTCGGCGACGCGCGCGCGCCCCGTTCCTTCGCTCCCCTCGTCGGGCCGGCCCAAGGACTCTACGCCGACGTGGCCCAGCCGGACCAGGTCGAGATCGTCCGTCGCACCGCGGAGCTCTTCCTGGACGGCGCCGGGGCGCCGGTGGTCCTCGCGCTCAAGACCGCGAGCATGGGTCGCGACCGGGAGGCGGCCGGCCACCTCGCTGCCGCGGAGCGCGAGCTCGGGAGAGCGGTCGCGCTCGTCCCGTCGGTGCGCCTCGACCCGTTCCACAAGGGTCACTACCTCGTGGGGGGCCGCGCGCAGCCCGAGCTCTTCCGGCCTCGGGTCGCGCGCGCGGTCACGCCGTCGTCCGCGCCGCGCCCCGCGCGACCACGACGGTGACGATGTCCTCGTCCGCAAGGACGTGCTCCCGTCCGACCGTCTGTCCGGGAAAGCGCGCACTACGCCCCCAGACCTGGGCTGCCTTGAACGTGCGATCGAGCTCCCCGGGGAGTCGGCCGAGCAGCGCCTGGACCGGGTCCCCCTCGCGCAGGATCACGGGCTCCTCCTTGTCCGGCGGGAGACCGGGCGGCTTGACGTAGATCCGGATGAACCGGAGCGCGTGGCCGACCCGGTCGACGAGCGCGTCGAGCCCCAGCCGGTCGCGCGCCCCGACGAAGATCGGGTCGAACGGGCGCTGTTCGAGGACCATCCGCGCCCGGTCCGCCGCCGTGAGGAGCTCGCTCTTGTTGACCGCGAGCAACGCCGACACGTAGACCCGGTTCCCCGCGAGGACGTCGATCAACTGGTCGGGACTCGCGTCCTCGCGGAAGATGATCGCGCCGTTGTGGAAGCTGAACTCCCGGGCGATCTGCGACGCGAGACCGCCGCCGAGGTGCGTGAGTCGGACGGTGCTCGAGATCGTGAGCCCGCCCCGGTCGGAGTGGGAGACGACGATGCGCGGCGGTCGCGAGTTGATCCGCACGCCGGACCCCTCGAGCTCGGCGACGAGCGCCCGCAGGTTCGGGTGCTCCGGGTCGATCATGAAGAGGATGAGGTCGACCGCGCGAACGACCGAGAGGACCTCGCGCCCCCGACCCCGACCGCGCGCGGCGCCGGGGACGAGGCCGGGCATGTCGAGGATCTGGATCGACGCGCCGCCCCAGCGGAGCATCCCCGGGATGATCGAGAGCGTAGTGAAGTCGTAGGCGCCGGTCTCGCTTTCCGCGGCGGTAAGACGATTGAGGAGGGTCGACTTCCCGACGGACGGGTAGCCGACCAGGCCGACGGTAGCGTGCCCGCTCTTGCGGACCGCGTAGCCGAGTCCGCCGCCCTTGCCTTTCGCGCGGAACTCGCGCTCGAGACGAAGAACCGCGAGCTTCGCCTTCAGCCGGCCGATGTGACCCGAGGTCGCCTTGTTGTAGGCGGTGTTCCGGATCTCGTCCTCGACCTCGGTGATGTGCTCCTCGAGCGACGACATCGGCGGCAGGCCCCCCGTCCCTCCGGACGACATCGCCCACTTGAGCGTGGCGACTCCGACACCCCCCATCGTTCGCCGCCGGCGAAACGGTTGTGAGACGAGGAGTGCCCCCGAGGAGCGGTGACCTTCTCCTCCCCGACCGAGTGGGTGCTTCGACCCCGACCTCCGGGCGACCGGCGGGAGGACGACCTGAGCGGATTTCGGCTCCGGCTCTCCGCGGCGCTTCGAGCCGGGCACGGGTCGGGGTCGGGGTTTCGGATCTCGGTCGACTCGGGAGCCGCCCCGACGCTCACCCTGGCGGGGCTCGGGACGGGGTCGGCTCGCTGGCTCACTCGAGTCCTCCTACCATCCTACGAGCGACACCAGTGGGGACCGACGCGCACCGGAGAAACCCTGAACGTCGGGTCGGACCTCTGGACCGGGACGCGAGTGCGACCCTGGCCCGCTCCCGTACGAGTCGCGACCGATGGGACCTCCGCGTTCGACTCGGTTTCTCTCGCACTCAGCAGCCTGTCGACCGGCGCCCGCCTCGAGTGGACGTTCCGCCCGGCTCCGCTGGTCACTCCACCGTGGTGGGAGGTCGCGGCGCCGGCACTCAACGCTCCGGACCGCCGGTTCGGAGCCCGCGGGACGAGCGCAACTCCGCGTACGGTCGCGACGACCGAGCCGATCGACCGATCTCCGCTGTGGCGGGCGGTCGTGCATCTGAAGTGCACTCGCCGACCCGCGGACGGCGCGTTCGCGACCCGGGTCGCCCGGACGCTGGACTCGGCGTCGCGGTCGGTCGGGGGAAACGGGCTCCGCTTCCGACCCCGACGGTGGTGGGGGAGCCGGACCGGTCCCGAGTTCCCGATGAGCGAGACCGAGGTCGTACTAACGCTCCCGACACCCTCGTGCCCGGCGAGCGGCGGGTCGGCGCCCCCGCGGCGCACGTCCGTCGATCTGCTGCCCCTCGGCCGGACCTTCGCCGGGACGGTGGTAGGACCGGCGCTCGAGCCGGGGCAGGGCCGTCACCTCGCCGTGCTCGGCGAGACCGGAATGGGAAAGAGTTCGCTGCTCGTCACGCTCAGCCGCCGGGCCGCGGGCCACGGCGGGTTGATCCTGTTCGATCCGCTCGGCGAAACGGCCCGAGCGGTCCGCGAGGAGCTCCCCGCCTCCACGAGGGATCGGCTGACGTGGATAGAACCCGGGGCCGCGGTCGACGTGAACGCGCTGAATGGAGTAGGGCCGTCCTCCGGCACCGAGGCGGCACGCCAGGAGCGACAGCTCAACGACCTCGTCCACGCGCTTCGGCGGGTGCGGGCGGGCCGGTACGCAGACTCCGGTTTCTGGGGGCCTCGTCTCGAGGAGATGCTAACTCGCGCGCTCCACACTGCCGCGGCGTTCCCCGGCGGCACCCTGGTCGACGCTCACACCCTCCTTGCCTCGGGCGCCCGGGGGTTCCGAGCGATCCCTCCGGAGGCGATCGAGGCGGTCGCAGAGCTCGCCGACCGGATCCGGGCCCGGCCCGAGGACGCGGACGGGGCGCGTCGGCTTCTTTACGAGCTCACTCGAAGCCCGGTCCTCGTCCGCATGCTCTGCGCTCGCCGGCCGACGATCGGTGTGCGAGAGCTCGTCGCGCCGGGGCGCATCGTGCTGATCGCCGGGAACGCGGCGAGCGTCGGCGAATCCACCGCGCGGTACCTGCTCTCGACCTACCTCGCGCTCACGTGGTCGGAGCTGCTCGCCCGCGGGGACCGGGGGAAGACGTTCGTCGTGGTCGACGAAGCCCAGTGGTTCGTCCACGAGAGCCTCGCCGAGATGCTGCGGCTCGGCCGACGGCAGAACGTGCACGTCGTGCTCGCCACGCAGGCCGTCGCCTCGCTGCCCGAAACGGTCGCGGAGGCGGTCTGGACGAATGTCGCCGACTTTGTCGCTTTCCGCGGGTCGCTCGACGAGGCGCGGGAGTTCTCCGCCATCGCGCGCAACCTCCCTCCGGAGTCGATCCTCTCCCTCCCCCGCGGCGAGGCGGCGATCCTCCTCGGGAAGGGGGGCGCGGTCCACTGGGCGCGGACCGCTCGCGCGCCCGCCCCCCGTTCGGAGTCCTCGCCCGTCGACCGTGGACCCGAACGGAGCGACGCGGTTGCCCCGACACCCCGCCCGACTCCCCCGGGCATCACCACGGAGTCCGGGCCGGCCGAAGCCACACCCCGATCGGGGGACGTCGACGAGGTCCTTACGGAAGTCGCGCGCCAGGTCGGGGCGCGGGAGACCCCGGAGCCCGTGCGGATCTCACTGACCGCCCTGCGCGAACGATTCGATCCGGGGGGCCGCGCGGTGCGGGAGGCCGGGGGGATCCTCGGCCGATCGGGCGCGCTCGTACGCACCGGTCGGGACGACGTCGGCCCGTGCTGGTGGATCGACCCGGTCCGGTTCGACGCGGCGAATCGCGTCCCGGTTCCCGGCGAGACGCTCCGGGATACCCGCCCGCCGCAACCATGATAGGCTCGGAGCGGCTCGTTCTGACGATGACCTCGCCGGCGGACGGAGCCCCGGAGGTCCCAGCGGCGCCCCGCTCGCTCATGGCCGCAGCGGCCGTGCTCGAGCGCTGCGCGACCGGGATCGAGGGCCTCGACGACATCCTCGGTGGCGGGATCCCCCGCGGGAACATGGTCCTGGTCGCGGGGAGCGTCGGGACCGGCAAGACGACGCTCTGCCTCGAGTTCTTGGTCCGCGGCGCGGAACACGGAGAGCGCTCGCTCTTCCTCTCCGTCACGGAGGCGTCCCAGAAGTTGGTTCAGAACCTGTCGACGTTCGAGTTCTTCCGGCCCGCCCTGGTCGACTCGGGCTCGCTCGTTTTCGTCGACCTACCGTCGCTCTACGACAAGCTCGGACTCCAACACGAGGAGATGACGGCCGACGAGATCGACATCCTGATCCGGTCGATCCACGACCTCGTCCAGTCGCTGGGCGCGAAGCGCCTCGTGCTGGACAGCCTCACGTCCGTGTGCTACCGGATCCGGCGGGACGAGGCGATCCGGGACTTCATGCTCCGTCTCGGGGAGTCGCTGAGCGAGCTCGGCTGCACTTCCTTGCTCGTCTCGGAGATCGGCCCGACCGCCGGTCGCTACTCGATGCACGGCGTCGAAGAGGCGATCGTCGACGGGGTCGTGCTCCTCTGGAACACCCGGCGACAGGGCGACATCCTGCGCGTGCTGCAGGTGGTGAAGATGCGCGGGACCGCCCACTCCCGGGCGCAGTACGTCATCGAGCTGACGCCGATCGGCCTCCTGATGGCCCCCCACCTGAAGGGCGGGCACCCCGAGGGAGCGTAACCCCGTGCCCCCCGCCGACGTCGGGGAACGCCTGCGCGCGTTACCGGGCGGCAGCGCCGTCGCGCTCAAGCTGGACCCGCGGGAGTACGCGGACCACTACTTCGCCGTCCTCAATGCGACGCTGCGCGACGTCGGGAGCGAGACCGACGCGCACACGATCTACGTGACCGTCACGAACCCGGCGTCGTTCGTCTGGTCGCTCGCCCAGGCGCTCGACGTACCCGCCGACCGCATCTCGTTCGTCGACGTGATCAGTCACATCATGATGAACTACGCCAACCCGCTCCCGAACGCGACGTACATCGAGACGCCGCGGGCGCTCGAGGAGATCATGCTGCGGGTCGACTACCTCCTGCGGAAGTTCCCGCACCCGCGCTCGATCGTCGTCGTCGACAGCTTGAACGCGCTCGCGATCCACAACCCCCGCGACCTCCTCTCCGAGTTCTTCCACATCTTCCTCACGAACCTGAAGACCCGCAACGTGCTCGCGCTGATCCTCGAGACGTCGGACGAAGAGGCGGGCGGCCTCGAGCAGATGCTGAGCCTCCTGGTCGACGAGACGATCGACGTCGGGCGAGGACGCTGATCGTGGACGACGCGGAGCAGATCTTCGGCATCCCCGAGGTCGACGGGACCCTCTTCGCCGCGTTGGCACCGGGCTGGCTCGCTCTCCTGTCGGGGCACTCCGGTTCCGGGGCTCCGTTGCTCGCGAAGCAGTTCGCGCACGCGGGGATCGGGCGAGTGCCGGTCCTCTTCTACACGACCTTCGAGCGCACCGCGGACGTCCGCACGGCGTTCGAGGACTTTGGGTGGGACCCCGCCGAGGTCAAGGTCGTCAACCTCGCCGACGAGTACTACGAACGGGTCCTCGTCCGCGGTCTCGAGATCGCGCGGGCGCGCGAGCACGGTCTCTCGGCCGAGGAGCTCGTGAGCCGCGGCGCGCGCGGGATCCAGGCGAAGTCGTTCAGCCTTACGAACCGGATGCTCGCCGACCTCGCGGGGATGGATTCGCCGTTCCGGCTCGTGCTCGATTCCGTCGACTTCTTCTTCGAGGTCCTCGAGCCGCGCGACGTCACGACGGTCGCCCGCCAGATCCGCCATCGCTGCCAGACGATCGGCGGTCAGGCGCTCCTCACGATCCACTCGGTCGCGCACGACCGCGCGGTCTACGGGCTCCTCCAAGACCTCGCCGACCTTGTCTTCGAGCTCCGGGCCGAGGTCGTCGGCGACCGTTACGCTCACACGCTCTACACGGAGAAGGTCGGCAACCGCCCGGACCTGAGCCGCGTGACCCCGATGCACGTCAGCGAAAGCGGCTGGCGTGCCGGCGCCGCGGAAGCGCCCCCGGGATAGCGGCCTACGCTCCGGTAACCGAGCCTTTATCGGCAACGGTCGACTTCGACCGCCGGGGAGAACGTGGAGGACGTCGTCATCCGCACGCTCGAGAAGGTCGCGCTCCGGGACCCGATCCTCGTCGAGGGTCTACCGGGCGTCGGGAACGTGGGGAAGCTCGCCGCGGACTACCTGCGGGAGCAGTTGCCCGCGAAGCCGCTCGCGACCGTCTACTCGAAGTTCTTCCCGCCACAGGTCTACGTCTCCGAGGAGGGGATCATCCGCCTCGTCTCCAACGACCTCTCCTACTGGCGCGCGCCGGCGGCCGCCCAGCACGACCTCCTGATCCTCGGCGGCGACTACCAGGGGATCAGCCCGGAGGGCCAGTACGAGATCACCGAGCGGGTCCTCGACTACTGCCACGCGCTCGGCGTCCGCGAGGTCTTCACGCTCGCGGGGTTCGCGCAGGGCCGGGTCGTCGAGCAGCCCCGCGTGCTCGGCGCCGCGACCAGCGCCTCGCGCGTGGAGCTGATGAAGAAGTTCTCGGTCGTGTTCTCCCGGAACGACCCCGGCGGCGGCCTCATCGGCGCGAGCGGGCTCTTCCTGGGCCTCGGCCGGCTCGTGGGGATGGAAGGCGTCTGCCTCATGGGCGAGACGAGCGGCTACTTCGTCGACCCGCGGAGCGCCGAGGCGGTCCTCAAGGTCCTCGCCCACGTGCTCAAGATCGAGCTCGATTTCACGGCGCTCCAGGCGAAGGCGAAGGAGATCGACCGGATCGCGCAGAAGATCCATGACGCGGAGCAGCACTCGGGCGAAGTGACGCCACCGGGAGGCCCGCCGCGCGACGACCTCGGCTATATCGGCTGACGGGCCCGGTACCGCACGGGTCGGCATGGAGCGCGGTCCCGCCCGGCTTTCGGCCGAGGAGCTCGACCGCTCGCGGCGCGTCGTCGAGCTCCTGCGCGTCGCCGCCGACCGCTCCGGCTTCCTCCCGTTCGACCGATTCATGGAACTTGCGCTCTACGCGCCCGAGGTCGGTTACTACGAGCGAACCGGCTCGCCGCTGGGGTCCGGCGGCGACTTCTACACCGCGGCGCACGTCCACCCGCTCTTCGCGGCGAGCGTCGCGGAGCGCGTACGCGCCGTCCGCGCGGCGCTCGGCCGTACCGACCGGTTCCTCCTGGTCGAGCTCGGTCCCGGGGACGGGACGCTCGCGGCCGGTATCGCGGCGTCGTGGGCTCACGACAAGGAGGGGGTCGAGTACGTCCTCGTGGACCGATCGGCGGCGCGCGGAGCGGAGGCCGAAGCGCGGCTCCGCGCCGGCGGTTCCGGTATCGCGACACGAACGGCGTCGTCGGTCGGTGCGATCGGGCCGTTCTCGGGCGTCGTCCTCGCCAACGAGTTCCTGGACGCGCAGCCGGCGCGTCGCGTGCGCGGTCGCGACGGCCGTTGGCGCGAGCTCGGCGTCGAGGTGCGCGACGGACGCGTCGTCCCGGCGGAGCGGGAGCTCGTCCGACCGATCCCGGGTCCGCCCCTGCCCGCGGCACCTCCGGACCGCGACCTCACGTTGGAGGTAACGCCCGGGGGGGAAGGCACGGTGCGGGAGATCGCGGACCACCTCCTCGCGGGCACGGCGATCCTTCTCGACTACGGCTTCGAAGAGTCGGAGCTCGTCCGGGGTCACGCCGACGGCACGGTCGCCGCGGTCCGGGGCCACCGGTTCCTGCCCGATCCGCTCGATGCGCCCGGAACGGCGGACCTGTCGGTCTTCGTGAACTTCACTCGCGTGCGCGCCGTGGCGACCACGAGCGGGCTCGCGGAGGTCGCCTTCCGCTCCCAGGCGGAGACGCTCGGAGCCTGGGGATTCGCCCCGCTCCGGGACGCTGCGCTCCGGGCGGCCCCGACCGCGGAGGCGAAGGTCCGGGTGCAGATGGCCTCGAAGAATCTCCTCTTCGGATTCGAGCGCTTCCGGGTGCTCGAAGTGGCGCCGGCGGGGTCCGCCGACCGGCTTCGCGCGAGTCCTACGTGACCGGTCGATTCGGGCCGGTCGCGATCGGCGCTGCGACCTTCGCGTCGACGAGCAGCTTCGCGGCGTCGGCGGGCAGCGAGAGGATGTCGTCCTCAGAGAGGTCCACCGTTTCCGCTCCGACCTCGAGCGGCCGGCCGGACTTGAGGATCCGGACGTAGGCGAGCGGGGCCGGGGCTCGGGCGGCTCGCGCGGGCGGGGCGGGGGGCGGCTCCGCGACCGCCAGTTCCGGCGCCGCGCGGGGAGCGTCCGCCGGCGGGGCGGGGGCCGGCCCCGGGCTCGGGGCGAGCGGTTCCAGGTAGGGCGCCGTTTCTCGCCGGTGGCCGAGGAGCGTCGCGAGGAGCGCATCGAAGACCCCGCGCTCTTCGCCGAGCGCGTTGGGGAGGTCGCGGGCGCCGCCGACGCTCGCCTGGAACGCGGCGGTCAGGACCTTCTGGGCGCGCGCCTCGACGATGTCGCGCGCGATCTGGCTCGCCCGCTGGTAGGTCTGCCGGGAGATCTCGCCCTTGCGGCCGGACGGATTCTCGCGAAGGTCGCTCTCGTAGGAGCGGCGGACGTCGGCGAGATAGGCGGTCGTCATCCGGTAGAAGTCGTGCGGCAGCTTCGAAAGGCCACGGACCGCCGCCTCGTTGCGTCGCCACTCGAGGAGCTGGGTGTAGTGATCCGGCACGGTTCTCCGTTAGGGGAGCCGGGGAGTATCCGAAGGGATATAGGAGGTCTCGGGTCCTCTCGGACCTCGCGCGAGCCCACCGGGTGGCGCGGGAGGTCCAGCGTCCATGCGCGAAGGGCACGCCGCCTCCGACCCGCTCGAGGAGTTCCTCCGATTGTGGGAACGATTGCGGTCGGAGAGCGCAGCGCCCGGTACGGTCGTCGTCGTCGAGGGGGACCGGGATCGAACGTCGCTGCGTCGGCTCGGCCTGCCAGGGACGATCGTCAAGGTCCACCGCGGACGGGCGCTCTCGGGGACCGCCCACGACCTCGTCGGGCAGAGCCGACGAGTGATCATCCTGACCGATTGGGACGGCGAGGGGGGCCATCTCGCACAGCGCCTGCGAGAGTTCCTCGAGGCGGAGACGCTCGTCCTCGACCTCGAGTACCGTCGCCGCTTCGCCCGCATCGTGCGCGGCGAGCTCGTCCACGTCGAGGGCCTGTACGGCTGGGCCCGGCGGCTCGCGGAACGGAGCGGGCGTTCGCTCGACGAGATGCTCGGACCGGTCGAGGCGGCGTAGCGCGCGCTACGGGATGACCTTCGACTGCGTGCGGCGGGTGTCGCGCCGGTTCCGCGCGTAGGAGGGTCGGAACCGCTCGGTCCCCTTCCCCGTCCAGCGGAGGCCGCGGCCCTCCTTGCCGGCGCTCGTGAGACCGCGGAAGACCCGCCCCTTCTGGGCGGGCGCCGCGATCCACGCGAGGGTCGGGTCCGCGAGGACTTCCGGGTGCGCGGGGTCGAGGAGAATGATCTCGAAGAACTTCTGCTTCCCGTCCTCACCGACCCAGTAGGAGTTCAGGACCTCGAGGTTCGGGTAGTGCTTCTGCGCCCGCTCCTCGGCGATGCGCCGGAGGCTCTTCTTGAGCGTCATCCGCGCGATCCCTTTGTGCTTCGGTCGGCGCCCGGCGATGATCGCGCGCTTGCGCTGCCCGCCGCGGCGGACGCGCACCCGGACCATGACAAAGCCGCCTTTCGCCTTGAAACCGAGCGCGCGCGCCCGGTCGAGACGGGTCGGCCGCTCGAGCCGCGTGACGGTGTTCTCGCGGCGCCAGGTGAGGAGCCGCTCGTGCCGGAGACCGGCCCCCTCCTCGCCGAGGGTCTGCCGGAACGAACTGGCCATGTAGCGATACGCGGATCGACCCATGGAACGCGGCGGGGCGACCCGGGCTCGGATTATAAAGCTACGGGTTCGCGGGGGCGCTCGCCGGCGTGCCGCCGTTCCCCTGCCACGGCAGGTGCGAGTCCGACGGGGTCACGATCTTCGCGGTGGCGTGGCTCTCGGTCGCGACCGCGCGGATCAGGTGGCTCGACATCTCGGCGACCATCCGGTCCATCCGGGCCTGCTCGGCCGCGGGGATCTGGACCGGGCTCTCCCACACGACGGCGGCGCCGCCGCTGGTCGGGTAGAACCGGAACGCAAGGTCCTTCGCGACCGGGGGGACCGCCGGGTTCATCCGTTCGAGTCGGCCCCGTACGTGGCTGAGCGCGGGCTCGAGCGTCTCGCTCCGCTCCACGGAGTACCCGATCGTCCCGAGGTAGTCCGCGAGGTACCCCGCGAACCGCTCGCGGCCGATCCCCCGCGCTCTCAGCCAATCACCGTTGCTTTCGCCCATGGGTTCCCCGGTTCATCGAACGCTCCAGGCTCCGAAAGAGCCCGAGCATCATCCGATACTCCGCCTCGGTCGGCGTCGCTCGGCCCATAACGCGACGAAACAGGAGGATTAAACCCCGTCGTTTGTGCGCGGGGTAGCCAATTCGACCCAACAAGGTCGCCGCGCGCGCCAGGAACAGCTCCTTTTCCCGTCCGTTCAGCTCGAGCTCGAGCGGTGCCGGCGTCGTCTCGGGGTCGGCGGCGCCGCGCGCCCGGTGGATGGCGTACAGCACGACCGCGGCCGCGTGCGAGAGGTTGAGGGTCGGGAACTCGCGCCGCGCGGGGATATGGACGAGTACGTCGCAGCCGGCGAGCTCGGTGCGCGAGAGCCCGTTGTCCTCGGGGCCGAAGACGATCGCGACCCGGCCGGTCACGGGGAGCAGCATCTCTCCCAACCGCTCGGGCGGGATCGAACGGCGGAGGTAGGCGCTCGAGCGACCGGTCGACATGTCGGTCGTGCCCACGACGAGGTCCGAACCCTCGACCGCCCGCTCGAACGACGGGACCCGGCGCGCCGCCTTCAGGAGAGCGAGACCGGCCATCGCGCGGCGCCGCGCCTCCGGGCCCAGCGCGGCCCGCGGGGCGACGAGCACAAGGCGCTCCCCGCCGAAGTTGCGGGCAAGTCGGGCGACCGCGCCGACATTGCCGTCCTCCTTCGGCCGGACGAGTACGACGTCGATCCGGGCCGTCACGCGGCGGTCCCCTCCGCGAAGAGGCGTTGGACGAACCAGTCGGGGTCGAACGATCGGAGGTCCGCGTACCCTTGACCGACCCCGACGAAAAGGATCGGCTTCTTCGTGATGTACGTCGCGCTGAGCGCCGCGCCGCCCTTCGTGTCGGCGTCCAGCTTGTTGACGATGAGCCCGTCGACGCCGATCTCCTTGTCGAAGAGCCGAGCTTGCTCGAGCACGTCGTTGCCGCTCAGGGCGTCGCCCACGAACACCGTCAGCGCCGGCGCGACGACTCGGCGGATCTTCTTCGCCTCCTGAATGAGGTTGTCGTTCGTGTGTTGCCGGCCAGCGGTGTCGACGAGCACGACGTCCACCCCCTTCGCGCGGGCGTGCTGGACCGCGTCGAATGCCACGGCCGCGGGGTCGCTCCCCTCCTGCTGGCGCACGACCCGGATTCCGAGCCGCTCGCCGTGAACCAGGAGCTGCTCGATCGCCCCGGCCCGGTAGGTGTCGCCGGCCGCGATCACGCTCGAGAACCCCTGAGCACGGAGCCAACCCGCGAGCTTCGCCACGGAGGTCGTCTTACCGGAGCCGTTGACGCCGACGAAGAGGATCGTGTACGGTTTGGGGGTCTGGGCGCGGATCGCCGCGGGCAGGTCGATCCCGGGACGCTCGAGCATCGCCCGCGTGGACCGTTCGAGGCAGGACCGGATCGCCTCCTCCGCGTCGACCCCGTAGCGGAGCTTCCGGCCGGCGAGCTCCTTGCGGAGGTCGCGGCGGAGACGCTCGACGACGCGGAGGGCGACGTCGGACTGTAGCAGGACGATCTCGAGGTCGTCCAGCACCGAGTCCAGGGTCTCCTCCTTGAGTTGGCGTCCGAGGAAGCCCTCGGTGAAGATCTCTCCGTCCTCCGCCGGGGGTGCGTTCCGGGGGACGGCCGCGGGCTTTGCGCCCGGCGGAGGCGGAGGAATCGAGGAAGAGGTGGTTCGGTCTTTCTCGGGGGGCTCCGACGGGGTCGGAGCGGAATCGGCCGACTCGGCCTCAGTGCGGCGGAGCCGCGCCTTAATCGCGGCCCACATCTGAGCCCGCCGATCCCGAGCGCGACAGGTCGTCGAGGCGGCGCGAGAGCAGCTGGATCCGCTCGTCCAACGTCGTCATCTGCCCCTCGATCTCGCGAACGGCCTGCTCGATCCGCACCAGACGCTGTGCGAGGAGCTCTGAGACCTGGGCGCGGTTCATCTCCACCACGACCCCCGAGCCGATCCCGATGAGCACCGAGGCGTCGTGGGCGATCGTTCCGCGAACGAACGTTTCGCCTCCGAGCGGCAGCAACAGCTCCGAGTTCGGGTCCGAGCGGTCGACCCCTTCGAGACTCTCCTTCGCGCGGGCGTGCTCGGTGCGAGACCCCGTGAGGATCTGGTACTGCTGGAGCAGGGCGTTGAGCTGGTTCCGGTACGCCTCGAGCCGCATGAGGTCCTCCTGGACCTCCTGCTCGGTCGGGGCGCTGGCACCCCCAGTGCGGCTTGGCTGTGCCATAGACGGCCGCGGGGACACGGGCTCCCAACTTAACGGTGACCTACGGCGTAGGTGAGACCGCAAGGGTAGGCCGGTCTCTCTTCCGACCGCCAGTCCTCGACGCGCAAGGGGCTACTTATTCGACCGTAGCCCTTCCCGGTCGGCCCGTGATCGTCACCGAAGAGTTGACGAAGCGATTCCCCGGACGAGAGCGCCCCGCGATCGAGCAGGTCAATCTCGAGGTCCGGGACGGGGAGATCCTCGGGCTGGTCGGACTGAACGGCGCCGGGAAGACCACCGCAATCCGAGTCGCCGCAGGGGTGGCACTACCCACCGAGGGCCGCGTTCTCGTCGACGGGCGGGACATCGTCACGGAAAAGCGCCTAGCGTCAGAGTAGGGTAGGAGGCGGGCTTGCGCTCGCCGTCCCCCACCCCAAACCGTACGGCCGCAACTAACGGGTACGGCTTTCTCGACCTCATCGGGACATCTCCTTGAGGAGCGCGTAGGGAAGCAACAGC
>JBOGRO010000019.1:0-42398 GCA_050749465.1 Thermoplasmata archaeon | reverse complement strand
TACATCAAGTACAGTCCCGAGTCGCAACGACGCGCGTCCGAATATCGACAATCGAGGTAGCGGGGGACCCCCGAGAACGACTGCTGCCGTGCGCGCTTCGACCGCCGACCCACGCCGCGGCGCCCGGAAACGATTTTACGCGAGGAGCCCTTAGTACCTACCGCTCCGTCCCCCGGAGTTGCGGACCGCTTCGCCGGGGAGGCCGCATCGGGAGGGAACCAGGATGTATCACGACCCGCGCCGGGGAAGGCCACGCCGGCGCGCGGTGTCGCCGGTCATCGGGATCATCCTGCTCGTGGCGATCACGGTCGTGCTCGCCGCGGTGCTCTACGTCATGGTCGCCGGCCTGCTACCGCACACGCAAACGGCCCCCCTGGGCAGCGAGTTCTACGCGGGTCCTGCGACCGGCAACATCGTCGGGTCCTCCGCGACGCACGCCTACTGCGCCGCCTCCCACTACTGCTACTCCATTGCGATTGACGAGGTCGGCGGTGGGATCGCGCTGAACGATCTCAATTTTGTCGTTCGCACCTCGACCGGCGCGACTCGGGAGGTCTCCCAAAATACGGCCCAGCTGTCGATCGTTGACCTGAAGGGGACCGTCGTCGCCTATACGCAGGTGAAGAAGAACAACCCGTTCGCGGTCACCGACTGGCAGAAGATCTCGACGGGGTTCTCGAGCTCCACCCCGCTCACGACCCAGGACGTCATCTGGCTCCAGTTCGGGGATGAGAAGACGGCCCCGTACGGTCAGGGACTCACGCTCGAATGCCTCGGGACGGGGCCCTACTCGGGATCGATCGACGTCTCGTTGCCCTGACCGCTGCCGGCCCCGACCAACGTCCGGATCCGGTAGAACAAGCGGCGGGGGTCCGCTCGCCCGCGCCGTCACGGCGGCGGGCGGCCCGGCGAGCTTCCCTCCCCTCCTTCGAGCCGGCGCAGCTCCTCGCGCCGGACCTCCCCTTCCGAATGACCCACGCGGAGGAAAAAGACACCCAGACCGACTGCGATGCCGGCCCCCAGCCACGCGTCGTAGTAGATCCAACCCGCTCGGGCCCAGGCCAACCCTGCGGCGAGCGCGATGCCGAGCCCGATCATGAGGCAGCCGCCGATCGCGAAGGTCGTCTCCCGCAGCACCATCGCTCGCCTCCTCCTTGCCCGGGCGACCTCGTGATCGAGTTCGGCGCGGTTCGGGACCCGGTCCGATACGCTCCTCGGCTCTTCGCTGGCCCCATCCCTCGGGTCGAGAAAAGCCGACCCTGGCGAGCGCGCTGCGGCGCCCGGGCGATCGCGGGCGGTGAGGGAGCGGTCCGCTCCCTCGACGGTCTCGACCCCCTCCTCGGGCGGTCGATGCCGGGCGCGGAGGGAGGTAATATACCGACGGGAGCCCATCGCCTCCGTGACTTCGCGCGCGTCCCGACGCCCTTCGGTCGTTCCGGGGACGCGCCCGCGACGGGCCCCCTCGCTCGTCGAGCGCGGGCGCTACGGCCCGGGAGGATAGTCGTCCGTGGTGGCGTACAAGTGGACCGTCCTCTCGAACACCACGCTCGGCGCGCTCCTCGCGTCCCTGGACGGCACGATCGTCCTGATCTCGCTGCCGGTCATCTTCAAGGGGGTCGGGGTCAACCCGTTCCTCCCCTCAAGCTTCCCGATCCTGATCTGGCTCCTCCTCGGCTACGGGGTCGTGACCGCGACGCTCCTCGTCACGGTCGGCCGGCTCTCCGATATGTGGGGTCGGGCCCGGATGTACAACCTCGGATTCGCGATCTTCTCGACCGGCTCGGTCCTCTTGTTCGTCGAGCCGTACTCCGGGGCGACCGGCGCGTGGGCCCTGGTCGGGTTCCGGCTGATCCAGGCGGTCGGCGCGTCGTTCCTCTTCGCGAACTCCGCCGCGCTGCTCACGGACGCGTTCCCGCCCGAGGAGCGCGGGAAGGCGATGGGGATCAATCAGATCGCGTTCATCGGCGGCTCGCTCGCCGGGCTCGTGATAGGAGGGGTCCTCGCGTCGATCCCGGACCTGCACATCGGTCCCTTCCTCCTGCCGACCTGGCGCCTGATCTTCCTCGTCAGCGTCCCGGTCGGGATCGTCGGTACCCTTTGGGCGTACGCGCGCCTCCACGAGATCTCGACGCGCCGCAGCGAGCAGAAGGTCGACTACCTCGGGAACGTGACGTTCGCGGCCGGGCTGACGGCGGTGCTCGTCGCGGTCACCTACGGTCTTCTCCCGTACGGGAGCCACCCCACCGGGTGGTCGAGTCCGTGGGTCATCGCGGGCGTCGTCGGGGGTCTCGGTCTCCTCGCGGTCTTCCTGTTCATCGAGACGCGCGTGAAGGACCCGATGTTCCGCCTCCAGCTCTTCCGGGTCCGCGCCTTCGCCGCCGGCAACTTGGCCGCGCTCCTCGGCTCGATCGCCCGC
Organism: Thermoplasmata archaeon; assembly: GCA_050749465.1. Lineage (GTDB taxonomy): Archaea > Thermoplasmatota > Thermoplasmata > Lutacidiplasmatales > UBA184 > Lutacidiplasma. Next base: position 39,982 of record JBOGRO010000019.1, on the reverse strand, counting down.
GGCGGCATGATGCTCCTGCTGGTCGTCTGGTTCCAGGGGATCTGGCTCCCGTTGCACGGCTACTCGTTCAACGAGATCCCGCTCTGGGCGGGGATTGCCATGATGCCGCTGATCGCGGGGTTCCTCACCGCCGGTCCGTTGAGCGGTTGGCTCTCCGACCGCCGGGGGCCGCGGACGCTCGCGACCGTCGGGATGGCCCTCGCCGCGAGCACGTTCTTCGCGCTGACGCTCCTCCCGCTGAACTTCGCCTACTGGGAGATGGGCGTCCTGCTCTACATCCAGGGCTGCGGCATGGGGATGTTCGCAGCCCCGAACGCGGCGGCGGTGATGAACTCCGTACCCGCCGAGAACCGGGGCTCCGCCTCGGGGATGCTCGCGACCTTGCAGAACATGGGTCAGCAGCTGTCGCTGGCGATCTTCTTCACGATCGTCATTCTGGGCCTCTCCGCCGGGCTCAGCTCGAGCGTGAGCGGCGCGCTCACCAGCGCCGGCGTCGGCGCCCCGGACCTTCAGCTCCTTTCGGGCCTCGTCTCGTCGAACCCGACCGGCGCGCTCTTCGGGGCGTTCCTCGGCGTGAACCCGATGCAGTCGGTCCTCGACGCGGCGTCCACGCTCCCGGGCTGGGTGCCGTTGCAACCGTCCGTGACGGCGTCGCTCCTCGACCCGCACTTCTTCGCGAACGCGATCGCCTCCGCGTTCCACACCGCGCTCTCCGAGGCATTCCTCTTCGCCGGCGCCGTGACGTCGCTCGGCGCGGTGATCTCGGCGTACCGCGGGGAGCGGTACATCTACGGGCAGACACAGCCGTCCGGTCCCGCACCGACCGCCCGGCCCGCCAGCCCGGGCGGGATCGACCCGACGCCGACCCCGTCCCAGCGATAGCCCGCCCCGGCACTACCCCGGGTTCGCCGCGGCCCGGGGCGCCCGGCTCAGCGCGACCGAGACGAGGAAGATCCAGAGCAGCACGACCCCGAGGAACAGTCGCTCGGTGAGCCCCCCGATCCGACCGGAGAGGTGCGGGGCGACGAACTCCAGCCCGACGGTGCCGACGCAGAGCAGGAGGGAGAGCGCGGCGAGCGGGAGCGCCCACCCGCCCCACGGACGCAGGGTCTTGCTCTCCGCAAAGTGCCGTGCGAGGACGGTGATCCCGACCGCCCCCGCGACGAACGCGATCAGGGCGACCACGAGGTGGATCGCCCCGTGCCCGGAGATCGGCGTTGCCGGCACGTCGGTCGGGAACGCCGCGAGGAGGAGCGCCCCGACGCCCCAGACCGCGACCAGGGCGACCCCCGTTCGGTAGCGCGCCCCGCCGACGCCCTCGGCCGCCACCGTCCCCACGAACGCGTAGACAAAGAGGAGCGAGAGAACGCCCCGGTTGACGAAGTTGATCGTCATCACGTAGCCGTACGGTCCGACCGCTAGGTCGCTCTCTGCCTGGCTGATGGCGTTGTAGTGAGGGGGCAGGAGCTGGGCGATGAGGTCGAGGACGACGTAGAGCACGACCAGGGCCGCGACGAGCTGGAACATCCAGCGCGGCGGAGCGGCCGGTGGCGCCGCCGGGCTGAGCCCACTCACGCGTCCTCCATCAGGCGCGTCACGCACGCTCGTGCGTCGTCGAGGATCCGTGCGACCGCCGCGCGCCGTGCCTCCGACATCTCGGGCAGGTAGAGGAGAACGGTCCGCTCGAGCCGGGCCGCGCTCCGCGCGAGCGGTCGCGCCCGCGTGGCCGACCACTTCCGCGCGGAGTCGAGGACCCCGTCGAGCTCGGCGCGATGGTCCGCGAGGAAGTCGCGCCCGCCCGGCGTGATCGCGTAGACGATCTTCCCCCCCTCCCGGGCCCCCCGGACGTACTCCCCGTCCTCGAGCCACTGGAGGGTCGGATAGACGAGACCGGGGCTGGGTTCGTAATCGCGCCCAAACATTTTCGAGACGTCCTGAGCGACCGCGTAGCCGTGCCGGGGACCCTCGCAGAGCACCTTCAAGATCAGCAGTCGGGCCGCTCCCCGACGCATCGCTCGTCCCAAGGGTCTCTCGAACGGAGGCACGGCTCAAACACGATATATCGCGATATATCGGTAATATTTAGCGGCTGGGACCGAGAAGGGCACCCCCCACGAGCTACGTGTCCGCTCCGAGCGAGCCGGACGACGCTCGGGCCCCGTCGCCGGGAGCCTATCTGCCGGCGCGCCCTAGGGGTCGTCGCGCGGGAGCAGCGCGGACGGGGAGATCGAACCCCTCCCGGAGCCCGGCCGAACCCGCCGACGGACCAATGACCGCAACGACCGTGGCCCTCGACCTCGCGCGACTGCTCGACCGCCTCGGGGGAGGGTCCTTTCGCGCGACGATCGACGGGACGCTCGCCGTCGAGTTGAACGCGGACGGTCGGAACCTCACGGTCGACCTCGACCCGATCGTAGGGAAAGGGGGTCGGATCCCGACCGCCCTGCACCTCGGCCACCTTTCGCTCTGGAAGGCGCGCGGCGTCCCCTCGGCGCTCGCGCGGGCCGGCTGGCAGGTCCGTCTCCGCGACGGGTCGAGGGAGCTCGTTCGCCTCGGCCGGGACGTGAGCCCGATCACCGGGCACGTGCACGTCAGCCCGGCGGCGCTCGCCGAACTCGGGCGCTTCCTCTAGGCGTGGATCTTCGCGATGTTGGCCGCCGCGTGGGCGTCCTTCTCGCCGTCCGTGAGGTCCCGCATGTGGACCGCCACGGTCACCGTCCCCGAGAGCCGCAGCGCGAGCCGGCTGTCGCCGAGGCTCAGCGTGAGGTCCTCCAGGCGCAGGTCCATCTGGCTGTGCTTGTCCGAGAGCGCGTCGACGAGCCCTTCCAGGAGCCCTTTGCTCATTCCTTCCATTTCATCGCCCATTGGTCGTCTCCAAACGGGATAGGCTTACGGAGATTTCAACCTGCGGTCGACGCCCCGCCGACGGGGCCCCGCCCTCCGGGACGCAACGACCGGGGCCGGTCGCCCACCCTTCACTCGCGCCGGACGAGCGAGTCGACCTCGGGGCGGGCGAGCTCCTGCCGCACGTAGGCGATCCGGTCCCGGAGGGTCGCGTCGGTCCCGAAGCGCCGCGCGATCTCCTCGACCTTCTCGAGCCGACCCGGCGCGAGCCCGTCGATGATGTTCGTCACGATCTTCTCCGCGTACGCGCGCCAGCGCTTCGTCAGCAGCCGGGTGTACCACACGAGCTCGGGGGACGCGTAGGCGATCCCGTCCGCGTCGGCGGTCGCGTCGCCGACGAGGAAGCGGAAGAACTCGGAGGCGGTCCGCTCACCCGCGAACGTCGCCGCGTTGAGGATGTCGAGCGGCACGCCGCCGATCGGAAGGATCCGGAACCGAGCCAGTTTCGCGTCCTCCCAGTCGAACGCGAGACTCGGGTCGCCCCGAAGGCGCGCGAGCGTCGTGACGTAGTCGTCGGTCGCGACCATCACGTCGACGTCCTGGGTCGTCGTGGCGGCGCTGCGGGCGATCGCCTGACCGCCGACCACCACGTAGCGGACGCCGTGCCGGCGTAGGATGCCGTCGGCGGCGACGACCTCGGGCTCGGTCACGGGGTCTCCGGAGCCGGCGGGTTGTTCCGTTCGATCCAGCGGAGCTCGTCGCGCGGAAGGGCCGGCCCGACCTTCGGCAGCGCCGGCGCGAAATCCTGGAGCCGCACCTTGGTCGCCGCCCGCTCGAGCCCCTCGTTGCGCACGCGCCGGTACAGCTCGTGCGGGTCGATTCGGGCGCGGTTGCGGGACGCGACGACGCGCGCGGCGAGCGGGTCGAACCGCAGGAGGAGGGTCACCAACTCCGCGAGTCCGGGCTCCCGGAGGGAGTCCTCGTCGTGGACGGGAAGGATCCGGAACTCGGAGGAGACCTTGCCGGAGAGTTTCTCGGGGATCGCAAGCCACGGACGGAAACGGACGGGGTAGCCGGACCGGGTGACCCACTCCGGGGTCACGAGCAGCGCCGGGACGCGATGGCGCCGGAGCCGGACGACGTCCGCTGCCGTCCGCACCCGGGGGCGGTACTCCTCCCGGGGCCGGCCCCGTGCCCGCGCGCGAGGGAGGCGCATCTCGCGCGGTAGCGGCCGCTCTCCGGGCTCGCGATGGAGGCTCGCCTCGAGCTTCATGGAACCGGGAATGTGCGTCTAAATATATATAATAGATTGCGAACCTAGGTCCCCTCCGGAGATCGTGGGACCGCCCCGACCGCGCAGCCGTGGTGGGCCCGATGCCTGTCGCTCGGCGAGCTCCCCGCCCCATCGGCGCATCCCGAGTCGGGAAGGAGCCAGCCGTTAGGGCGCCCTCGATGCGTGCGACTCGACGTCGGAGGACCGCTCTCCCCTCCCGCGTCGAAACCGACCGAACGGTGCCCCCGGCGAGCCCTCGACGGGTTGCGTCACGCCGATGGGGGGGCGTCCTCGAGCCGCTTCCCGAGGCTCACGACGTCGTCGACGGAGTAGCCGATGCGTCGGTAGAACTCGACCGCCGCCCGATTGGAGCCTCGAACCTGCAGGTTGACCTTCGGGCAGCCGGACTCCCGCAGCCGGTCTTCGGCCTCCGCCACGATCGAGCGGGCGAGTCCGCGTCGCTGTAGGGACGGCTCGACCGCCACGTAGTTCAACCAACCTCGATGGCCCTCGTAGCCGGCCATGACGACCGCGACGACGCGGCCCTCCATGGTCCCGACGAGGAAGAGATCCGGCTGGACCGTTCGCTTTCGCCGGATGTTCCGGTGCGGGTCGTTCCAGGGACGAACGAGCTGGCACCGCTCCCACAACGATACGACCGCGTCCTCGTCCCGCTCCTCGAACGGGCGGATGCGCATCTCCATGGGGCCGGGAAAGAGTCCCTTGTTTAAGGGCGCGGGCGACGGTGGTCCGCCGGCCGGTCGGGCCGCAGACGACCGAGGTCCGTCTCCGCCGGAGCGAGGACGCCTGTTTCGAGCCGTGTAACCGGTTTTCACGAGAGGCAGGGTAGAGCGCTGCCCGAAGGTTCATTATCGTGCCGGGGGTCGCGGCCGCCGGGGAGTGACGATGACGTACCGCACCACGATGACCGGCAGCTGGTTCCGTCCGAAGGAGATCCTGGAGCTTCTCGCGAAGAGCCCGACGGGCGAGATCGACCCGCAGCACGCGGAGCAGTACCTCGCGGCCGAGCGGCAGGCGATCCGGGAGCAGGTGCATCCCATCGGGAGCCCGGAGGGGCTCTACGAAGTGAGCAACGGAGCGCAGCGCATCGCCGGCTATACGAACTTCCTGCCGAACCGGTTCGAGGGGTTCTCCGCGACCGAGCGCTCGAGCATGCCGATCTCCCCGGAGCTGATCCAGGACTTCGTCGAGTCGAACCCCGCGCTCGCGGCCCAGATGCAGACCTCGCCCCAGCTCTTCAGCCTCCCGAAGATCGTAGCGCCGCTGAAGTACACCGGCGCAGAGCGCGCCGCACGGGAAGCCCGGGACGCGGTCCGGCTCGCCCGGGAAGAGGGCGCGCAGAGTGTCTTCCTGCCGTCGCCCTCGCCGGGCGTGATCACGATCTTCTACCCACGTCCGCCGGCGGTCTACCCGGTCCACCTCGACTACCTCAAGGCCCTCGGCGGGGAGCTGCGGAAGGAGTACGAGGCGATCCTCGGCGTGCCGGGCGCGGTCCTTCAGATCGACGCCCCAGACCTTGCCATGGGCAAGCAGACCGCAACCGGCTGGGACATGGACTTCTACGACGCGCTGCCCCACCACGTCGACGCGATCAACTCGGCGGTCGAGGGCCTCCCCCGAGAGCGGATCCGGGTCCACTACTGCTACGGGAACTACGCCGCGTCGCACCTCAGCGACGCCGACTTCGCGAAGGTCCTGCCCGAGATCGCTCGGCTCAAGGTCTCGGCGATCGTCGGCGAGCTCGCGAACCCTCGCCACGAGGGCGACCTCCTCGTCCTCCGCGCGTTCGCGAAAGAGCACGGCTGGCCGGCCCACCTCCGCTTCGTCGGCGGGGTGATCGACGTCAAGACGCCGATCGTCGAGTCGCCGCGGACGGTGAAGTTCCGGCTCGACCAACTCGCGGCCGCGGTCGGGGTCGAGAACGCTTGGGGCGGGACCGACTGCGGCTTCGAGACGTTCGCCGCGATGAACGGGGTCACGCACACGGTCGGGCTGCAGAAGCTGCGCGCGCTCGCGGAAGGGGCTCGTCTCGCGGGCTGAACGCGGTCCTCGGGAGCGGGTGGAGGCCCTGAAAAACGTCAACTACCGGCCGGCCCTTTGGACGGATGGCGATCGACATGAAGTGCGAAGGGTGCGGGGCGGAGCTGGCGGACGGGGCGAAGAGTTGCGCGGCGTGCGGCCGGGCCGTCGGGATCGGTCAACGGGCCGAAGCCGGGACTGTCCACGTCGCGGAGAAGACCGGTGAGGTCGCGGGCAAGGTCGGACGCGGCTTCGCGAATGTCGGGAAGGGTCTCGCCGCGGGCGCCAAGAAAGGGTTCAAGGGCTCGGACGAGGAGAAGAAGAGCTGAGGGACGCGGACGTTCCGCGTCGGCGCACCGGAGCGACCGCGGGGCCCCTCGGCTACGCGTCCGGCCTAGCGGTCAGCGCCGCGATCGGGGGCGCGCCGTCGACTTGAGCGATCCGTAGGATCGGGTCGCCGACGCGGTGCGCCCCTTGCGGGACCAGCTCGAGGTCGAGGTCGGAACGTCTCGAGTCCCGAAACCGTTCGATCCGGTCGGGCCGAGCGAAGGCGGCGTTCCTCTTGGAGCACGGGCTCCGAGGCGGGGTCCCGGCCCACCCCGTGGAGCCGACGCGGACGCGGTCGCCGAAGCGCGCGTCCGCCTCGAGCCACGCGGCCACGCTCAGGTTCTTGTCGTACGAACTCCACGGAGGGCCCGAACGGCCCCGTGTCGACTTCCGTACGGGCACTGCTCGGACGGGTAGACGCACACGGTCTTGCGCAAGCCCCGTGGACGGTTCGGGCGGCCCGGTCGTCTCCCCGACGGTTCACGCCCCCGGAGCGCCGCGCGACCGCTCACCGAGCGGTCACGCAAGCCGGTCCAGATCGACCGTCCTGCCCCGACCCTTTCGACGTTCCGCGGCTCGACGCCCACGCATCGCCGACCCCCGTGCGTGGGCGAAGGGCTGCGACTCGGGCGGGCCGGCGCTCATTCGACGTCGATCGTGAGGGCCCCCGCGAAGCTCCCGCTCGGAGGGTCGATCGTTACCGTCAGATTGCTCTCGGCGCCGGCCGGGATGTCGAGCGGGGTCTTCGCATCCGAGATCCCGAACCCCGGTGTCGTCGCGCTCACGTTGTTGATCCGACACGAGTAGAAGAAGTTCGTGTCGATCACGGCGATCCGCTGGGCGATCGCCCGGCCGCCCGTCGTGTCGAATCCGGGCGCACTCCAGCCGTCGATCCCGCACGTGTTGTCTCGCGAGGTGAAGTTGATGACCGTGACGCGGGTGGTCGCGAGGTCCTGCCCGACCACGAGGGCCAGGGCGATGGCCACGGTGACCACGGCGGCCAGTGCGACGACTCCGAGTTTCTTCCGGTGCCCCCCCTGCGAGAGTGCAGGAGCCGCGGGACTGGGATCGGGGGGCGGGGGGGCCGCCGCGGCGGATGGGGTGGGTTCCGCCCGGTCCGGCGGGATGGGTTCCGTTCCCGTGGGCCACAGAACGAGCGGGCCACCGCTTAAACAGGGAACCCACCCCCGAGCGCTCGCTCCGCCGCTCGGCCCCCGCTCAGTCACCGCTTCTCGAGCGGCCCCTCGCTACGCCGGGATGGGGCCCCCGCGCAGGGACGACCGGTCGGCTCGCAGCGCGAGCACGGAGGCGGCACTCAGCGCCGCGGAGGCCGGGTCCGAGCGCGGGTCCGCCACGAACGAGATCCGGGTCGTGGGGGCGCGATGGCCGGCGACCGTGAAGTACCCGCTCGCGGGGTTCGGTAGGTACACCGTGCCCGAGTCCGTTGGCTTCGAGACCCGGAACTCGTAGACCCCGTTCGGCACGTAGAAGGTCACGCAGATCGTTCGGGAGCTGCAGCCCTGCGGTGTCGCGCTCGTGGCGCTCTGATTCTTCCAGAGGGCGGGTCCCCCCGTCGCGCTGAGGAGCGCGACGCGGAACGCCTTCGCGGAATCCGACGGGAGTCCCTTCTCTTCGAAGGTGACCTTGTAGACGGTCGTCGTGACCAGCGGCGCGTAGTCGCCGGCGAACGACTCCTTCGAGCTTCCGATTCCCCCCGGGCCCGAGGCACCCCGGTCCTTGAACGGGAGGTTCCCGTAGGGGTTCGCCGCGTTCCCGTAGGCGGCCCAGAAGTTGCCGCCCTGGTAGGACGAGCCGACGATGCTACCGGTCAGGGTGAAGCCGTTGACCGACTGCGCGTAACGGACCGGCTCGCAGACCGTGGGGCCGGGGTACGAGTTCGACCCCAACGGGTCGTAGCCGCTCGGGCACGTCGCGTTCCACCAGCTCCGGAAACCGGGTGAGGACCGCGCGGTCGCGACGAGGTGGGGGCTGTACGCCTCGAACGCGTTGTTGTAGATCCGGTCGAAGCTCTCGGCGACCGTCAGGGCGGTCGAGGGAGGGAAGAGCCCGGGGTAGTCATTCGCCTGGGGGTCGGGCGTGAACGTGTTCCCCCAGATGACGTTCCGAGTGCTGTCCGGGAAACCGGCCTTGGGCACGGACCTTCCGCCATCGATGAACTGGAGGCCCAGGTCCGAGACGTTGAACGAATCTCCCGCGATGAGGTCGTGCTCGCAGTCGTCGCACACGACGCTGGCGATCGGCACCGCGAAGTACGTCCCCCACGAGGAGATCCCGGACGTCCCCGCGAGCGTGAAGTCCTGCACGTCGAGGAAGTACATCTGGAACTGCGCCGTCGTGGGGACGTCGAAGTGCTCGAGGCTGGAAAGCTGCCAGTCGGGGTACTCCATCTGGTACGACGGCGCGGGGTCGGACTCGGCGTACGCCGTAGTCGAGTTGAGGAACTGCCCGTACCACACCGGGAACAGGTAGTCGTTCAGGTTCGAGAACAGCCAGGAGAGCGACCCGGCGACCCCGAACGGCGCGCCGACGGTCGGCGCGGAGTGCTCGAGGAGATACGGGTCTCCCACGGTCCCGACTCCCCGGCTCCCGGCGTTCGTCGAGAGGTTGCCGAGGTCAGAGCTGCTGAACGCCCAGAGGGGGGTGTAGACTCCCGTCCCCGGGTCGGGGGTCAAGGTGATCGTCGGGGCCTGCCCGGTCTTCTTGAGATTGAGGTCGCCGATGTACGGGGCGTACCCGCTCAGGAGCACCTCGATCGTGTACTTGCCGGTCGGCAGGTAGAGGTTCGAGCCCAGTTCGGTCGAGGTACGGGCGCCGCCGGAACCCCCCCAGTACGAGAACCAGCCGAACGTCGGCGCGACCTGGAACTTCGATTGGCTCCGGACGTTGGAGCCGGCGGCGATCCCGACCCAGGCGTTCGCCGGAGCGATGTGCGCGTAGCTCAGCGCGTGGGCGCCCGAGCCCCCGGGATACGGGGCACCCGACATGTTCCACAGTCCCATCAACAGCGACGGGCCCGTCACCTGGTGCGCGACCGGGGCTCCCGCGCCGAGGAAGAGTCCCGCACCGTCGGGCGTCGGCTGCGGCGCCCAGTACTCCATCTCCCCGGTGCTCGTCTCGCCCGTCTCCCCGCCGAAGTTCGACGCCGCGGGCGTCGCGCTATAGGCGGAGCAGGCGCCGTTCGGCTCGGTGTGGGCCGCGGTGCAGTAGTCGACCCCGACGGTCCCGTTCGCGTAGACGACGGAGTTCGTGTCGCCGTCGTCGGAGCCGATGCCGTAGTCGAACTCGTAGTCGTTCGTGAGGCCGACCGGGTCGTAGGCGCTCCCGTTCGCTTCGATCGCGGCCGACCCGATCCGACCGTGCGGGCCATGGACCGGAACCCCGACGGACGGGGTCGCGGGGTCGACCGAGTTGAAGAAGAGGTCGTCGTACTCGCCGCAGACGACCCCGGGGTACGGCTCGACCGCCGGGCAGACGTGCTGACCCTGGCAGACGTCCCCGGACGGGCAGGGCTGGCTCGGGGTCTTCCAGACGCTGTAGTTGAAGAAGATCTCGTTCACGGGCTCCGTCGTGCTCACGGTGGTGCCGTCGACGCTACAGCTCGGGACCCCCGTGCCGGGAACGGTGTCGGGGTGGCACGGTCCGCGCGTGATGTTGATGTAGAGGACGAGGGTGAAGGGGTACGCGATGTGGATGGTGGGTCCGTACTCGCTCGGCGTGTTGGTGAGATAATAGAGGCCGTCCGAGATCGACCCGAACCCGACGAGGGAATTCTGGTCGACGGTACTGCCGTTGTAGACCCCCCAGTTGGCGCTCGGGTTCGAGAAGTTCCAGACCTCGTCCCCGATCTGCATCGTGTCCGTGCCCGGCACGTACTCGATGTAGTTCTGCATCCAGAACTCGTTCGGGCACGGAGCGGGGCCGGTCATCGGGTCGCTGCCGTAGCCGGGACAACCCGTCGGGGCGTCCGGGTCGCTCGGGTTGTAGAACGAGGTGTGACCGAAGATCGTCGCGTTCGTCAGGACGGCGTTCAACTGCGCGCCGTAGGAGTCTTGCGCTGGCTGGATGTCGTTGGAGCCGGAGCCGGTCGAGACATCGAACTCCTCCGTTTGCGTTCCGAGTGGGTCGCTGGTCGAGTATGTGCCCGCGAGGCTCGTCGTATCGACGGTGGTCGCCCGGGTCCTGCCCGTGGTGTCGCTCAGTCCGTAGTACCCGACCCCCATCGGGGCCGGGGCGATGCTGTAGAGCGGTGTGACCGCCCCTCCGGTCGTGGCGAGGGAAGGTGCCTGGTGAAGATTGGGTGGGTGAAGGGCGGACGGGTTACGCCCGCTGCTCGAGAGCGACTGTTCATCGCTCGCGACCGTCGCGGCGAGGCCGGAGTTGGTCTCGAACGTTGTCGAGGTGGATTGGTTGTCCGGCGTAGCGCCCGACAGCGACGGCGTCCCGAGACTGGGCGCGGCGGTCGTAGGGCTCGGGTTGGGGACCACCGCGGACGCCGAAGCGCCCGATAGCGCGGACGCGAGAAGGACCCCGACGAGTACGATCGCCCCGAGCATTCCCCAGCGCCGCGCGGACATGCGGGGAGCAGGGAGGTCGGATACAAAAGGGGTGACGACGGGGGGGGGAAAACCGCTCGCCCGGGCCCGGGGACCGCGTCCCCGGCGGACCTCGTGAACGCACCGCGGAGGGAGGCCGGGTCGATGCGAGCGGAGGGTGCTGCGGGCTGGCCCGGTCCGGGGACCCCTCGCGAGCGGGGGCGAGGAGTCAGGGCGCGGGCGGGACGGACGCCGGCGGCTCCCGAACGGAGCGACGGCGGACCTCGCGGTACCGGTAGCAGTCGACGAGGTGGTCGTTGACCATCCCCACGGCTTGCATGTGAGCGTAAACAATAGTCGTCCCCACGAAACGGAACCCCCGCTCCTTGAGGTCCCTGCTGAACGCGTCGGACTCCGGCGACGTCGCCGGAACCTCTTTCGAGGTCTTCCATCGGTTCTGCCGCGGCCGACCGCCGACGAAATCCCACGCGTACCGGTTGAAGCTGCCGAACTCCCGCTGCACGGACCGGAACGCCCGTGCGTTGCTCACCGCGGACTCGATCTTGAGTCGGTTCCGGACGATCGCGGGGTCCCGGGTCAACTTCCGGACGCGGGCTTCGGTGAACCGGGCGACCCGGGCCGGGTCGAACTGGGCGAACGCCCGGGCGTACCCCGCTCGCTTCCGCAAGATGATCGACCAGCTGAGACCGGCTTGCGCGCTCTCCAGGATTAGGAACTCGAAGTGCCGCCGATCGACCTGGGTCGGCACGCCCCACTCCCGGTCATGATAGGTTTGCATCACGGGGTCCGTCTCCAACGCCCAGGCGCATCGCCTCATTGACTCGTGCATCCGGAACTGTCGGGAGGTCCGAAGTCCTCGGCTGCAGGGGACGAGCCTCGCCGCGAGTTAAAGCTCCCGAGAGATAGCGGAACGGCCTCGTTCCTGGGGGCGATGGGGGGCGTCGCCGCGGACCGGACCGAGGAGTCGTCGTACGGTCGGTCCGGTCGGGCTACGGATGCCGAGGGCCGTCGCGTGGCGCGGTGGGAGCTTCCATGAACCCGGTACCGGTCGCCGGACCGACACGTTCCGACGGGCTGGGCATCGAAAGTCACGACCCGCGCTGTGCGGCCCATCGACCCGAACGGTGCCCGAACAGGTCGGGACCCGGCGGGGCGTCCTCGACCGGGGTCCCTACCTCTTCTGGGGGAGCAGATACCGTAGCGCGCGGACGAGGGTGTGACGACTCTCCTCCCCGCGCCCGTGCACCAGAACGTCGAGGAGGGTCCCGCGCAGCAGGGCGAGGATGATCTCGGCGACCGTGTCCCGCTCCGGGACTCGGCGGATGCGACCGCGCTCCTCGAGGTGATGAAGAAACTCCTTCATCGTCCTCAGATCCTCCCGCTCGACGCGCCGTAGCGTCAGCCGCAGCTCGGGGTCGGTCGCCGACTCGCCGATGAGCTCCAGCCAGACCCCCGGGTCGACCGTCCCCGAGAAGACCTCGTCGAGGGAGCTTGCGATCCCCGCGGCGAGGTCCCCTTCCTCGGGGAGCTCCTGCCAGGCTTGAAGGACCGTGGCCCGGGACCGCTTCTGAAGCTCCGCGAGCAGGGCCGACTTGGTGCGGAAGTAGAGGTAGAGTGCGCCCTTGCTCACCCCGATCTCGCGAGCGATGTCGTCCATCGTCGCCGCGCGGAACCCCTCCCGGCGGAAGACCGTCGAGGCGGCGTCGAGGATGCGGGCCCGTGCCTGGGCCCGGTACTCGGCCACGACCTTCGGCACGTCCGTCGCTCCCCGCCCGTTCTCGAGTCGAGCGAGGACCTCCGCGTACTTCTACCTTCGCTGACCCGGTGTTGTGACCCAACGACTTTATAATAAATATAAGTCAGTATTACTCGAAATCGGGGCGAAAGAGTCCCGGACGGAGCGCGGAGCGAGGAGCGGGGACGGGGTTTCTTCGGGAGAGAGACCGACGCGGGAAGAGGGGACGACCCCCTTCACGAGCCTCGCGGGGCTCGCTCCCCTACTCGTGCTGATCGGTGTCTTCTTCGCGGTCCTCATGGGCGCGATGGATTCGCTCGTCGTCGCCACGGTGCTCCCGACGATCGCGACCGACCTCCACCAGGTCGACGGGGTGACGTTCGTCGTGAGCTCCTACCTCATCTCGACCACGATCGCGATCCCGATCTTCGCCCGGCCGTCGGACATCGCGAGCCGGCGCAACGTCTTCCTCGTTGGCCTCCTCATCTTCCTCGTCGGGTCGGCGGCCGCCGGTCTCAGCCAGAACCTCACGGAGCTCTTCGTCTTCCGTGGGGTCCAGGGGTTCGGCGGCGGCGGCGTCTTCCCGGTCGCGATCGCGATGGTCGCCGTGATGTTCCCGCCGGCGACGCGCTCTCGCGTCGTCGGGATCATTTCCGCGGCGGGGGGCCTCGCGATCGTCCTCGGCCCGCTGCTCGGCAGCTACATCGCTTCGGTCACGACGTGGCGCTGGGTGTTCTACATCAACCTGCCGTTCGGGCTCCTCGCGATGGCCGTGCTGCTCTGGGGCGTCGGGCCGCTCCGTCCGCACGTCGCCGGTCGGTTCGACCTCGCCGGCGGCGCGCTCCTGTCGGGATGGGTCGCCGCCCTCATGCTGGCGATCGTCCAGGTCGCCGACGCGGGCTGGGGCTGGACCGACCCGCGCATCGTGGCGCTGCTCGTGGTCGCGGCCGTGCTCGCGACAGTGTTCTTCGTCTGGGAGCTGCGCACGAGCGACCCGCTCGTGCCGCTGCGACTTCTCCGTCAGCGCGTCCTGCTCGCCGCGAGCGGTTCGATGCTGTTCACCGGAGTCGTCTACACCTCCGTGATCACCTTCCTCTCGGTGTTCGTGGGCATCGTCCTACTCCAGAGCGGCCCGAATGCGACGAGCGACGTTCGAGACATGATCTACTTCTTCGCGGTCCCCCTGATCGTCGCCGCGGGGCTCGCGGGCCAGCTCCTGCTGCGGATCTCGTACCGGAACCTGATCGCGTCGGGGCTCCTCCTGGCCGGTCTCGTAGGACTGCTCCTCGCGAACCTCACGCCGACGACCCCGCTCTGGGTGCTCGCCGGTGGGTTCCTGCCGGTGGGCGGGATCGCCTTGCCGTTGATCCCGATGGGAGTGGGCCTCGGGGTCGGGCTCTCGGGGACCGTGATCGCCGTGCAGAACGAAGCGCCCACGGCGGAGGTCGGGGCCGCGATCGGCCCGACTCGGTTCCTGCAGAGCCTGGGCGGCGCCATCGGGCTCTCGCTCCTCACCGACTTCGAAACAACCCGCTACCAGGCCCTGTCGCGCGGCGCGAGCACCCCGGAGGATCTCCTGCACGCGGCCGTGACGACCTACAACGAACTCTTCCTGATCCTCGCGGTCTGCATCCTCATCGCCTTCATCTTCGCGCTCTTCTTCGTGGGGCGCGTTCCCAGTACCCCAACGGCGGACCCGGAGGAGGGCCGGAGGAGCCCCCCCGGGGCCGTCGACTCGGACGCGACGGTCTCGGTGAGCTCGAGGTCGAACCCCCCGGACTAGGTCACCGCTTCGCGCTCCCCGTGCGGACGGCGGGGGGGGGGGCGCGCCGCGTTCTTCGAGGTCGGGGATTCCAGCCATGCACGTCCAGGCGGACCCGCCCTCCCCGAAACGTGACGCCTTCGATCTCCAGTCGAAGGCGTTGCTCGCGACCCTCTTCCCCCGGCAGGGCGATCCGCCCGCCCGCGGCGACCACCCGATGCCACGGCAACCCCTCGGCCCCGTAGAGCGCGCGGACGGTGAGTCGGGCCGCGCCTGGGAACCCGGCCGTGGCGGCGACCTGGCCGTAGGTGATCACGCGGCCCCGCGGTACGCGGGCGATCACGGCCCGCAACCGCGCGAGGGACGCCATCGATCTTCGCTCCGCGAAGCGGACCGCGCCGCGGTGCCATAGGGATTGCACCTCGGCGCCGGTGCCCGAGTGCCCACTCCGGCCGCACGAGCGGCGTGCCGCGAGCGAGGGGGGGTGGTACGCTTTATCGGGACCGGGAATGCCCGGCCTCGAGGGCCATGACCGCGATCGTAGAGGGGCTCGAAGCGGTGACGATCCACATCCGGGACATTCGCCGCGCGAGGAAGTTCTACGCCGAAGTCCTGGGCCTCCAGGAGGTCGAGTACCTCGAGTCCGGACAGCGGGCCGTCTTCGCGATCCCCGGGACTCCCGTCACGTTGCGGATGCACGTGCAGGGTTCCGACGAAGGGGGACGCGAACCGGGTACCGTGACCGGGGTCGTCTTTTCGCACCACGACCCGGTCGCCGCTTGCCGGGAGATCCAGCAACGCGGGGGGACGATCACGGCCGAGCCGTCGACGGTCCAGCGCCCCGGCTTCACGGTGACGCTCGGTGTTTTCGCGGACCCGGACGGCAATGAGTTCCTGATCCGGTCCCCGCCGGTCAAAACCGGTTAGCACGCGCTCCCCGCATGCGGAAGGGAGTCGCCGATCGGCGCCCGGACGGCCGCGTCGGCGGTACCGGCACGTCCTGCGGGGTGGCTCGGCGAAGCACGTAGCCGGACGAAGCACTCGACCGCAGCCGGGCCCCCGGACCGTGATCGCGAGTGCGGCTGATCCGATCCCGCGCCTCCGCCTCGGCCCCAGGTGGTTCTCCGTTATCTTGGCCGCGCTCCGCGTTCGTCGATCTACTTGCTCTTCACTACGGAGCCGTCGAGAACGGCGCGGTGCGCGCATCGCGAAACTTCAGGTCGACGCAGCGCCCCCAGACGATTGAGCCGCCGGAAGCGCGCGGACGGACCGGAACGACCGCGCGTCGGAAATATCGGGAGTTGAAATACCCGAATCGCTCTACCAGATAGTACTCCCGGTCGCCAGCCGAGGAGAGCAGAAAGCGATGGCTAAGGCCAAGAAAGGTAAGAAAGGCAAGAAGGGCAAGAAGCGCTAGGTGGCGCTGCATCCCTTCCTGCGGTGAGACACCGGGGGGATTGCCTGCACGGACCTCCCTCGTCGTTCCGGCGAATGACGGGTGTTCGTGGATCCCCCCATTCCCCTATTCGACGTCGGGCGCCCCGCCGAGAGAGCGACGATCGACGTAGGGGAAGCGGCGAGGACGCTCCCGACGGTCGAAGAACGAGGGACGGGACCCGTTAGGGCGGGTCCGTCGAGCGCGGAGGCGTATCGGTGCGGGACCGGACCGGCACCAGGATCTGTAGCTCCGTCAGGCTCCGGTAGAACTCGATCTCCGGACGGCTTGCGTCGAAATCGTGGGTGCGAATGATCTCCTGGAAATGGCGGCCGAGGTCCCCGGTCGCGATCAGCTTCTCCCAGTCGAGGAGCTTACGCCGCCCGTACAGCCCCCCGGGGATCGCCCCGACCTCCAGTCCCATTCGATCGGGCTCGTCGGTCGGGTCCCGCTCGACGCACGCGAAGTACTCTTCGCCCTCGGGCAGCACACGGAACGCCCCGTAGAACCTGCGGCCCGTCCGCGTGGGCAGTTTCGCCTCGAGCCGGGACATCGCTTCCGCCGGTCCCTTTCCCCGCATGTCCGCGCGGACGCGCAGCACCACGACTTCCGGTCGTTCGACGTAGTGGTCCATGGCGCACCGCACCCCGACCCGTGGAGCGTTCGAAGTGTAAATGGTGACCGGTGAGAGCGGTCGGGCAAACCGGAGTCGGGCTCCTTCCGGAGGGCGCCGCGGTGCCTCGGAGGACAGAGAAGCCGTGATGACCCACGGCCGGTTGACCCCGAGCCGCGGGGGCTCGCCCCCGCGGGCGAGCGCGCACCGTGTCCGAGATGAACGCCGTCTCGCGGTTCTTCGTCAACCTGTCGGCCACGCGGAGGGCCGTCCGGAACTGCCGATGGATCGGTCGCGAAGTGACGGTGCCGGCCGACGCGCGGTGTCTCGAGATCGGCTGCGGCAACGGCGCGTTCGCGCGTCGGTTCGTCGGAGCGTTTCGTCCCGCGCTGTACGTCGCCACGGACTTCGACCCACGCCAGATCGAAGCGGCGATGCGCCCGGATTCGAGGACACCGGTCCCGACCCCGGCCGGCGCGCTCCTCTTCCGCACCGCCGACGTTCGGGAGCTCCCGTTCCCCGTCGCGTCCTTCGAAGTCGCGCTCGCGTTCCTCGCGATCCATCACGCGAGCCCCTCCCACGGGGATTTCAGCGGCGTGCCGCCGGCGCTCACTGAGTTGGACCGCGTCCTGCAGCCGGGGGGCCAGCTCGTCTACGAGGAGTTCCTGCACAAGCAAGGGATCCGAGCTTGGCTGGGCGCCCACGGGTACGTCCTCGAGCGGGTGCGCCGACGCTGGCGACTCGAGTGGATCGCGGCCCGCAAGCCCAACGGAGGGCCGTCTCCTTCCTCGACGGACGGTCGGTGACCTCGGTGGACTCGAGACGGTCCACGGACCCCCGACTCGCGGCGAGGTCGGCGCCCGCCGGGGGCGAGGGCCGGGTCCTCGAGGGGACGCCCGGGGTCGAACCGCCGCTCTGCGTGCGGGTTCGTTACGCGAGGGTCTTCGCACCGATCCGCTCGCGCAGCCGCCGTGCGGCCTCGAGGGTCTCGAGCCCCGTCCGGATCCCGATCGCGCCCTCGGGGAAGCGCTCGGCCGCGAAGTAGCGCCCCACTTCCTCCTCGCGACCGACCCCGAGCGACGGGAGGATCCCGTCGAGCATGTACGCGAGGAGGTACGTTCCCTGGGCCCGACGCTCGAGCTCCCGCAGGTGCGTGGTGAGCCACGGCCAGAGGACCGCACGGCCATCCGGATTCTTCGACGCCCCCCATACCAGCCGAACGTAGAGGTCCGCGAGCCGCACGGAGGGGCGCCCGCGCTCGAGCGCGGCGTCGACGAGCGCCGGGTCCCGGAAGCCCTCGATCGCCCAGCAGGCGTGGCCGGCGGCGTCGGAGTCCGCTCCGACCGCGCGCTCCATCAGTCGGTCGAGCGCATCGGAGGGACCCCAGCGCGCGTACGCGGTGGCGATCGCCTGACGCATCGCCGGGGGTTCGCGGTCCACCGCCGCGAACCGCGGGGCGAGCGATCGTGCGTAGTCGTCGTCGACCGGCACGCGCATCCACGCGACCCAATCGCGCATCGTGTCGTTCGACTCCGGCTCCCCCGGACGCGGGACCTCCCCGATCCGGTCGAGCTGCGCCCGGCAGAACTCGCGCGCCGCGGCCCCGAAGGCGGGGACGTCGCTCAGGATCGGGCCGAGGACGTGGAGCGACTGGGCGACCTCCTCCACCGTGACGAGGTCGGTCGCGTCGCGCACGGCGTGCAGGAGGGCGAGGTACTCGTCCAGCGAGTAGTCCCCCGAGAGCAGGAACGCCCGCGCGTCGTGCAGGAACCCCCACCGGTCGAGGGGGGGCCACGTCATCATCTTCTCGATGGCCCGGGCCCGGAGCGGTGACTCCCAGAGGATCCGGTAGAACCCGGCGCGGCCAGGGTCGAGCCGGAGGGTCTCCGCGCTCGCGCCCGGCAGCGTGAGCCGGGGACCGTCGAAGAGGACCGCGCGCGGACCGGCCCCGGAGTCGACCGTGAGCGGGATCGGCCACGGGGGGTCGGTGGAGGGTCCACGGAGGTAGGTGAACCGACGCTGAGAGAGTTCGACGTCTGCGTCGACCTGGACGACCGAGATCACCGGGAAGCCCGGCCGCTCGACCCACTGCTGCATTACGTCGACGACGCCGCGGCCCGAGACCTCCTCGAGCGCGCGCCACAAGTCCCGGCTGCGGGCGTTCCCGAACTGATGGCGGCGCAGGTACGCGGAGAGACCGCGGCGGAACACCTCCTCGCCGAGGTACGCCTCGACCATCCGCAACAGGCGGCTGCCCTTGAAGTAGGTCACAAAGTCCGCGGTCGCCATGATCTCGGCGGGGTCGTACCCCTCGGGCTTCACCGGGTGCGTCGCCCAGAGCGAATCGACCGGATCGCCCCGAGCGGTGAAGAGCACGAACTCTCCCCACGGGTCGCGCCGCACGCCCGCCCGCTCCTGGATCCTCGGGGTGATGAACGTCGCGAACGCCTCGTTGAGCCAGAGGTCGTCCCAGCTCTCGAGGGTCACGAGGTCACCGAACCACTGATGGGCGATCTCGTGGACGATCGTCTGCTCGCCGAACCGGAGCGCGATCGGGGCCGTCGTCTCGTCGAGGAGATAGTGGTTCTCCCCTCCCGTGATCGCGCCCCAGTTCTCCATGCCGACCCAGAAGTCCGAGAGCGCGATCAGGTGGAGCTTCGGCAGGGGGTACGGGAGGTCGAAGTATTCGCGCAGCGCTCGCAGGGAGGCACGGGCATCGCGAAGCGCACGAGCGGCCCGCGTCCGGCTCCCCGGCGGACCGGCGAGGATCACCGGCGGCTCCCCCGGCCCCGTATCGGTGGCCTCCTCGAACGGTCCGACACCGAGGTAGAGGAGGTACGTCGACATCGCCGGGGTCGGTGCGAACCGCCACTCGCGCCGGCCCTCTCCGGTCGGCCGGCACTCTCCCGGCATGTTCGCGAGGACGGCGAGGTCGCCCCGCGTCGTGACCCGGAGCCGGAAAATCCCCTTCTGGTCCGGGCGGTCAAAGCACGGGAGCAGGCGACGACATCCCTCGGGCTCCATCTGCGTGCTCAGCGCCTTCTGGGCCCCCAGGCGCGAAACGAAGAGGCCGGTCTGCACGCCCTCCCCGGCCCGCCCCGAGAATGCGACGCGCAGCGGGCCGAGGGATGCCGGGTCGAGCTCGACGACGAGCTTGTGCCGGACCGCGTCGAGGCGATGCGGCACCGGCGCGCTACCTCGATGGACGGACTGGATCTCGAGGTCTACCGAGTCGAGCTCCAGTGCGGGCGTCTTGGGAAAGCCGTCGATCTCGACGGTCCCGTGAAAGGAGGCCGCGTCGTAGTCGATGTCCAGCGCGACATCGTATTCGAGCATGCGGCTCCGCAGGCGCGCAGGCCGCGTAACGGTTTGCCTTCTTCGAGGCTTTTGCCAGAAGGGGCCGGCTCAGCGGGCCGGACGCGTTCGGCTCGACCGCGACCGGCGGCGGGGTACCGCGACCCCGCAGCGGCGCGCGAGGCGGCGGTGCTCCGTCGGCGTGATCCACTCGACCTTGAGGTAGTCGCGGAGCGCGCGGTCCGACATGCCGATCCGCCGACCCTCCTGGATCGTGAACCGGTAGGCTTCGATCTCCGACGGCGCGTCGACGTAGCTCAGCTTGGGGTAGAACAGCGGTCGGCTCTTCCGGAACTGCCGGACGTGGCAGAGCTCGTGGACGAGGTCGAGGTAGACGGTCTGAAAATCGCTGTCTCTCAGGTGATGGGTGCTGATGAGGAGGTGCCCGTCGATATCGCTCGTCCCCATGTAGCCGAACCGAGCGGAGAAGAACTCGACCTTCAGCGACCGCAGCACTCGGCGGGTGCGCGCGCGAAATAGGCGACGAACCAGCGGTACTTCCTCGAACCCCTGGAAGAACCGGACGAACGGGTAGAGCTGGACCGGCGCGACGCGCTCGATGCGCACCCCGAGCTTGGACTCGATCGCCATCGTTGGCTCCCGCGTGCGGGTACCGCCCGGGGGTCTAAGCCCCTTCGACCCTCGACGGTGGTCCCTCATCGCGGAACGCCGCGCGGAAGTCCGATGCACCGAACGGACGACCCGTCACCGCCCGGATCCGTGGCACCCAGTCGTAGACCGACCCCGGGGCGAACCACTCACGCGCGAGCCACGGCCCGACTTTCGAGTTCGGCCAGCGCGGTTCACCGAAGCGCTCCCGGAGGGTCCGCGCGATCTGGTACTGGAACAGCGTCGCGAGGAGGTAGTTCGGGGCGTAGACGGGACTCTCGACGTAGAACGAGTCCACAAACGAGAGCGGCGGCGACGGCCCGTAGCCGAAGAGGCGCCGCTGGATCCGCTGGAACTCCGGCATCGGGTCGCGGTCCGGGTCTCGGTAGAGGGCCTGCTCGATGCCGATCCACGCCGCGGTCCAGGCCCCGAGGAGGTCCCGGTCGCTCCGCGCCCGCGCGAACTCCTCCGCGCGCTCGCGTCCGATGCCCGGTTGGGCGGAGAGCCACGCAGCGCTGAGCGGGATCTGCTCGAAGAGCGCCCCGATACCCTCGTGGAGCCCGCCGAAGCCCGGGCCGTTCTCGTGCCAGCGAAGCAGATGGCGCGGCGCTCGAATCGCCGCGGAATGCACGGCGTGGCCGACCTCGTGGAACATGACGTGATACGAGCTCCAGCCCCCGCGCGGGTGCACGAGGATCCGAATGTCCCGGGGAGGATCCGGGGCGAGTGTGAGCCCTCCGGCCGCCAAGTCGTGGAAGACGACGCGGAAGCGCATCCGCGCCGTGCGAAATCCCCAGCCCGCGACGGCGCGCAGGATGGTGGGGAGCATCGAGCGCATCGGGAACGACCGATCCGGCAGCGGGACGCGCCGCTCCTGCGCGTACAGGAAGTCCCAAGGCTCCCAACCCGCGCGACCCGTCGCGGTGGCGAACAGGTCCCGGAGCCGTCGGGCCGGACGGGGCACGGGCGCCACGGCGGACTCGATGAGCGCGTCCAGGCGGGACGGCGTCACGCCCTCGAAACCGAGACGCATCTCGGCGAAGGTGCGGTAACCGCCGGCACGAGCCCGCTCGTTCCGGAGTCGGATCAGTTCGCGCAGCGGCTCTTCCAGCGATCGCGGGAACGGTTCGGAGGCGTAGTAGGCACGACGGCGGTTCGCGGCGTGAGGGTCGCTCTCGAGTATCCGGCGGGCGTGGATCCGATGAACGCGCCGACCCTGCCAACGCGGTCGAAAGGTGACGATCCGGCGCTGGAGTTCGCGGCGGAGCCGGACTACGTCCGGGTGCTGTTCGACCTGAGTGTCGAGGACGACTCGCTCGAGGAGCTCGAGCCGACGTCGCTCAAGCGGCGGCCAGCCTCGTTCGAGCGCCCGCCGGGCCCAACGCAGGATCCGCTCGTCCGAGAGCAGCGCGCTCCGCCGCATCTGCCACGGCGCAGAGCCGCGGGCGGACCGGCCGGTGAAGAGGTCCCAGTCGGCGACCAGGATGGCGCGGTCGAGCCGCTCGAGCCGACGGTCGAGCTCCCGGAGGAACCGACGACCGTCTCTCGCGGACGCGGAGGAGGGGGCGGAGAGGACCGCCACGACGCCACGAGCGGGAGCGTGGAATAAGCTCGCCGCCTTCGGTGACACCGCCGCCGCCCCGCGACCGTCCCAAGCGATTTCCGGATGGCCCGTTTCCCGTAGCGATGTTCCGCACCGGCTGCGGCCAACCCGTTTCCGACGGAGCGACGGTCTGCCCGGCGTGCGGCGATCCGGTGGCCGCGGACTCGCCGCGTGTCCCGCTCCCGAGCGCTCCTCCCCCGCCGCCGGATTCCCCGCTCCGGACCCTCTCTCGCTTCCAGATCCAACCGGAGCACGCCGGCAAGACGTCGAAATTTCTTTACTTCGACCGTTCGGGCCAGCCGCTCGGGGAAGCGCAGTTCGAGCTCGCGCTCCCGGTGAAGTACACGCTGCGGGACACCCTCGGGCACGTGCTCCTCGTCCTCGACGCGGCTCGGGGCCGGGGTCTGCGTTTCGAGTTCCAGATCCATGACGGAACGGGGGCGGTCCTCGCCGGACGGTCGCAGCCGAGCAGTTTCGGTGGCTACCAGCTCGGAGTTCAGGTCAGGGACCAGGAGGCCCTTCCGCTCGAAATGCCCACCCTCGGCGACGAGTACCGGCTCGAGGAGGGCGGGGGAGCGGCCGTGGTCGCCGCCGGCCACCGTAGCTACGGCTGGCGGTCCAGTGTGGCGGTCGACATCTCCGAGGCGAAACCGACCGATCACCGAGTGGTGATCGGGGCGATGATGCTCGCGCTCTTCACCACCTCCGCCCGCTGAGCCGGCGGCGGGGGGGTCGGCCCGTCCGGTCGGGTCTCGGGTGGGGTCGATCCCGGAGCGCCCGGGGCACGGAGCCTTCGGAACGCGTCAGTGTAGGCGGCGGCGAAGAGCCCGTAGCTGACGAACAGCGGCGCGATGACGAACGCGAGCGGGGCGAAGGAGACGATCAACCCCAAGGGGTTCGTGAAGAACTCGTGGAGGAGCGTCGGAAACTCCCCGCCGACGAGGAAACCGGTCAGCACCGCAACACCGAGGGACCAGGCGAATCCCGTCCAGGCGAGTACCCGCCCGTACGGACCGACGAGCTGGTCGACGAGCATGGCAAGGCCTAGGAAGAAGTTCCCGAACGCGAGGGCGACGAGCCCGCCGACGAGCCAGGCGAGTCCGGGCGCCGGACCGGCGCCCGCCGGGTTTCCCTCGGTGGCGCCGAGGACGGCGATGGCGAGGACCGCGCCGACGAAGATCGCGATCGAGGCCCGCAGAAACCGATGGCCCCGATGTACGTTGCGTTGGTGGAGCGCGGTCCACTCGTGCTGGCCCCGGTACATGAGGTAGAAGCCGACCCCGGTGGTGACCAGCCCGATGTAGTAGAAACCGGGCCACCCGGGCCGGTTCAACCCGTAGCTGAGGAACTGGTAGAGCTCGACCGCCGCTTCGACCAGGAATCCGATGATGAAGGTGGCGAGCGCCAGTCGGATGGTCCGTGTCACCGGAAACCCCCCGCCTCAGGGAGCCCCCGGAGAAAAGGTGGAGCATGGACTCCACAGGGGGCGCGCGACCCCACCCGCGGGCCGCGCCCGGCGCGGACCTGTGGATCGGGCAAGAATAGCGTAACCAATCCCTTCGATAAATAGGCGAGGAGATGATGCCCCGCAAGCATGCCCTACCAGGACACGGAGCGGCGAAAGCAGGCCGCCCAGAAGTGGCGGATCCGTCATCGATCGGAACGAGCGGCATATATGCGACGCTACCGGAGAGCGCGTAGCTCAGGTCGGGCCCGGGGCCGTCCCCGTACCGGGTCCCGTCGTCCCGGTGACCCGAGCGTCCTCGCGGACGCGCGCGCGACGAGCGCGCCTTCGGGTGGGTCCGCGACGCGGGTCGTACCGGTACCGACGTCCGCCGGCGAGCGGGGCCCGGCGTCCAAGGAGAGCCCGCCCGAGGACCGGAGCGACGGCAGCCTACCGGAGTCGATCCGGGGCTACCTCGCCGGTGGGTTCGCGTGCGACGACGGTGCCCTCGGCGCACCGGCCGCGCGCGAAATCCCGTGACTCAACCCTTCCCCAAATACGTCCCGCCGTAGCGGCGTGAGGGGGTGCGGGTACCGTGAACTCGAACGAACGGGACAGTGTCGGGAGCGAACGGGGCGGCGCACGACTCTCCTCCGGCACCACGACGATCGGGCTTTGCTGCCGCGACGGGGTCGTCCTCGCCACGGAGCGTCGAGCGACCATGGGACACTTCATCGCGAGCAAGGAAGCGGTCAAGCTGTTCCGGATCGACGGCCACCTGGGCGCGACGTTCGCGGGGGGGATCGGGGACGCCCAGTCGGTGATTCGGCAGCTTCGCGCCGAGGCCGCACTCTACCGGCTCCGCGCCGGCCGCCCGATCCGGGTCGAGTCGATCGCCGTCGTCGCGTCAAACTTGCTGAACGCGACGCGAGACTACCCGCTCTACGGCTGGTTCATCCTCGGGGGGGTCGACGCGTCGGGACCGCGCGTCTACTCGCTCGACTTTTCGGGAGGATCGATCGAGGAGAGCCGGTACGTATCGTTGGGGAGCGGCAGCGCGTACGTCTACGGTCTACTCGAAGAGACGTGGCGGTCGGGGATCGGAGTGAACGACGGGGTCGACCTCGCCCTGCGAGGGCTCGCGGTGGCGATGCAACGGGACTCGGCGAGCGGCGACGGCTACGCGATCGTGACGCTCACCGCTCGCGGCTACGCCGAGCTGGGGGCGGCGGAGGTCGAGCGACGTCGCGCTCGGCTCGGGCGTCGCTGAGGAGTGGTCAACCCGCGGGACCCGCGCCGTGGGGAGTCGTGGCAGACGGGGCGCGCTCCCAAACCTCATTAGCGCGGGCTCGGATTCCGTCCGGACGAGGCGACGACCGGAGCGTCCGCGGTCCGGGTCCGTAACCATTCCTCGATGAGCGCGCGCAAGAATTTCCGGATCGCCCTCGTCCAGATGGCCTGCGGCGCCGATCCCGACGCGAACGTTGTGAAGGCAGTTGGCCGCGTCGCGGCCGCCGCAGAAAAGGGTGCCCGTGTCGTCTGCCTGCCCGAGCTATTCCGCACGCAGTACTTCTGCCAGCGCGAGGACCACGCGCTGTTCGACGAGGCCGAGCCGATTCCCGGACCGACGACCGAGCGGCTCGGCGCGACCGCTCGGGAAAGCGGCGTCGCGGTGCTCGTCCCGGTCTTCGAGCGGCGAACCGCGGGGGTCTATCACAACACGACGGTTCTCCTCGGGCCCGACGGAGCGATCCTCGGGCGGTACCGCAAGCTGCACGTCCCGGACGACCCGCTCTACTACGAGAAGTTCTACTTCGCGCCGGGCGACCTCGGCGTGCCGACATTCGCGCTCCCCGAGGGCCGGATCGGGGTGCTCATCTGCTGGGACCAGTGGTATCCCGAGCCAGCGCGCCTCGCGGCGCTCGCCGGGGCGGAGGTCATCTTCTACCCGACCGCGATCGGCTGGCACCCCGCCGAGAAAGCGGAGTTCGGGAAGGCGCAGCACGACGCGTGGGAGACGGTGCAGCGGGCCCACGCGATCGCGAACGGCCTCTACGTCGCAGTCCCGAACCGCGTCGGGCACGAGCAGGGGGACGTTCGGGGGAACCGCGCGGAAGGCCCCGGGATCGAGTTCTGGGGCGGCTCGTTCGTCGCGGACCCGTTCGGACGAGTGATCGCGAAGGCGTCGCACGATCGCGAGGAACTTCTCTTCGCCGAGGTCGACCCCCGCGAGGTCGAGACCGTGCGGCGGCACTGGCCGTTCCTCCGCGACCGTCGCGTGGACGCCTACGGACCGATCACCCACCGGTTCCTCGACGCACCGTGACCGCGCGCCGAGCTCCTCGCGGCACCCCCCGTTCGCTCGGCTACCGCTGGCCGGCGGAGTGGGCCCCGCACGCGGCGACGTGGATCATCTGGCCGCACCGGCGCGACGACTGGCCCGGGCGGTTTGAGGCGATACCCTTGGTCTTCGCGGAGATCGTGCGGCAGCTCGCGCCCCACGAGCCGGTCCGCATCGTGGTCGGGAGCGCGGCGCGAGAGTCGCGGGCTCGGGCGATCCTCGACGCGTCGGGGGTCGACCTAACCCGCGTCATCTTCTACCGATGGCCGACCGACCGCTCCTGGACCCGGGACTCCGGGCCGATCTTCGTGCGGAACCCCGCGCCCCCGGCCGACCTTCCCCCCGTCGCCATCACGGACTGGGGGTTCAACGGCTGGGCGAAGTACGACGACTGGGACCGGGACGACCGGTTGCCGTCACGTGTCGCGCGCGCGCTGGGACTGCCCGCGTGGCGGCCCCGGTCCGGCGACCGCCGGGTCGTTCTAGAGGGCGGGGCGGTCGACGGGAATGGCGCCGGCCTCCTCCTCGCGACCGAGGAGTGTCTCCTCAGCGACGTGCAGGCCCGGAACCCGGGGCTCGAGCGCGCCGCCCTCGAGCGGGCCCTCTCCGACTACCTCGCGGTCGACCGCGTACTCTGGCTGGCACGAGGGATCGCCGGCGACGACACCCACGGTCACATCGACGACGTCGCACGGTTCGTCGGCGTGCGGACTATCGTCGCGGCGCGGGAGCCGAACCCCGATGACCCGAATCATGTCCCGCTGGAGGAGAACCTCGCGCGCCTGCGCGGGGCGACGGACGCGGACGGCCGGCCCTTCGAGGTCGTCGAGCTGCCGATGCCGCGGCGGCTCGCCTACGGGGCCCAGCGGGTGCCGGCGAGCTACCTCAACTTCTACGTGGCGAACGGGGTCGTGCTCGTGCCGACGTTCAACGACCCGGCGGACCGCGTCGCCCTCTCCACGCTCGAGCGTCTGTTTCCCGGACGCGAGGTAACGGGCCTCCACAGCGGGGACCTCATCTGGGGCCTCGGATCCGTCCACTGCCTCACGCAGCCGGAGCCGGCCGCGGAAGGATAGCCGGCCCCGGGCGGGCCACGTCGGGGTCGCCGGTCAGCGATTTACGGACGCCATCGCCGCCTCGCCGTACCGGGCGCCCACGAAGGCGCTGCGCGGCAACTCCTCGTCGATCCGTCGTAGGTCCTCCGGCCCGAGCCGGACGTCGACCGCGGCGACGTTCTCTTCGAGGTTCGAGCGGCGTTTCGTTCCCGGGATCGGGACGACGTGCTCGCCCCGTGCGAGCACCCACGCGAGCGCGAGCTGGGCGGCGGTACAGCCCCGGTCGGCCGCGAGTCGCTCCAGCCGTCGAACGAGCGCGACGTTCTTCTCGAAGTTAGCGGGCTCGAAGCGGGGCAGCGTCCGCCGGAAGTCGTCCGCCCCGAGGCCGTCCAGACTCTGGAGCTTCCCCGAGAAGAACCCTCGGCCGAGGGGGCTGAACGGCACGATCCCGACCCCGAGTTCCCGGCAGGCGTCGCGGAGCCCGTCCTCGGGGTCGCGGGTCCACAGCGAGTACTCGCTCTGGACCGCCGTGATCGGATGGACCGAGTGGGCGCGCCGCAGGGTCGCGGGGTTGACCTCGGAGAGTCCGAGGTAGCGGACCTTCCCCTCTCGGACGAGCGCCGCCATCGCGCGGACGGTCTCCTCGATCGGGGTCTTTGGGTCGACGCGGTGGAGGTAGTAGAGGTCGATCGTCTTCACGCCCAGGCGGCGCAGGCTCGCCTCGCACGCCGCGCGGACGTGCGCGGGGCTCCCGTCGATCCGGCGCTCTTCGGATCCGGGCTCGAAGACGAACCCGAACTTCGTCGCGAGGAAGACCTCCTCCCGTCGCTCCCGGATCGTCTGCCCGATGAGCTCCTCGTTCGTCCCCTGGCCGTAGGCGTCCGCGGTGTCGAAGAAGTTCACCCCGAGGTCGAGCGCACGGTGCAGGGTCGCGACCGACTCCGCCTCTGCCCCGGTTCCGTAGCTTTGGCTCATCCCCATGCAGCCGAGCCCGATCGCCGATACGCTAGGCCCGTTCGGGCCGAGCCGTCGTCGCAGGAGCGTCATCGCTCTAGCTCGCGAAGCCGCAGAGACCTTCAGCGTTTCCGCCCGCCCGCAGCACCCGCACCGCCGGCGGCCCGCGGCAGCAACCCGTAACTATTCCGGGTCGCCTCACCCGTCGTGCCGATGCCTTCACCGAGACGCCGGGGGGACGGCGAGCGAGCGTCCCTAACGGGTCTCCGCGGGGTCCGCCCGCCCCTCCGGCGGAGAGGGCCGCCCCGCACGATCCATGTCCTCGCGGCCGACCTCGACCGGACCCTCGTCGCGCCGCGCGCGCGACCAGGGACCGGAGCGCGCACGGCGCTCCGAGAGGCCCGCGCGCTCGGCCTCCACACGCTCCTCGCCTCCGGTCGGACTCACGCATCGGTGCGGGAGTTCGCGCGACTCCTGGGCGAGGTGGACGGTATCGTAGCCGAGAACGGCGCGGTCGTCGAGGTCCCGCTCGGCGCGCCTCCGATCGTCCGGGGGTCGACCACGGCGGCTCGTGTACGGGCGCGGCTCCGACTCCGGGGCGCGCTTCGAGCGGAGGTCGGCACGGTCGTCGTCTCGCTTCCGCGTTCCTCGAGGGCTGCGGCCGCGCTCCGGGGGCTCCCGGTCCACCTCGTCCCGAACGTGGACCGAGTGATGGTCCTACCCAGGGGGGTGACGAAGGGGGCCGGGGTCGCGACCGCGCTCGCGCGTCTCGGGGTGCCCGCCGGGGAGTACGCGGCGATCGGAGACGCCGAGAACGACCTCGACCTCCTCCGCGGAGCGGCGCTCGCGGGGGCGGTCGGGAACGCGGAGCCGCGCGTTCGGGCGGTCGCGGACTACGTCGCACGGGGACGGTACGCGCGCGGCGTGCTCGAGTTCGTGCGGGGTCCGATCGCGCGACGGGTAGCGGCGACGGCCGAGCGCGGTCACCGATAGCCGCCGCGGACCCGCTCGAGGACCTCGGTCAGGCGCTTGTTCGCCTCAAGGGTGATCGGGTCGCGGTCCTCGGGGCGGCGCAGCATCAACGTCAGGGTGATGTCCGTGGACTGGGGGGTCCGCGATTTTGTCGTCAGCACGGGCGGGAACCGGGGGTCGAGCCTCGTCCGCAGCTTCGAGAGGGATTTCAACAGCTCGCTCTCGAACGTGGGGAGGTCGACGTTGCCGCTGATCGCGACCGGGATCGTGACCTCCTTCCACGCTTGCGGAGAGGTGTTCACGACCACGTCCCGGATCATCGCGGCGTTGGGGACGGAGATCAGCTGGTCGTTGTCGGAGAGCAGCACGGTCGTCATCGCGTTGATCTCGATGACCTTCCCCGCGACCCCCTGGACAAGGATCGTGTCGCCGACCTTGAACGGCGTGTAAAGGTCGGAGAAGTACTTCGCACCGTAGTTGCTGAGCGGCTCGCGCAGCGCGATGAGCACCGTCACGCCGATAAGCGCGATGACGAGGAGAAGGATGTCCGGATTCACGCCGAGCTGCTGCAGCGCGAGCGTGCCGCCGATCACCCCGACGACCCCCGCGGTGAGCCGCCGGGCCGCCCTCGCCATCTGCGGCGTGCTCGCGCGCATGAGCCGACCGACGATGAGGCTCAGGAGCCACGCGAGAAGCACCGTCAGGACGACGATGACTCCGACCGGCACGAACGGCAGCAGTAGCGACGCCACGGTGCGGAGATCGATCACCTACGCCTCCGCGACCGCGACGAGCATCTCGCGTTCCGCCTTCTCCGCCGCGTCGAGCGAACACATGCGGGATGCGAGGCGCCCGTTGTGGGCGAGCCGGGAGCGAAGCCGACCCGTCCGGTCCTCGAGGAGGAGCCGCATCTTCTCGGCAAGCGCGCCCGGTTGGTCGGGATCGAACAGGAGCCCGTTCTCGCCGTCCCGGATCAGCTCGGCGATACCGGCCCGTTCGGTGACGATCGTCGGTTTGCCGTGCAGCCAGCTCTCGACCGCGACGAGCCCGAACCCCTCTCGCACGGAGGGGAGGATCGTGAACCGGCAGCGCTCATAGAGGCAGTCGAGATCGCACTGGAGCAGATGGCCGGTGAAGACGGTCCGCTCCACGAGGCCGGCGCGGGCGGCCATCCCCTCGAGGTGCTGCCGCCACTTGGCCGACTTCGAGAGGCCGAGGCCGGCGCTCGAACCCGAGAAACTGCCGTTGCCGACGAGGACGAGCTTCAGGCGGGGGTAGTCGGCCGCAAGGCTGGCGAAGGCGTCGATCGCGAGGTCCTGGCCCTTGACCGGGTCCATACGGCCGACGAGCAGCGCGACCTCGTCCTTCGGTGAGATGCCGAATCGACGGACGGCCCCCGCGACCAAAGCGCGTCCGGGCCGCGAGTAGTCGTCGGGGTCGACATACGGGTAGAGTCGCAGCACCTTTCCTTTCGGGCGGAGTCGGCCCAGCGACTCGACGTAGCGGAGCGCGCTCACGACGATCACGTCGTAGCTGTCCAGGTACGTCCGCAGGAGCTCGCGCCACTGAGCCGGGATCGCGGACGACTCGAATGGGATGTGCCACCGGAAGATCTTCGGCTTGAGCGTCGCGAGCATGTGACCGACCGGCATCTGCTGGAAGTCGTGGACGTAGAACGCGTCGAAGTCATGCTCCCCGTCCAACCGGCGGATCAGCTCGGTGGTCTGCCGGTTGTAGTAGGAGTACTCCGCGAACGCCTCCGACCAGAACAGGTCGTCGTGGCGTCCGACTGGTTCGACCTCGTGGATCCGTCCCCAGATCGCCTCCTTCACGAGCCCATACCCCGCCATCCGCTCGGCCTCGAGGGCGACGTTGTGCAGCGTGAGGCCCCCAAGCCGAACGGTCGGAGGTGCGTGGGGGTTGAGCGCGACCCAGTGGGCGTCGCTGAGTACGCCGTCCTTGAGGAGGCGACGAACGAGCGGGTAGACCATGCGGGTCACTCCGCCCGGCGAATACCGGTAGTCGACCCCCTCCCGGAGCGTCGCGAGGTCCGAGACGTCCCGGGACGCCCCGTCGAGCAGGCTCCCCTCGGGGGGGCGCAGGAACTGCACGAGCGGCGTCTGGGTGTTAATACAGATCGATAAGGGGGCCAAACGCCCACCTCCCTGGGGCCGGTGCGTGCTACACGTCGATGAGCCTTATGGTCTTGCCGAATCCGACATCGATACCCCCAAGAAAGTCGCCGCTATCGGGTTCGGCAATCGCGGTCTTCCTCTGTCCCCCCCACTTCACCGGCCGAACGTCATCGACCGGATCGCGCACGGAGAGCCCCCGTGGGACAAGGTTTGAAGTAGGGTCCCGGGCAGGGAGTCATGGACGCCTACCCGCGCCCCGGTGTTGACCGGGTTCTTCGGGTGGAGCTACTCAACAGGAGGTGAAAGTTAGATGGTAAATCCTACAGAACGCACCTTAGGACACGCGCTCGGGCTCGTGGGAGGGTTCCTCATCCTCGCGGGGGGCCTCGTCGCCCTCGCCTTCGGCGTCGCCGACCTGGTCATGGGCCACCTCGGAGCCGGCGCCGGGGCGATCGGAGAGACGATCGTGCTGTTCGTCGTTGGCGCGCTCGTGCTGCTGTTCGCTCACCTGGGCGTGCACGGCTGGCAGGACCGCCCGCTCGCGAGCGGGGTCCTCCTGGTCGTCCTCGCCGTGGTCGGATGGCTGGCGCTCGGGCTCGGCGCGAACGTGGTCGCGCTCGTCGGCGGGATCCTCGCGTTGGTCGCGGGGGTCCTGTACTTGATCGAGCCGACGCAGCACGCCGCCGCGCGCCTCGTCTCGGTCGGTTGAGCGCGCGTCGATCCGAACGGATCGGCCGAACCCCTTCCTTCGCGAGACGGACTCTCTCACCCGGGTCTCCCGACGGTCCGTCCCTTTACGTTCGACAATCGGGGGATTCTGTCGCGTCGGAGTCCGGCGATCGCCGTAGAGAACGTCCGGCGTGGGACAAACTTACTTGACCCCCGCACGCACCAGATTGTAACGAAGAGGGTGTGAAGTGGAACCATGGCAGAAACGTGCAATCTCTGCGGGGCGGTGGAGGGTTCCGTGCCGGACCTCGTCGAGCACATGAACCGCGAGCACGCGCACGACGACCCGACCCTGAGCGTGGAACAGAACCCCGAAGCCCACACCGCCGGGGTCGTCTGCGCGCTCTGCGGTCGGCGCTTCCCGACCGGCCGGGCGCTGGCCGAGCACAACCTGCGTCCCCATCCCCCCGAGCGAGAGTACCGCCGGGTGGGCTACGTCACCGGCTAGCCGAACGGCGGGCCGGAGGACGCCGGGCCGCTTCCGGCCGCCCGGGGCCTGGCATGCGCTCGCGGAACGACGTCGGAACGCAACGCGCGCATCGTCCCGGGGCCACCGTTATATACGGTACCCCGGGTGAGGGGGCTCCCCGCCTGGCCTCGATGGAACGCGGGGGAACGCACGCGGCGCGCGATCACCGAACGGAGAAGAGGGAGCACAGGTCGTGGAGATCCGGATCCTCGAAGAGCGGGCGAACCCGTTGCTCAAGCGCCACGAGTACCGCTTCGAGGTCGATCACGCGACCGTGGCCACCCCGAGCCGGGACTCGGTGCGCGGCGAGCTATCGAAGATCGTGAAGGCCCCGAAAGACCGCGTGATCATCGAGCGCATGGGCGCCTTGTACGGAACCGCGACGACGCGCGGCGACGCGCTCGTCTACGAGACGGCGGACGCGGCAAAGTCGATCACTCGCGCGCACATCCTCGTTCGTAATGGTCTCAAGGAGAAGGCGGCGGTCGGAACGCCGGCCGTCGACGCAGTGAAGCCCTCCGCGACCCCAGAGGCCCCGAGGGCGGAGCCGGCCGCGGAGGCTCCCGCAGTGCCCAAGGCTGAGGCGAAGATCGAGCGTCCCTCCCCCCCCAAGGGGGAGCATAAGTCGGAGCACAAGGCCGAACACAAGACCGAGCACACCCCACCGCTCGAGGCGGAATCGAAGGACGCTCCGCTCAAGGCCGGGCACAAAGGGAAGGGCCACAAGGCCGAGAACGACGCCACCGCGGCCCCCGAGGGGTGAGCCCCTTTGGCGAAGGCGCGGGTCGGTCTCTACGACGTGCAGGGCGACGCGCTCGCCCGCACGCATAAGTCCTGCCCCAAGTGCGGCCCCGGCACGTTCCTCGCGGAGCACGAGAACCGCCGCTCGTGCGGAAAGTGTGGATACTCGGAATCGAGGTCGCCCCCCGTCCCCAAGGCCCGAGCCGCGAAGCCGGCGTGACCGGCCGATCGGTCCGAAGGAAGCGCGGGTTCCGCGCCCTCCGCTCGGCGCAGCTCGACCGGTCGAGCCGGGGGCGCTATTAATTGCGGCCGAGGGTCACGCCGAACTGTCCCCAGCGGGCCCGTAGTATAGCTTGGACATCACGGAGGCCTCCGGAGCCTCAAACCCGGGTTCGAATCCCGGCGGGCCCGTAACTCTTTCCTTATAGAACCCATGCGGACGGCCTCCCCCGGCCTGAGGGAGGCGCGCTGCTGGTCCTCCGGTGACTGGACGGGTGATCCTCAGCGGATTGAAGACGGTGGGGGTGGCTCGTGATCCCAACGGGATTGGCGCCGGCCATTCTCGAAGGCGAGGTACGGGAGATTCTCCGGTCGCTCCCCGCCGAGTCGGTTCACTGTGTCGTCA
Organism: Thermoplasmata archaeon; assembly: GCA_050749465.1. Classification (GTDB taxonomy): domain Archaea; phylum Thermoplasmatota; class Thermoplasmata; order Lutacidiplasmatales; family UBA184; genus Lutacidiplasma. The sequence continues at coordinate 6,348 of JBOGRO010000019.1, read as the reverse complement.
CGTCGCCTCCCTACTGGGGTCTGCGGGACTATGGAATCCCTCCGGTCCTCTGGGGAGGGGACCCCTCCTGCCGCCACAAGTGGGGGGCCCGTCCTCCGCGTCGGAGACGCTCACCGCCCGACGTGAAGGACCCCGGGTCGATTCAGGCCGGCCATCCCGGTGCGTCCGTCGAGCTTCCTTCGACCAAGACCTGCGCTCGTTGCGAAGGTTGGCTCGGCCAGTTGGGCCTCGAGCCGGACCCGGGCCTTTTCGTCGACCACCTCGCGTCGGTCTTCGACGAGGTCCGCCGCGTTCTGCGCTCCGATGGAACGCTCTGGCTGAACCTTGGCGACACCTATCACACCGATAGCCCGGTCCGGGGCTCCTCCCGGGAGGCGTTTTCCCGGAGATGGGATCCCTCCCAGACCCGGAGTCGCGGGGGGAGCCGAAGGCCGGCCTCCCGGTTTGGAGAGGTCAAACCAAAGGACCTCACCGGGATTCCGTGGAGAGTCGCGTTCGAACTCCGACGCCGCGGATGGTGGCTCCGCGCCGACTGCATCTGGGCGAAGCGCAACCCGATGCCCGAGCCGGTCCGCGACCGACCGACCCGATCCCACGAGTACGTATTCCTCCTGACGAAGTCGCGCCGGTACTTCTACGACGCTCATGCCGTGCGTGAGCCGCTTCACGAGAGCTCGCTTCGGCGGCTCCGAAATCACCTTCCAAACCCCGGAGACCATCCCGGCTACCGCTCCAAGCACGCGAAGGGGGACTACCGCCGATTCCCGATGCTGGCCAACACCGACCGCGCGGGTCGGAATCTCCGGTCCGTGTGGCAGATTTCCACTCAGCCGTATCCGGGAGCGCACTTCGCAACCTTCCCTCAGGCGCTCCCTGAGATCCGCATCCGAGCCGGGACGTCGGAACGCGGGGCCTGCGCCGACTGCGGGACTCCTTGGGCGCACATCGTCCGTGCCGAGGGAGGCGGAATCGGGCACGACTGGCATCCGGACAAGTCACTTGCCTTCGGTCGCGGACAGGGAATCGCCGCGCCCGGAGTCCACGACGGAACCTACCGGAGAGTCGACCTCGGATTTCGCAAGGCGTGTTCGTGCCTTACCGAGCGGGTCGTCCCTTGTGTCGTCCTCGACCCTTTCATGGGTAGCGGGACGGTACTGGCTGTCGCGCGCCGGCTTCGTCGGCGTTCGGTCGGCATTGACCTCAATCCTGCCTACGCGACCTTGGCCCAGGAGCGAATCGACGAAGCAGCGTTGAGCGTCTCCGAGGCCGAAGGTGTCTGCCCATGACCCGGGTGGCGATCTACGCCCGGGTGTCCACGAAGGAACAATCGACCGAGGCTCAAGTCGCCCAGCTCACGGCATATTGCCAGGCCCGAGGGTGGTCGGACGTAGCGGTCTTCCGAGACGACGGCATCTCGGGGGTGAGGGATAACCGCCCGGAACTGGACAAGCTCCGTCAGCGGATGATCCAAGGGGAGTTCGAGTCGGTCGTCGTCTCGAAGATGGATCGTCTCGGTCGTTCGCTCGGGATGATCCTTAGGTTCTGGGACGAGTCCGACGCGGCCGGTGTCCGAGTGATCGTCATCGACCAGGGAATCGACACTTCCACCCCGGCGGGTCGGCTGCAACGCAACATGCTCGCCGCTCTGGCGGAGTTTGAACGAGAGCTGATTCTCGAGCGGACGCGAGCCGGCATCGCTCGCGCGCGTGCCCTCGGTAAGAAATTCGGGGCGCCGAGGAGAATCTCGGAGTCGACCGCGCGGGAGGTCCGAGTGCGCAGGGCGCAAGGTGAGAGCCTGCGGATGATCTCGCAACGGATGAACATCAAGCTCGGCGGGGTCCGTTCGGTACTGCGACGGGACTCTGCTCTGGACCCGGGGCACCGACCTCCAGCAGTGGCCGCAGCCGCCGCCTGACCGCCCTGCTCACATTCAATCCCAGTCTTCATGGAGCCTGGAGCGCGACTGACGGCGTGTAGTGCGCACTGAAGTGGCTCCTTCGGTCACGAACGCTCCGTGGACCAGGTGGTAGTACCGAAGAGCCGGGCCCCTGTATCGGTCCCACCTCTTCCCAAGTAACCGTGATCCGAAACCCTCGCGACGAGGAAGTCCACCTGCGGGTAGTCCCGGGCGAGGTCCTCCAGGCCGGGGCGATGGGCGACCAGCGCCGCTACGAGGACATTTCTGGCGCCGGTAGCTAGAGCCTTGTCGATTAGGGGTCGGATGCTTGTCCCGGTGTTGATGACTCCATCCACTAAGAGGAGTGGACGGTCCAGTGCCGGCATGGTGGGGAGAGGCTTCTCGTGACCGTCCAGGAGCACCAGCGAACTCCCGGGAATCGACTCACGGATTCCCTCGGCGAGGAAGAGACCTGCCCGAAGGAGGGCGAGGATGATTGGCTCCCTGCCGACCTGGATCCGGAAACCCGTCGACAATCCCGTGACGTGCTCGATCGGATACTCCTCTATGGAAAGGTGCTCCGCGAACGCCCTGGCGATGGCCTTCCCGACCTCGCGGTGAGCTTGCACGAGGTCGATGCTCTCCGTGGATTTTAGCCGGGTCTTGTTGACTCGGAGCCGGACGAGCGCGTCATCCGAGAGATCGACGATCATGGTCGAATCTCCTAATCCGCAAGCATCTCCACAACCTGGCACGGCGTCATCGTAGCGAGTTGGTCGAAGCGTCGCTCGTCCACAAGCAAATGGCGAACCGCCGGAACGGACCCCAGCAGGCTCCGCAGCGCCGGGCTCCCCTTCGCGTCCGGCACGAAGAGGGGGATGTCTGCCCTCTGCAGCATCGGCAGATCGATGGGGCTGTCACCCGCAGCCAGCACCCTCCATCCTGCCCCCCGAAGAAGATCCACCAGAGTGGCTTTGGTCCGGGGGAACACCAGGAAGTTGTCCACCCTAGGATGGCAGCCACCCACAACTGGGATGTCTTGGAACCCGCAATGGTCCAAGGCTCTCCGCCAGACATGGGGGATGCCCGCCGAAACGACCACTACGGGCCTCCTATCCCGTGCCGCCATGAGGATGTCCACCCACGCATCCCGGACATGGACCTTCCGGCTGGCCGCCTCGGCGGCTCCGAGATATGCCCCACAGGGGATCCTTCCCCAGGTGCCGGCTACCCGCTCGAAGGCCCCCGAGACATATCCGAGCGTCTCGAAGATCTGTCGTATCTCCTCATTCAAGCCGAACACTCCACCGACGAGCCGTCCCGAGTCCTCCGCGGCCAGCGTTCGGTCAGCGTCGATGACTAGCCCGCACCTGCCACGACCTGGCCCGTAGCGGTCCCAGGACGGGGAGAGGGAACTCCGCAGCTCGTCCAACTGTGCTTCCCGAAGGGGAGTCATGTTCTGCCGCCAAAGGGCGCCTGCCGGTTGAGGAACTCGGAGAGGATTCTGACCCCTCGGACTTGGTCGACTGCGGGGACGACGAGGTACGGGACCCCCATCTCCCTCGCCAACCGCAGAGCCTCCAACCGCTCGGCGGCCAAGTGCTCCTGGATTGTCGCCGGGTCCTCTGGCCCTCGGTTTCGAGGGTCCCCTCCCCTCCATGCCCGCACCTCCGCGACTGTCCCTTCCACCAGAACGATTGCGGCGTAGAACCTCCGGTCCGCGAGGGTGAATACCGGGGCAAGCTGCCCATCCCGGCGAGACCGGAGGGTGTAGTGTCCGTCCACGAGGAGGCGTCCTGGAGTAGTGCGGCGTTCCACCTCCAATCTCCGTATAGCCTCCTCTCGTGCGGCCACCCTCTGGGGCTCCGGCCATCCATCGAACTCGTCGAAGTCAGTCGGCGCGATGACGGCCCCGAGGATCGAGGATCCTGAGATGGCCCGGTCGCGTGTCTCGACCTGCGCCACATGTCGCCGCAGAAGGGTGGTCTTCCCTACCCCTGGAACCCCTCCGACGCAGACTGCGAATTCCTCGCGGGAAGGGTGGCGAGTCATGCCGGTTTCCCATTCACGCCGGTGAATTCGATCCGGTTGAGGCCCTCGAAACCGAGGCGCTTCTTCGTGCACAGGTCGTAGCGCACCCTTCCCGGTGTGAGGAGGTCCCGACGGTGGACACCACGCTGGTGGAGGGCAAAAGTGACCTCCTTGTCCACGACCAAGAGGACTCCCGCCCGAGGGGGTGGGAGGCCCAAGACATCCGGGACCACCCCCAAGAGCCCCTCCGATGGGAGCCCGGTCGTGAGGGGGATCCGGACCAGGCTTCCCTTGCTCCCCAACGTGAGGGAAACGACTCCCCTACCGCTGTAGTTGGTCGGGTTGTTCAGCCGAACGCGTCCTTTCTGCGGGAGGTCGGACTTGACCTCTTCCGAGGCGGCTGGGTTGACGCCAAAGAGCGTGAGGACACGTTCCCGGGTCCAGTTCTCGAGCTGGAGCGTGCTCTCTCCGGTCGGTTCGTCGATGATCGTCTCTGTCACACTCAGCCGTCCCTCGGGGCTAGGCATCGCTCGTTCCGGAGGGATCATAGCTCGCTACCTGCGGTGCGTGATGGAGTTCGCCTGTATGCGTGAACAGTCGGTGAGCCAGCACCGTTCGCCATAGAACAGCCCTGTCGCGCTTTCACAGCGGTGCAATGGCGTCCAGCAACTCTATATCTGTGTTTACGTAAGCAACGTAAGCAATGTAAACGTGCCATGGAGAAACTGATCCACATTGTCCCACTCGGTTGGGAGCATGATCGAGCCGTCAAACCCCTGGAGGCCATGCGCGTCCACAAGATCTACGCCCTTGTTTGGACCAAGGAGCCGCGCCACGAGCAGTACTTGGCGAGGTTTCGATCTTGGGCTAAGAAGCGCGGGATTGAGTTCGAGGTCGTAGACATCGACACCTTCCACAGCCTGTTCTCGGTCATGCGAGCGGTATCCAAGATCATTGTCGCGGAACTCGCCGCGGGGAACAGGATCTACATCAATGTCTCGACCTCCGGGAAGGTGGCAGCCATTGGTGCCACGCTTGCGGCGATGGCCCATCTGCCGCCGAGCCGGGGGACGCTCTACTTCGTGGTGGGCCTGGATTACCCTGCGGGCAAGAAGGCCTTGGGAGCGCATGGGGTCGCACGGGGGATGTGGGGGGAGCCTCAGCCGATCCCGATCTTCCCTCTGGCCCTTCCCGATCCCGATTGCAGGTTTGTCCTGACAGAACTCGCCACGGCGGCGAAACCGCTGGACTATGCGCATCTCATATCGAAACTCGGGGAGGCCGGGATGCCACCATTCCGTGAGCCTGCCGAACGGAAACCCGATAGGGCTGCTCGAACGAAGGTTCAGGTGGCATTCCATCGTCGAATCGTGACCAAGCTGCTTGCGCTCGAGCTTGTCTCCATTGAGAAGTCCGGTCGGAGACGAAGCCTTGGACTTACCCCGGCCGGCCGCCAGTTTGCCGCGCTCTGCGTTGCTGCTTAGTTTAGCGTAGTTGTACCGAGGTGGTGGTCTTTCAGACAATCAGGGACGGACTCCATCAGCCGACGACGATCCGATCACATTCGCACCTTCTCGGTTTACCCCCGCTTGGGAAACCACTGCAGCGGTGATAGATGGATCTCCGGGGCCCCGGCCCTGACCAAGGCATCCGCGGCCAAAGTGCCGGTTTGTCGAATCCGGGAAGGGGTGACCGTCCAGTCCCGCAAGGAACTCGAAGGAAGCTGTGACAAGGTCAATCGAACGAGAAGGACTTGGGCTCAGGCGCTCCCGCCTCTACGGCTGACTTAATCTCTTCGAAAGTCACCCTCTTGGCGTGAGCCACAATCATCGGCGCAACAGCCGTCACAGTGTTGTGTTGACGCCTGAGCTCGTCCAAGAAGACCTGAGTCCTGACCCTGGCCTCGAAATCCCCTTTCGACATGACAACAGCGAGATGGCGGAGTCCCATCCGTGCTAGCGCCGTAGACCCATCGACCACTTCACGGGCAAACCTCAGCAGCTGTTCACCTTCTATCGCGTAGACTTTCAGGCCGCTCCGAACCTCACCGTCTAGTTCTGCTGCGTAGAATTCCATGAATGATCGCGCTAAGGTCTCTCGATGCTCGAGATCGTCACGGTGATTCTTGAGACGGCCCAACCAGCCGCCTGAGCACTCAACCAAGTAAGTGGCCAAGTCGGGTGCGTGCTGGCGCAGGAGGGCTTGATGGCTGAAATCGCCATGGCGGATTGGGTCCGCAGCGCGCAGTTTCTTCACCAGCTCCTCCAGCTTGACATGCTGATTCGAGGCATCCTTGCGATGAAATGCTGTCGAGAGTAGGACCACATGCGTCACGAGGCGCACCGCCTCGTGTAGGAATTCTTCAAGCGCCATCAGATATTCGAGACCTGAGTAGCGGGATCTGATACCCACTACACAGT
>JBOGRO010000018.1:0-35647 GCA_050749465.1 Thermoplasmata archaeon | reverse complement strand
CTTCGGGGCCGCGGGCGCCGCGGCCGGGGCCGGGGCCGCCTCGGCCTTGCCGGCGGCCGCCGCCGCTTCCTTCGCCGCCTTCTTCAGCACTCCGGCCGCCATGCCGGTGCGGCCGTTCGAGCGGGTGCGCTGCCCGCGGACCTTCTGCCCGCGCTCGTGGCGGACTCCGCGGTAGCTCCGGATCATCTTCATGACGTTCACGTCGTCCCGCCGTCGGGTGTCGAGGTCGGGGCCGATGTAGTGAAGCGTCTCGCCCATCGCCGGCTCGTGCCGGTGGTTGATCATCCAATCCGGCAGCTTCGTCGGCAGCGCGGCGAGCGTGGCTTCGATCGAATCGACCGTCGGCTCCGGGAGGTTCCCGATCCGCTCGGTCGCCTTCACCTGCGAGAGCTGGCACGCGACTTCGGCGAGCCGCAGACCGACGCCCCGCACTCCGGTGAGCGCGAGCGCGACCGGACGGGTCCCGTCAAGGTCGCTGTTCGAGACGCGTACGATGTAGCGGAAGTTTGGATTGTCGGGAACGTACTTCGCCGCCTTCCCAGAGGTCCCGGGCGCGGCGGCCTTCCCCTTCTTCCCGCCGTCCTTCCCGTCCTTCCCCTCCTTCGCGTCCTTGGCGTCCTTGCCCTTCGGTCCTTTCTCCTTGCGCGGGGCTTTTTCGCCCGAGGCCGCCGGCCCGGCGTCCGCGGCGGGCGCGGTCTCTGGCGGTGTCGTCTCCTTGGACTCCTTCGGCGCGGTGCTCACTCCCCAGGGGGATTTCGGAACCCACGGTCGAACGGGACCGGAGCCCCCGGTTCGACCCTCGGTCCGAGGGTGCGGCCGCCGAGAAGGCCTTTCCTTTTAAGCGCTTCGGAGAGGAGGACGGGCGGACACCTCTTCGAGCTCCCGCGGTGCGGTTGTGTTGTCCCGGCGAGCTTCCACCACGCGATATCCGGAACCGCGGGCGAGCACCTCGACGGTCCCCGGCCAGTGGGCGGCGAGCCACTCCTGGTAGAACCGGATACCCAGGCTCCCCTTGCCGACCAGGAGGAGGCGTCCCTGAGGGCGCAGGCGGGCCGGCGCCTCGTGGAGGATACGGAGCACATTCTCCCGACCGACCCGGTACGGCGGGTTCGTCGCGATGACGTCGAAGAGATCGTTCGCGACCGGCTCGAAGAACGGTCCGGTCCGCACTTCGGCGTTCAGGAGTCGGTTCCGTTCGACGTTCTGTTCCGCGGCGCGCGCGGCGCGTCGGTTCACCTCGGTAAGGACGACGTGGCCCTCGCGGGCGAGCTTCCCGGCGGCGATACCGACCGCGCCCCATCCGCACCCCAGGTCGAGGACCTGGTCCGCCCGCTCGACCACGAGATTCTCGATCAGGAGCGCCGTCCCCGGGTCGAGACCGTGCGAGGCGAATATGCCGCGATCGACGACGAAGGCGAGAAGTTCGCCCCGGTAGACGAACCGCAGGGTCTGCGGGGCACTGCGGGTGCGCGGCCGCGGCGCAAAGTACTGCGTCGAAGGCGGTGCGGTCGGCTCGTCGTCGTCCGGCATCGCTACGGGCTGTGCCGCCGGAAGAACGAATCGCGCTTGCCCGCGCCGGCCGACTCGCCGGGCTGGAGCGCTTCGCGAACGAGCTCGCGCTCGTGGCTCGAGAGCGAGCGCGGGACCTGGACATGCACGGTGACGACGAGGTCCCCCCGGGACGAGCCGCGGAACCGCGGGAAGCCGAGGCCCCGCATCCGGAACTGGGTCTCGGGCTGCGTGCCGGCGGGGATCTTGAGGCTCGCGTGGCCGTCGATCGTTTTGACGGTGACCTCACCGCCAAGGACCGCGGTGCCGAGCGGGACCGTCGTCTCGGTGAACGCCTCGGTCCCCTCTCGGCGCAGGTGGTCGGACTCTTCGAAGAGCACCTGGACGAAGAGGTCGCCGGGCCGCATGCCGGCGGGACCGGCGCCGCCGTGGCCGGGGATCCGGAGCACGGAGCCGTCCTCCATCCCCGCCGGGACCGCGACCTCGATTCGCTCGACCGTCCTCAACTGTCCGTTCCCCCCGCAGGTCGGACAGCGCTCCAGGATCTTCTGGCCGGTACCGTGGCAGCGCGGGCACTGTCCGACCGTGACGAACTGGGCATAGCCGCGGGAACGGGTCCGGCGGATCTGGCCGAGGCCGCCGCACTCGGGGCAGGTCTCCAGCGCGGTCCCGTTCTTCGCGCCGGTCCCGCGGCAATCCGGGCAGGGACCGGACTTCGGGACCTCGATCGTGGGATGGGAGCCCTCGACCGCCGCGACGAGCGGCAGGCGGACTGCCACCTCGACGTCGGCGCCGCGGGAGGAGCGCCCCATGGTCCCCATCGCTCCGCCCATGAAGCTGCCGAAGAGCTGCTGGAAGAGCGGGTTCGACCCGAGGAGGTCCTCGAGATCGCCGGCGTGGGTGAAATTCTGCCAGGTGAACCCTCCCGGGCCGAAGTCGCCCTGGACCGCGTCAAAGCCGAGCTGGTCGTAGTTGCGCCGCTTCTGCTCGTCCGCGAGGACCTCGTACGCCTCGGAGATCTCCTTGAACTTCGCCTCCGCGGACTTCGGTTCCTCCTTCGCGACATCGGGGTGGTACTGGCGGGCCAGCCGCCGGTAGGCGGACCGGATCTCGTCGGGGGTGGCGGTCTTCGCCACCCCCAGGACCTCGTAGTAATCGCGCTTGGCCATCGTCCGACGGGTCCGCCGTCCCCGGATCGGCGGCGCCTAGGGCCGTGGCTATTTACCCTCTCACTTGCGGCGGACCACCCAGCGGGCCTCGACCGAGGCCCCGACGGTCGCGCGGAACCGCTTCGCCGCGTTCCCCTCGGAGACCGCGACCTCGACCAGACCGAAGCTCGACCCGAGGCATCCCGCGCGGCCCCGGCTCAGCGCCTCGTAGCTCGTCCCGAACGGCAGCGAGCGCGCCGGCGCCCCGGCGGCCCTGAGCTCGACCCGGTACGTGCCGGCCGGAACCCATTCGGTCGGGATGTTCGTGATCAGGTTTCCGAACCGGTCCTCGTGGACCACCTCCCCCGTCGCGCCGCCCGCGCGGCGGCGTGCGGCCGGCAAGCGGTACCGCTTCGGCCGGACGGACCGTCCCAGTCGCGCGGCCGCCACCCCCTCCGCAAGCAAGGCCGCCGTCGGCGCGAAAAGGTCGCGTCCGTCGAAGGTCGTCCCGACCTGCGCGCGGGCACGCACCGTACTCGGGTCGAGTCGGAACGTCTTCGGTCGCCCCAGCGCCTCGGCGAGGGGGAGGAGGACCCCGTTGTCGGGACCGACGAGGGTCGAGCCATCCGCGCACTCGATCGCGAGCGCGGCGCGCGATCCTCCCACACCGGGGTCGATGACGGCCACGTGTACCGTCCCCGCGGGGAATCCGATCGCCATCGCTCGGAAGAGGAACGCGGCCTCGCTGATCGCATGGGGTCGCAGGTCGTGGGCGAGGTCGACGACCGTCCCGGGAGGGCGTCGCCGCGCGAGTACGGCCTTCATCTGGGCGGCGTACGCCGAGCCGATGTCGCTCGTGAGCGTGATGAGCCGGGGACCGCGACGACGCGCCATCGGATCCGACCCCGGGGGTCGACGGGGAGCCCTCGCCTACGACTTCATGATCGCGACCAGGAAGATCCCGATCGCGACGAGCGCGCCGATGACGGCGGCGACGATCACGAGGAACGACTCCCACAGGAGCGAATCGAGCTGGCCGGAATGGCTGCCGAGCGCGCCGGAGTGGTAGAAGTAGCCGGTCAGGAGACCCACGACGAGGCCGACCACGAGCAGCGAGACCCCGATCGTCCGGCTCTTGCCGCTCCCGAAGTACGCCGTGAAGATCCCCGCAAGGATCAGGAACAACCCGAAGACGAGGAGCAGGATCGTCAGGAACTGCCAGCCGCCAATCGACACCGTCGACACGATCGAATCCATCATTGCGTATCCTTCAGAACTTGATGCCCGTGAGGGTCTTCGTGTCGATGACGCCCGGGACCGATCGGATCTTGTCGACGACGAGCTGCCCCAGCGCGTTGAAATCCTCCGCCTCGACCTTCGCGATCAGGTCGTACTCTCCGAAGAGCGGGTGGAGTTCGACGATCCCCTTCACGCGGAGCAGCTCGGTGTACACCTCGTGCTCCTTCGCGGGGGCGGTGCTGATCAGGACAAACCCGATGGCCAAGCGCGGAACACCCTCTCGACCGGGCGCGACAACGACCCCCCCTAATAAGCGTTGAGATTCTCGAGGCCGGCCGTCTCACCGGCGGACGGGAGGGCTCTCCGCCCCATCCACTCGAACGTAGGCCGCTTAAGTAGGTCCGACTAGCGCCGGCCCCGAGCGATGGCGGTTTCGATCCTCACCTGGCCGAGTCGGCTCGTCGCCCGGCCGTGGTTGCTCGCTTTCGTCCCCGTCAACGCGGCGACGGCGGGGTTCGGGGTACTCCTGCCCCTCTTGATCCTCATCCCCCACCATGGCACTTGGGCCGAGGTCGCGGTCGCGGCGACCCTGTTCAACGCCGCCGTCATCCTCTCCTCGGTCCTCTGGGGGCACCTCGCCGACCGCTATCGAACCCGTCGCTCGTTCCTCGCCCTCAACTACGGCGGCTACGCCCTGCTCTATCTCGTCCTGGCCCACGTCTCCTCCCTGCCGCTGCTCTACGGGGCGTACACGGCGATCGGTCTCCTCGCGCCCGCCGGCGCGAACGCGGCGAACCTGCTGATCCTCGAGAAGTTCTCCGAGACCGAACGCGCGACCGCTTTCGCCTCGTTCCAGGAGATGACGATGATCGGCTCGGTCGTCGGTCTGCTCATCGGGTACTTCTGGACGGTGGCGAACGATGCCCTCCTCTCGCTCCTCTTCGTGCTCGCCGCCCTCGCCGCGGCGAGCGCCGTCGCACTTTGGTTCGGCATCCGGGAGGGCGACCGGGCGCTCACGGCCGCGCAGGTGGCGCGGCATCCCGAGAGCCTCGCGTCGCGGCTGCGGGTGTCGGCCTCGTTCCGTATCTCGATCCCGTTCTTCCCGAAGCGGCCCGCCGTCGGGAAGGCGTCGCTCGCGCGGTTCCGACGTTGGGTGGCGGGGGAGCTGCACCACGAGCTCCCGCTCGTCATGTCGGCGATGTTCCTGTTCAGCCTCGCCTCGAACCTCTACAACATCTCCTACACGCCGTACCTCTACTCACTCGGCCTCGGCGTCGCGGCGATCTTCCTCATCAACTTCTCCAATAACTTCGCCCAGGTATTGCTCTACGCCGTGTCGGGCCGCCTGGCGAGCCGAGTGGGGCCGGACACGATGGTCCGCTGGTCGACGTACCTCCGCAGCCTCGGTTACCTCGCGACGGCCGGCTTCACGTTCTTCGTGGCGTTGCGCGGCGACGCGTTCACGGCGAACTTCCTCGTCTTCGGGGCGCTCGGGGGCGCGATCGCGATCTACACGACCGCGAGCTCGTTGATCCTGTTCCGGGGGATCGCGGGGCGGGACGCGGGCGGACTGCTCGGGGTCAACAGCTCGCTCGGCGGCGCGGCGGCCATCCTGGGGGCGGTACTATCGGGGGTCCTCGCGGTCTTCGGCAGCTATCGACTCGTCTTCCTCGTCGCCGCGGGCTCGCTCCTCGTCTCGGTCCCGCTCTGGACCGCCGCCGGGGTCGCCCACCACCGGCGGAAGTACGGGCCGTCCCCGGACCCGTCGGTCTCGGCCGGCGCCTCCGGGGTCCCATCCCCTCCGCCCGAGACGGCCCTCCCCGCGAAAGCCCATTAACCCGTACCGACCTCGCGCCCTCCGGTACGCGTCCCATGGTCGAATCACCAGCGGTCCAACGGGGCCTCGAAGACGTCGTCGCGCTCGAATCCCGGATCTGCTTCATCGACGGGAATCAGGGGCGTCTCATCTACCAGGGCTACGACATTCGCGACCTCGCCGCCCACTCGACGTTCGAAGAGGTCGCCTACCTCCTCTGGTACGGTCGGCTCCCGACCGCGAAGCAGCTCGCCGAACTTCGCGCCCGGTTCGGCGCGCTCCGCGTCCTGCCGGAACCGCTGGTCGAGCGGATCGGAGGGATGCCGGCCGAGAGCACCCCGATGGACGTGCTGCGAACGGCGGTGAGCGAGCTCGCTCTGTTCGAGCCGGACGAGACAAAGCCGGGCGCGAGCTCGATCGGAGGCGCGCAGCGTCTCACCGCCGCGCTCCCGACGATCCTCGGTACGTTCCACCGACGGCGCGCCGGCCTCCCGCCGATCAAGGCGCGGCCGGAACTGAGCCAGGCGGCGTACCTGACCTACGTGCTCCTCGACCGCGACGCGAGCGAGCTCGAGTCCCGCGCGATCGACGTCGCGCTCATCCTCCACGCCGACCACGAACTCAACGCGTCGACGTTCGCGGCCCGCGTGACGGCGTCCACGCTGTCCGACCTCTACAGCGCCGTCACGAGCGCGGTCGGCACCTTGAAGGGGCCGCTCCACGGCGGTGCGAACGAGCGCGTCATGGAGCTGCTCGCCGAGATCGGGACCCCCGAGCTCGTGGAACCGGTGGTCAAGGAGAAGCTCTCCCGGCACGACCGGATCATGGGGTTCGGCCACCGCGTCTACAAGGTCGAGGACCCCCGCGCGACGATCCTCCGGGAATGGTCCCGGCGGCTCGGCGAGGCGAAGGGGAACCTACGGCACTACGAGCTCCTGCGGAAGCTCGAGGAGGTCGTCCACCGTGAGAAGGGCCTCTACCCGAACGTCGACCTCTACTCCGGCTCGGTCTACACGCTCCTCGGCGTCCCCCACGACCTCTTCACGCCGATCTTCGCGGCGAGCCGGGTCGCGGGTTGGACCGCCCACGTCCTCGAGGAGTACCAGGACCTACGTCTGATCCGGCCGACCGCGCGGTATGTCGGGGCGACCGACCTCACCTACGTGCCGGTCGACGCGCGCGGGGACTGACGGCCGTCCGCGACGCTCGCCGCCGGCGAGGGGCCCCGACCCGGACGACGCTCATCAACGGGTAGCGGAGGTCGGCGCGGTGGGCGAGCCGTGCCTCGACCTCTTCGGAGCCGTCCCGGAGGCGTACCGTGACGTCGACCATCTCGGGAGTGAGGTAGCGGTACGCGAAGCGCCCGCGCCCGAGCGGGCCACCGCGGTCCGGGTCGATCGTCGCTCGGACGGCGACCACGAACGGCTGGAGGGCGACCGCGCGCTCGATCGTGCGGGCGACGCCGGCGGCGGTCCGGGCGGAGACCGGGATCCCGAGGTACTGGTGGAATACGCCGCCGAGCTTGACTCCGGCCTCGAAGAGGAGCGCCTCGCGTCGCGAGAGGCCCGCGCGATGGATCGACGATCGAGGGGCCATCGTCTAGCTCGGGGCGGCCGCGGGCCCGGGGCGGTCGACCGTGAACGGTCCGAGGAGATAGTAGCTCGCGACCCCGACGAGCAGGGAATAGGAAGCGCCGAGGGCGAGCAGGAAGAACGGCGAGCCGATCGCCGGGTGGAACTGTAGGATGAGGAGCGCCAGCCCGGTGGCGACCGCGGTCACGGTCATCGGCCAGCGCAAGATCGCCTCCCGCCGGATCTTCGGGTACGGCACCGGGACGACCATCATGACCGCGATCACGACCGTACCGATCAGGACGGCCAGGGGCTGGACGCTCTGGAATGCGGGGGTGTCGTGGAAGAGCAGCGCGACGATGAGCGCGAGCGCCGCCTGGGGCGTCGGGACGCCGAGGAAGTACGACCGCTGGAAGCCCCGCGCAGTGAAGTAGACGAGTCGCGCGAGCGCCGCGGCGAAGTACGCCCCCGCGAGTACGACCGCGGCGCCCGCCCACGGCGCCCAGGTCGCAGCGTCGGAGGTGTGGACGGCGATGAGGAAGCCCGGGGCGAGACCGAACGTGATCCCGTCCGCGATCGAGTCCGCGTACCGGCCGAAGGAGCTCGGGGGCAGCCGGCTGCGACGGGAGAGGATCCCATCGAGCCCGTCGAACCCGATCGCCGCGGCGACCAGGAGCATCGCCCAGAGCTTGTTGCCCGCGAGCACGTAGAGGATCGCGCCGATCCCGAGGAGCGCGTTCGCGAGGGTGGCGAGGTTCGCCCCGACCCGCCAGCGGTCGGTCACGGCTCCTCGCGAGCGATCGTCGTCGCCCCGGCGCGCACCCGGTCCCCGACCGTCACGGTGGGGCGGAGCCGGGTCACGGGCAAGAGCACGTCGACCCGCGAGCCGAGCACGATCATCCCGAACCGCTCCCCCTTCTTCCCCTCGCTACCGGGTCCCACGAACGAGACGAGGCGCCGGGCGACGACCCCCGTCATCTGGACGACCTCGACCGGGCCGAGCGCGGTCGCGAGGGCGTAGGAGCGTCGCACGTTGTGGTCGGCGTCGGGGCGGTACGCCGGCCGGAAGCCGCTCCCCGTTTCGCCGACCGACTCGACGCGGGCGTCGAGCGGGAAGCGGTTGACGTGGACGTCGGTGACGTTCATGAAGACGGAGATCCGCCAGCGATCGCCGTCGCGCGCGACCGCCCGGACGCGGCCGTCGGCGGCCGAGACGACCCCGTCACCGGGCGTCCGCTCCGGGTCTCGGAAGAAGACGACGAGGAAGACCCACAGCCCGGTCGCGAGCGCGAGGGCGCTGTACGCCGCGAGGGGGTCCGGTATCACACGGACCGCAACGAGACCCCCCACCAGGAGGAGAAGGACCGCGACGACCCCGAGAGGTCGGCCGGCGCCCGGGGCGAACACGCACGCCTAGCCGGTGAGGACGATCTCGATGTTGACGCCGTCCGGCACCTGGATCCGCATCACCTGGCGGAGCGCGCGTTCGTCGGCGTCGATGTCGATCAGCCGCTTGTGGATCCGCATCTCCCAGTGGTCGATCGTGCTGGTGCCGCCGCCGTCCGGTCCCTTGCGGACCGGCACGCGGAGCTTCTTTGTCGGGAGTGGGATCGGGCCTGCGATCGCGACCCCCGTCTTCTGCGAGATCTCCCGGATCTGCTTGCAGATCGAGTCGACCTTGCGGGAGTCGGTACCGCTCAGGGAGATACGGGCCTTCTGCATCGATGGACCGCCCCCTCCTTCCGGCCGAACGATCCGGGCGGCGCCTATGCGCGCTTCTTGACGTCGACGACCACGCCGGCCGCGACGGTCTGGCCCATGTCCCGGACGGCGAACCGACCGAGTTGCGGGAACTCCTTGTACTTCTCGATCACGAGCGGCCGCTTCGGCGTGATGACGACGACCGCGGCGTCCCCGGTCTTCAGGGTCTGCGGGTTCTCCTCGGCGACCTGGCCCGTCTTCGGGTCGAGGCGCTTCAGGATCTGCGTGAACTCGCAGGCGACCTGGGCGGTGTGCGCGTGGAAGACCGGCGTGTAGCCGACCGTCAGCACGCTCGGATGGTTGAGGACCTGGATGTTCGCGGTGAAGCTCTCGACGACCGTCGGCGGGTTCGAGGCGGGGCCGGCGACGTCGCCGCGGCGGATGTCGTTCTTGTCGATCCCGCGGACGTTGAAGCCGACGTTGTCGCCGGGTTGCGCCTCGGTGACCGCTTCGTGGTGCATCTCGATCGACTTGACCTCGCCGGACTTCCCGCTCGGGAGGAAGACGATCTTTTCGCCGACCTTGAGCATCCCGGTCTCGACGCGCCCGACCGGCACGGTCCCGATCCCGGTGATCGTGTAGACGTCCTGGACCGGCAGGCGGAGCGGCTTTCCCGTCGCCTTCTCGGGGACCTTCAGGTTGTCGAGCGCCTGGAGGAGCGTCGGCCCCTTGTACCAGGGCATGTTGGGGCTCGCCTTGTTGATGTTGTCGTCCTTGAACGCCGAGATCGGGACGAAGACGACCTGCTCGGCGACCTTGTAGCCGACGTTCTTGAGGAGTTTCGTCAGCTCCTCCTTGAGCGCCTCGAACTTCGCCTCGGCGTAGTTGACCTCCTGGCGGTCCATCTTGTTGACCGCGCAGATCAGCTGGCTGACGCCCAACGTTCGGGCGAGGAAGATGTGCTCGCGGGTCTGCTCCTGGACCCCCTCCGCGGCGGAGACAACGAGCACGGCCGCGTCGGCCTGGCTCGTGCCGGTGATCATGTTCTTGACGAAGTCCCGGTGGCCGGGCGCGTCGATGATCGTGAAGTAATATTTTTGAGTGTCAAAACGGCGGTGCGCGATGTCGATCGTGACGCCGCGCTCGCGCTCTTCCTTGAGGTCGTCCATGACCCAGGCGAACTCGAACGTCGCCTTCCCCTTCGCCTCGGCCTCCGCGCGGAACTTGTCGATCTCCTCCTGGCGGATGACACCGGTGTCGAGCAGCAGCCGGCCGACCGTCGTCGACTTGCCGTGGTCGACGTGGCCAATGAAGACGATGTTAAGGTGGGGCTTCTGTGCCATACCGCGGGCTCCGGGCGCGCCCAAAAGGTACCCCTATATAGGCATTGTCTCGGCCTTCGCCGAGAGAAACGGTTCACCGAGGCCCGGAGGCCGGTACGGGCGGGAGCCGCGCCCCCGCGGGACCGCTAGCTTCGGCGCTCAGGCGGACGGGCCCAGCGCGATCTCGTTGCCGTCGGGGTCCTCAATGTTCGCCCACCAGCCCCAGTCCGCCTTGGTCGCGGGGGTGCTGAACTTCACTCCGTTCGCGGCGAGGGCCGCGCACGACGCTTCGAAGTCGCCCGGGAGGTGGAGCATGATGCCAGTGTTGCCCTTCTCGGGGGGGATCGACGTGTCGAACTCGGAGGTCTGGCAAAGGTGGATGACCCCGCTCTCGCCCTTCCGGCCGACGGTCACCCAGTGGTCCATCTGGTCGATGGCGTCGAGGCCGAGCTTTTTCGTGTACCACTGGAGGGACTTCTTGCGGTCGGCGACGACGACCGCGACGCTCGAGAACGTGGCTTTCGGCAGTGCGCCGGGTTTCTTGCTTGCGGGCATGTGAGGGGACCTCACCCCGACGAGAGCGCTCGAGGGTTTTGAAGGCGGCCGAAAGGGTGGGTGAAACGGTCCGAGGTCCGGCGTCCCGGCGCAGTCGAAACCGATTTAGCGCGCGAGCCCGTCCCGCGATCCCACCGTTCTTCGAGGGTCGTCCGCGTGAACGAGTCTCCGCCCCGCACCGTGGAGCATAGCCGGGCGTCGGTCGTACGCCTGACGATCCCCACCGACGCGAACTTCACCGGGAACGTCTTCGGCGGCGAGCTGCTCGCCGAGGTCGACCGGGTCGCCTACATCACCGCGACGCGCCACGCCCGGGCGAATTGCGTCACCGCCTCCTTCGACCGGGTCGACTTCATCGCCCCGGTGCACGTGGGGGAGGTCGTCGATTTCGACGCCCGCCTCACGTACGTGGGGCGGAGCTCGATGGAGGTCTGGGTGCGGATCCGCTCGGAGGCGCTCGAGGGCGGTGAGCCCCGGCTCGTCGCCGAGGCGTACGTGACGATGGTGGCGGTCGGTGCGGACGGTCGCCCCGTGGAGGTGGCGCCGCGGGCCCGGACGACCGTCGAGGAGCGACGGCGCTTCGAGCAAGGTAAACGGCGTACCGAGGTTCGACGTGCGACCCGGGAACGAGCGGCCGGTTAGGAGAGGAAGAAGATGCTCTGCGAGATGTGCGGCAACGACGTGGAATCGACGAGCCGAGTGCGGGTCGAGGGGTCCGTGCTCCGGCTCTGCGCCGACTGCGCCCGGTTCGGGAAGTCGATCGACCCGCCGCCCGCGCCGCCAGCCCCGGTGGTGGCCGGTATCCGAACCGTATCCGGGGGCGGGGCCTCGCGGGGGGTGGGGGGGCGGCGGAACCTCCAGGAACGCGACCTCTACCAGGAGATCGGCGAGATGGAGCTCGCGCCCGACTGGCCGCGTCGCGTCCGGATCGCCCGCGAGGCCCTGAAATGGACGCCCGAGGACTTCGGGAAAAAGCTCAACGAGAAGAAGTCGGTCGTCCTCAAGCTCGAGTCGGGCGGCATCCGCCCGCCGGACGAGCTCGTCCGGAAGGTCGAGCGGTTGCTCAAGGTGCGGCTGCGCGCCGACGCGGCGGCCCCGGCGTGATGACGGCGGCCCCGTCCGTCAGCGCGCCGTGCGGCGCCGGGTCCGCGGCGGTGGCGTCAACAGGAGCTCGAGGATCGCCTTTTGGCCGTGGAGCCGGTTCTCCGCCTGGTCCCAGACCGCGGCTCGCGGTCCGTCCATGATCTCGTCCGTGATCTCCTGACCCCGATGGGCCGGGAGGTCGTGGAGCACGAACGCCCCGGGCTTCGCGAGCCCGAGGAGCTCCGCGTTGACTTGGAAACCTCGGAACGCCGGCTCCCGAGCCGCCGCTTCCGCCTCGGCCCCCATCGAGACCCAGACGTCGGTGTAGAGCGCGTCCGCCCCTCGTGCGGCGGCCCGGGGGTCCGTCGTGAACGCGACGCGAGCGCCGGAGCTTCGGGCGATCGCGGTCGCCTGCGCGACGACCTCGGGGCGCGGCCGATAGTTCTCCGGGGTCGCTGCGGTGAGATCGAGACCAACCGCGGCCGCCCCGATCAGGAGCGAGTGGAGCACGTTGTTCCCGTCGCCGATCCACGCGAGCCGGCGGCCGGCGAAGCGCCCCTTCCACCGCTCGTCCATCGTCAGCAGGTCCGCGACGATCTGGCAGGGATGCTCGAGGTCGTCAAGCGCGTTGATCACCGGGACCGAGCTCCACTGGGCGAGCTCGACCACGTCCGCGTGGCGGTACGCGCGGTAGGCGATCGCGTCGCAGTACCGAGACAGGACCCGCGCGGTATCGGCGATCGTCTCCCCCCGGCCAAGCTGGAGCTCCTTGGGGGAGAGGTAGACGGCGTGGCCCCCGAGGTCCTCGATCGCGACCTCGAACGACGTGCGGGTCCGGGTGGAGGGTTTCTCGAAGATCATCGCGAGGTTCTTGCCGCGCAGCGACGGTCGCAGGACGCCGCGGCGTCGCTCCGCCTTGAGCCGGGTCGCCCTTCGCAGCAGCGCCGCAAGCTCTCCCGCGACGTCGGTCAGGGAGAGGAGGTCTCGCTTCGTCGGCGTTCGGGCCATCGGGCGGCGTGCACGCACCGCCCACCCTAAAGCGTTCCGCGGCGGTCCCCAGCGTAGGGACTTAAGAACCGGACCCGGATGCCCTGCGCGAGGGATCTGTCATGCCCGCCCGATCGAAGATAAAACCGAAGCACCGCCCCGCCGCCCGAACTGCCCGACCGCCCGCGCGGCGCGTGCTCACGCCGACGACCAAGGCGCGCAAGGTGTACATGGTCACCGGCGGCGTGACGAAGTTCGCGAAGGCGCACCCCTCCATGGACTTCCGGTGGATGGTGAAGCGAGCCTACGACTACGCGCTCAAGGGGATCCCGAACCTGACCGCCGACCGTATCGACGGCACCCGGATCTCCTACTTCTCCGACCACTTCACCCGCCAGCTGAAGGCCGCGAGCATGGTCCAGGACTACCTCGGCCTCAACCCGAAGGGTTCGGTCCGGATCGAGTGGGGCGGCGCGACCGGCGGCGAGTGCTTCCAGGCGGCCTACGAGGCCGTCGCGAGCGGGCGCATGGACGTCTGCCTCGGCGCGGGGTTCGAGACGATGAGCCGGGTCGCGACGTGGAAAGGCAACGAGTTCATCGCGCTCGCCTCCGACACGAACTTCGACTTCCCGCTCGGCGGGTTCTACACCGGCTACTACGCCCTCATGGTCGTGCGTCACATCTACGAGTACCTGCGTCGCGGTAAGTTCGCGGACGTGAAGGACGAACGGGAGGCGCAGCGACTCGCGATCGCCGAGGGAAGCCGGGTCATGAGCCTCGTGTCGGTGAAGAACCACCTCAACGCCCTCCACAACCCGTACGCGCAGTACCCGAAGCGCCTCTCGGTCGACGACGTCCTTCGCTCGGAGATGATCAGCTACCCGCTGACCCGGGAACAGATCTGCACCATGAGCGACGGCGCAGCGGCGGTCATCCTGTGCGACGAGTCCCGCGCGAAGGAGTTCACGGACAAGCCCGTCCGGGTCATCGGCGTCGGGACCGGCACCGACACGATGCGGCTCGCCGACCGCCCGTTCGGCAAGGTCCCCCTGATGCCCCACGAGAAGGGGAGCGACTACGAGGACCTCCGGTACCCCGGCGTCCACTCCTTCCGCGCCGGACGCGCGGCGGGGCTCGAGGCGTACCGGATGGCCGGGGTCACCCACCCGAACACCGAGCTCGACTTCATCGAGCTCCACGACGCCTACGCATCCAGCGAGATCCAGACCTACGAGGACCTCGGTCTCTGTCGCTACGGCGAGGGGTACGGCTTCGTGGAGCGAGGTGACCCGTTCCTGAAGGGGATCGACTACGGTTTCCCGACCCCCCGGGCGGGGGCGACGCCGGTGAACCCGTCCGGAGGGCTGATCGCGTGCGGCCACCCGGTCGGGGCGACCGGTCTCATGCAGGGCGTCTTCGCGTTCTGGCAGCTACAAGGAACGATCGCGAAGCACTTCGGCGACCCGGCGCTCCAGATCCCGAACGCGCGCCACGGAGCCATCCACAGCCATGCGGGTACGGGCTCGGCCGTGACGGTCTCCATTCTCGAGCGGGGGTTCCGATGAGGGCCCGGCCCCCGACGCTCACGAAGTTCCGCGACGTCCAGGCGGAGCTCGAGCGGACCGGCGCCGCCATCTTCCGCGACGGGGAGGGTGTGGAGAGCCTGATCATCCGGTACCCGTACTCGATCAACTACATCCACAGCTACGCCGAGGATTCCGCCTTCTTCCTCGGGCTCGCCGAGGGCCGGCTCCGTGGCTCGAAATGCCGTCGACCGAAGTGCGGCTTCGTCTTCGCGACGCCGCGGGGCCACTGCATGGTCTGCGGCGCGCCGACCGAGTGGCTCGACCTCCCGACCACGGGACGGGTCCACTCCTGGACGACCTGCCACTTCGGCAGCGAGGCGTTCCTGAAGGAGACCCCGTACAACCTCGCGCTCGTCGAGTTCGAGGGGGCCGGGAGCCTCTTGCTCGTTCGGCTGAAGGACGCCGTAGAGTCCGAGCTTTACGTCGGGATGCCGGTCCAGGCGCGCTTCGACCCGAACCCCAAGTACTCGATGACGGACGTCTGGTTCGTCCCGCGGCGTTAGCCGCCCCCGCCCCGGGGGGCGGCGACCGCTGCCCGCCCTACCCCGGGAATGCCGCGGGCCGGGCTTGAACCGGCGGCTTCAAGATCTTCAGTCTTGCACTCTCCCAAACTGAGTTACCGCGGCACCGGGGTGCGAGGGGTACGCCCGGAGTATTATAGCTGTACAGTGAATGGCTGCGGGGGAGCGTGAGATTCCCGTGCCCGCCTCGGTCCGCGTGGTGCGGTTCCTGCCGCTCTCCGCGCGCGCCACGAGCCCGCCGATCGTGATCCGGCCGGGGGACCGGCTCACGGTCGACGAACGCTCGGACGAGTGGCCCGCGTTCGTGTTCGTGCGGAACGAACGGGGCCAGGCGGGCTGGGTGCCCGAGCAGTACGTCGAACAGCGCGACGGTGCGGGGCGAGCGACGCGCGAGTTCGATACCACTTCGCTCGAGC
This sequence comes from Thermoplasmata archaeon, assembly GCA_050749465.1. GTDB lineage: Archaea > Thermoplasmatota > Thermoplasmata > Lutacidiplasmatales > UBA184 > Lutacidiplasma. Next base: position 20,193 of record JBOGRO010000018.1, on the reverse strand, counting down.
CCGCCGTCGGGGACCTGCTCACGGTCCTCGAGGATCACTCCGACTGGGGTTGGGCGAGGTGTCGCGATGAGCGCGGCCGGGAAGGCTGGTTCGCGACGGACTTCGTGCGGCCGGCCTGACGTCTTCCACCTCGTGGCCGCGACCCGGCGCATTGCGTCCCGGCCGCCCCCCTATCCCGGACCGGGGATCTCGTCGAGGAGATACGGGGGTAGCTGAAGGCCGGCTTTCTCGACCTCGCCCGGCTCGATCCCGCGCCACGACGTCCCCAACGTGCCGCACGGCTTGCCGCTCTCGGTCTCGGTCGCCGCCCGGACCGAGAGCAGGCCGCCCGGCGAGGGACCGAGATGCGCCCGGGCCAGGTGGAGCCGCCCGACCGTCGGGAGCCGGAGATGCTCGTAGGTGGCGGGGCCGGTGTTCACCATCAGGCGGCCCCCGAGCGTGAGCGCGGTCCAGTAGGAGACCTCGTAGAGGACCGTGAAGTGGAGCCCGGTGTGGAAGATCCCGGGCCAGCCGACCTCGTCGGCCCGTGGGGTGAACGTCGTGCGGAGCTCCGTCACGCCGTCCGGTCCCGTTCCGCGCTCGAAGCGCAATCGCAGTCCCCGTGCGTGGCGGGGACCGCATCCGAAGCACGGGTTCTCGAGCTCGACCATGCGGGGCGAACGCCGCCGTCCTCTTTCGGTTTTGGCCTTCCCGACCTCGGATGTCCCGGCCGAACGCGCGCGCCCACGTTCGAGAGGCGGTTTTCTCGGCGGTGGCGGGGGAGCCTTATCTAGCCGCGCCGACCTCTTGCGCCCGTGGCCCCGAACCGAACGCTCGTCGTCGCCGAGAAGTTCAACACCGCGCTCCGGATCGCGGTCGTGCTCTCCGACGGCCGGATGAAGCGCACCCGGATCGAGGGGACGAACGTCTTCGAGTTCGAGCGGCCCGAGGGCCCGTTCGCGGTCGTCGGGTTGCGCGGCCACATCGTCGAGCTCGACTATCCCGAGGACCTGAAGGAGTGGACCCTCGTCGGCCTGCCCCGCCTCCTCGAGACCCCGCCGCTCAAGCGCGTGACCGAGACCGGCATCGTGACCGCGCTGCAGTCGATCGTCCGACGCTTCGACCGCGTGATCATCGCCACCGACTTCGACCGGGAAGGCGAACTGATCGGCCAGGAGTGCCTCGAGCTCCTGCAGAAGGTTCACCCGAAGATCCACGTCGAGCGAGCGCGCTACAGCGCGCTCACGCGGGACGAGATCGAGCGCAGTTTCACCCACCTCCAGACGCTCGACACCGCGCTCGCCGAGGCGGCCGCCGCGCGGCAGGAGATCGACCTCGTCTGGGGCGCGCTGCTCACGCGGTACCTCTCGCTCACCGCCCAGCAGCGGGGACGCGGCTTCCTGTCGGTCGGTCGGGTACAGACGCCGACGCTCGCGCTCCTGGTCGAGCGCGACCAAGCGATCAAGGAGTTCGTCCCGACCCCATTCTGGGAGATCGCCGCGGACGGGGAGAGGGGCGGCGAGAGCTTCCGTCTCCGGCACGCGCACGGCCTCTGGGAGGACCGGGCCGAGGCCGAGGCGACGTACCGCCGGCTCGAGGGCGCGACGACCGGAGTCGTCCGCGCCTTCGCCGAGGAGGAGACCCGTCGACGGCCGCCCGTGCCGTTCTCGACCACGCTCTTCGTGGCGGAGGCGACCCGTCAGGGGCTCGGCGCCGCGACCGTCATGCGGATCGCCGAGGACCTCTACACCCAAGGACTGATCAGCTACCCTCGGACGGACAACACTGTCTATCCGCGCGGCCTCGGGCTGCGGGGTCTCGTCGAGAAGTTCCAGGAAGGCCCGTTCGCCGAGGCGGCAAAGTTCGTGCTGGAGCGGCCAAGCTTCCGTCCGACCCGGGGCCGGACCGAGACGACCGACCACCCGCCGATCTACCCGACCGGCGCGGTCGACCCGAAGAAGCTGCGGCCGGACCACGCCAAGGTCTACGAGCTCGTCGTGCGCCGGTTCTTCGCGACCCTCTCCCCCGACGCCCTCGGGATCGCCCGGACCGCGGCGGTCGCGATCCGGGAAGAGCCGTTCGAGGGGAAGGGGCAGCGGCTCACCGACCCCGGCTGGTACCGCGTCTACCCGTACTCGCAACCCGAGCAGTCGTCGATGCCGGTCCTCGTCGCCGGCGAGACGGTCGCGATCCCGAAGGTCGAACTCCTCCAGGACCAGACGAAGCCGCCCCGTCGGTACACGCAGGGCTCGCTGATCCAGGAGATGGAGCGGCTCGGCCTCGGCACGAAAAGCACCCGGCACGACGTGCTCCAGAAGCTCTTCGACCGGCACTATGTGAACCAGCGCCAGCTCGAGCCGACGACGACCGGCATCGCGGTCACCGAGGCCCTTCGGGCGCACGCTCCGGTGATCACGCGGCCCGAGATGACCCACCGACTCGAGGAGGACATGGAGCTCGTCGCCCAGTCGAAGAAGCCGAAGTCGGAGGTCCTCGAGGAGTCCCGCGAGATGCTCCGGGACGCCCACGCCCTCCTCGCCGCGAACGCGGAAGGGGTCCGCGAGACGCTCACCGGCGCGCTCGACCGGCAGCACTTCGTCGGACCGTGCCCGAAGTGCGGCGGCGCCTTGCTGCTCGCGCGGAGCCCACGGGGCTCGCGCTGGATACAGTGCGTCAACAATCCCGCGTCGTGCACGGCGACCTACGCCCTCCCGGCCGCCGGGTTCATCGAGCCCGCGCCCGAGTTCCTCTGCGGGACGTGCAAGGTCCCACGGCTCAAGATCACCTTCCGCGGGCAGCGCCCGGAGCTCTACTGCGTGAACCCCGAGTGCGCGGAGCACCACAAGGCGTTCCGGATCGGCACGTGCCCGAGCTGCCACAGCCCGCTCGAGATCCGCTACTCGTTCCTGGGTAAGCGGTTCGTCGGCTGCACCGGCTACCCGACCTGTCGGGTCACCTACCCCCTCCCCCAGCGGGGAAAGCTCGACCGGGACCACCCGCCGTGCCCCGACTGCGGAGCGCCGGTCGTGACCGCGATCGAGGCCGGTCGGCCCCCGTGGACCCTCTGCATCAACCCCGCGTGTCCGTCCCGCGTCGCCGAGGCGGCCGCGCGCGCCGAGCGGAAGGCCGCGAAGGAGGTCGTTCAGGCCGCGAAGGCGGCCGAGCGCAAGCCGCGGGCCCGTGCCCGCGCGAAGGCCGGGGGGGCGAAGGCGCCGGCGACGCGTCGTCGCTCGGCGAAGACCCCCGCGCCGCCGGTGGCAACGGCTCCCCCCGGCACGGCCCCGACGCCCCCGTAGGTCCGTGCGGCGAAACCGGCGGTCAAGGTCCGGGTCCCTAAGAGGTCCGCCCCTCCGCTCCGGAGATCAGGGCGTTTCTCGACCTCCGGGCCCGCGTTAAATACCGTGGACCCGTCGTTGGCGCCATGAGCAGTTCGCCGCGCCTTCTCGACCTGGATTCGCGGAGCTTCGAGCGCCGTCTGAAGTCGAATCCGCTCGTGATCGTCCCGGTCGGGGCCCTCGAGGCCCACGGCCCCCACCTCCCGCTCGGAGCGGACCAGATCCAGGCCGAGGCGACGGCGCTCGCCCTGGCCGAGCGCGTGGATGCGTTGATCGCTCCGACGATCCCGTACGGTTCGGCTCCCGCGTCGCGCCGCTTCCCCGGGACGGTCTCGCTCTCGATCCGTCAGCTCGAGGAACACGTGCACGGCGTCCTCTCCGAGCTCGCGCGGATGGGCGCCCGACGGCTGCTCGTCCTCTCGGGCCACGCCGAACGCGGCCACATGGCAGCGCTCCGCGAGGCGGCCGACGAGACGATGCGCGACCACCCGGACGTGCGGGTCGTCGCACTCTCGGACTACGACTTCGTGTACGAGCTGCGGGGCCGCGAGTCGCCCGCGACCGACGGCCACGCCGGCCTCCTCGAGACCTCTCGCGTCCTCGCGCTCGCGCCCGACCGGGTCGGTGCCGAGCGCCCGGTGGTCGAGTACCAGCGGAGTCCGTTCGTCCCGGGTGCGTGGACGGACGCCGGCTGGACGGAGAGCGTCGTCGGCGACACTCGCCCGGCCTCCGCCGAGCTCGGCCGGCGGCTGCAGACCCACGTGGTGAACCGCCTGGTCGAGACCGTGAACGCCCTCCTTCCGGCGTAGGCACCGACCTCCATGCCCGAGCCGTCCGACGCGATCCGCATCCGCGGGGCGCGCCAGCACAACCTGAAGAACGTCTCCCTCGACCTGCCCCGCGGCCGGTTCATCGTCATCACCGGTGTGAGCGGCTCGGGGAAGTCGTCCCTCGCCTTCGATACTCTCTACGCCGAGGGCCAGCGCCGGTACATCGAGAGCCTCTCGTCGTACGCCCGGCAGTTCCTCGGCCAGATGGACAAGCCCGATGTCGACACGATCGACGGCCTGTCGCCCGCGATCGCGATCGAGCAGCGCGCCGGCAGCCGCAACCCCCGGTCCACCGTCGGGACCGTGACCGAGATCTACGACTACCTGCGGCTCCTCTACGCGCGGATCGGAACCCCGCACTGCCCCAACGACGGCGAGGAGATCGCGCCGCAGTCGGTCGACCGGATCGCGAGCTCGGTCACCGAGCGGGCCCGCGGCGAGCGGGTCGACCTCCTCGCGCCGGTCGTCCGCGCGATGAAGGGGGAGCACCGGGACGTCCTCGACCGCCTGCGGAAGGCGGGATACCGTCGCTTCGTGATCGACGGAGTCGAGATCCGACTGCCCGGGCCCGAAGTCCACCTCGAGAAGAACAAGAAGCACACGATCGAGGTCGTCGTCGACAGCTTCGAGGTCGGGACGAACGAGGAGAGCCGGCTCGCCGAGTCCGTTTCCCTGGCCCGCGACCTCGGGGACGGGCTCGTGATCCTCCGCCGGGTCGGCGGACAGAGGGAGACGTTCTCGAGCCGCCGCGCATGCCCGCAGTGCGGGTTCTCGATCGAGGAGCTCACGCCGCGGATGTTCTCGTTCAACAACCCGTTCGGCGCATGCCCCGAGTGTCTCGGGATCGGCGCGACGCTGCACGCCGACCCCGACCGGATCATCCCCGACCGGGACAAGCCGCTCGCGAAGTCGATCTCGGTCTGGGGGCTCACCCCCGATGCGAACTCGATCGCCGACTTCGGCGACCTGTTCGGCTATCGACCGACCCGGCCGGTCCGCGAGCTCTCCGAGAAGGGCTGGAAAGCGATGATGTTCGGCTCGGAGAAGAGCCTCGGCCGGGCCGCGCGTGGCCCCGGCAGTTGGTGGGGGACGCGCTGGCTCCGCGAGGGGCTTGTCGCCGCGGTCGAGCGCCGGTGGAAGGCGACCCACAGCGAGGCCGCGAAGGAGTACTATCTCGGGTTCATGTCGTTCGTTCCGTGCCGTACGTGCGGAGGGCGCCGACTCAAGCCGGCGAGCCTCGCGGTGACGGTCGAGGGGAAATCGATCGCCGAGGTGGCGTCGATGACCGTGCTCGACGCGGCCGCGATGTTCCGCGGGCTCACGCTCGCCGAGCGGGACGAGCAGATCGTCGGGCAGGTCGTCAAGGAGATCCGCGCGCGCCTCGGCTTCCTCGAGAACGTCGGGCTCACCTACCTCACGCTCGACCGCGGGTCGGGGACGCTCTCGGGCGGGGAAGCGGAGCGGATCGCGCTCGCGACGCAGATCGGTTCGGGGCTGGTCGGCGTCCTCTACATCCTCGACGAGCCATCGATCGGTCTCCATCCGCGCGACCACGCGCGCCTCCTCGCGACCCTGAAGACACTGCGTGACCTCGGCAACACGCTTCTCGTCGTCGAGCACGACGAGATGACGATGCGCGAGTCCGACTGGCTCGTCGACCTCGGACCCGGGGCCGGCGTCCACGGCGGTGAGATCCTCTACTCCGGACCGCCCGGGCGGATCGGCGGGGCCCCGCGCTCGCTCACCGCCCAGTTCCTCTCCGGGCGCCGGGCGATCGAGGTCCCAGCACGGCGGGCCTCGCCCGGCGCCCGGCTCCTGACGATCCACGGTCCGCGGGAGCACAACCTGAAGGGCGACGAGGTTCGGATCCCGCTCGGGCTCTTCGTCGCGCTGTCGGGGGTCTCGGGGAGCGGCAAGTCGACCGTTCTCGAGGAGATCCTCTACAAGGCGGTCCGCCGCCACCTCGGGCTCGGACGCGAGAGCCCGGGACGCCACGACTACATCGAGGGGATCGACGAGATCGACCGGGTGCTCCTCATCGACCAGTCGCCGATCGGACGGACCCCGCGCAGCAACCCCGCGACGTACACGGGCCTCATGACGCCGGTCCGCGAGCTCTTCGCGAGCCTCCCGGAGGCGAAGGCACGCGGCTTCGCGCCGGGCCGGTTCAGCTTCAACGTCGCGGGCGGTCGATGCGAGGCGTGCGAGGGCGACGGCGTCATCCGCTATGAGATGCACTTCCTGCCCGACGTCTACGTCGCGTGCGAGGAGTGCGGCGGCAAGCGGTTCAACGAGGAGACCCTCGAGGTGAAGTTCAAGGGAAAGACGATCGCCGACGTCCTCGCGATGACCGTGGATGAGGCGTTCGCGTTCTTCCAGCACCACCGTCGCGTTGAGTCCCGCCTCCGCCTCCTCTCGGAGGTCGGGCTCGGCTACGTCCGCCTCGGCCAGAGCGCGACCACGCTCTCCGGCGGCGAGGCTCAGCGGATCAAGATCGCGTTCGAGCTTGCGAAACCCCCAACGGGAAAGACCCTCTACCTCCTGGACGAGCCGACGACCGGCCTGCACTTCGCCGACGTCGAGCGGCTCCTCGCGGTCCTGTTCCGACTGCGGAGCGGCGGGAACACCGTCGTCGTCATCGAGCACAACCTCGACGTCCTGAAGTCCGCCGACTGGCTGATCGACCTGGGCCCGGAAGGCGGCGGGGCCGGCGGTCACGTCGTGGTCGCGGGCACTCCCGAAGAGGTCGCGCGTCACGCCGCCTCGCACACCGGCCGCTTCCTGCGGCCCGTGCTCGCGATGCCGATTCCGCTCGCGCGGACGTCGCGTCGATGAGCGACGAGCGGCCCGGCGGTCTGCCGGCGTTCGTCCCGGCGAGCCAGCTCGCCGCCGCGACCGGCGAGGGGTTCCGCACGGGACCGGACGCGCCGGGGGTCTACCTCTTCCGCTCCGCGCGGGGGGAGGTCGTCTACGTCGGGAAAGCGCGCAGCCTGCGTCGCCGCGTCCTCGACCACCTGCGAGCGAAGATCGAGAAGGACGGGACGATCCTCGCTCAGAGCGCGAGCGTCGAGTTCGTCCCGACCGCGACGGAGCGCGAGGCGCTCCTCCTCGAGGCGAGCCTCGTCAAACAGTACCAGCCCCCGTACAACGTGCTCCTGAAGGACGACAAGAGCTACCCGTACCTCGCCGTCACCGCCGGCGAGGAGTTCCCGCGGATCCTCCTCGTCCGGCGCCCGCGGCGCCGCGCGGGGACGCTCCTCTTCGGACCGTACACGAGCGTGCGGGAGGCGCGGGGCGTCGAGCGACTCCTCGGCGACCTCTTCCAGCTGCGGCGGTGCGTCCGCCTCCCGAAGGAGGCGTGCCTGTACTACCACCTCAAGGTCTGTAGCGCGCCGTGCATCGGCGCGATCGACCACGACGCCTACCGCGCCCGCATCGACCGCGCGGTCGCGATCCTCCGGGGCCAGGCGGCTCTCGTCCGCCCCGAGGTCGAGGCGGAGATGCACCGCGCGGCCGCGCTCCAGGAGTTCGAGCGGGCGGCGCTCCTGCGCGATGCCCTATCGGGCCTCGGTGCGCTCGCCGAGCGCCAATCCGTCCTGGGCCGGGGGAGCGGGCGAGCGGACGTCCTCGCGCTCGCATTCCCTCAGGAGGCGTCGACCCTCCGCGTCGCGGTCGGGTTGCTACGGGTCGAGGACGGCGAGGTCCGCGGCACGGAGCCGCACCTCGTGACGATCCCGGCGGACGACCTGCCCGAGCCCGGCGAGGTACTGCGCCACTTCCTGACCCAGTACTACGGCGGACGGATCGAGCTCCCGGACCGGATCTACATCGCGGGACCGCGCCCGACCGGGATCGACGCGACCCTCGACGAGCTGTTCGGGGCCCGCGGGACCGACGTCCAGTTCCGGCCGACCGGTCGCTTCGCCGCGCTCGCGCGCCTCGCCGAGCGGCTCGCGCGCGCCACGGTCGACCAGGTCGTCCCCCGTCCCGCGCCGCGGGAGGTGTTGCTCGCGCTGCAGAGCCTCCTCGAGCTCCCGACGATCCCGAACCGGATCGAAGGGATCGACATCTCGCTCTTCCAGGGATACGAGGCGGTCGGTTCGCTCGTCGTCTTCGACCGAGGTCTGCCGAAGCGCGCGGAGTACCGGCGCTTCCGCATCCGCACGGTCCCCGGTACGAACGACTTCGCGATGATCGCCGAGGTCGTGCGACGGCGCTACCTGAGGAGGGTCGCGGAGGGAGAGCCCTTCCCGGATCTCCTCCTCATCGACGGCGGCGCCGGGCAGCTCTCCGCGGCCCTCTCCTCGCTCGCCGCGCTCGGCCTCGCCGACCGCATCCCCACCATCGGGCTCGCGAAGCGCGAGGAGGAGGTCTACCTCGCCGACCGCGCCCGACCGCTCTCGCCGAACCCGAACGCGGCACCGATGCTGCTCCTGCGGGCCGTGCGCGACGAGGCGCACCGGTTCGCGGTCACGTACCACCGCACGCGGCGCCGGATGCGGCTCAAGGAAGAGTTCGTCGACGCGGCGCGCCCGAGTCGGCCGGCGGCGTGACTACCGCCGAGCGAGGCCGCGCCGCACGTCGATCCACGTCATATCGGGCGGCTTCCGGTCGCCCTGCCAGAGCGCGCCGATCACCTCGCCGAGGTGGTGCGCCTCCTCGAACGTCACCTGGAAGAACGCGTCGCGGACACTGTAGCGACCCGGCATCCAGAACACCTTCACGGGCCGACCCATCGCCCCGGGCGTCAGACCCCGGAGGGTCTCGTCGATCCCGGCCCAGACCCGCCGGGAGTACTCGCCGAACCCTTTCCACGTCGACGGGCGGCGAGCCGGGTCGTCGAAGAGGGGGCCGAGCTCTCGATCGGAGTGGCGGCCGCGGACGATGTAGACGAGCCAGACCTCCTGGACGTTGAGGATGTGGACGAGCGTGTCGAAGAGCGACTCGTGGCCGATGCCTCGTTTCCGCTTCGCCTCCGTTCCGGGGAGCCGCCGGACGCGACGGACGAACCGATCGAAGACCGCCCGGTTGTACTCCACGAGGAGTCGCGCGTCGCCGGCCGAGAACGTGAGCGGAGCGGCCACGCTACCCCGAGACGACGCCGCGCTTACGGCTTGCGCCGGCCGGCCTAACGGCCGTTCCCCTTGCGCTCGGGCGCTCCGATGAACGTGAGCCCCTGGACCCGGCGGGCGACCTCGGCGGCGGGGAGCCGACGGAGCTCGCTTTCGGGCTCGAGGATCGCGGCGTCCAGTGCCTCGGGCTGGAACGGAGTCGGCGAGCCCTCGGCGACCGCCTGGACGGCGAGCTTGAACGCGGCGTCTTCGTCGAGCTTGTCGGTCAGCTTCTCCTCGAGGTAGTCGGCGACCGCGCGCCGGTTCCGGCCGATGGCGTACGCCTTCCAACCGATCGTCGCGCCGCTGGGGTCGAGCTCGACGAGCCCCGGGGTTCGGCCGTTGAACCCTCCGAGCAGGAGCGAGACGGCGAACGGGCGGGTGCCGCCGAACTGGGTGAACTGCTGGAGGAGCGTCCCGAGAGCGTGGCCCAGGACCGTGAACGGGATCGGCTCGCCGAACGTGAGCCGGTGGCGCTGCGCCTCCACGCGAAGGAACTCGACCAGGACGCGCGAGTCCGCGATCAGGCCGGCCGTGACGCAGCCGAGGCCCGTGTCGACCGCGAACGACTTCTCGACCGAGCCGGCCTCGGCGAGCGAGCTCACCGGCAGGTTGCGGAACGCGACGAAGACGATACCAGCGGTGTACGTCACCGCGACGGCGGTGCCGCCCATCTGGATCGCTTGGAGCGCGTACTCGACCTGGAAAAGTCGCCCGTCGGGCGAGAAGACGGTGCTGGCACGGTCGTAGGCCATCTGACCCGGTTGCATCTCCATCGGCGAATCCCTCCGAAGTCCGCGCGGCCCAGTCGGGTGGGGGATTTGAGCCTGCGCCCCGGACCTCCCCGCGTCTCACTTGGTGGCGTCCGGCCACCACCGCAAGCCGACGCGCGGGGGGTCCGAGATCGCGCGGACGCTCCCCGGAGGTCGAGCCGGCAACCCTTTTACCGAGGGGGAGGGCTGGGTCGCTTCCCATGGGCGCGTCGGGTCTGCATCTCTTGCCGATGGCATCGAGCTATCGCGGCGAGCTCTCGCCGGCCTGCGTCCAGTGCCAGGAGGGTCGGAAGATGGTCCTCTTCGTCACCGGGCTCTGTCGGTTCCGCTGCTTCTACTGTCCCGTCTCGCCCGCCCGGAACCAGCTCGATGGGATCTATGCGAACGAGCGGCGGGTCACGTCGGACGCCGACGTGCTCGACGAGGCACGCGCGATCGGCGCGGCGGGGACCGGGATCACCGGCGGGGATCCGCTCGGTGTGATCGACCGCGTCGAGCACTACGTGCGGCTCCTGAAGCGGGAGTTCGGGCCCGAGCACAACATCCACCTCTACACGCACGAGCCGAACCCGGAGAAGCTGCGCCGGCTCGCGGCGGCGGGGCTCGACGAGTTCCGACTCCACATCCCCCACTACCTGTGGGGGCCGCTCTCGGCCGGCGGCGGGGCCTACCGCGCCGTTCTCGAGTCCGCCCCCGCGTGGGGGGTCCGCCGCGGCGTCGAGATACCGGTCCTACCCGAGAAGGAGGTCGAGCTTCGCCGGCTCCTCGACGCGCTCGACCGGATCGGCGTCGATTTCGTGAACCTGAACGAGCTCGAGTTCTCCGAGACGAACGAGGACGAGCTCCACCGGCGGGGCTACGAGGTCGACCCCCGCAACGGCTGGGGGGTCCGCGGAAGCCGCGCCGTCGCCGAACGCGTCGTGCGCGACCTGCGCTTGACGATGCCGGTCCACTACTGTTCGTCGCGGTTCAAGGACGGCGTCCAGCTCCGCCAGCGTCTCCTGCGACGGGCCGAGCGGACCGCGCCCGCGTTCGCCGACCGCACGCCCGATGGCACCGTCGTTCTCGGGATCGTGGAATCCTCCGGGCGCGGTGACTTCGCCCGATGGGCAGCTCGAGTGGCGACGCGAGTCCGTCTCGGACCCGGCGACTACCGCGTGGACCCGGCTCGCCGTCGGGTCGAGCTCGCGCCGGGGGTCCTCCGTCGCGCCGCCCGTCGGCTACCGTGGCCGGCGTTCGAGGTCGAGGTGTACCCGACCGCGGACGCCCTCGAGGTCGAGCGCAATCCGCTCAACGAGTCGGCGCGGGTCAGGACCGGCGCGGTCGTCGGCAGGACGTAACCTTCGTCGCACTCGTGGCCCCCCCACGTGAGGTAGCGGGAGTCGCCGCGACGGTTCTTGATCGAGCAGGGGCCCCACCCGCCGTCCTCCGCGCCGTACCACATCGGACAGTCCCGACAGTGGAGCGGAGGCTTTACGGGCGACCGGGACGGGGCCCCGACGAGTCGCGGTGGCGTCACGCGACCCCCCCGGCGTTCCGAAGGAGGTCCCGGGCCCGCACGGCGCTCGCCATCAGCTCGGCCACCGTCACGGGTCCGACCCCGCCGGGGACCGGCGTCAGCGCGCCGGCCCATCCGTCGAGGGAGCGCGCGTCGGCGTCCCCGACCGCGCGCGCCCCGCTCTTCGCGGTCGGGTCCGGCACGCTCGAGAGGCCCACGTCGATCACCGCCGCCCCCTCGGGAACGACCGACCGGTCGAGGAGGCCGGGGCGCCCGACGCAGGAGAAGATCGTACGGGTTCCCGCGAGCGCGCGGGCGAGCTCGCGGGTCCGGGAGTGGGCGAGCGTGACGGTGGCGCTCATCCCCTCCCCGCGCCCCGCAAGGCAGATTGCCAGCGGCAGCCCGACCGTCTCCGAACGGCCGACCACCGCGACCCGCTCTCCCTCGATCGGGACGCGGTAGTGGCGCGCGATCGCGATCGCGGCCCGCGCCACGGCGGGCACATGGACCGAGCGCTGCGCAACGAGTCGCCCCAGGTTCGGGGCGCCGACGCCGTCGACGTCCTTCTCCGGACGCAGTCGAGAGACCGCCTCGAAGAAGTCGAATGGCGGGGGGAGGGGGTGCTCGAGAAGGATCGCGTGAACCGACGGGTCATCGTCCAACGCTCCCAATCGACGAAGGAGGTCCGCCTGACCGTCCGCGGACTCGAGAGAAACGTCCCGAAAGCGGACGCCGACGGCGCTCGCAGCGGCGGCCTGACGCCGTAGGTAGAAACGGAACGGGCTCTCGGCTGCGCGGTGAACGCTGACGAGGGACGGCGGCGGGTTCGGGGCCGCTCGAAGCCGCTCCCGGGTCACGGCGTCGATCGATCCCGCGACCGGCTTCCCTTCGAGCCGCTCGGTCACGTTCCGCGCCCGCCCGTGGAGCCCGGGTCGATAGATAACGAGCGGCCCTTCGGAGGCTCCGTCGGGGGCGCCGGGCGCAGAAAATAGGCCTGAGTTACCTCGTCCTCCCCTAAGTGATTTATAGAGACTCCCCCATAGTTCTCTCGGCGAACCGCCCCGACCGAGCGGGTCGAGACGCCAACATGGTAGAAGACGCGGGTACACCGTCGAATCAACCGCCCGAGGCCGCGACGGTAGCTGACCTCGACGAGTGGGGTCATCGCCTTCCGTTCCAGTCGACCGCTCAGATCGAGGTCCCGCCCCGCCTCCTCGACCAGGTGATCGGCCAGGACGAAGCCGTCGAGGTCGCCCGGAAGGCCGCGACCCAGAAGCGGCACATGATGCTCATCGGCGAGCCCGGGACCGGCAAGTCGATGCTCGCCCGGGCGATGGTCGACTTCCTGCCGAAAGAGCAGCTCCAGGACATCCTGGCTTACCCCAACAACGAGGACTCGAACGAGCCGAAGATCCGTGTCGTGCCCGCGGGCAAGGGCAAGGAGATCGTCGCCGCCCAGAAGCTCGAGGCGGCCCAGAAGAAGGAGCAGCGGACGATCCTGTTCGTCGTGGTCGCGCTCGCGGTCATGGCGATCGTGCTGTACGTCGTGATCGTGCAGGACAACCTGACGGCGCTCCTGATCGGGATTCTGATCGTCTTCATCATCTACGCCCTCGTGCGCTTCTCGGGCGGGCGCAACGACTCGGGCTCCGGGGTCGCCAAACTGCTCGTCTCCCACGCGCCGGACGACCGTCCGCCGTTCATCGACGCCACCGGGGCGCACGCCGGCGCGCTCCTCGGGGACGTGAAGCACGACCCGTTCCAGTCGGGGGGACTCGAGACTCCCCCCCACGACCGGGTCGAGGTCGGTGCGATCCACCGGGCGAACGGTGGCGTGCTGTTCCTGGACGAGATCAACCTGCTGAAGATCGAGAGCCAGCACTCGCTCCTCACCGCCCTTCAGGAGCGGAAGTTCCCGATCGTCGGACAGTCGGAGCGCTCCGCGGGCGCGATGGTCAAGACCGAGCCGGTCCCGTCCGACTTCGTCCTGGTCGCCGCGGGGAACATCGACTCCGTCCAGACGATGCACCCCGCGCTGCGCTCGCGGATCCGGGGGTACGGCTACGAGCTGTTCGTCAAGACGACGATGCCGGACACGAACGAGAACCGGATGAAGCTCGTCCGGTTCGTCGCTCAAGAGATCCTCAAGGACAAGAAGATCCCCCACTTCGACACCGCCGCGGTCATCGAGGTCGTCCGGGAGGCCCAGCGCCGCTCGGGCCGCTCGGGCCAGCTGACGCTCCGCCTGCGCGAGCTCGGAGGGCTCGTCCGCGTCGCGGGCGACATCGCGCTCTCCGAGGCGGTCCCGATCGTCCACGCCGACCAGGTCGTCCGCGCGAAGCGCGCGAGCCGCTCGCTCGAGCAGCAGATCGCGGACCGGTACATCGAGCGCCGTAAGGAGTACCGGATGTTCTCGGTCGAGGGCGCCGCCGTCGGCGTCGTCAACGGCCTCGCCGCGATCAACGCCCAGACCGGCATGGCCGAGTTCTCCGGGATCGTCCTCCCGATCGTGGCCGAGGTGACGCCCGCGCAGACGCGGGACGGCGGGGTCGTCGTCGCGACCGGGAAGCTCGGGGAGATCGCCCGCGAGGCGGTGCAGAACGTCAGTGCGCTCATCAAGAAGTACACCGGCGAGGATATCTCTCGCTTTGACATTCACATTCAGTTCGTCGGGACGTCGGACGGCGTCGAGGGCGACAGCGCCTCGGTCTCGATCGCGACCGCCGTGATCAGCGCCCTCGAAGGGGTCCCGGTCGACCAGTCGGTCGCGATGACCGGTTCCTTGTCGGTCCGGGGCCAGGTCCTGCCCGTCGGTGGGGTGACGGCGAAGGTGGAGGCGGCCGCCGACTCCGGTATCAAGCGCGTCCTGATCCCCGAGGACAATGTCGAGGACCTTGTGCTCGAGTCCCGCTACCGCGGGATGGTCGAGGTGATCCCGGTCCGCACGCTGCGTGACGTGCTCAAGTACGCCCTCGTCGGCCAGGGCTCCAAGAAGGAGTCGCTCCTCGAGCGGCTCGCCGCGATGGTCCACGCCACGAGCCGCACGGGCGACGAGGTTCCCGCCGCGCCCGCCGTGGCCGCCCCCACGCCACCGGGACGCCCGGCGGGGTCGTGAAGGGCTCGATCCGCAGCCCGATCCACGCCCCGCTCTCGACCCGGTCGTTCCCGCCGGAGGTCGCGCCGGGCGAGTCGGACGAGGAACGGTTCGTCAACCGCCCGTGCTACGAGTTCAACCATCAGCTCCTGCCGGCGTGGAACGACAAGCACTGCTCCCACTGCCGGCACTACCTCACGGCCCGCTGTCCCCACATCGACGAGTTCCTGGACGACGTGGAAGATTTGAGCCCCGAGTGATATCGACCGTCCCGTGCGGGGACTCCTCGTCGGGCGGTTCCAGCCGTTCCACCTCGGCCACCTCGGGGTCGTGCGGGAGGTCCGCGCCGCTCGGCCCGGCGAGGAGCTGATCCTCGGTGTCGGCAGTGCGCAGGAGTCGTACACCTGGAAGAACCCGTTCACCGCGTCCGAGCGCCTCGAGATGATCGCCCGCGCGCTACGGGAGGCGAAGGTCGATGGCGTCAGTGCGATCCCGTTGCCGGACATCCAGCGCCACGCGCTGTGGGTGCGGTACGCGGAGAGCCTCGTCCCCCCGTTCGAGCGCGTCTACACGAACAACCCGCTGACCCGACTCCTGTTCGAGCAGGCAAAGTACTCGGTGGAGAGCCCGACCCTCGTCGACCGGGTCCGACTCGAGGGCGAGGCGGTCCGCGAGCACCTCGCGCGGGACCGCGCGTGGAAGCCGCTCGTTCCGCCGGTGGTCGCCCACTACCTCTCCGAGATCGGGGCGCCGGCACGTCTCGCGTTGCTCCGGGCAGACCGGACCCGTCCCTCGGGGGGTCGCCCGGTGTGACCCCGCTCGACCCTCCGGCCGAGCGGCCGCCGTCGCGGAAGTACGCGTTCGACCCGATCCCGGCCTGGGTGGGCCCCACGACCCGCCTTCTCCACGGGGCACGTCGTCCGGACTGGAACGCCGGCGCGGTCGTCCCGGCGATCTACCAGACGAGCACCTTCCACTTTCCCGCGGAGCATTCCGAGTCGGCGGAGCGCGGGACCACGTACCTCTACACCCGGCCCGACAACCCGACCGTCGAGGTACCGGCCGAACTGATCCGCCAGCTCGAGGGGGGCGAGGCGGTCCGTCTCTTTGGGTCGGGGATGGGCGCGATCACCGCGACGGTCCTCTCTCTCGTTCAGGCGGGCGACGAGGTCGTCGCGGCCGGGGGCCTCTACGGCGGCACCACCGACTTCCTCGGCGACCTCTTGCCCCGATACGGAGTCCGCGCGCGCGCGATCTCCGACGACGCGGCGCAGTCACCGGAGGGACGTCTCGCGACCGGGGTCCGCGTGGTCCTCCTCGAGAGTCCGACGAACCCGCTCCTGCGCGTCCACGACATCGCGCGGTGGGCCGTCGAGTGCGACCGGGTCGGTGCGCTCCTCGTCGTCGACAACACGTTCGCGACGCCGATCAACCAGACGCCGCTCGCCCTGGGCGCGGACCTCGTCGTGGAAAGCGCGACCAAGTATCTCGGTGGCCACTCCGACCTCCTCGCCGGGGCCGTCGTCGGTGCCCAGCGGCTGATCGAACGGATCGACGCGAAGGCGTATCTCGGCGCGACCGTCGATCCGTTCGGGGCGTTCCTTCTCGCCCGCAGCCTGCGGACCCTCGCGCTTCGGGTCGAGCGCGCGAACGCGAACGGGGCGCGCGTCGCCGCTGCCGTCGCGAACCATCCCGCGGTCGCGCGGGTACATTACCCCGGCCGAGCGGGACCCGAGGACGAGGCGATCGCGACCCGCCAGATGCGGGGACGCGGCGGAGTGCTTTCCCTCTCCCTCCGGGGAGGTGCCGCGGCGGTCGACCGGTTCCTGCGGTGCCTTCGGTTCGTGCACGTTGCCGCGAGCCTCGGTGGCGTCGAGAGCCTCGCGAGCGTGCCCCGCCTCACGTCGCACCGGCACCTTTCGGAGGAGGAGCTGCGACAGGCCGGGATCGACGACGGTCTCGTCCGGCTTGCGCTCGGAGTCGAGGACTCCGCCGACCTCATCCGGGACGTGACGGAGTCCCTCGATGCGCTCGCGCGCCCGGGGAAGGAGTCACCATTATAGGCCGGACCCTTTCGGGCGTCGGTTCGCGCCACTGTAGCTCAGTCTACAGACTCACGTCAGAGAAAATGCCCGGTTTGGGCCGTTTTCCCGCACGACCACACGGACCGCCATTTCGCGGAGCTCGTTCGCCGTCTCCGATCTGATTCCCCGCGCCCAACCCCTTCCCCATTTTCTCTCTCCCCCCGGTTCCACGCACGAGACCCGCGGGCAGTCGCGTCAGGCCGGCTCGGGGGGGAGGAGGATTCCCCGGCGGGAGCACCGTCCGAGCCGGCGCCCGTCCTCGTTCTCTGTTCGACCTGTCGGCAGCCGATCCGACGGAACGAGGCCCTCCGGATCTCCTTCTGCCCGATCCACGGGCTCTCGCAGCCGTTCACGTTCATCCCGCCCACCCGGAAGCGCCTTCGAGGGGACTGACCGCATGCATCCTTCCCAGTTCTCTGCCCCCTTCGTGCCTGTCCCGTCGTCCCGTCCCGTCCCGTCCCGGGTCGGCCCGTCCGTACGTCCGTCCGTCCCTCCCCGCCCGTCTGTGCCGTCCGCCCGATCGAACGGACCGCCTCGTCAGAAGGCCGTTCGATCCCCTGCCCCAACCCGGGTTGAAACCGTGTCTACGAACCCGGGTTCCAACCCGGGTTCACGTCAAAGGGAGGGGTCGCTTTGACCCCCGAAGACCCCTCTCCAACCCGGGTTGAATCCGGGTTGAAGGCCCAGATCGCCCACGGCCCGGAGAAGGAGTGGGAGCGGGTCGGGCTCAGCGTGACGGTTTCGGTCACGCTTCCCGCGAGCCAAGTCCGGTGGGCCCGATCGCACGGGTACGTCCTGAGCCGTGTCCTGAGGGACAGCTTGGATCGCCTCCAGGGAGGGGCGAGCCTCGTCCGGACACGGGAGGAGCTGCACCAGGCCAGAGAGCGGGTCGCTCAGCTGGAGACGGACGAGGCCCGGCTCCTGGAAGAGGCGAAAGTCGAGGAGAACGCCCGCATCGAAGAGTGGGCCCGGGAGAACGCGATCCTGAGCCTTGCGAAGGAGTTCGCCGCCGCCGAGATCGCCCAGGGGCGGGTCACCCTTCACCGCGTGTCCCTCGGTGTCGCGAGCGCGAATCTCGCGTGGATCGAGCCGCGAGTGGAGAAGAACCCCCTGCTGCGCTCGATGAAACCGAGGCAGGTCCTCGATCTGGTCCTTGATGCCAGCGGGAAGGAGGGCACGGTCTAATGCGATCCCCTCCCGCGAGCACCGCCTGCCCCGTGTGTGGTGGCCGGATAGACTCTCGCTCGAGGTCCGACGGACTGCAGATCCTTCCGGGGAGCAGCGCCGTTGCGCATCGCGGCTGTCTCGCAGGCCCGGATCGCACCCGCCGGGTGCCATCGAACGCCGCTGAGCACGATGCACTGAGGGAACTCGTCTCGCGCGGCGCCGCCCCCTTCCACGCTGGTTACCCCGACTTCTGGTGGGTCGAGGGGGGTGTCCTCTGCTTCTTGGAGGTCAAGCCGAACGCCGTCGAACCGATGACGCGGGACCAGGCCGCGTTCGTCCGGGCTGCGAAGGCGCAGGGATGCCGCGTGTTTCGGTACTCCCCCACCCAAGGTGTCGAGGAGTTGCTAACCGAGCAGCTCGCGCCTCTCTACGAGGTTCCGAGGACTGACAGCGACGCGAGGGCGACCAAATGACCCGCGTCGTCGCCCTGGCTACGCTGAATCGGCGCGAGCTCGAGAACCTCCTGCTCACAGAGCACGGTGCCCTCTCCCGGATCCTTCGAACGATTCGCGATCATACCGAGCCCCAGTGGAAGGTGCGTCGGGAGGTCGAGAGGATCGTCGATGAGGCCGTCGACCGACGACCGTTCGTCGTGGCCTACGTTCGCGCTTCGGAGGTCGACCGGGGCCGAGTTCGCACGGTTCGAAACGCAGCCCGATGGGACCGTTGGCGAGAGGGCGGGCATTGACTTCCGCCAATCGAGCTCCGCTGATCCTCGAGGGGCACGCGCGGGAGGTTCTGGGACGTCTACCCGAGGAATCGGTCCACTGTGTCGTCACGTCACCCCCCTACTGGGGTCTTCGAACGTATGGCACCGAACCGCAGGTCTGGGGAGGGTCGCCCGAGTGCGTCCACTCGTGGGAGACAGTCACGGTCCCCTCGGGGAACGACCAGACCACGCATCCGATGGTCGCCGAGACCCTGAACCGTGCATCGGCCACTCGGTCACCGCGGACCTCGGCGTCCTGTGTCCGGTGCGGCGCCTGGAAGGGTGAACTCGGCCTCGAGCCGACTCCCGAGCTCTATGTGAGTCACCTCGCCGACGTCTTCGACGCCGTCTGGCGAGTCCTCCGATCGGACGGCACCCTGTGGCTGAACCTCGGCGACACGTACTGCACGCATCCCGCGGGACTCACGGGAACGAAACGCTGGAAGACGTCGACCCTCGCGATCCGGGACCGTACCGGCGCCGAGCAGGCCGGGTCGATCGACAAGCGACTACCGAACCTGAAGGAGAAGGACCTCGTGGGGATCCCGTGGAAAGTCGCCTTCGAGCTCCGACAGCGGGGATGGTACCTCCGGGCCGACCTCATCTGGTCGAAGAGGAACGAGATAGCTTCGTCGCACCCATTTCGCTGTCCAACCTCCCTCTCCTCATCCCTTCCGTTGACCTCAGCAAATATGCCCTGCCCGACCCCGAAGACGCCGAATCTCCTCGCGAGGGATCATCCACCTCGCGCATGGATATGCCTGACGACCGCGGATCTTCCCCTTCATGATCGCTCGTTTCAACTTCTCCCATTCCATTCCGAGAGCTTGGGCTGCCTCGGCGAGGTTGAGCGTCTTGCCCCCGGTGCGAGCCTTGGTCCATCCGTGTTGCAGTCGGATGGCCTTGACCCGACGCGCAGTCCACTTCGGTCCGTGCTCGGGCGTCCGACCCGCCCGGACCAGGATGATGGCGATCTCCCGGTCGCTGTAGTCGGCCGACATCCTTCGGATGATGCCGAGATCGGCGTCCCGGATCCGACGCACGTGCTCGCCGCGAGAGAGCAGCCTCACGTGATCTCGGGACACCTGTCCCGTGCTCCAATGCACCGAGAAGTCCAATCTCCCCTCGTCCCGATCCGCGTTCACCTCGACATGGTGGACCAGCAGCCGGACGATCTCCTTGCGGTCCTGCCGGCTCATCGCCCCGGAACTCCACAGTTCGGAGAGGTGGTTCACCGCGCGACGCAGCTCCTGCTTCTCCTCTCGGGTGAGCGGAGGCGGCAGGTGGGCGACCTTCCGATCGCGGGCGACCTTGGCCTCCTCGAGGAGCTTGAGGTCCTGCTCCCATTGCGTCTCGAGGGCCCGCGCCACGAGCCGGTTGCCCGGCTCCACTTCGTGGTATTTCCTTCGGGAGCGCGCCTCGGCCTGGGCGGCACCCTCGACCTCCAGGTCCCACTGACGGATCTGCCGAGTTCGCTCTTCCTCGAGCTCCACCTCGGCGATGAGCGCCGCTTCGAAGCTCTCGGGCTCCAGCACCGAGAGCAGCATCCGTTC